>NZ_JBQKUN010000005.1:0-317741 GCF_052156615.1 Nitrospina sp. P1_D6 | reverse complement strand
CCAGCATCGCTCCCAGCGTGCTTTTGCGTGAGGTGGAATTGCAGGGTGCGAAGAAAATGCGGGTTCGCCCGCCGATCCTCACACCGCCTGCCGTGTCCACATCGCTTCAATAAAATCTTTGGAAAAATAAAAAAACGGCCGGGAGATGTCTCCCGGCCGTTTTTCAGACCCGTCCTTCCCAAACTTCAGGCCGGCTTCCCGATTTGGGGGAAGTTGACACTTTCGGTTTCAAGATTTAAAACACGGAAAGCCGGCCCAGCCAAACGACGTTGACTCACTTGCAAATGACCTTCAACTTGGCGTTGCCCATCGTGGCGTTCACGATGCGCGCCTCGTCGAAGAGGGGGCCTTTGTTCGGTCCCCGTTCACCCGGAGCCACGGCGAAAATCGAGACGCCGTCTTTTTTGTATCCCAGCGTCTGATTGGGTTCCAACTGGTCCCAATCGTAATTGTCGCCGTTACCCCGGGCGATCCGGACCCGGGCCATTTCATCCCCGCTCAGGTTCTGAACGGTGATGTCCTTGTTGCAAAAGGCCGTGGTTCCCGGTTCCAGGATCATTTCCTCGTTGTTCATGCCTTCCACAAACCAGGGCTCGACGGTCTCTTCACCTGCTCCCAGTGCCGTGCTGGCGCCGAACGTCAGCATGGAACAAATTACGATGCCGGTAAAAAGCGTTTTCGTCCCTCTCATGAATAACCTCCAATCTGTATTCATTGAAGGGCCCGCACAAGCGGACCCGGTTTTAAAAGTGTGAGGCCAAACAAGTCAAGCGAGATTGACTTACTTGCAAAGCACCTTCAAATTCGCACTGCCCATGGTTCCATTGACAATGCGGGTTTCGTCCACGTGCTGCCGAGCGCCAGAATCACTGGAAAAAATGGAAACGCCGTCTTTTTTGTATCCAAGGGACTGATTGGGGTCGATCTGATCCCAGTCATAGTTGTCACCATTGCCCCGGATGATCTGGACGGTCGCTTCTTCACTTTCACTCATGTTGTGGACGGTAAAATCCTTGTTGCAGTAGGCCGTGGTGCCCGGCTCCAAAATCGTTTCCGCCTGGTTGTAACCTTCAACAAACCAGGGCTCCACCGTCATCTCCTCCGCACCAGCGGAGTTGGCACCGAAAACCGCCATTGAGCTGATTAACGCAAATGCCAAAACCGCTTTCTTGCTTTTCATGTAAAGACCTCCATCCTATCTAATATGTATGTGATGTTGTTTTTAAGGCAGGCACATTCCCGGAAACGGGAAACCCTCTATGTTCTATAATCAATACAAATTGAATGCCAAACCGCGGCATGGTCGTAACCCATTGATTCGATTCTCTTTGTAAAATGGGAAGTTAAAGAGGGAGGAGGGAAGTCCGGCCAAAATCTGCCCATTTTGGGTGATATTTATATAAGTAATTGTTTTTAATGATTTTTCAATTGGCCAAATTTCACCGAACTGACGAAAATTGGCCGCCGGATTGCGAGGTACCTATATTGATTTTATATCCCTCAATGAAGGATATTTCGGTCTTTTTCCTTAAATAAAGGCAAGTTGGAATGAAATACAATCTTCACCAGGTGCTCGATTCCGCGCGGGACGGCATCTTCATCGTGGGACGGGACCACCGGCTGGTCCTGTTCAACCGCGCCTGCGAGGAGCTGTACAACGTCTCCCGCGAGGACGTGGTTAATAAAGCCTGCTGGAAACTGTCTGATTTCGAAAAAAGCTGGCAGGAAGCCGCGCGTGCGGGCGGCCGCATTTCATACGGGGAACTGGGCGCGAAAAAGGAACGCATGGTTCTGCCCCACAAAAGCGGCAGGCAGGTGTGGGTGGAAACCATCTACACTCCCATTCTCGACGAGGAGAACAACGAAATCGCCTATGTCATGGGCGTGATCAAGGACATCACCGAACTCAAAGACATGGAGCGCGAAAAGGAACGCCTGCAGCAGGAAATCGGCAAGATCCGCGGGGAACTGGGATCGAAATACGATTTCTCCAGCATCGTCGGCCGTTCCGCGCCGATCATGCAGGTCATGAAGCTGGCCGCCGAGGTGGCGCAGGAGAACACCACCGTGATGCTGGTGGGCGAAAGCGGCACGGGCAAGGAACTGGTGGCCAAGGCCATCCACTACAACAGCCGCCGTGCGGACAAACCGTTTGTCGCGCTCAACTGTTCGGCGTTCCCGGAAACGCTGATCGAAAGCGAATTGTTCGGTTACGAAAAAGGCGCATTCACCGGCGCGGAAAAAAGCAAGCCTGGCAAAATCCAGCTCGCTTGCGGCGGCACGCTGTTTCTCGACGAGGTGACGGAGATGTCCCCGGCAACGCAGGCCAAGATTCTGCGTGTCATCCAGGAACGCGAATTCGAACCGCTGGGCTCGGTGAAACCGCAACGCGCGGACATCCGTATCATCGCTGCCACCAACAAGGACCTGGAGGCGCTTGTGGAGAAAGGGCAGTTCCGAGACGACCTGTTCTACCGGCTGTTTGTGTACCCGATCGTGATTCCGCCCCTGCGCGAGCGGCCGGAGGACCTGGCGCCGCTCATCGATCGCCTTCTGGAAAAATTCAACCACGACATGGCCAAGCGCATTCAGGGCATCGCGCCGGAAGCCCTGCAGATGCTGAAAAACTACCACTGGCCGGGAAACGTGCGTGAATTGCAGAACGTGATGGAACGGCTCATGATCCTGTCCAAGGGCGAGGTCATCCAGGTGGAGGACCTGCCGCGTTACGTGGTGGAATCCATGAAGCTGAACCACTCCCGCGAGCCGGGGACGAGCAATGGAATCCCTCCGGGGTTTTCGCTGGAGGATTCGGTCAACCAGTTCGAAAGTCGCATCATTCAGCAGGCACTCAAGCAATGCGGGCACAACAAGTCGCGGGCGGCGAACCTGCTCGGTCTGTCGCGCTCGACGTTCCGTTACAAACTGTCGCGGTTGAGTTGAGGGGAATTGTGAACCGGAACGGACGGATGTCAGTACATCAGGTATTCCCGTCGCAGGGGAAGGAAGGCCTGCGTGTCCGGTTCCCAGGACTGCTCGATATCGAGCAGCGAGAAGTTTGCGCCCAGCAGGTGTTCCCGCAATTCGGGGTTGCCGTACAGCAGGTCGATGGCCGGGATGTCGGTTATGAATTCATAAGGTTTGTCGCGCCAGGAAAACCGATCCGGAAAATCCTGCGAGATGGCGCGCAGGACAGCGATCCCCGTGATGAGGGGTTTGAACCGTTCCCGGTGTGTCACCTGTAAAAACACGCCCGCGCACAACTCGCCCCGGTGTTTCTGGAATCCCGGTTTGAAATACTGCGGACGAAACTGCACGCCAGGCAGGTTTTTGCGGTTCAGGCGTTCCGCCAGCCGGTAGGCATCGATCCCCGGTGCGCCACATTGCTCGAAGGGCAGGGTGGTCCCACGGCCTTCCGACAACTGCGTTGCCTCCAGCAGGCACATGCCGGGATACACGGTTGCGGTCGATACGGTCGGCATGTTGGGCGACGGCGCCACCCAGGGAAGCCCCGTTTCGTCGTACCACATGTTCCGGTTCCAGCCTTCCATGTGAACCACGCCGAGGTCGCATCCGATTCCGAAGTGTTCGTTGAACAGGCACGCCAGTTCCCCCGCCGTCATGCCGTGCCGGTTCAGAATCGGGTACTGTCCGACGAACGAGCGGTAACCCTCACCGACGCAGTTGCCTTCCACCTGGTGTCCGTTGATGGGATTCGGCCGGTCGCACACCACCATGCGCACTCCCGCCTCCCGGCAGGCTTCCATGCAGAACGCCATGGTGTAAACAAACGTGTAGTAACGCGAGCCGATGTCCTGGATGTCGAAAACCACGGTGTCGAGGTCGGCGAACAGCTCGGGAGAAGGACGGAGCGAGGCTTCGTCGGTTCCGTACAGGCTGTGGATGGCGAGGCCGGTGCCGGGATCGACGGAAGAGTCCACCGATTCCATGTCCTGCGCCACGCCGTAAAGGCCGTGTTCCGGAGCCAGCAGTTTCACCAGCTCGATTTCATCGTGTTCCTGGAAATGAAGCCAGCCGTAGCGGCCGTCGGCGGCGACGCAGGTGTGGTTGGCCACCAGTCCCACGCGCCTGCCTTTCAGGATATGGGCCGGGTCGGCCAGCAGACGGTCCAGCCCGGTCTTGACGTGAGTCATGGTGTGCCCGCTTTCGCTCAATCCCTATCTGGATGAGGGAAACTTGTATCCCTTGGGTATTACGATGATATTGGATTCCTTGTCCACATGGAACCGTTTTTCGTCTTCGGCGGGATCGTAGCCGATGACGGTGCCCGGCGGGATATACACGTCCTTGTCGATGATGGCCATGTTGATCTTGCAGTCGGGGCCGATGTGCACGCGGTCCATGAGGATCGAGTTGATGACTGCCGCACTGCCTTCCACCATCACGCTCCGGCCCAGGACGCTGTCCTGCACGATGCCGCCGCTGATGATGCTTCCCTCCGACACCAGGCTGTTCACTGCCTGCCCGCGCCGCCCTTCGACGTTGAACACGAACTTTGCCGGCGGCAGGCCGAAGGAATTGGTCTTGATGGGCCACTTGCGGTTGTACAGATTGAAAATCGGCTTTATGTTGCGCAGGTCCATGTTGGCTTCCCAGTAACTGCCGATGGTGCCGACGTCGCGCCAGTAGCCGATTTCTTCTTCCGTGATGTCCGGGACGCGGTTGGTGGCGAAGTCGTAAGCGTAAACCGCGTGGTTGCCGTACACCGAGGGCAGGATGTCCTTGCCGAAATCGTGCGAGGACTCCGTCTTGTCCGCGTCGGAGAACAGCACTTCCGTCAGGAACTTGGCATTGAACAGGTAGTTGCCCATGGAAACGTACGCCAGGTTCGGGCGGTCCGGAATGGGTGTCGGGTTTTTGGGTTTTTCCTGGAAACCGATGACCCGCCCCGCCTTGTCCACCTGGATCACGCCGAACTGATGCGCCTGGTCCACCGGAACCGGAATGGCGGAGATGGTGACGTCCGCCTGCTTTTCCGTGTGGTACTGCACCTTCTGCTGAATATCCATGCGGTAAATGTGGTCCGCACCGAAAATGGCGACGAGATCGTAATCCCGGTCCTGCACCAGGTTGATGTTCTGGTAAATGGCGTCCGCCGTGCCCCGGTACCAGCTTTCCCCGGTGCGCTTCTGAGCTGGAACGGGCAGGATGAAATGGTCCGGGAGAATCGAGCTGAACCGCCACCCTTCCTGCAGGTGTTCGGTGAGCGACTGGCTTTTGAACTGGGTGAGGACGTAGATCGCGTAGATGCGGGAGTTGATGAAATTGCTGAGCACGATGTCGATCAGCCGGTACTTGCCGCCAAAAGGCACCGCAGGTTTGGCCCGTTCGGCGGTCAGCGGGTGCAGCCGGCTTCCCTCGCCCCCAGCCATGATCATGCCCAGAATTTTCATTGTGTTCGCGCTCCAGTTCGTGAGAAGGGGAAAGAGGGGGAAGTTGCCCGATGGTTCTTATTTTAATGGTTTTGCGATGAATAGCAATCCGCAGGCCCGGCAATTCAACTTGATTTTCCTTTGGACAGTTGTATAGAATTGCCTCATGGGAATGAAAAGCTGGATCAGTGCAGGCTTAATCTTTTTGGTGTGTTGCGTGGGCACGTCCGCCTGGGCGTCTCCGCACGGCCACGTCATGGAGAAGTCCCCGTTTGTCAAAAAACAGGGAGCCCATGCCCTGCACTGTGCGCTGATGGGGCATGACATCCAGAAACCCTGCCCGCACTACCAGAAGCGGGGTTTGGGCGACCCGGAGATTCAACTGCCCTGTCATGACAATTCCGCTCCGGCATCCGGCTCCCCTTCTGCATCGAGCGTCTTTCTGCACAGTGTGCCTTTCAATACTCCCGCTTATGAGCGAGTGGTGGCGCTGCCTTTGTTCCGCTCCGGTTTTTCTTTTCATCTCCCTTCTATTCCGGAACCTCCTCCCCGGTTCCTCTAAACCCTTCGCTATTTCCAAAAAGTCGTTCCGGCTGGGAATCGAGTATCGTTTCCTTGCGCTTCTTTTCATTCCGGACCCCGGCTTTTCTTACAACAGGCGAAGCAACTCCATCGACAACATCATTATTTATTTTTGAATTGCTCGAAGTCCCTTCGGGTTCCGGCCCGTTTTGGGGTCGTTCCTCCCGAGAGCGGGGTGGAAATCCCTTTGAGTGATATTTCGGTCGAGTTCAAAGTGTTTGGAGGTTCCTTCATGTGGTGCAGGTATAAAAGACTCATTTATTTTGGAATGTTTCTCATTGCGGTCGTTCCCATTTGGGCGGGCACGGAATGGCAGACGCAACCCGCCTTTGCGGGTGATAAACCGGGTGCTTCCGGTGGCATCATTGAATGGGAACCGAACCCGAAGGCCATCGGCCAGGGCAACAGCGGGCAATTGAGCATCAGCGCATCGGAAGCCATCAAACTCCTTTATGCCGGAAAAGACAAGGGCAAGACGAGCATTCTCTATTCGCATTCGCACAACATGGGCGACTCGTTTTCGCCCGGGCACGCCGTGCATCCTGAAACTGAGAAAGTGAGCTCCCACGGCGAGAACGGACCCCAGTTGGAAACCGGACCGGGCATCGAAATATACACCACCTGGGACGGCAACGGGGATGTGCGCTTCGCCCGGTCCATGGATTTCGGCAGAAGCTTTACCGAACCGGTGCGGGTGAACGATGACGAGGGCGAATCCTTCCAGTCGTTCTTCGATACGGAAGTGGGACCCGACGGCAGCGTGCACGTCGCCTGGCTGGACGGGCGCGACAAGAACACCAACAAGCCGGGCACGTTTTCGCTGTTCACCGCCTCCTCCAAAGACCGCGGCACCACGTTCAGCAGGAACGTGAAGATCGCCGGGGACATCTGCCCCTGTTGCCGCCCGGCCATCGCCTTCGGTTCGTCGGGCGAGGTGTTCATGGCCTGGCGCCATGTGGATGAAGGCCACGAGCGGGTGGTGGTCGTCGCTTCTTCCAAAGACGGCGGCAAAACGTGGAGTGATCCGGTGCGTGTGACGAAAACGGGCTGGGTCATCGACGGGTGCCCGCATGCGGGACCGACCCTGCGCTTCATCAATGGCAAACTCTACGTTGCCTGGTACACCGCCATCGACCGCCGCGCTACCGTGAGACTCGCGGTGTCGGACGACCTCGGCCGCTCGTTCAAATGGGTGAAGGAAATCCAGGGCGGGGTGCTCGACCCGACCCACCCCTATATCGCCGAATCGGAAGACGCGGCCTACATCATTTTCCAGGGACGCGACCCGAACCTGGAGGGTGGGTGGGCGCCGGCCAAAGCATGGGTGGTCAAGGCGTCGGCTGACGGCGCTCTCACTGCTCCGCAGGCGCTGCCCACCAAGGGCAACGGGGTGGCGTACCCGTATCTGTTTTTCGGCAACGGCGGACGGGTGTATGCGACGTGGACCGAATTCAGCGAACAGGGCCCCGAGGTCATTCTGTGCCGGGGCCGCCTTCAACCTTTGTCTTGAGGGAGACGATCGATCATGCACGCTGAAGTGAGACCTCTCATTGACAGCATAAACTGGCCCCGCGCGGTGGTGTGTTCGCTTGCGTTCCACCTGGTGGTGATCTCGGTTCTGCCCCTGCTTCAAAGCGACAAGACGATTCCCGAACCGGAAACCAAAAAAGTGCGGATGACCATTGCGGAGAAGAAACCCGTTCCGGTTCCACCAAAGAAAAAAGCCGGTCCCAAACCCAGGGCACTCGAACCGCAGCTCATGAAGCAGGCACCCACTCCGGTGAAGACGCAGGTGAAACCGGTCCAGCCCATGATAATGCCGCCCCAACCCACAACGATGCCTCAGACACAACCGGTGTCCGCAAAGGTCGTGCATAAAACTCCGGTGGTGAAACCGATATTGCAACCGCAGGTTTTGAGCCAACCGGTGGCAACGCAGAAGGCGATGATCATGGACCGCACCTCCCGGCAACGGAAAACGAGACAGGTCGTCCACCCGATTCATCTGGAGACGCCGGTTACGAATTCTCAAAAGACCACTCAGGCCGCCGTCATGCAGACCCCGGTAACGACGCACGTGAAGCCGGCGCAGGTTCAGCCGGTGACGCCGCAACCGCTTTTCACCTCCAATGAAAACCCCGCACCGGTGACCGGCGCACAACCGGTGTCCCATTTTGAAAAGTATGCAAACGCATCCGTGGCCCCGTCGTTCTCCCAGCCGGTGCAACTGGAGGACTGGGGCGATGAAGGGCTGTCCGAGGAGGAACGCCGCCGGATTCTGGGCCTGTTTGCCCGGGGAGTTCAGCAACGGATCGCCGGCCATCAGGTGTATCCGGACACCGCCCGCCAGCGCGGTGTGGAAGGCCGCACTGTGGTGGCGTTCGAGCTGGCGCGTGACGGCAACCTGGTGCAGGTTTCGGTCGCCCAGTCGTCCGGATTCGACGTGCTCGATCAAGCCGCAATGAAGGCCATCCGCGACGGCAGTCCCTACGAGGCCATCCCGGCCAGGCTGGGCGATGCTTCGTTGTCCTTCCAACTGCCGGTTTCGTTTTTCATCGAATGACGGCCTGAATAAAGAAATTTTTGTAGAGAACAGGAGCGACACCATGACAATGTTTCAATCGGCAATGGATCTGGTCACCAAGGGAGGGATCATCATGGTCCCCATCCTGCTTTGCTCGGTGATCGCAGTCGCCATCATCATCGAACGGCTGGTGTATTTCAATAAACGTAAAGAAAACCCGGAAGCCCTGTACAAGGCGGTGCAGGAAGCGCTCCGCAAAAAGAACACGCCAAAGGCGCTGGAGTTGTGCCGTCGATCCAACGGGCCGGTGGCGCGGGTGCTGGAAGCGGGCGTGCACAATCACCACGCGCCCAAGTGGCAGTTGGAGGAAACACTGTCGATGGTGGGTCAGGAGGAGATGGAAAGCATGGAGCGCAATATCAAGGGGCTGGAAGTCATCGCCGCCATCTCGCCGCTCATGGGTCTGCTCGGAACCGTCATCGGCATGGTGCAGGCGTTCAACCAGGTGGCCGAATACAAGGGACAGGTGAACCCCAGCCTGCTCGCCGGGGGCATATGGGAAGCGCTGTTGACCACCGCCGCGGGCCTCGCGGTGGCCATTCCGGTTCTCGTCATGATGCATTTCTTTGACAAGCGCATCGAACGCCAGGGCTTCGCCATGGAGCGCTTCGCGCATTACTTCGTCCATTCCGTGGAACAGAACCGCAATACGCCGGGCACCGCCTCTTCCAAAACCCTGATTGCGTCATGAAGATTCGCCGTCATAAAAAACGGGCTCGTGTCGATCTCGCCCCGCTCATCGACGTGGTTTTCCTGTTTTTGATTTTTTTCATGCTCACCTTCGCCGTGCAGGGGCAGGGGCTGGACATGCTGTTGCCGAAGGAATCGCAGGCGGCCGCCGAGAACCCCGAAAAACCCATCATCATCGCCATCAAGCAGGATGGATCCATCAAGTTGAACGGGGAAACTCTTTCCACGGATGCCCTGCTGGATAAACTCACGCGAGCCCTGGCTACGCGCCGGGACAAACAGGTGGTTATCGAATCGAGTGAGGACGCTCGCTACGAGGTGTTCGTCAGTGTGCTGGACATCACCCGGCAGGCCGGGGTGAACGATTACTCGATCGTGATGTGAGGCCGATTCCATGATCCGCATCCGCAAATCCAAAGACACGTCCTTCGGACTGGACATGGCGCCGATGATCAACGTCGTGTTCCTTCTGTTGATTTTTTTCATGCTTACTTCCACCGCCATGAAGCACGGACAGGAAGTGGACCTGCCGGAGTCGCAGTCGGCGGAAAAAATCAATCAGGACACGGTGCAGGTCAAGGTGTACCCGCAAGGCGGCATCGAGGTGAATGGCAAGGCCACCGAACTGGCCGGGCTTCCTGCCGTGTTTGCGCAACTGGCGGCGGATAAAAAAGAGCCGGTGCTGGAAATTCAGGCCGACCGGAAGGCGTCCTTCAAGGTCTGCGGTGAGGTGATCCGCCTGGCCAATAAGGCGGGCATCCGCGAGTTTGTGTTCGCCACAGACCAGCCGCAGGGGAGCGCGAAGGTCCACACGCCGCTCTAGCGGTTTTTTCTCTTCTTAAAGAATCAGCGTGGTTGCGGCCAGTAGACCTGCGGCGGCCGGGTGGGGTCGGGCCGCTTTTTGCTGAAGAATTCCTCGAACAGCGCAAACGAGTCGCGCCAGGTGACGTTCAGGTGCGCGATGTGCACGAAGCGGTCGAGGATATACTGCCCCCGTACGTCGCCGGTGAGGTAGATGTTGTTGCCGAGCGTCCAGGTCTTGATGACGCCGACCTCCTGAAAATCCTCCGCCTTGTAAAACGGGTCGCCCTTGGCCAAAGGCACGCCCGGCTGAGTGGAATCGCCCCGGGGCGAGTTGAAATGCGCGCTGCCGCCTTCCCAGAACAGGCCGTACACGTACGTGTCCCACACCGTGGCGAACACGCGGAGCGCCACGCCTTCCTCATCCACCTGTGGCAGCGCCGGGGGATCGTCCTGGTTGACGAGGTAGTGGATGGTGAAGCCGATATTGTCCAGAAAACTGCCGGGGTGAAGAATTTTGCTGTGGTGGTAAGTGTAACCGGTGCCGAAGCCGTAACTGAGGTTGTTCCACACGCCGGGCCCGCTGTTCTTCTGTCCCCCCATGTGCACCCAGTAAACCTGTGCGTCCACCATGAAGCCACCCGCCTTCAATTGCGTGTAGTTGCCTGCCGCAAACTTTTCACGTTTCGTCTGCGTCTCCCGCTCCTCCCAGCTCAGCCACGTGTCCTGCAGGATATGTTGCGTGTCCCCGCGGATCTGGAATCCCTGCTCGATGGGTTCGATGTAGCGCAGGTTGTCGTTGAAGAACGCGTCGTGCAGGGGATGGTTCCGGTCGATGGTTCCGGCGGTGAACTGCCAGCCCGGTGCGAACCCCCAGTGCAGGGAGATGATGGGATCGACGCCCGATACGCGGTCGTCTTCACCGAAGGGAAAATCCAAAAACGCGCCGACGTCCACCGCCACCGCGGGTGCGATGGCGTACCGGAAATAGGTTTTGGTCTGGTTGCCGATCAGGGTGAAACCGTCGTTGATGGCGTCGATGTTCGTGTGTTCCTGGTTGTACACGAAGGTCTGGTTCTCCACCACGAAATGGAGAGGGGATTCGGCCCACGCCGGACGCGGTATCGCCAGCAACCCGCATGCGGCGACCCAAAGGGCCAGCCACCAGAGGATGGTTTTTAACTGGATTCGGTGTAATACGGGATTCGGGATCAAGACGGTCAGGGGCTCGTGTACGCCACAGGGAGTGGCGGGGTCCGTAACAAACAAGAGCCGTACCTTACCATAAAAGCAGGCTGGAACGAGGGAAAGATGCCGCAGGAGGTCCCGTCGATCGGCCGGGCAACCCCTGTCCTCTCCAGCGCGGTGAGTGGTGTCCGTCGCTCACCGGTAACTTGTAAGTAATTGATTTATAGAATTATATTTGATTCGTGCCCCGATGTCAACCGGAATTGGTAAATCCCCGGTGGATTTCCTCGAATATCGCCTTCCCTAACGGGCGAAAAAAATCCCCGGCCCCAAACGGGACCGGGGATTCTATTCAAAAAGGAGGGGGCTTTACATCATGCCGCCCATGCCTCCCATACCGCCCATGCCACCCATGCCCGGAGCGCCATGGGAATGACCATGGTCGTCCTTCTCTTCAGGCAGGTCGGTGATCATTGCTTCCGTGGTCAGCAACAGAGCAGAGATGCTGGCCGCGTTCTGCAATGCGGTGCGGGTGACTTTTGCCGGGTCGATGATGCCTTCCTTCAGCATGTCGACGTACTCGCCGGTGCGTGCGTCGAAGCCCATGCTTCCTTTCAGGCTCTTCACCTTCTCGACGATCACGGTTCCTTCTTCACCGGCGTTGGCTGCGATCTGCCGGACCGGCTCTTCCAGAGCACGGCGGATGATCTTCACACCCAGTTTGTAGTCGTGGGTGCCATCCAGCTTGTCCAGCGCGCTGAGGCAGCGCAGGTACGCCACGCCGCCGCCGGGCACGATGCCTTCCTCGACCGCGGCGCGAGTCGCATGCAGGGCGTCCTCGACGCGGGCTTTCTTCTCTTTCATCTCGGTCTCGGTGGCCGCACCGACTTTGATGATGGCGACGCCGCCGACCAGCTTCGCAAGACGTTCCTGCAGCTTCTCGCGGTCGTAGTCGGAGGTGGTCTCATCGATCTGGGTGCGGATCTGTTTGACCCGGGACTGGATTTCGGAAGGCTTGCCTTTGCCGTCGACGATCACCGTGTTGTCCTTGTCGATGGTGACGCGCTTGGCGCGGCCCAGGTCGTCCAGGGTGATGTTCTCCAGTTTCACACCGATGTCCTCGGTGATCACCTGGCCGCCGGTCAGGATGGCGAGGTCGTTCAGCATGTCCTTCCTGCGATCGCCGAAGCCCGGAGCCTTGACAGCGCAGACGTTCAGGGTGCCGCGCAGTTTGTTGACCACGAGGGTCGCCAGCGCTTCGCCTTCCACTTCCTCCGCCACGATGAGCAGGGGCTTGCCGCCCTTGGCCACTTTTTCCAGAACCGGCAGCAGGTCTTTCATGCTGGAGATTTTCTTCTCGTGCAGGAGCAGGTAACAGTCTTCCAGAACCGCTTCCATGCGCTCTGCGTCGGTGACGAAGTAGGGCGACAGGTAACCGCGGTCGAACTGCATGCCTTCCACGATTTCGAGAGCCGTCTCCATGCTCTTCGCCTCTTCGACGGTGATGACGCCGTCCTTGCCCACCTTGTCCATGGCTTCGGAGATGATTTCGCCGATGGCCGTGTCGTGGTTGGCGGAGATGGTGCCGACCTGAGCGATTTCCTTCTTGTCCTTGGTCGGTTTGGAGAGCTTCTGGATGGCCGGGATCACGGCGGCTACCGCGTCCTCGATGCCCTTCTTGATTTCCATCGGGTTGGCGCCGGCGGTGACGTTCTTCATGCCTTCGCGGAAAATGGCCTGCGCCAGAACGGTCGCCGTGGTGGTGCCGTCACCGGCGTTGTCGCTGGTCTTGCTGGCGACTTCGTTGACCATCTGCGCGCCCATGTTCTCGAACGGGTTTTTCAGTTCGATTTCCTTGGCGACGGTCACGCCGTCCTTGGTGATCAGGGGTGAGCCGAATTTCTTGTCGATGACCACGTTGCGGCCCTTGGGGCCGAGGGTCAGCTTCACGGTGTCGGCGAGCTGGTTGACGCCGGACAGAATCTTGTGTCGTGCTTCCTCGTCATATACGATTTGTTTTGCCATAGTATATCGTTCTCCTCAAATAGGGGGTTCGTGGGTTTATTTGCTGTCGATCACGCCCAGGATGTCGTCTTCCCGCATCAGCAGGAAATCTTCGGCGTCGATTTTCACTTCGGTGCCGCCGTACTTGCTGTACAGCACCTTGTCGCCGACTTTGACATCCGGTTTCACGCGTTTTCCGTCTTCACCGATCCGGCCCGGGCCGACGGCTTTCACTCGGCCTTCCGTGGGCGCATCCTTGGCGGAATCGGGAATGATGATCCCCCCTTTTCGGACTTCTTTCTCCCGAATGGGTTGCACCAGAATACGGTCTTGCAATGGACGAATGTTCATAGAACTGTGCTCCTTCCCAAAAAATGATAAACTTGGAATCCAGTAAACTGGATTGGTGATGGTGGGCGTCCTCCTGCAACGCCGCGTTGATCCATAACTTTTTATATAATAACCGGTTACGGGTTCGGGTCTGGGTCAAATAAGCAAGGGTTAGCACTCTTTGAGGTAGAGTGCCAGAAACGTTGGTCTTATATAATACGCCTTTCTGCAAAGGCAAGGTGTCCGGTCAAAAAAATCAAAAAAATGTTGCGAGTCCTATAAATGTCAAAAAAACAATCGTCTAAAGAGCTGGAAGTGTTCACCAATCCCAATCCGGACCGGGATTACGAGATCAACATGGAGTGCCCGGAGTTCACCTGCCTGTGCCCGAAAACGGGTCAGCCGGATTTCGCCACCATCGACATCACCTACATCCCGGACAAGCTGTGCGTCGAGCTCAAGTCGCTCAAGCTCTACCTGTGGTCGTACCGCGACGAGGGAGCGTTCCACGAAAAGGTGATCAACGAAATCCTCGACGACCTGGTGAAGGCCTGCCGCCCCCGTTACATGCAGGTGGTGGGCGAGTTCAACGTGCGCGGCGGCATCTACACCACGGTGTCGGCGGAGCACTACGGCAAAAGCGGAACGAAACGGAAATCGAAGAACAAACGCCCGTCGTCATGATGGGGCGGAGGGAGAAATCTATATTTAACTGGATGAGGTTCTATGTGGATCAGGGAAGGTGAGTGCCATTCATGCGGCGAGTGCTGCCAGACGGTGAACGTGACGGTGGTGCGGGACGTCACCCTGCGCCAGCACGGCACGGTTGAGGAACTGGAACGCTACCTGAAATACCGGGGCATTCAACTGGTGGGCGAGGACGTGGACAACAACTTCCTGTTTTACGCCATCCCCATTGCCTGCGACCAACTGGCCGATGACAAGCGGTGCCGGGTGCACGGTACGCCGGACAAGCCGCTCCTGTGCATGAAGTACCCGACGGAGCCGGACGACATTGAACAATGCGGCTACACGTTCCGCCGGGCGACGTTGCTGGACCGGGTGGGTTCATGACGGAACGGTTCGTCGAAAACGAAGACGGCACGGTGACCGACACCGCCACCGGCCTCGTGTGGCAACAGAGTTACCACTATGCCGAGACGGGCAACTACTGCTCGTGGTATGAAGCGAACGAGTACATCGAACATCTCAACCGCGTGCAACTGGGCGGGCATGCCGACTGGCGTCTGCCGGACCGGCTTGAGATGCAGAGCCTGTACGAAATCGCCCACACGTTCGAGTCGCGGGGACGGACGTACACCCTGCACATCGACCCGGTGTTCGAGTTCGGCTACGGCAGTTGTTTCTGGACGTGGCGTTCGCGCCTGTCGGGGGCGCTGGGGTTCGAGTTCGATGCGGGCAACCGGCACTGGTACCCGAAGGCCAGTTTTTCCGGCACCGTACGCGCAGTACGGGGTAATATGAACCCTTTTCTCCTTCTAACAAATCCGGAATGAAAAGAACGCGCACACCGCGAAACGGGCGGGCGGAGCCCGGCGGAAAACCCACCCCCCAGCAGATCGCGCGCGAAAAGCAGAAGGCGAAGGACCTGCGTCAGTCCACCTGGTGGCGGGTGCAGATCGACCGCGGATTGTGCCATTTCTGTGGCGAAACCTTCGGCCGGAAGGACTTGACGATGGATCATCTGGTTCCGCTGGCGCGTGGCGGCAAGAGCACCAAGGGCAACGTGGTGGTGGCGTGCAAGTCATGCAACAACGAAAAGAAGTATTACACCCCGGCGGAGATGATTTTAAAAAACAAGCTGGGTGGGGACGTTCAATTCTGACGAGAAAGGAATGCAGTCGGCATGGGAGAAGATAAAATGCTGAAGATCATGGGCTGGGGCACCCTGGTGGTCATCGTCCTTGGCATCGTGCTGTTTTTGTTCAAAACCTGAGCCTCCCGGACTGCAACGGTCCGGGTTCTCCCGTTTTCGCATGCAAAAGCTTCAGGTGGGGATGTCCATGCTTTTGGGCGGGGCCTGGATGGTCGGGTTGTCCTTCGCCATGAGGGCCTCGTACCGCGGGTCCACGCTTTCCTTCTTTTCCGCTTCCCGCTTGCAGATGCGCGACTCGCACACCAGCACGATGTGGTAACCCAGCTTCGACCGGATGGGCTCCGGAATCACGAACTTCTCGCATTTCAGGATGGCGTCCCTGAAATCCGGAGTCATGATGTCCTCCGACACGTCCATGTTGGGATAAACCCAGTCCAGGTCACCCCCTATGCGGCGGGTGCGGCAGGTGCTGTATTTTTTTGAGAATTTGGCAAAAAACTTTTCCACCTTGTCCCGGTCGATGAATTCCTTGTCCGGATCATTGCTCGGTTCGTTCTCGAGTTCTTTCTGGTAACCGATGATCGTCTGCCGAATCAGGTCCGCCGCTTCCCGGGTCGAAACCAGGATGTGCCGCGTACGGTGTTCCAGCGGTTTGCTGGTCTGGATTTTTGCCTTCTTTGGTTTGAAGACCTTGCGCGGCGGTTTCACCGGAGGCTTTTTGGGTTTTTCGCCTTCGGCCTTTTCCGGAACCTTGGGTTCCTTCGCGGTCAGGTCCCGCTGGTATATGGTCTTGTCCGGTTCTTGGGGTTGTTCGGTATCCGACATTTCAACACCTCAATCCAGTTTTCCGTTTTTCCAAAAGTCGATGTTTCATCTTATCGTAACCCGGTCCGGTTAAGATACCTTTTTTGGAGACCCGTACCAAACCGTCTCCAGGTAATTCAGGACCGCACCCTCGGCATTGCTCCCAATCACTTCATGAGCGGCCTGTTTGACCTCCGGAAGGGCGTTGGCGACGGCGATGGATTTCCCGGCGATTTTGAACATTTCCAGATCGTTCAGGTAATCACCAAACACCACCACGCGGTTCATGGGGATCCCCAGTTGTTCCGCCAGCTGGTCAAGCATGCTTCCCTTGTTTGCCTTTTTGTGAAACGCCTGCAACCAGTAATAACCGGGGTGCGCGATGTCCTCGGCGAAGTACAGGTTGAGTTCACGCGGAAACTGCCGAAGCAACGTGTCGTGCACGGGTTGCAGGGCTTCGGGCGTGTCAATCAGCAGGAATCCGGCGATGGCTTCGTTTTCCAGGAATTCATAATGTTCCACCCGGTGCAGGCGCCCGTCGCCTTCCAGGCTTTTCAGGTATTCCTGGGAGCCATGGTTGGTGACGTTGCGGTAGTAGAGACGGTTCTGGCTGCCGTACGCGTACACAAAGGGGTCGTCGCTCAGGTGATCGACCATTTGGATCATGGAATGAACCACATTGTGTGGAATGAAGTCGCACAACTCCAGGTTGCGCCCGGAATGAAAATCCGTGAGGTACACGCCGTTGAACAGAATGACCGGAATTTCAAGGTTCACCTCGCTCAGTATGGGGTGGGTCGATTCGTAACTGCGCGCGGTGGCGATGGTGAACATGAGACCGTCGTCAATCAGACGGTTGAGCCGGTCCGTGGACTCGGCGGAAAACTCACTGTGTGGATCCAGAAGGGTGCCGTCCAGATCGGATACGTACAAACAGTTTTTGGGATCTTTAAACATCGTTTTAGAATAAGGTGTAAGGAATCCGTAAAGCCGGGGACCTGATTTTGAAGCGAACCCCCCTCAAAGGAGAAGCAGCATGTATCCGCAACCGGCGCCTGCCAGGAAAGAATCTTCCAAGGTTGCAATCAAATTACCAACCTTGCAGCACGGGATCAAGATATTTGCTTGCCTGTGTGTGATCTTCATTGGGAGCCCTGCCGCGTGGGCGTTCGACTATTCGGAATGGGACGCGCTTCTTAAAAAGCACGTCAGGCCGACGACGCTGGACGGGGTGCGCCTGAATGCGCTGCCTTATAAAGTTCTAAAAAGCGACCCTGTCTTTGGCAAGGTGGTGGAGCAGTTCGAGGCGGCTTCCCCGGACGAGTTCAAAACGCGCGAAGAAAAACTGGCGTTCTGGATCAACGCCTACAACGTGTTTGCGGTGAAGATGGTGCTCGACCATTATCCCGTGGACAGCATCAAGGACGCGGGCGGGCTGTTTGGTTCGGTGTGGGAAAAGGAGGTCGGCGCCATTAATGGAAAGCCGATCACCCTCGATGAAATCGAACACGGCATTCTGCGCAAAATGGGGGAGCCGCGCATCCACATGGCCATCGTCTGCGCGTCGGTCAGTTGTCCCGACATCCGCAGGGAGGCCTACTGGCCGGATCGCCTGGAGCAACAATTGACAGAACAGGCGGAGCACTTTCTCATAAATCCGGGCAAGGGCCTGCGTGTGGACAAACAGCGCAAGACAGTTTATCTGTCGTCGATTTTCAACTGGTTCAAGGAAGACTTTGAGCCAAAGGGTGGGGTGCGGGAGTATCTTGCACCGTACGCACCGGAACGCAACCGCGCCGCATTAAAAGACTCCAGTTACGGCATCGAATACATGGACTACAACTGGGATTTGAACGCGCTATAAAGGAAGGAGGGGCGGGAAGGAAACCTTCACTCCTGACCTGGGGCTTCCTCCCCGCCTGGGCTTTGCTTCCTGCCTGCTCAATCCGCGTGTTTGCGGAGGAACGTCGGGATGTCGTAATTCGACTCGTTGGCCACCGAATCCGGCGACTCCTTGCGGATGGAGGCGGCCAGTTGCCTCAGCCCGCTTTTGCGGAACATGGGCGGTTTCGGCGCGCTGGGTTGCGGATCGCCGCCCACCACCTTTTTGTACGCGATGGCGCTCTCGTGAGGCGCGGCCACCGACCATTCCTCCTCCACCGGCTCTTCTTCTTCCTGCATTTCGGATTTTTCGAACCCCGTGGCGATCACCGTCACGCGCATCTCGCCCTGCAGGTGCTTGTCGATCACCGCACCGAAGATGATATGCGCGTCCTCGTGCGCGTTCTTCTGGATGAGCGATGCGGCTTCCGTGACTTCGTGGAGCGTCAGGTCGTCGCCGCCGGTGATGTTGATGAGCACGCCTTTTGCTCCGTCCACCGTGGCTTCGTCGAGGAGCGGGCTGGAGATGGCTTTTTCCGCCGCTTCCACCGCGCGATTCTCGCCGGTCGCCGTGCCGCCGCCCATGAGCGCCTTGCCCATGCCGGACATGATGGTCTTCACGTCGTTGAAGTCGAGGTTGATCAGCCCCGGGATGACGATCAAATCCGAAATGCTGCTCACCGCCTGGCGCAGAACGTCATCGACGTGGCTGAACGCGTTGGTGAGCGGAGTGTCTTTCGAGATGAAACTCAACAGGCGCTGATTGGGAATAACGATCAGCGTATCCACCGAATCTTTCAACGCCTGCAATCCTTCCTCGGCCTGCCGCTCGCGTTTCCTGCCTTCAAACACGAACGGTTTGGTGACGATGCCGACGGTCAGTGCGCCCAGTTCGCGGGCGATGTTGGCCACGGTCGGCGCACCGCCGGTACCGGTGCCGCCGCCCATGCCGGCAGTGATGAACACCATGTCCGCCCCTTCCAGCATGGCGCGGATCTGGTTTTTATTTTCTTCCACTGCGAGGCGGCCCATCTCCGGGTTGGAACCCGCGCCCAGGCCCTTGGTCACCTCCGCGCCCACCTGCACCTTGTTCATGCATGGGGACGATTCCAGTGCCTGCACGTCCGTGTTGACGATGATGAATTCCACACCCTGGATGTGCGAGCGCACCATGGCGTTGACGGCGTTTGATCCGCCTCCGCCGACCCCAACCACCTTGATGCAGGCGGAGTACTCGTTGTCCTGCTCAAATTCAATCAAGCCCATTTGTTCCTCCTTGTTCATTAAAAGAACTCTTCCATCCAGCCTTTCATGCGGCTGAAAATTTTATCGAACAGATTCCTTCCCTGGAGTTCCGTGTACTTTCCCGCCTTGTAGCAACGGTCTCCGTAAATGATCAATCCCGTGCACGTGGCGTACACCGGATTGTTGACAACGTCGATCAATCCGCCGAGACCCATGGGCGTGCCGATGCGCACCGGCGCCTGGAACACCTCCTCCGCCAGCTCCGCCATGCCCGGCATGGAGGCCGAACCGCCGGTGATGACAATGCCGGACGAGATGTGTTCCTCGAATCCCGATGTCTGGATCTCGTGATTGAGCATTTCAAACATCTCACGCACGCGGGCCTCGATGATCTCGCTCAGAATCTGCGCCGAGACCTTCATCGCCGGGCGGCCTCCAACGCTGGACACTTCGATGCCTTCATCCTCGGCGAGGAGCGCCGAGTAGGCGCACCCGTAGGCGTGTTTGATCTTTTCCGCTTCCGCGTTCGGCGTTCGGAGGCCGATGGCGATGTCGTTGGTCACCTGCGCCCCGGCGATGGCCAGCACCGAAGTGTGCTTGATCGCGCCCTCATAGAAGATGGCGAGATCGGACGTGCCGCCACCGATGTCGATGAGAGCCACGCCCAGCTCTTTCTCATCGCTGGAGAGCACCGACTCGCTGGAGGCGAGTTGCTGGAGCACGATGTCCTGCACGCCGAGTCCGGCCTTGTTCACACACTTGACGATGTTCTGTGCGGACGTTACGGCGGCAGTGACAATATGCACCTTCGCTTCCAGCCTCACGCCCGCCATGCCAAGCGGCGTCTTGATGCCGTCCTGGTTGTCGACGATGAACTCCTGCGGCAGAACGTGGATCACCTCGCGGTCAAGCGGGATGGCGATGGCCTTCGCCGCGTCGATCACACGGTCCACATCCTGCTGGTTGATCTCCTTGTTCTTGACGGCGATGATGCCGTGGCTGTTCATGCTCTTGATGTGGCCACCGGCGATGCCGACAAACACGGACTCGATTTCCGTACCGGCCATCAACTCCGCTTCCTCCACGGCGCTTCGAATGGATTCCACGGTGCCGTCTATGTTCACCACCACGCCCTTGCGCAGACCGCGCGATGGCGACTGGCCGAGCCCGATGATTTCGATTTCACCCTGCGGGCTGACCTCGGCGATGATGCAGCAGATCTTGGTGGTGCCGATGTCGAGGCCCACAACGTAGTTTTTCTTTTTGGACATGTGCGGGTTTCCCTCCTGTTAGGACTTCTTGATCGGTACGTCCGTGCCGCCCTCCCACGGCTCGTCGCGGACCACCACGCGGCCCGCAAACGACAGGTCGATGAACCGGGCCTTGCCGATGTCGGACTGCAATGCTTCCAGAACCACTTTAAAATTGTCGAACCCTTCCGCCAGCCGGTCCACCGCCATGCGCAAAGTCACCTGTCCGGATTTCGAGGTGAACATGAGATGATGCGGCTGGGTGAAACGCACAGCATGAAACGGTTGTTCGCGAAACGCCCCCAGTTGATTGAGTGCGTTCATGGCTTTGAGGCCGGGCACCACCCAGTCGATGTGCACCGGTTTGCCCAGTTCCACTTCACCGAGCGTCCCCGCCTGGATGATCGGCAGGTCACTGTAACCCCCGGAGTCGGGCGCGATCAGCACACCGTACGGGTCCATCAAATAGGTTTGTTCCAATTCCAAACGCGCGTAGGGGGTGCGTTCCTGAACATGAATATGCAGGCTCTGCGGCAGTTTGCGGATCGCCGAGACGTCCTGCACCCAGTGGTTGAGGCGAATCGGTTGCAACACCCCCTCGATGTCGGCGTGAAAAATGTTTTCACCGAACACCGGTTGTGCCGCCATATACAGGTGTTCCGCATCCACCGTCTTGTTGCCGTGAAAAGTGATGCGGCTGATGCGGAACTGCGGCGCCGTTGTGAAAAACTGGTACGCGTGGAACAGGCCGTACATCAACATAACTGCGAGCAACCCCTTGGCTCCCCAGTCGAGGCCGAGTCGCAGTACCTTCTGTACATTCACCTCGCGTTTGGGACCGGTGCGGTAACGCACAGCTTTTTTCTTCTGCCGCTTCGACCTCTGTGTGTGGGCGCGCTTCCATCCGGAAGAGCGGTTTTGCGGTGAGGTGGTGCTGTAATCGACCATGATGCGTCAGTCCCTGTAATCGCGCGTGGCGCGTTTGAGAATTTCCAGCACGAGTTCGTCGAAACTCATCCCGGCTTCCTTCGCCGCCATCGGCAGAAGGCTGGTCGGCGTCATTCCTGGAATCGTGTTCATCTCCAGAACGTAAGGCACACCGGCGTCGTCGAGGATCACGTCGACCCGCGGGAAGCCGCGCCCCTTGAGTGCGCGGAATACGGCGATGGCCACCTGCTGGCAGGTTTCGCGCTCGATGCCGCTCAGGTCCGCCGGACAGATGTATTCCGTCTTTCCCTTTGTGTACTTCGACTCGTAGTCGTAGAAGCCCGACTTCGGCCGGATGTGCACGATCGGCATCGGCTGTTCGCCGTGCATGCCGATCGCCAGCAGTTTGCCGTCGATGTACTGCTCGACCACGACCTCCTCCGTGTAGCGGAACGCCAGCTCCAGCGCGGCTTCCATTTCCGTTGCCTCGTGCACGATGGTGACGCCGAGGCTCGATCCCTGGTCTGACGGCTTCACCACCACCGGCAGGTCGAGATGACGCTGAAACGCGTCGCGCTCTGCTTTGCGCACCACCTGGTAGGCGGCGGTTGGGATGCCGTTCTGCATGAAAACCTCCTTCGAGGTGACCTTGTTGTAGGCCACCGAACTGCCCAGAACGCCGGAGCCGGTGTACGGAATCCGGGCGTATTCCAGCAGGCCCTGGATGGTGCCGTCCTCGCCGTAGGTGCCGTGCAGGGCGACGAACGCGAGGTCGATGCCCGCGTCCTTGATCTGCGTCCACACGTCGTGGGTGACATCGATCTCCACCGCTTTCAGGCCCAGTCGCCGGATCGCCTGCATCACTTCACGGCCCGTGGTCAGGGACACTTCCCGTTCTTTCGACAGGCCGCCCAGCAGGACGCCGATGGTTTTTTCTTTCAAAGACTGCAAGCGTTACCGGCTTTCAAAATAACTGGCCCGCCCCCGAACCGGCCAAAGTTCGGGGCAAAGGAAGGAGGGGTACCTTTGTTTTGCGGACCATATTCGTTTGTTCAGGCGAACGCCCCTTCCTGCGTCCGCGTTTCAACTCAATCCCATTCTCCGGCCAGCACGACCTCGGTTTCGAGATCGATTCCGGATTTTTCTTTCACCACCTTCCGCACGGTTTCAATGATCTCGCGGATATCCTCTGCTGTGGCCTCGCCCTGGTTGACGATGAAGTTGGCGTGCTTGATCGACACCGCCGCGCCGCCGATGCTGAATCCTTTCAGGCCCGCTTCCTCGATCAGGCGGCCTGCGGTGTCGCCTTCCGGGTTCTTGAAAACGGAGCCGGAATTGGGCAGCGTGAGTGGTTGTTTCCGCCGCCTGCGGTCGAGGTGCGCGTCGATGGCTTTCTGGATTTCCAGATGGTCGCCCTTTTTCAGTTTCAATTCGGCTTCAATGACGATGCCGCCCGGCGTGGGGAAAATCGTTTTTCGATACCGGAACGTCAACTCGTCGCGGCTCAGTGTTTCGACCTCGCCATCGTCGTTGATGCGCGTGATACTGCGGATGACGTCGCCGATCTCGGTACCGTCGGCCCCGGCGTTCATCACCACCGCGCCACCGAGCGATCCCGGAATGCCGACGAGGTCTTCGATGCCGGTCAGGGAGTACTTGGCGAGGTACTTGACGAGGTACGACATCTTGGTGCCTGCACCGACGCGCACGGAGGCCACTTCCTCGCCACTGGTGAGGCGCGAGAACACTGGCGTCTGGATGGTTTTGAACATTTCCTTGACCGAGAGCACGATTCCGGTGATGCCGCGGTCGGCCACTAGCAGGTTGGTGCCTTCTCCCAGCACGAACACCGGCAGGTCGCCGCGGTTCCTCAATACGTTTTTGATGTCTTCAATGTTTTTGGGGACGATGAAGTAGTCGGCCGGGCCGCCCACGCAAAGAGACGTGTGCCGGGACATCAGTTCGTTCTGCCGCACTTCTCCCTGAAGGGTATCCAGCCATTTCATGGAACGGGTCATGGCGTTTCTCTTATAAAATTTTTTGCCGAGGATGGTTTTGGGCACATCGGTGACGGTGGCGAAGTGCACGCTGTGTCCATGATTCATGTGGGCGTAACGGATGAGTCTGGATTTCCAGGGATCGTTCAGCATGAAGAGGAATCCTTTCCTGCATCTCCGCCGCGGAGCCGGGCGGGAAGGTTGGCGATCAGTTCGCGTCCGAGTTCCCAGATGTTCCCCGCGCCCAGCGTGAGGAGCACATCACCGGGCTGGAGAAGCTGGTTCAAACGGTCCTGGGTGGTTTTGCGGTCTGCAATGTATTCCACGTGCTTGTGGCCGAAGTTTTTGATGCCCTCGACCATGCGTCCGGCGGTCACCCCTGCGACAGGGTCTTCGCCTGCGGCGTAGATGTCGTTGACGATCACGCAGTCGGCGTTGTGAAACGACGACCAGAACTCCTGCATGAGCGAACGCGTGCGCGAATAGCGGTGCGGCTGGAACACGACCACCATGCGGCGTTCCGGCCAGACCTCACGCACCGTGCGCAGGGTGGCCTGGATTTCCACCGGGTGATGACCGTAGTCGTCCACCACCACCAGCGGTTCGGTGTCGTGGATGATCTCGAAGCGCCTCTGCACGCCGCGGAACTGTTTCAAGGCGTCGGCAATGGTGTCGAATGTGAGGTTGAGTTCCATCGCCACGGCCACCGCCGCCAGCGTGTTCAGCACGTTGTGGCGTCCAGGGGCAACCGAATGCAGGGTGCCCAGCGCTTTGCCGTGGTGGAACACGTCGAACCAGGTGTCGAGTCCCTTGAAGCGGATGTTGCGTGCGGTGTAGTCCGCCTGACTTGTCAGCCCGTAAGTGATGGCGCGTTTCTCCACGTGCGGGATGAGCGACTGGATGTTGACTTCATCGAGGCACAGCACCGCCGTGCCGTAGAACGGGACCTTGTTGATGAAATTCAGAAACGCTTCTTTCAGGGTGTCGAGCGTGCCGTAGTACTCCATGTGTTCTTCGTCGAGGGTGGTGACCACGACCACCGTCGGCATGAGTTTCAGAAATGAACCGTCGCTTTCGTCCGCTTCCGCCACGAGGAACTCGCTTTGTCCGAGCTGGGCGTGACTGCCCACGCTTTTGAGCTTGCCGCCGATGACCACCGTCGGGTCGAGTTCCCCGCCCGCAAGCAGGGTGCCGACCAGGGACGTGGTGGTGGTCTTGCCGTGGGTGCCGGCGATGGCGATGCCGTACTTCATGCGCATGAGTTCCGCCAGCATCTCCGCACGGCGGATGACCGGGACCGATTGCTCCCGCGCCGCTTTCACTTCTACGTTGTCCGCTTTCACCGCGCTGGAAGTGACCACCACCTGGCAGTCGGCGACGTTTTCCGCCGCGTGACCGTAGTGGATCGTCGCGCCTGCCTTCTCCAGGTGTTCGGTGACGGTGGAACGTGCGAGGTCGGAGCCCGTCACGTCGTAACCCTGGTTGATCAGCACTTCAGCAATGCCGCTCATGCCGGCTCCTCCGATACCGATGAAATGAATGCGCCGTGTTTTTCCCAGAAACATGGGGTCGCATGATCCTTCCTGTAAAAAGGGGCGGTATTAAATCGCCGCACCCATCAATTGACGGCACAGGTCGCGCACACGATTCGTCGCGTCGCGCCGCCCCAGCCTGAAACTGTTCTTCGCCCGCTCTTCCAGCCTGTCCGGATTCTGCATCGCGTCGAGGACGGACTGGGCGAGCTTGTGTCCGTTTATGTTGCGATCGAGGATGACCTCGGCCGCATCCGCCGCTTCCAGCACGCGTGCGTTGTGTTCTTGATGATTGTGTGCGGCGAACGGGAAGGGGACGAGCACCGAAACCTTGCCGGTTGCCGTCACTTCCGCCAGTGTTGTGGCTCCGGCGCGGCAGATCACGAGCGACGCCTTCCGGTACTGCTCTTCCATGTCGTAGATGAACGCCTCGGCGCGGGCGGAGAATCCCGCCTGTTCATAGCGTTGCCGAACGAGGGCTTCGTCCTTTTCCCCGGTCTGGTGAACGATTTGGAGATCCCCTTTCACGCTTTCGAGATGTTCAAGCGCTTCCAACATCGCCGCGTTGATCGACTGCGCGCCCTGGCTCCCGCCGAGGATCAGCAGGTGGAAGGGCTGGCCGGGTTTCCACGCCGTCGGTTCTTCTTCCCTGCAGAATTCTTCGCGGATCATGTTGCCCGTCTCCACCACCTTGCCGGCGGGGAAATAGTCCCGCGACTGCTCGAACGACACGGCGACCTTGCTTGCAATTCTGGCGATCAGCCGGTTGGTGACACCCGGCACTGTATTCTGTTCGTGCACAAGAACGGGAATTCGAAGCATCCACGCCGCCACCGCGACCGGACCCGACACGTAGCCGCCGACACCGACCACGAGGTTCGGCCGCTTGCGGATGAGAAAACACATCGACTGCGCCAGGCCCACCGGGAGCTTGCACCACGAAGTCCAGCGTCCCAGGCCCTTCTTGCCCAGCAGGCCGCTCGAGAGGATGGTTTTGAGCGGCAGGCCTTCGCGCGGTAGAACGCGGGCTTCCAGGCCGCGTTTCGTGCCGACAAAGGTGATTTCGATGTTTTCGTCCATGGCTTTCAAAGCTCTGGCCAGCGCGATACCGGGGTACAGGTGCCCCCCGGTTCCGCCTCCGGCTATGACGACGTAGTTCGCCATCGTGCATGCATCAACGTCGGACCGTTTGCTCCGATATGTTCAACAAAACCCCCATGCCGAGCATGGTGATCAACAACGACGACCCGCCCAGACTGATGAACGGGAGCGTCAACCCTTTCGTCGGCAGCAATCCCACCGCCACGCCCATGTTGGTGAACGCCTGAATAGCGACCAGCAACGTGAGTCCTGTGGCCAGGTGCGTGCCGTAAATGTCTTTTGCGTGGTACGCGATCTTGAAGCCACGCCACAGCACCAGCATGAACAGCGCGAGGATGCCCATGGTGCCGATGAATCCCAACTCTTCCCCGACGACGGAGAAGATGAAATCGGTGTGCGCTTCCGGCAGGTAAAACAACTTCTGCCGGCTGTCGCCCAGGCCCAGTCCCCATATGCCGCCACGTCCGAAGGCGAGGAACGACTGCACCGCCTGGAAACCGGTATCCGACGGGTCCGCCCACGGATCGAGAAACGACAACAGGCGGCGCTTGCGGTACTCCGCACTCAACACCGCCGAGATGAGGAACGGCGCGGCGGCGATGACGGAGTAGACCAGGTAATTTTTTTTCACTCCCGCGATGTACAGCATGGCGAAGCAGACAATCGAGATGATGAGTGCCGTCCCGAAGTCCGGTTGCAGGAGAATCAGCATGAAAAAGATACCGAGCACGATGAGGTTCGGCAGGAATCCGTAAGCGAAGTTGCCCAGCTTGTCGGCGCGTTTGACCAGGGATTTGGCCATGAACAGTATGACGGCGAACTTGGCCAGTTCCGACGGCTGGAACGAAAAGCCGCCCAGCACCAGCCAGCGCCGGGCGCCGCCGACTTCCTTGCTCATCTCCGGCATCATCACCGCGATGAGCAGGAATACGGTGGCGGCCATAACGGGATAAGTTGCGCCGTCCAGCTTGTGGTAGTCCACGGATTTCGCCGCAAACAGCATAGCCGTTCCAATCAGGACCCACAGCAGATGACGTTTCAGGAAAAACCAGGAGTCCTGGTATTCCTCCATCGCATACACCGCGCTCGAGCTGAACACCATGACGATGCCGATGAGCACGAGCAGGGCGACGGCGAAGGCCAAAATGCGGTCGCATCCCGGTTGTGCGTTTTTCTGGGCCATAAACCAATTCCTCAGGCGGAAACCGCATGAAATCCGCCGCTTCTTTCACAAACGTTGAACGCATTCGCGGAAGCGTTCACCCCGGTCCGCGTAATCGCGGAACATGTCGAAACTGGCGCACGCGGGCGAGAGCAGAACCACGTCGCCCGGTTCCGCGTGTCGGTAGGCGGCCTGCACTGCGGCGTCCATGCTTTCCGCCGCCTCGTGATCGAACGATCCGTTCAGCACCGCCTCTATCTTTGAACGGGCCTCGCCGATGAGCACAAGGAACTTGACCCGTCCAAGAAAGATTTCCTTGAGGGCGGAGAAGTCGCCCCCTTTGTCTTTGCCTCCGGCGATCAGGATCACCGGGCGGTCGAAGCTGTTGAGCGATTTTTCCACTGCGCCGATGTTCGTTCCTTTCGAATCGTTGATGAATTCGACGCCGTTGACGGTGCGTATCCATTCGAGACGGTGCGGCAGGCCTTCGAACTCGCGGAGCGTCGCCGGCATGGCGGCGGGATCGACTCCCGCAAGATAGGCCGCGGCCATGGCGGCGAGCACGTTTTCCATCTGCCGGGCTAGCGCCGGTTTCAAATCATCCATTTCAATCACCGGGATGGCGCTGCCGCCCCACTGCAGGAAGGCGGTGCCTTCTTCCAGGTAAGCACCCACCGGTAACTCGTACCGGGTGCTGAAGCTCACCGTCTGCGCTTTTTTGTTTTCAGCCATCTTTTTCACCCACGGGTCGTCTGCGTTGATCACCATCCAGTCGTCTTCGGTCTGGCGGGCGGCGATGCGTTCCTTCAGCGCGGCGTAGGTTTCCATTGAGCCGTGCCGGTCCAGGTGATCCGGAGTCAGGTTCAGAATCACACTGATGAACGGATGAAATGTATCGACGCCCTCCAGCTGGAAACTGCTGACCTCGAGCACCATGTAGTCCCTGGGGGGCGGATCGATCAGCGCCACGAACGGCACACCGATGTTGCCTCCGACCTTGATGTCGTATCCCGCGCCTTTCAACAACGCGCCGATGAGCGATGTCGTCGTTGTCTTGCCGTTGGTTCCGGTGACGGCGATGATCGGGGTCGTGCAGAGACGCGACGCCAGTTCCAGTTCGCTGATGACCTCCACGCCCTTCTGGCGCGCGGGTTCGAGTTCCGGATTGTGGATGTCCACGCCGGGGCTGAGCACGATGAGATCGAGCGTATCGCCCTCCGGGGCTGACGTTTCGAACCGGGTCTCGATTCCAGCATCGAGTTGCCGAACCGCCTCTTCCAGCTCCGCAAGGGGTTTCTGGTCGCACACGGTCACCTTCGCCCCGCGCTGTGCGAGGAAGTTGGCGGTGGCGATGCCGGTGCGGGCAAGGCCGACGATGGCAATGTGTTTTCCCGTTACGTCCATAAGCAATTCATCTCAGCTTCAGCGTGCTCAGGCTGAGCATGGCCAGCACGACGGCGATGATCCAGAAACGGACGATCACCTTCGGCTCTTCCCAGCCCAGGTGCTCGAAATGATGGTGCAGGGGGGCCATCTTGAAAAACCGTTTGCCTCCCGTGTACTTGAAATACGCGACCTGGATGATGACCGACAGCGCTTCGATGACGAAGATGCCGCCGACTAAAATCAACAGCAGTTCCTGTTTGGCGATCACCGCCACGGTGCCGAGGATGGCTCCCAGCGAGAGCGAACCGACATCCCCCATGAACATCTGCGCGGGATAGGCGTTGAACCAGAGAAAGCCCAGGCTCGCTCCGACGATGGCGGACGTGAGCACGGCGATTTCCCCCGCGCCGCCGACGTACTGGATATTCAGGTAGCCCGCGAATTTGAAATGCCCGGTGATGTACACCAGGGCGGTGTAAGTGAGCGTCGCGATGATGATGGGACCGATGGCCAGGCCGTCCAGGCCGTCGGTCAGGTTCACGGCATTGGAGGTGCCGACGATGACGATGACGATCAGCACCACGTACCAGCCGCCGAGATCCGGTGTGAAATCCTTGAAGAAAGGCACATACAGGTTGGTGGCGAATCCCATGCGATGAGGATCGAAGTAGGTGCAGAACAGGCCCACCATCGTGGCCACCAGGATCTGCCAGAACAGTTTCGACCGTGCGGTCAGCCCTTTGCCTTTGCGCAGTTTCAGAAAGTCATCGACGAAACCGATGAGGCCAAAACCAACCGCGACGAAAATCAGCAACCACACATACGTATTGGTGAGGTTCGCCCACAACAGGGTGGCGAGCAGGAATGTGAAGATGACCAGCAGGCCCCCCATCGTCGGGGTGCCGGATTTTGAAATATGCGATTGCGGTCCGTCGGTGCGGATGGTCTCGCCGACTTCCAGTTTCTGCAGGGCGCGGATGACCATGGGGCCAAAGACCAGGCACAGCACGAGCGCGGTGATGCCGGCGTAGGCCGAGCGAAACGTGATGTAGCGAAACACGTTGAAGATGGAATAGTCCGAACTGAGCGGATAAAACAGGTGATAGAACATATCCCTTTTTACCGGGCGGTGCCGGTGAACCTTTCGATCACGGTTTCCATTTGCGACCCACGGGACCCCTTGAACAGCAGGCAATCCCCTGCGCGAGCGTGTTGTTTCAAAAATTGCGCGGCGTTATCGTGTGTTTCCCCGCGGTGAATGTGTTCGGCGTCCATGCCTCGCTCGGCGGCGGCGTCTGCGGCGAGCCCCGCCAGCATGCCCACGGTAACGAGGTAGTCGATTCCGTTCTCCACCGCCCATTCGCCGACCTGACGGTGTGCGGGATTTTCCCGTTCGCCCAGCTCCAGCATGGCGCCCATTACCAGAAAACGGCGCCCGGTGCAGGGCAGGGCGTTGAGAGTGTGGATGGCTTCCCGCATCGAACGCGGATTCGCGTTGTACGTGTCGTTCAGAATCGTCATGCCGCTGTGTTCGAATACCTGGCCCCGCTGGTTGAGTCCCTGAGTTGCTTCCAGGCCGGGCACCATGCTCTCAATCTTCATTCCGAGGGCCGCGCCCGTGGCCAGCGCCGCCAGTGCATTCCGCACGTTGTGCATCCCCGAAAACGGCAGCCGGACCGGCGCCGTGGTGTCGAACACCCTTGCTGTGAATTCGATCCGGGTGATGTCGGCGGCGCGGATGTCGCGCGCCTGCACGTCGGCGGACGGATCGAGCCCAAACGTGATGGCTCGCGCGCGCAAGCCGTCGGCGAGCTCCAGCACCAGCGGATCATCCGCGTTGACGATGGCGGTCCCGTTTTCGTTCAATGCCTCGAACAGTTCGCCCTTGGCCGCCTGCACGTCCCTGATGGTTTTCAACTGCACCATGTGCGCTTCCGAGACGTTGGTGATGACGCCGATCTCCGGTTTGGCGATTTCCGCGAGGCGGCGGATTTCCCCCGCCGCGCTCATGCCCATTTCGATCACCGCCACATTGTGCTCGCGCGTCATGTTGAGAAGCGTGAGCGGCACGCCGATGTGGTTGTTCAGGTTGCCTTGTGTCTTGAGCGTTTTGAATCGGGTGCCGGTGATGGCCGCGATCATTTCTTTCGTGGTCGATTTGCCGTTGGTGCCGGTGACGCCGACCACCCGCACGTCCTGCTGATTGCGGTGATACGCAGCAAGATCCTGCAATGCTTTCAACGTGTCGGGTACGGCAACGGCGAAGGGACCTTCCTGTAATTCATCGAGGGGCAGGCGTGTGCGGTCGGAGACGATCACCCCGGCCGGCTTTTTAGCGATGGCCTCGTTCAGGAAATCGTGTCCGTCAAATCGATCTCCCTGAATGCATACGAACAGTTCGCCCGCTTTCAGGGTACGGGTATCGATCGACACGCCGGAGAAGCGTGATGTCGCAGAGCCCACTATTTTTTCCCCATTCACGGCTGAAATCACGGTTTGCAAATCGCTATCCATTCACGTTGAACCTTTGTTGCAGAGCTTCGGCCGCCTCTTCGCGGTCGTCGAAGTGAATCTTTTCCGTTCCGAGGATCTGGTAATCCTCGTGTCCCTTGCCTGCGATCAGCACCAGGTCGCCCGATTGCGCCTTGTTGATGGCGAAGCGGATGGCGTCGCGCCGCTCCGGCAGGACCATGTAGCGTTCCTCGGGATTGATGTTGTCCGGGATGCCTTCAAGAATCTGGTCGATGATCCCGTTCGGGTCTTCCGTGCGCGGGTTGTCGGAGGTGATGACGGCGAAGTCCGCCAATTCCGCGGCAATCCTTCCCATGACCGGGCGCTTGGTGCTGTCGCGGTCACCGCCGCACCCGACAACGACGATCACCTTTCCGGAAGAGATGGTGCGAGCGGCTTTCAATGCGTTGAGGAGAGCGTCATCGGTGTGGGCGTAATCCACCGCCACGGTGAAGTTCTGCCCCATGTCCACTTTGTCGAAGCGTCCCGGCACCCGCGCAAGTTCCCTCACGCCGCGCGCGATGGTGTCGAGGGCGATGCCCTGGATCAATCCCACCGCCGCCGCCGACAGGATGTTGTAGATGTTGTGACGGCCAAGCAGCGTTGATTGAATAGATGTGTCGCCGTAAGGTGTTTTCAGGATGAAGCGCACGCCGTCGGGATCGATCTTGATGTCTTCTGCCGTGACATCCGCGGATTGTTCGAGGCCGGTGGTCAGAGTGACCGAATCGATTTCGGAAGCGATTTCGCGACCGACGGCATCGTCGATGTTGATCACCTGCTTGCCAACGGTGCAATCCAGGAACAGGCTTTTCTTGCTTTGTTTGTAGTGGTCGAGCGTCTTGTGGTAGTCGAGGTGGTCGCGTGAGAAATTGGTGAAAACGGCGACGGCGAATTTGAGCTCGCGCACGCGCTTGAGAGCCAGCGAATGCGACGACACCTCCATGACACAACGCTGAACCCCCGCCGCCCACATCTCTGCCAGCATGCGGTTGATCTCAAGCGCCTCCGGCGTGGTCATCGGTGCCGGACGCAGGGTGTCCGCGTAGCGGTAGTTGATGGACCCGATGACGCCGCTGGGCTCTTCGTTGGCCTTGTAGATGCTTTCCAGCAGGTAAGTGAGGGTGGTTTTGCCGTTGGTTCCGGTGACCCCGGTGAGTTCCATGTGGTGCGACGGATCGCCGTGAAACCGGGCCGACACCCACGCCAGCGCGTGACGCGCGTCCCTGACGTGGAGCCCTGTGGCGTTCTGTCCGCCGACGCCCTGCTCCATCAAATCCTCGACGCCGGTTTCAGTGACAAACGCCACCGCACCGCGCTCCAATGCGTCGGCGATGAACAGACTTCCGTCGTGGTGGTGCCCCGGTATGGCGACGAACAAGGAACCCGGTTCCACTTTCCGCGAGTCGTAGGCGATCGAAACGATATCGCGGTCGAGCGTGCCCACGAGATTCTCCAGCGGAAAGCCGTTGATGAGTTTGGCCAGTTTTTGGTTCATCACAAAATAAACTCCGCAGTTTGCGGATGAGGATGCGTCATGGTTTGCCGTTTTAACGACGATCATGTCCGGTCCAGGACAAACACACGCTCCCTGCTCGATGGAATATGCAGGTAGCGCAGGGTTTTTTCAGCCAGGCGCTGGAACACCGGCGCCGCGACCTCTCCGCCCCAGTACGATTTTTGCGGCTCGTCAATCATCACCAGGATCACCAGCCGGGGTGCGTCCGCCGGCACGAAGCCGATGAACGAAGCGAGATACGCGGACGTGGAATATGTATGCGTTTCGGGATCGATCTTCTGTGCGGTACCGGTTTTCCCCGCGACCTCAAAGCCGGGAATGCCCGCCTGCTTGCCGGTGCCGTGTTTCACCGCCTGCTTGAGCATGTCGATCATCTGCCGGCTGGTATGACGCGTGAGCACGCGGCGAATGATCTGTTCTTCCGGCTGCTTCACCACTTCGCCGTTTTTCAGAACCTCGTGAGTGACGTGCGGCTTCACCAGAAGGCCGCCGTTGGCGATGGCCGCAATGGCCGCCGTCATCTGCAGGGGAGACACCGAAATCTCGTGCCCGAATGAAATGGATGCGAGTGACAGACCCGACCAGTCGGAAAGATCTCGCACCATGCCCGGCGTCTCACCCGGCAGGTCCACGCCCAGGCGGGAGCCAAAACCGAAGTTGCGGATGTATTCATGAAAGCGTTCCTCACCCAGCTTTTGCGCCACCTTGATCGCGCCGATATTGCTCGACTTGGAGATGATGTTTTGCAGGGTCAGCCAGCCGAAGCGGTGGTTGGCGGCTTCGCCGATGTGGATTCCGCCGATTTCGTAGTTGCCGTTTTCACAGAAAAAGATGTCGTTCGGCCGCGCAACGCCTTCTTCCAATGCCGCTGCGACGACGATGGGCTTGAAAATAGAACCCGGTTCGTATGCGTGTGTGACAGCGGGGTTGCCCCACCGTTTGCGCGGAAAGGCGGCAAAGTTGTTCGGATTGAATCCAGGGTAGGAGGCGAGGGCGTAGATGCTGCCGTCGTTCGGGTCCATCACAATAACCAGCCCGCTTTTAGCCTGGAACTCGCGCACCTGTTTTTCCAGTTCCTGTTCGGCATGGAACTGGATGACTTCGTCGATGGTCAGGACCAGGTCGCGGTTGCGATGCGAGGCGTCGTCCGGACCCGTTTGCAGATACCGGCCGCGCGCGTCCTTTTCCACCACCTTCCGCTTCAGTTTGCCCTTGAGCAGGGACTGGCGCTCGTGTTCGATTCCCGCCAGGCCCTGATTGTCCAGACCGACGAAACCCAGCGTGCTGGCGGCCAACTGGCGGCGCGGGTAGAACCGCTTGCTTTCCTTAATGAAACCCACGCCGGGCAGGTCCAGTTGACGAAGCTGCGCAATCTCGTCCAGACGTGCCTTGCGTTTGATCCAGACAAAATGTTTTTTTGAATTCACTTTTTCCAAAACGGCTTCCGGATCCAGGTTCAACGTACCGGCCAGGGCGCGGGCCGTCTCCTTGGAATTGAAAATTTCGCGGGGATCGATGTAAACGGATTCCACATCCAGGTTGGTTGCCAGCAGGTTCCGGTTTCTATCGAAAATATGGCCCCGGCCGGTGACGACTTCCACCGTCCGCAAGTACTGTTTCTGCGCCTGGTACAGGAGCTCGTCGTGCTGGAAGATCTGCAGATGCGCGAGCCTGCCCGCCAGGGCAAGGCCGCAAACCACAAACAGAACAGAAACCACGGCCATGCGGCCTTTCAGGGCGGAATACAGGGTTTGCGGTGAATTTTTTTTGATGCGGCGCATGGCCACGCCCTCACTTCACAAAGATCGTAACGATCTGTTCCGGCCGGGGCTCCTGCATTCCCAACCGGTGTTCGGCCAGGTACTGGACCCGGTCCAGGGACAGCAGGCTGTCCCGCTCCAACTGAAGGAGGGTGTGTTCACGGAGCAGCTTGGTGTGGAGCCGTTGCTGCGCCTGGAAGTCGTACGCCAACTTGACCATCTTTACGTTTGGCCAAACGTAAAAGAGTCCGCCAAGGAGAAACAGGAACAAGCCGATCGTCACCACGCGGAATTCCATGGGCGACAGGTGAATCTGGGATCGGACCCATCTCAACCAGGATTGCGGATCAGTCATGGATGCGCTCCGCCGCTCTCAACTTCGCACTGGAGGCCCGGGGATTGCGTTCCACTTCCAGGGCCGACGGTTTGACCACCCTCCGGGTCAGAACCTTGAGCCTGCTTTTTCGCCCGCACACGCACATCGGCGTCCTGGGCGGGCAGATACAGCCTTTTGCCTCGGTACGGAAAAAATCTTTGACGATTCTGTCTTCGAGAGAATGAAAGGAGATCACCACCATGCGCCCGCCGGGGGCGAGGCAGTCGATGGCGTCTTCGAGTGCTTTCTGGATGTGGTCCAACTCACGGTTAACCGCAATGCGCAGGGCTTGGAAGGCTTTTGTGGCTGGGTGAATACGGGGTTTACGCGACGGTTTCGCCGCGCTGGAGAGGATTTGGGAAAGTTCGAAGGTTGTTTTGATGGGATGGGAGCCCTGCGCTTTGCGGATCAACCGTACGAGTTGTCTTGGTCTTTTTTCTTCTCCATACTTGCGAAAAATCTGTTCGAGCTCGAAATCGGAAAGCGTTTCGAGCAAATCGGCGGCCGTAGGGCCTTCCTGGCTGCGATCCATGCGCATGTCCAGCGGCCCATCGAAACGGAAGCTGAACCCCCGCTCGGCGACGTCCAACTGCCGGGAAGAGACCCCGAAATCCAGCAGGATGCCGTCCATCGCCGGCTCGTTCTGCCGGGCGAGTATGCTTTTGACTTCGCTGAAGCTGCCGTGCACCAGAATGACCCTTTCCTTGTAGGTGGCCAGCCGTTGTCTGGCCCGTTCCAGGGCTTCGGTGTCCCGGTCGATTCCCAGGACCCGCAATGTCGGCCCGGCGTCTAGCATTGCCTGCGTGTGACCCCCGTCCCCCAGGGTGCCATCGACAATGAGCCTCTTGTTTTGGGGTTCTATATAATGAAGGACCTCCTCTAACAGAACTGGCGTGTGGTAACCCACCATGGCGGAATCGGCCCTCCACGATCCCCTCAAATCTCAAATCGGTCGGCGGACCAGATCTCGAACGTCTTGGACATGCCGACCAGAATCACTTCTTTTTTCAGCCCGGCGCGATCACGCTGGTGCTGGGGTATCAGGATTTTTCCGGACTTGACCTCGCATTCGCTGGCCTGTGCGTAAATTTCGCGCATTTTGTTGCGGTCGTCGCCGTCCAACCCGGACAGGTGGCTGAGCTTTTCCTCGTTCACCAGCCATTCCTTCTGGGGAAAGACAATGAGGTATTCGCGGTCCTTATTCCCCTCCTTGTCCGGCATCACGGCGACCACAAGGTTGTGGTTGTCGTATTGCTTGTCCAGAAGGCCCTTGAACTTCGCCGGAACGTTGAGACGCCCCTTTTCGTCCAGGTTGACCTGATATGTCCCTAAAAAACCAACCATTTCTACCCTGCCAAAGGTAATTCGGTTGCCCGCCATAATGTGACACTATATGACACATTTAGACACTATGCTAGCATAACGTGACATTCTGTCAATAAAAAAAGAAAAAATCGGGCGGAGGCCTGAAAGGCCTTCTGCAGGGCTCCGACAGGGCTTTGGTGGGGGGTTGGGTTTCCTATTACTCTGGAAACAGGCGGACAAAACCGATCCCGCAATGAGGCCAGATTTAGGTGGAATCCGGGTGGTGGGTTGTGGGTACAATAGGAAAGAGTTGATGGATTTTTAAAGCAGGGCTTCCGGCCCTGGCACGGGGTAAATTGCTTTGACAATATTTATTGGCCAGTGATACTATGGCTCCAATCGAAAAGGATTGGATTCATTCAGGTTAACCCTTTTATTTAAAGAGATTGCAGACCCATGCAACATCGAAAAATCAAGTTCATGGTGGGGGCCTTTCTGATTGTCGGCGCGATCGCGTACCTGATCACGACCAGCATCAGCAGCACCTCCAAATTCTTCGTTACGGTTGACGAGTTGACCGCGGGATTGGACACGTACCGGGGTGCCGGTCTGAAAGTAAAGGGAACCGTGGTGGAAGGCTCCATCACCCGCAACCCGGAAAACTTCCTGGATGTCGCGTTTCAGATAGAGGAAAAGAAATCCGTTTTGCCCGTCACCTATACCGGCGTCACGCCGGATATGTTTGAGGACGGCCGGGAAGTGGTCATCGAAGGCACCATCGGCCGCGACGGGGTGTTCCATGCCAATACCCTGTTGACCAGTTGTCCGTCCAAGTACGAAGCGGAAAAGGAAGCGGGAAAATCCCACCCGGGCGACATTCCCATAGACGGGAAACAAAAACAGCCTGCTTTGGAAAGCCCGAAAATTCTGACCAAAAAGACCGCCATCTAATTTTGCCCGCTACGGGATCGCCGGGAAGCGCCCGGTTTTCCAGTGCGGGTGTTTTGGGCGTGATGTTTGTTTTAAGGAACCGTAAAGCATGAATGAACTGGGTGAATTTGCATTGATGGTGGCGTTGGCCACCGCGCTGTACGGCGTCGTCGGTTACGTGATGGCGTTCCGCAACAACCGTGTCGATCTGTATATGAGCGCAGACAAGACCCCGCTCATCGTCTGGAGTTGCGTGGCGGTGGCTTCCGGTTCATTGTGGTACGCGTTTCTCACCAACGACTTCAGCGTCGAATACGTGTGGGCCTATTCCAACCGGGAACTGGATATCTTCTATAAATTTTCCTCGTTCTGGGGCGGGCAGAAGGGGTCGCTGTTGTTCTGGACGCTCATTCTGTCCACTTACATGATGGTGGTGTATATCCAGAACCGCAGGCAGAATGTCCGCCTGGTGCCCGTCGCTTTGGCGGTGATGATGGTCATTGCCATCTTTTTTCTCGGTCTGCTCAATTTCAGCACCAATCCTTTCGAACGCATTCCGCTTCCCCCGGAAGACGGGCGCGGCCTGAACCCATTACTGCAAAACTACTGGATGGTGATTCATCCGCCGACGCTGTACCTCGGTTACGTCGGCTTCACCGTGCCTTTCGCTTTCGCCACGGCGGCATTGCTCACCAAGAATCTCGACGACGGCTGGATCCGCATGACCCGCAAGTGGACGCTGGTGTCGTGGTTCTTCCTGTGCATGGGCAACCTGTTCGGCGCGCAGTGGGCGTATGTGGAACTGGGCTGGGGCGGTTACTGGGCGTGGGACCCGGTGGAAAACGCCGCGTTCATGCCTTTGCTCATCGCCACGGCGTTTTTGCATTCTGTGATGATCCAGGAAAAGAAGGACATGATGAAGGTGTGGAACATGTCGCTCATCCTGCTCACGTTCGTGATGACCATCTTCGGCACGTTCATCACCCGGAGCGGGCTCATCCAGTCGGTGCATACGTTCGACGAAGCGACCCTGGGTTATTACTTCCTGGCGTTCCTGGGAGTCATCATCACGTTTTCTACTGTCCTTATCCTCAAGCGCCTGCCGTTGCTTAAAAGCAAAAATGAGCTCGACTCGTTTTTGTCACGTGAAAGCAGTTTTCTGTTCAACAACCTGGTGCTCCTGGGCATCACGTTCGCAACATTCTGGGGCACCATCTTCCCGATCATCTCGGAAGCGTTTCGCGGCGTGAAGATCACCGTCGGCCCCCCGTTCTACAACCAGGTCAATGTGCCCATCGGGCTCATCCTGCTTGCGCTGATCGGGATCGGCCCCGTCATCGCGTGGCGCAAGGCGACGTGGTCGAACCTCAAAAAGAATTTTACCAAGCCGGTGATGATCGCGCTGGCGGGCGCTGTGGTTCTGTTTCCCTTCGTGCCGCTCACCGACAAGGCGGAGATTTATTCGTACATCACCTTCGTCCTCTGCATTTTTGTCATGGCGTCCATCATCACCGAATTCATAAAAGGTTCGGTGGCGCGCCACGCGGCTCATGAGGAGACGTATCCTGCGGCCCTGTCGCAACTGGTGTGGAAGAACAAGCGGCGATATGGAGGGTATATCGTGCACATTGGCGTGGTGCTTCTGTTCGCGGGCATTGCGGGATCGCAGGCTTACGATACGGAATTCCAGAAACACCTGCAGATCGGCGAGACGTTCAAGCTCCGCAATTACGACATCACTTACGAGCGGTTGATGGTGAAGGAACAGACTTCGGTGAAGACCCGCGTCATCGCGCAGTTGGGCATCTCGGAAAACGGCCGCCGTGTGTGGACCGGCAACCCGGAAAAGGAATTTTACAAAGGGCAGAAACAGCCTGTCTCGGAAGTGGATCTCAGGTCTACCTGGAAAGAGGACCTGTACCTGATCCTCGCGGACTTCAATCCGGACAACAGCTCAGCCACCATCAAGGTGCACATCAACCCGATGGTGAGCTGGATGTGGACCGGCGCGTGGATCATTGCCTTCGGCACGTCCATCTGCATGTGGCCGGACCGGCTGGAGTCGCGCCGCCGCCTGGAGCGGCTGAAGCGCCAGGAAGCCATCTTTGTCCCGGCCCAGGAGTGAGCAGTATGCGTAACCGAACATTGATAACCTTTTCGCTCTGCCTCTGGGTGTTCGCCGCCGTGCCGGCATTCGCCGCCACGCAGTTGGAGAACCTTGAGGATGCGCTGATGTGCACCTGCGACGACAAATGCGGCAAGGTGCTCATCAATTGCAGTTGCGATCACTCCGACAAAATGCGCGGCGAGTTGACCAAACAACTGGAATCCGGTTTGACCGTCAAGCAGATCATCCAGACTTATGTGGACAAGCACGGTGAGACCGTGCTCTCCGCCCCGACCAAATCCGGATTCAACCTCACCGCGTGGATCACGCCTTTTGTGGCGCTGGTGATTGGTGGCTTCGGCGTGCGCAAGGCCATCGTCGCCTGGACGCGCAGGTCCCCTGGAAAAGCCGAAGGTGAAGACGCATCCATGACGGATCAGGCCGACGGTGAGACGCCGCAGAAAAAAGCAGAAAACCAGCCGTACCAGAACCGGTTGAAAGACGAACTGGATCGGTTGGAAACCTGAGCCCATGACCGGTGTCAACATCCTTCAGTTCCTTGTCGTCCTTGCCATCCTGATCGCGGTCGGTATCCCTCTGTTTTCCAAGCTCAGCGGCAAGAAGTTATATTCCCCTCTCGACCCCGCCGGTGAAGAATACAAGCACCTGCTCGTACGCAAGGAAGAAGTGCTGTTGTCCATCAAGGAGCTCGAATTTGACTTGAAAACGGACAAGGTATCCCAGGCCGATTACGACGCCCTCCTCGCCAAGCTGGAAGAGGAGGCGTTTCAGATATTGAAACGCATCGACGAACTGGAAGAGCAGTTCAAATCCAAAAAGAAAAAGAAGCCCAAACAGTCCAAGCAGGTGGATGCGGCCTGAAGGACCAAACCGGCGCCTGTATTCCGGCGCGCCCCACCATCGAATAACCGCCAGCCATGTCCGAACCCACCGTCGCCCCGTCGCAGGAGCCCGCAATTCAGGTGCGGGGTTTGCGGAAAAGTTTCGGTCACATCGAGGCGGTCCGTGGCATTGAATTCGATCTCAAGTGCGGCGAATTCCTGACGGTGTTCGGGCCGAACGGCGCAGGCAAGACCACGCTCATCCGCATGCTGTCGTCGTTGACGCGTCCCACCAGCGGCAGCGCGATGGTGGCGGGATACGACGTGACGGCGAACGACCCCGCCATGAGGCGTGAAATCGGCGTCATCTCGCACGCAAGTTTTTTATATGCGGACCTTTCGGCGTTCGAGAACGTGCAGTTCTACGCGAAGATGTACGGTGTGGACAAGCCGGCGGACCGGGCGAAGCAGGTCATCGACGAGGTCGGTCTGCTTCCGCGCATGCACGACCGCGTTCGTACGTTTTCCCGCGGCATGCTGCAAAGGCTGTCGATTGCCCGCGCCATCGTGCACGATCCGTCGATCCTGTTTCTCGACGAGCCGTATACCGGGCTGGATCAGCACGCATCACTCAAGTTGCGCAAACAGTTGGAAACCCTGCATACCCAGCACCGTACGGTATTGATGACAACGCACGATTTTGCACGGGGGCTGGAAATGTGCGATCGTGTGGCCATTCAGGCGCGCGGCCGGTTTGTTCTGCACGAACCGGCGGCGAACATTGACAAGAGCTGTTTCGAAACCCTGTATCTGGAACAGATTGCCCGGTCAGGGTGATCACATCCAGCAAAGGGACATTGGCTGCGGCGTGGTTAATCGGGCATAATGGACGGCTGAACCTGGTCATAAATAAATGAACGGTTACTTTCAACAGATCGGCGCCATCGCCGCCAAGGATTTCAGCACCGAGTTCAAGACGCGGGAGCTGTTCAGCTCGATGTTCGTCTTCGGCCTCCTGGTGATCCTGATCTTTATCTTTTCGGTCGATCTGAGTCTGGTCAATGCCAATGCCGTGGGGCCGGGCGTGTTGTGGGTCGCCATCCTGTTCGCGGGCACATTGGGACTCAACCGCTCGTTCACGCTGGAAAAGGAAAACGGTTGTTTGCAGGGACTCATCCTGACCCCGGTGGACCGCTCTGCGATTTATTTCGGCAAGATGGTGAGCAACCTTGCGTTTCTGCTTGTCATGGAAGCGTTCCTGCTTCCGGTGTTCATGGTGTTCTTCAACATCGATCTGGTATCGCACCTGGGACCTTTGCTCGTCGTGCTGTTTCTGGGAACGCTGGGGTTCAGTGCGCTGGGCACATTGCTTTCGTCGCTGTCGTCGAACCTGAAGACGCGCGAGATCATGTTGCCGATTCTCCTGTATCCGCTGATGGTGCCCATTGCCATCGGTTCCGTGCGCATGACCAGTCAGATCCTGATGGGCAAGACGCTTGCGGACAACCTCAACTGGCTGGGCCTGACATTGTGTTTTGACGTGATTTACATCGGTGTGTCCATCATGACCATCGATTACATTTTCGAGGAGTGAAGGAATGGACAACCTGGGATTTCTGTTCGCCGCCAATGCCTTCGTGTGGGGCGGCATACTTGTTTATGTGTTCACCCTCATGAAGCGGAACCGTTCGCTGAAGGCGGATCTCGACCTTTTGAACGAAACCCTCAACAAGGACAAGCGGCATGACTGAGCCTGCAAACGAAACAGCCGCCAACAACGGCGGCAATGGTTCGGTCCTGCTGGTGCTCACCATCGGTGCGGTGGTGGCGATGCTGGTCGCCATATATCTTTATGTGCCCACCGAACGCACCGAAGGTGTGGTCCAGCGCATCATGTACTACCACATTCCGTCTGCGTGGATCGCATTCTTCGCTTTCTTCGTGGTGTTTTTGTGCAGTATTCTGTTTCTATGGAAAGGGGACCGGGAATGGGACATCTACGCACATGCTTCGGCGGAAGTGGGCGTTCTGTTCTGCTCGCTCGTGCTCATCACGGGACCCATCTGGGCCAAGCCCATCTGGGGAACCTGGTGGGTGTGGGACGCGCGGCTGACTTCCACGCTGGTGCTGTGGTTGATTTATGTCGCCTACCTGATGCTCCGTGTGCAGACCGATGCCGGGTCCACCCGCGCCAAGTACGCGGCGGTGGTGGGCATTGTCGGGTTTCTGGATATTCCGCTGATCCATTTTTCGGTTCTGTGGTGGCGCACGTTCCATCCCAAACCTAAAATGATCACACCGGAGGGATTCGGCGCAGGCATGGACACGCCCATGATCATCACGCTGATGATCGCCCTCGGCGCGTTCACCCTGCTTTACTTTCTGCTCATGTCCCAGCGCGTCTCCCTCGAACGGATGAAAGATGAAGTCGACCGGCTCAAAAAAGAGAAACTTTACTCTCATTAAAAAGTACGCCGCAATCTACATTGTGCTGTTTGCAGGCGCGCTGATGGCGTTTGTCAGTCACTATTACGAAACGCCGGTGACGCCGGAAGAGGTTCAGGTGGCCTCCGTGCAGACGCAGGAACGGTCGGCGGTGGGGTACATGGCTCCGGGGTTCACCGTGCGCAACCTGAAAGGCAACCGCGTCAGCCTTGCGGACTTTGAAGGCAAGGTGGTGATCCTCAACCTGTGGGCAACGTGGTGCGGTCCGTGCCGTATCGAGATGCCGGGATTCGAAAACCTGTACCGGCGTTTTCGATCGGAAGGACTGACCATTCTCGCGGTGAGCCTGGACAAGGACAACGACCAGAAGGTGCGTGACTTCGTGGAGGAGTATGGGTTGTCGTTTCCGGTGCTTCTCGACGCACAACATAAAGTGGAAAGCCGGTACAATACCTTCACCATTCCTACCACCTATGTCATCGACCGCAAGGGGCGCATCGTAGCCGTGGTGGACGGGGCCAAAAACTGGGAGGCGCAGGAAACCTTCGACGCCCTCGAACTTTTACTCAAACCATCCTGAAACCTCCGGGGCGGCAGCCCCGTTCTTTGTGAATTCCCATATGGAAGCGCATTCTGAAATTCTCTCAGCCAACAAACTGTTCTACGAAGCGTTCAACAAGCAGGATATCGACGCGATGAAATCGCTATGGCAGGACGACGGCTCTTCCATCTGCATCCATCCCGGGTGGCCCGTATTGCGGGGCTTCGATTCCATAATCCAGAGCTGGAAGGACATTTTTGAAAACACGGACCACATGGAAATCCGTTTGAGCGACGTCAGTGTGGTGGTGTCGGGGGACATGGCCTGGGTGAGTTGCCAGGAGAACCTTTTTTCCATTCACATGGCGGGGGTGCAGAGCTCGCATGTGCACGCCACCAATCTGTTCCGCCAGACCAACGGTTCGTGGAAGATGATCCTGCACCACGCCGCGTCGGTGCCGTCGCCTTCCTCCACCGGCGAAGACGAACATTAAGCCCACCGGCTTCTATTTATTTCAACTCCGCAGGTGACACGCCACCCAGTGGCCGGGCGTGGTTTCCTTCAACTCCGGTACTTCAGTCTCGCATTGTTTTTCCTTTATCGGGCAGCGTGGATGAAAGGCGCAACCTGCGGGTGGATTCGACGCGCTCGGTGCATCGCCTGCCACGATTTTATTCTTCTCTCGAGGACGGATGCCATCCATTTTCGGAATCGCGTCGAGCAGGGCCTCGGTGTAAGGATGGCCGGGAGAAGTATACAGGGTTTCGGCGGATGCCATCTCCACGATCCTGCCCAGGTACATCACGGCAACCTGGTCGCAGAACATCTCCACCACACCCATGTCATGCGAAATAAACAGGTAGGACAACCCCATTTCGTCCTGCAATGACTGCAGGAGATTCAGGATCTGCGCCTTGATTGAAACGTCCAGTGCCGACACCGCTTCGTCGGCGACGATGAAACGGGGCCGAAGTGCCACCGCGCGGGCGATGCCGATGCGTTGACGCTGGCCGCCACTGAACGCGTGCGGGTAACGTTTGGCATCATCGGGAGACAAACCGACTTTACGCAACAGCTCCGCCACACGGTCGCGGTGTTCGGATGGCGCGCCTCCATTGTGAATTCGAAACGGCTCTTCCAGAATTCTGCCGATGGTCATGCGTGGATTGAGCGAGGCGTATGGGTCCTGAAAAATCACCTGCATCTCTCTTCTTAGCGGAACCATCTCCGTATGCGAAAGGCTTGTGATATCCCGTCCGTCGAACACGATGCGTCCTGCGGTGGGATCGATCAGCCTCAACACCGCACGCCCGGCGGTTGATTTTCCGCACCCGCTTTCACCCACCAGTCCCAGCGTGCTGTTTTCCGGTATGGAAAACGAAATGCCGTCCACCGCCCGCACCCCGCCTGGGAAAACCTTTTTCAGGTTTTCGACAACGAGCAGGGAATCGTTATTTGTGGGGGTGGATGTATTCATCACTCAATCGTTGGGATACCAGCAGGCCACCTGCTGGCCGGGTTCGGTGGTTTCCAGTTCCGGTTTTTCCGTTTGGCATTTTTGCTGCGCAGAGGGACAACGCGGATGGAACGGGCAGCCTGGAGGCAAATGGCCCAGCGCAGGCACACTGCCTTCCATTTCATGAAAACGTTTGCGTCGGGACTTTGCACCGGGGCGGGGAATCGATTCAATCAATCCCAGCGTGTAGGGATGACGCGGTTTGGAAAACAGGTCGCGTACCCGTCCCGTCTCCACAATGTCCCCGGCGTACATGATGAGTGCGCGTTGCGCGATATTGACGACGAGGCCGAGGTCGTGGGTGATCAACAACACCGACATGTCGCGTTCCTGCTGGATGCGTTGCAGGAATTCCAGAATCTGTGCCTGCACCAGTACGTCGAGGGCCGTGGTCGGCTCGTCGGCAATGAGGATCCCGGGATCGCACGCCAGGGCCATGGCGATCATGGCGCGTTGCCGCTGACCGCCGCTCAATTCATGCGGATAACATTTCCAGCGTGACTGCGGGGAGGGGATCTCCACCTGCCGAAGGAGGTCAATGGTTATTTCCCGCGCTTCCTGGGTGGCGATGTTGCGGTGCGCGCGCAGGGTTTCGACAATCTGCTCGCCGATGGTCAGCACCGGGTTGAGCGACGTCATGGGTTCCTGGAACACCATGCCGATGTCGTTGCCGCGCACGGCACGTAATGCGTCGTCGTCCAGGGCCAGCAGGTCGCGTCCGTGGAACAGAACTTTTCCCGACACGATTCGCCCCGGCGGTTGTGGAATGAGACGAAGAAGGGACAGGGCACTCACTGTTTTGCCGCTTCCAGACTCACCCACCACCGCCAGTGTTTCTCCTGCGTTCAGTTTAAACGTGATTCCGTTGACCGCAGTGACTTCCCTTCCGTTGACGGTGAAACTCACCGTCAGGTTCTGAATGTCAAGTTCGGTATTGGATGCAGTCATAGGTCGGAAGTTTTGTGAAAGAGGGTGACTTGCGGGCAGCCCTTGGATTCCGTTCCACTCTCCGCAGGTTTCCGCCAGCCGCCCCCGGGCCTGCCATTTCAGTGCAGAACGGGGTCTCGCCCCTCGCGCCAGGAATATCGATTCTATCGTATCACTCTCAACCAATTCTAAGTCCGGACGCCGAATTTGCAAGCCGGGAATGGGTGGCGTCTACGGTATTGAACGGGTTGCAGATTTTGGATATGCTTGACCCTTTTGCGACTTCTTCCTACGGAATTCTATATGTTGATCTACAGCTGGAACGTCAATGGCATCCGTGCCGTGGCGAAAAAGGGCTTTGGCGACTGGATGGATTCGGTCGATCCTGACGTGGTGTGTCTGCAGGAAACCAAGGCGCACCCGGAGCAGGTCCCGCCGGAGGTGGCGTACCCCGAAGGCTACGAGGCCTACTGGTGCCCGGCCACGCGCAAGGGTTACAGCGGTGTTGCGGTGTTTTCCAAAACCAAACCGAAACAAGTCCACTACGGTATGGGGATCGAACGTTTCGACTCGGAAGGACGTTACCTGCGCCTGGAGTATCCCAAGTTTGATTTGCTCAATATTTATTTTCCGAACGGCACCAGCGGCGACGAGCGGTTGCAGTTCAAGATGGAATACTATGACGCGTTTCTCGACCACTGCGAGACGCTTCGCAAAAAACAGAAGAAAAAACTGGTGATCTGCGGCGACGTGAACACTGCGCACAGGGAGATCGATCTGAAAAACGCAAAGCAGAACGAAAAAAATTCTGGTTTTTTACCGATGGAACGCGAGTGGATCGACAAGTTCATTGCGCACGGATACGTGGACACGTTCCGCGAGTTCTGCCGGGAACCGGACCAGTACACCTGGTGGACCTATCGGGCCAATGCGCGGGCCAGGAACATCGGGTGGCGCATCGACTACTTTTTTGTCACCCGGGACCTGCTTAAAAACGTCAAAAACTCCTTTATCACTCCGGAAGTTATGGGTTCGGACCACTGCCCCATCGGGCTCGAGATCGTTTGACGCGAAATCCGCCCTCACCTGTGATATTCTGGCGGTGACAGAAATTAGACCCCCACCGGGCCCCGGCGGCCCGTTTTTATTAGAAAGGATCATTCATGAGTTTTGAAGTGGATCGCTCCTATCACGGTTTTAAACTGAAAAAACAGGAAAAGCTGAAAGAGCTCAATTCGCTGGCGTTGTTTTTTGAGCACGAAAAAACCGGAGCCGAACTGCTGGTGATGGAAAACGACGACGACAACAAGGTGTTCAGCGCCACCTTCCGCACGCCTCCTTTCAATGACACCGGCGTGGCGCACATTCTGGAACACAGCGTGCTGTGCGGCTCCCAGAAGTTCCCAGTCAAGGAACCGTTCGTCGAGCTCATGAAAGGAAGCCTGCAGACATTCCTGAACGCGATGACCTTTCCGGATAAAACCATGTACCCGGTGGCCAGCCGCAACCGGAAGGACTTCTTCAATCTGATGACGGTTTACCTCGACGCGGTGTTTTATCCGAAAATCACCGAGGAAATTTTCAAGCAGGAAGGCTGGCACTACGAACTGGACGCGCCGGAAGGGGACATCACCTACAAGGGGGTTGTCTACAACGAGATGAAGGGCGTGTTTTCCAATCCCGAAAGCGTGCTCGACCGGCACCTGGCGCACTCGTTGTTTCCGAAAACACCTTACGGCTACGAGTCCGGTGGCGACCCCCTTCGCATTCCCCAGTTGACCTACGATGAGTTCAAGGAATTCCACCGCAAGTATTATCACCCGACCAACAGCCGTCTGTTCATTTACGGTGACGGCGATACCAACGAATACCTCAAGTACTTGAATGAAGAATACCTGATCCGTTTCGACAGGCTGGAGGTGGACTCCCACATCGGCCTGCAACGCCGCTTCAGTAAACCCAAGTGGAAGGACGTGCCATACGCCGTTTCCAAGAACGAGTCGGTCGAAAAGAAAACCTACGTCGTGGTCGGCATGAAACTGGGCAAGGCAACGGATTACGAGCACTGCCTGGCGATGGAAATCCTGAGCCATATCCTGCTGGGCAATTCCGCCGCGCCGCTTCGCAAGGCCCTGCTTCAATCCAACCTCGGGTCGGAAGTCATCGGCGGCGGCTTCGACGACAACCGCGCGGAAACGCTGTTCGCCGTGGGCATGAAAGGTGCGGATCGTGAGGACGCGCAGAAAATCCTCGACCTCGTTTTCGACACGCTCAAGGACCTGGCGGAAAACGGCATCGATGAGGACCAGATAAAGGCATCGGTCAATACCATCGACTTCAAGCTGCGCGAGGCCAACTTTGGCGGGTTTCCCAAGGGCATCGTGTACAACATCCAGGCCCTGGGGTCGTGGTTGTACGACGCGGACCCGATGGGGCATTTGAAATACGAAAAGTTGATGAAGAAGATCAAGAAAATGATGAACGAAGGTTATTTTGAAACGCTCATCAAAAAGCACCTGCTCGATAACAATCACCGCAGTGTGCTGGTGCTGTACCCGAAACCGGGTCTGGGCGAGAAGCAGGATGCTAAGGTGAGAAAGGCGCTCCGGGAGATGAAATCCGGCCTTTCCGACAAAGACATCGAAAACCTGATCGAGGAAACCAGGGCGCTCCAGGAAATGCAGATGGCGCCGGACGCGCCGGAGGCTCTGGCCACCCTGCCTCGCCTGCATTTGAATGATGTCGAAAAAAAGGTGCCGAAGTTTCCCTGTGAGGTGAAACGAAAAGACAAGCCGACGGTTCTGCTCCACGACCTGTTCACCAACAACATTGCTTACACGCAAATCTGCTTCGACACCAACGCGGTACCGCAGGATCAGATTCAATACCTGGGCCTGTTGGGACGCATGATTCTTGGCATGGGAACGAAGAAACGGGACTACGTGGAGATGTCGCAACAGATCGGCATCCACACCGGAGGCATTTCCCCCTCGCATTTTTCTTCCGTCACGTTCGATGACCGGAGCCACCTGCTCTCGCACCTCAATTTCAGCGGTACGGTGCTGATGGAAAAACTGGATGCGCTGTTCGACCTTTATGCCGAGCTGTTCACCGAGCGCGACTTCAGCAACACCGGCCGGCTGGTGGAGATCATCCGCAGTGCCAAGGCGAACATGGAAACGTCGATCGTGCCGCACGGCAACCAGTACGTGCTGTCACGGCTGCAGGCCTACCATTCCCGGCTGGGACAGTATGACGAGTGGACCGACGGACTCACCTACTTCCGGTTCCTGGAGGACCTCTACGAACGCGTTGAAAAAGATCCGGAGGCGGTGGCGGACGAGTTTCGCCAGGTGGCGGACAGGGTGCTCAACCGCGACAACATGCTGGTGAACATCACCTCTCCGGCAAAGGATTTTTCAAAAATCGACAAACGGGTGAAGCACCTGACGGAGATTCTGCCGGAGGGGACCCATCCGCGTGTGGATTACAAATTTGAGGCTCCCGCGCCGAACGAAGGATTCATGACCACCAGCACTGTTCAATACGTCGGCAAGGGTGCCAACCTGTATCAACTGGGCTACCAGTATTCCGGCAAGTTCGAGGTGGTGAAGGCCCTGTTGCGCACCGCGTTTTTGTGGGACCGTATCCGGGTTCAGGGCGGGGCCTACGGAAGCATGATCAACTTCGATCTGTATACCGGCGACCTGGGACTGGTCTCTTATCGCGATCCCAACCTGAGCGAGACACTGGACGTGTACGACGAGATCGGCGACTTTCTCGCCCACCTCGATCTCCCCGGCGAGGAGCTGGAGAAAATCATCATCGGGTGCATTGGCAAGATGGACCCGCCGCTCACGCCGGACCGCAAGGGTTCCATCTCCCGCGCCGAGTACCTGACCGGAATGACGCAGGAATTCAAGGAGCGGCGGCTGGAAGAGTTGATGTCCACGACACTGGAAGACGTGCGCGGTTACGCCGAGCTGTTCCACGCGGTGAAGGAAAAGGGGTCCGTGTGCGTGCTCGGCAACGCGGCGCGCATCAAGAAAGACGCGTCGCGGTTCGACCATCTGGTGGACGTTTTCAAATGAGCGGCACGCCCCTCAGCTGAGGGAACGGGCCGTTTCGAACGCGCGTTCCATGTCCGGCAGTTGACCGAGATCCGGCACCACTTCCATGTAGCGGATGACCCCGTCCTTGTCCAGCACCAGCACGGCGCGGGCGAGCAGGCGGTTCTCACCGATCAACAGGCCGCTGGCCTTGCCGAAGGTGGCTTCACGGTAATCCGACAGAAACAGGATGTTGTGAATCTTGGCCTCGCGTGCGAAGCGCTTTTGTGCGAAGGGGAGGTCGCGGCTGATGGTCACGAGCCGCGCCGTTTCATCCAGCCCCTTGTTTTCCTCGCTCAGAATGTGCGTCTGCTTTTCGCACACCCGGGTGTCGATCGACGGCACGATGCTGACGATGGTCACCTTGCCTTTGAATCCCTCCTTCAGGTCCACCATATTGAGACCCGCATCGGGGAGTTGCACGTCCGGCAAGGGTTGGTTGACCTGCAACGGCTCGCCCATAAGCGTAAGCGGTTTGCCACCCATGGTGACGTGGAATCCACTTCGCGCGGAAAGCGTGGTGGCCAGGAGGGCCGTGGTGAAGACCGTAATTAAAATCAAAGCGATGGATTTTCTCATGATGAATGCCTCGCTGTGGTTGGAATGAATATTGAGGTCCCGGTATTGAAATTGGGATGCCCCGCTGCCCGGTGGGGATTCGCCCGGACTTCTAAAATTTAACGATGGTCGCCCCGTCGCCGCCTTCGTGGCGCTCGCCGGGGGTGAATTCCTGGCCGATGCCGCTTGTCGCCAGGTAGTCGCGCACCATCGTTTTGATCTTGCCCATGCCGTGGCCGTGGATCACCGTCACCTTCGGCAGTTTGTTGACCACCGCCTGACTCAGGAACAACTCCAGCGCATCCTGCGCTTCCTCCACGCGCATCCCGCGCAAATCCAGGGTACCACGCGGATGCGACTGCGACTCGGTTTGGATTTTCACGGTTTCCGTTTTCTGGTTTTTGCCCGCGGAGGGAGTGCGACGAATATGGCCTTTCAGCCGTTTGGTTTCGACAACCGTAACGAGGTTGCCGAGGCGCACGCGCACGCGGTCTTTCTGTTCAGGGTTTTCGAGGAGCACGCCGCAGGCATTGTAATCCTCGACCAGGATCTCATCCCCTTCCTTCAATTTGTCGGGCGGCACATCCCAGCCGTTGCGATCCGGACCGGTCTCTGACAAGGGTGTGTGACCCAGTTGCCGTAGTTGTTTTTCCGCTTTACGCAGTTTCGGCAGGTCGCGGCTTTGCCGCACGCCATCGATCAGGTGGCGGATTTCGCGTTTGGCTTCGCGCACGTAGGTCTGGATGCGCTTCGCCTTGGTCCGGGTGTAGTCTTTCTCCTGAGACCGCAGGGCATCGGTCAACTGCTGTTGCTCGCGTTTGAGGGCTTCGATGGCTTGCCTGTCACGGGCGATGGAATCCTTTTCGTTTTCCAGATCGAGTTTCTGCCGGTTGAGGTCCTGCAGGAGCGCTTCGGCGCGGCGGTCTTTTTCCGCGTAAATGCGCCGGGCGTGTTCGATGGTTTTCAGCGGCAGTCCCAGCCGTTGCGCCGTCTCCAGGGCCGCGCTGTCGCCGGGCACGCCGAAAACGAGGCGGTAGGTCGGTGCCATTTTATCGAGGTCGAACTCCATGCAGGCGTTCAGGAATCCCTCCTGCGTCTGAGCCAGTGTTTTGAGTGCGAGGAAATGCGTGGACACCATCGTTGTGAAGTTGCGCGCTTTCATTTCAAGCAGGATCGCCTCCGCCAGGGCCGCGCCTTCCTGCGGATCCGTGGCGATGCCCAGTTCGTCAAGCAGGATGAGCGCACCCGCTGCCGCCCGCTCCAGAATGTGGATGATTTTTTTGATGTGGCCGGAGAAGGTGGACAGGCTGAGCTCGATGTTCTGCTCGTCGCCGATGTCGGCGTACACTTCGGGAAAAAAGCGCATCTCGGAGCGGGGCCCGACAGGCAGGAACAGGCCGCACCTCGCCATCAGCGCCATCAACCCCACGGTTTTGAGGGTCACCGTTTTGCCGCCGGTGTTGGGCCCGGAGATGATGACAATGCGCGTGTCCGGGTTCCATTTGATATCGTTGGCCACCACTTTTGTGCCGTTCAGCACCAGTTCCGGATTGCGTGCGTGGTGCAGGGTGAGGGGGCCGTCCTCATGGAATGTATAGGGACGTGCATCCATCTTCCGGGCCAGTCGTGCGCGGGCGTGGATGCCATCCAGAGCCACCAGCTGCTGTTGGTTGCACATCAGCACGTCGGCGTGTTCTTTTATCTGAAGCGCAAGCGATTCCAGGATGCGCTGGCGTTCGCGTTGCACCGCGAGGCGTGCGAGCTTCACCTGGTTGTTGAGCGCCACCGCCTGCGTCGGTTCCATGAACACCGTCTGGCCGCTGGCGGAACTGTCGTGCACGATGCCCTGCAGCCGGCTTTTCGCATCGGCGCGCACCGGCAGAACCAGCCGCCCGTCGCGTTCGGTGTAGTAGGCGTCCTGCAAAATGTCCTTGTAGGAACCCGACATCAGCTTGCTCATGGTCGATTCCAGGTTGTCGCGGGCGCGCGCCGCATCGCGCACCGCCTGCTTCAACTCCGGCGACGCGTCGTCCTTGATTTCGCCGTCGTCGTCGATGCACCGTTCGATTTCGCGGATCAGTTCCGGTACCGGTTCCAGTTGTGAGGCGTAAGGAGCGAGGTGCGGGGCCGATTCACGTTTGCCGAGGTAGCGCTTGAGATCGCGCACCAGCCGCAGCGATTCGGCAATGTGCAGGCAATCGCCCGCTTCGACCAGCAGGCGTTCACGGACGGAGGTGAGGGCGGGATCGAGATCGGAAAACACGCGAAGCGGAATCGATTCCACCTCGTCGAACAGTGCGACCATTTCCGAGGTTTCTTGAAGACGCGTGTGCGCTGCTTCGAAATCTCCGGCGGGGGATTCACTTTCCAGTAAAGAGCGGGTGAGGGAAGACATCGCCTGTTCGGCGAGGGCGCGTTGAATCCATCCCCAACCCAGCAGGGTCATCGACTGGTTCAGCGTGATGTCAGGCGATGGGACGTCCTTGGGGTTCATGGCACGGAGGCAAACTGGACTTTTTCTTCCAGGTTGATGGTGATGCGGGCGTCATAAAGCAATTCCGGGTCCCAACGTCGTTTGAAACCCGAGAGCAGCACTTCCAGGTCCGGTTCCACCTTCTCATGGAAGCTCACCCGCTGGGGGCCTGTGACGAACTTTCCGTTTTGTTCGCTCAACTCCTGGAAGGTAACCAGAAATTTTTTGTCGAAGTCCACCTGGTCCGCATTCAGATACACTTCATGTTCAAGCAGGTTCTTGGCCACGATTTCGAACAGGTTCGGTTCTTTGTGTACCGCGAGCAGGGTGGTGATCTTGCCGTCGCGGATGTTCATATTTTCTTTTTCAGGTCCCGGCAGTTGCAGGGCAGCCATCTGCAAGCCACGCGTCACTTGTGCCCAGTGTATGTTGTCGAGGTGATTTTCCTCGCGCACCATTCGCAGGATGTGGGGATGCGGATCGCGTCTGGTTTTTTTCAACCATTCCACCAAAGGCGGGACCTCGGAGTCGGGCAGAAAATGCCCCCCGTGGGCCATTCCCTGTTCCCGGTGCTCGCGGTATTCAATTGTGTATTGGAGATCATTCAGGATTTTCCGGATGCGTCGGCTGTACTGGATCGGGAAAATCGGGTCGTGCACGCCCTGGATGCTGTAGATCGGCGTGTTCTTGAGGTTCACCAGAAAATGAAGGTAGCGGTCGGTGATGGCCCCGGCGATGGGCACGATTCCCGCGAAGTGGTCCGGATAGAACATGCCCGTCATGTATGCGCCGATGGCGCCGTTGGACAGACCCGCCAGAAACACGCGGTTGTGGTCCACGGGATACTGCCGCTTGACCGACTGAATGAGGTCCATCACCATCTCTTCCGCACGCAGGGACCACCATGCACCGGCCGGGTAGCTGGGGCAGAGAATGATGAAATCTTCGTCCTTAAGGCGCGGCAACCAACTCTTGACGGTGCGGTCGCCACTGCCACCCATACCGTGGAGGATGACGATCATGGGATAGTCCCGCCCCGCCTCCAGTTCCGGTGCGTACAACGCGTACGGGTAAGTCTGGTCGCCATTGGAGTATTCCAGATCCGTGTGCAGGCCAGGGGTTCCGCCGGTGCCCCGTCCGACCTGTTTCAGGTATTGCTTGACCGCATTGTGAGGCGTGTTCTGCTTGTTCAGGCGGGCCAGTGCCTCCTGCTCGACCTGGGGGTCATTGGTGGACAGGTAGAGATCCACGTCGCCTTCCAAATCGTAAGGCGGTGGAGCCGCCATTTTCGGCGCTTCCGGCTGCGGCAGGCAAGCCACCAGGACGGCGGTCAGTAGTATTCCGCAAATGGCATTTTTCATACTCTGATCTTGACACAAACCGAGCCCGCAAGTAAAGACTGGGGACATCTCCTGGTTTAGAAAAAAGTGTTGATTTTAAACGCAAAGCTTCATAACATTTGAAAAGTGACTGGAGTCCAACCCGTTCATCAACACGCTCTCTTGCCTGATCTTATGACTGCCACCGCAACCACCCCATCCCAAACCACAACGATAAAGCCCGGCACCGTGGTGCTCGGCGAAGGCCGGTTTTCCGGCGGCGATGCATACCGCGCCCTGTTCCGCATTAGAAAAGGGGGCTTCGAATACCTGGGCCAGGTGAATGTGCACCTGGGCGAGGAAGGGGTGCGCCTCGAAATGTTCAACGCCAACTACCTCCAGTTGTTTGACGCTGAACCGGAGGCGGTGATCTCTACTTTGGAGCGGATTGTGCTCAACCAGCTTCTGGGACGCGATGCACTCAACGACCGCTTTCGGGATGTGATCCATTCACGACTGGAAGAATCCATCCTGCAACCGCTGCAACCTCAATCTCCGGTTGAGGAGGAAGCCGACCCGCGCGATCTGCAGGGCATTTTTGACCGCCTGAATGCCGAGTATTTTGAGGGCAAGGTAGAAGCAACGATCGAATGGTCCAAGGAAACCAAGGCCGCCAACCGGCGCTCGGTGAAATTCGGGTCTTACGATTCCAGGAAGAAACTCATCCGCATCCATCCGCGGCTCAGGCAGGAATTTGTTCCCCTCCCCGTGCTGGAATTGACCGTTTTTCATGAGATGTGCCATCAGGCCGTTCCGCCGGTGCGCCAGAAAGGGCAGTGGAAAACCCACCACAAGGAATTCAAGGCCCGCGAAAAACAGTACAAGCACTACAAAGAAGCGATGCAGTGGGAAAAGAAGCACTGGGCCAAACTGCTCGCTCCCTCCTCCGAAGAATAATTTCTTCTTGATTTCAGTTTAATCACCTCAGGCCCGGTCCTTGTCCGGCGAGCCGGTGGGTTCGGTGTTGGCAGGTTCCGGCGACGTGGGCAGATTGATAATGAACGTCGTGCCCTTGCCGACTTGGGATTTGACATCAATGTGGCCGCCGTATTTTTCCACCACGCGATGCACAATGTTGAGACCCAGGCCCGTTCCCGACCCCTGTTCCTTGGTGGTAAAAAACGGATCGAAAATCCGCGTCAGGTGCTCTTCCGCGATTCCGGGTCCCGTATCGCGGATGGACACCGTGACGGTTCCATTCTGCTGGAACGTTTTGATGGTCAACGTCCCTTTGCCCTCCATGGCCTGCACCGCGTTGCGAACAATATTCAGGAACACCTGTTGCAGCTCTTCCGGTTTTGCTTTGACCTTTGGCAAATTCCCATAATGTTTTTCAAGCGCGATATCGTCTGAGTACGAGTCCAGCAGTGCGATGTCCAGCGCCGCATCGATGCGCTCATTGATGTTGACGGTCTGGTCCGAATCCTGTTCATTGGTGCGGGCGTAACCGGACATGTTCAAAATGACGTTTGCCATATGGCGGGACCGGTCCAGAACTTTCTGGGCATAGGCCTTGATTTTCGGCTCGGTGGCCTGGTCCACAATGGCTTCGGTGTAGCCCATGATGGAATAAAGGGGATTGTTCATCTCGTGTGCGATGCCCGCGGTCAGTGTGCCGAGCCCGGACAGTTTGTCCGCCTTGGTCAACTGGTCCAGAAGTTTTTTCTCTTCTGTGATGTTTTTCATGATGAGGCCGATCCGCCTCCCTTCCATTTGCTTGAATTTCATATCGAAAAACTGGTACGCGAAAAACAGTTCACCCAGTTTGATGGTCGGTTGCCAGTCTTTCGTATGCGGCGTGGTGGGTGCCAGCGGGTCCTTGGCGCGATAACTTTCGCTTTGCAGGTGGTGCAGTTTGGGAGGCTGGCCCGTACTGTAGTTTTTAAGCTCCATTGCGAGGAACGCCCATTCCTGATGTTGTTTTACTGGAACTTCCTGCAGGAGTTTGCCAAAGTAACTTTGCCGGAGAAGGCCGGTGATTTTTTCAAACGCCGGGTTTGCGTACTCAATGCGCAGGCTGGCATCGAAGATGAGAATCGATTCCGGCACACTCATCAAAATGCTTTCGGTGTACTCCCGCAGGTAAATCACTTCCCGGCTTTTTTCTTCAACCTGTTGCTCGAGCCCGGTGAACGTTTTACGCAACAACGCGTTCATGATATTGATCTCTTCCGCGAGCAGTTCGATTTCATCACCGGTTTTTATCTGGAGGGGTTTCACGGATTCCCCGCGCCCGATGGACTCCGCGGTTTTCTGAAGCTCGCGAATGGGTTGCACAATCCGGTTTGCGGCCAGCGACCCCATCACTGCGATGAGGAGAATGGAGACGAATCCCGCCGCGGCCATCCAGCCGAGAAGTTTCCGCGTAGGTGCAAACAACTCTTCCGAAGACTGCCATGCAAACGTGTACAGTCGTGGCCCCTGGGTCCCGGCAATGATCTTGTTTGTGGAAGCAAGAGGCGAAAAGCCGATGATGGACAGACGGTGACTTCCGTGGCCATCACTCTGAGTTTCCACCCAGTTGGCTTCCGGCCCCGTGACATGTTTCACCAGCTCAGGCTCGCTCAACCGGTGTCCCGTGGGCAGGATGGGGCAGTCCAGCACGACCCCGTTGGAGTTGATGAGCATCACGTGACCGGTCTCCCCGAACAGGATGTTTTCAATCGACGGCGAGAAAAAACGTTTGCTGGAATAAAGGCGGTGCAGGACACCCATGCGGGTCTGGTCACGGGTCCGAATCGGTACCGCGATTTCAAAAAGGTACGTGTTCAACTTGGTATCGAAATGCAAACGCCCGAAAGCTTCCGGGAGTCCCTTTTCCATGACACCAACCCATGTTGCGCGCGAACTGTTATCGCGTTCGGGGTAGTCATTGATGGTGGCCACCAGGTTGCCCGAGGCGTCGGTGACAAACAAAGCCTTGGTGGATTCCACCGCGCTGAGATCATCACGCAAAAAGTTGCTGAGTACGCGGCTCGCTCCATTTCCCTGGATTTCCTGATAGGTGGGGGGCAGGGGGGGGATGCTCTTTAGTGTGTCCTCGGATTCCGTGACCGAGCGGTTGTGTTCCTTGACATTGATGATGAGGGTGGGATGGGAGGCCCAGTGCCGCATCTTTTGAAATTCGTCTTTGATCAATAAATCGATCTTGGTGGATGTTTCATAGGCCAGTGCCTTGAAACTGGCACCGATGACCTGCGTCAGCGACTCGTTTCCCTGAAAGAACGACCACGCCATGGCCAGGACCAAAGGAATGGTACCCACTCCTATGACCATGCCGACCAGCCTGTTTTTCAGCCCGGAACGGACGCGGACGCGCTGTTTGGGTAATGGAGTACCGGCAATGTTCATAACCTGGTCGGGAAGCGACAGGCAAAACACGCCTGCCGTGGGGAAACCGGGACCTCCACCCGGAACGCATTGTTTCTTAACCCGAATTTGTTAATCCGGGCGGGCACCCTACCTTGTAGTCAATATAGGACCGGACTTCTCAAATTTCATCGGTTTCCCTAAAAAAAGTGGCCGGAATCCCACCCCGGCCCTATGTTTACTACTAATGAGTCGAAGGCCGAAAGGGGGAACCGCCCGGCCGTTATTTTTCCCCGCCTTTTCGGGCGGTGAGAGAGACTGATTTTAAAATTCCTATTGGAGGGACACATGGTTACCGGAAAAATTTTGGTCATTGATGACGAGCAGGATGTCCGGGATGTCATTCGTCTGCAACTGGAACAGCACGGGTTGCACGTGTTGGAAGCGGAAAACGGAGAGGAGGCCATCAAGGTCCTTCATTCTGAAAACAACCTGGTCAACATCGGGGTCATTTTGTGCGACATTCGAATGCCCAAGATCAACGGCATCGAAGCGATCGACTATCTCAAGAAAAACGCCCCGGGAATTCCGATCGTGGTGATCACCGGTTACCCGGATACGGAACTGGCCGTTGGTTTGATGAAGAAGGGAGTCAAGGACTACCTGGTGAAACCGGTAGAAAAAGAGAAGCTGTTCAAGGTGGTGGATCAACTCATCGCCGCCGGCAAGGATTTCGATTTTTGATAAGTTCCCATCCATTCAAGGTAAAAAAGGCTTTGCTTCCGTCCGGTTGCAAAGCCTTTTTTTTTCGACTACATTGCAGGCGGCATGCACAAGCCGTTTGACGGCAACCCCTCATCTTTCACTTTGTAGATCCCGTTTGAATGACCTCCCTTGATGAAAACATTGCAGTGGTTCGCCAGCGCATCTGCGAAGCCGCATTGCGTGCGGGACGAGACCCGGAGTCGGTGCGCCTGGTTGCCGTCAGCAAAACCGTGCCGATGGAACGGATCCGTGCGGCGAGACAGGCCGGTGCGGACGTGTTTGGCGAAAACAAGGTGCAGGAAGCGATGGAAAAAATCGAGACACTTGGTTCCAAAGACTTCCACTGGCATTTCATCGGACATTTACAGAAAAATAAAGTAAAGTATGTGGTCGGGCATTTCGACCTGGTGCATTCGGTGGACAGCACCGCATTGGCGGATAAACTGGACACGGAAAGCCAAAAGCAGGGGGTGGTCACGAACGTCCTCATCCAGGTCAATGTCTCCGGTGAAGCATCGAAGTTCGGCATCGATCCGGGGAACCTGGAAGACCTTTTGCGCCGGGCCGGTGCCCTTTCCGGCATCGCGGTGAAGGGATTGATGACCATCCCGCCCTACACGCCGGATGCAGAAGAGGTGCGCAAGCACTTTGCGAGTCTGCGCACTCTTCGCGACCGCATGCGCGAATGCAAATTCCCCGGCATCTCGCTGGAGGAGTTATCGATGGGTATGTCCCACGATTACGAAATCGCTGTTGAAGAAGGCGCCACCTGGGTGCGTGTGGGAACGGCGCTTTTCGGCGAACGCTCCGGTTGAGCTGGGTTGGTGATTTTCCCGAATAAATGGAGTGAATTGCAGTGCTGACCAACAAACGAATTGGATTCATCGGCGGTGGCAACATGGCGGAAGCCATGATCAAGGGGCTTTTGTCCGCGTCGTTCATCGAGGCCAAAAGCCTGATGGCATCGGACATGGTGGGAGAACGCCTGGAGTTTTTGAAGCGCGAGTTTAAAATCAAAACCACCACGGACAACCAGGAACTTGTGCAGAAAAATGACATCATCATCCTTGCTGTTAAACCGCAGGCGGTGAAGTCGGTGTGTGCCGGTATTCATGAGCAGATCGATGAGAAAAAACTGGTGATCTCCATTGCCGCGGGCGTTCCCATCCACGCCATCGAGTCCCTCTTGAATCCCGAAGCGGACAAGAAAGTCGGCGTGGTCCGCACCATGCCCAACACCCCGGCCCTCGTTCAGGCAGGGGTGACGGCGCTCTCGGCAAGCGACCACGTGAGCAAGAGCGACCTCAAGGTCGCACACCGTATTTTTGAAGCGATCGGCCGCACGGTGGACGTCCCCGAGGCCCAGCTGGACGCGGTCACCGGGTTGAGTGGAAGCGGCCCGGCGTACATTTTCATGATCATCGAGGCATTGTCGGATGCGGGAGTGAAGATGGGCCTGTCGCGCGATGTGTCGAACGCGCTCACCCTGCAGACGGTCCTCGGTTCCGCCAAGCTGGCGCAGGAAAGCGGGCGTCATCCGGGAGAGCTGAAGGACATGGTGTGCTCCCCCGGCGGCACCACGATTTCCGGTTTGCACTGGCTGGAAAAAGGAGGGCTCCGCACCACGCTCATCAATGCCGTCGAAGCGGCGACGCAACGTTCCATCGAGCTTGGTCGAAACGCGGAAAATAACCAGAATGGAAACGATTCTCAATAGCAGTCCCGCCCCCGGAAACCCCCGCCCCGCCATGGTATTTCGCACTTCAAGGCATTGACAGAAAGTCGGAGCGACATGATATTAATTATGGAAGGAGGCCAAGCCCCCTCCCATACAACCGGCGGTTCGGCTGGAAGAAGACCCGAGCAACTGGGTGGAAAGACAAAGAAGGAATCGCGACCGGTTGTATGCCAACCGGGGTAGGCAAAAATGAAGAAACAGGGTTGGCCTACCCCGCGGCGGCGAGAGGTCTTTCAGGAACAAGATGAAAATCCTGAAAGGCTTTTTTATTTAGCGCGGTATTTCTGCACCTCGCCCCAGCCCGCAAGTCCCAGCCCGAGGAACATCAGCCACACCGGGTGCAGGACTTTCTCCGGATCCTTGAACATCAGGATGAGCATGATGATCACCGCCGACATGGCGAGGATGATGCCCCAGTACATCTTCTCCTGTCCCTTGACGAACAGGTCCGGATTCTTCAGCTGCTTTCTCACCTCCGGACGCAATTCAAAATGAAACATGGCGGGGGATCTCCTTAGCGCAGGACCTGATTCAGGCTTCCGGAGCGGAAACCCAGTATGTCGACGGTGACGAACTGAAATCCGATTTCCCGGAATTTGGATTCGATGATCCGCGCCTGTTCCGGGTCCAGGAGCATCGGCAGGTCGTCCTGTGGCGCCTCGATGCGTGCGATGTCGCCGTGATGCCGAACGCGCACCTGCCTGAGACCCATGGCGAGCAGAACGTCTTCCGCCCGCTCGATCATCGACAGTTTTTCCGTCGTCACTTCCTGTCCGTAGGGCACCCGGGAAGCGAGGCAGGCCATTGCCGGTTTGTCCCAGGTGGGCAGGCCCAGCTCCTGCGACAGGTCGCGTACGTCCTGTTTGGTCATTCCGGAGTCGGCCAGGGGGCTCAGCACCTTTGCCTCGTCTGCGGCCACCAGCCCGGGACGATGGTCGCCCAGGTCGTCGCTGTTGGTGCCGTTCAGGATGTAGGGCAGGCCGCGCTCGGACGCGATGCGTTTCAGATGATCGTACAGCTCCGTCTTGCAGAAATAACAGCGGTTGGCCGGGTTGGCGGTGTAATCGGGATTGTGGATTTCCCCTGTATCGACAATCAGGTGCCGGGCGCCGATGTGCCGGGCGAGTTTTTTCGATGCTTCCAGTTCCCGTTCCGGCACGCTGGGTGAGCGGCCGGTGACGGCAAGCACACGTTCTCCCAGAGCAGCATGGGCTATCGCCAGCACCAGCGTGCTGTCGACCCCGCCGGAAAACGCCACAATCGCGCCAGGAAGCGCCGCGATCTGCGCCTGCATTCGTTTGTGTTTGTCGTGTAAGGTCATGGCCGGTTGGTCCGTGCGCTCAAAACAGCGCCATTACTGGTTACAACTTACCATGTCCCCGGAATAAAAAAAAGATCCGGGAGCAGGGGGGAGGCTCCCGGATCATCAGAAGGAGGTAAAACCAGATTGAAGTTAGCTGCTGACTCTCATTGTATAAAGTCCACGGAAATCTTGAAAGAAACGGCAAGAACGGGTTTCATGCGGCAGGAAAGGTGCACGAAAACCCTAATTGGGTAGGGTTATTCAAGTAAAGGATATGTTTCAGGAAACGGACGCAGGCCACCCTATTGGGTTACAGTTTGTTGTGTAGAAACTGCAGCGATTCCGATAGAAGAGGGGTTGCGCTGTAACTGGTAAATAAAGTGTGCGATCAGCCGCCGATGGCGTGCATGGCCCGGGCGGGGCGTTCGAAGTCGTCCAGGTTGATCTTGTGGCCCGGTTCCTTGGTGACCAGCGCGGCGCGGATGCGTTGCTCGATGTCCTGGTCCGTGGCCGCGCTGTCCCGCACCAGTTCCTTCAGGTTGTGCTCGTTGGTGGAGAACAGGCAGGTACGCAGTTTGCCGTCGGCGGTCATGCGGATGCGGTTGCAGTAATCGCAGAACGGGTTGCTGACCGCGGTGATGATGCCGATCTTGCCCTTGCCATCGGCGAACTCGTATTCGCTCGCCGGGCCGATTTCCAGCGAATCCTGGATCGGCGTGATTTCAAATTTCTTGCTGATGAGGTCGATGATCTCGTGACCGAACAGCACCTTGTCGCGTTCCCAGATGTGGTCGGCGTCGAGGGGCATGAACTCGATGAAGCGGATCTCGAATCCGTCGGAGCGGCCGAGTTCCACCAGTTTCAGGATTTCCGGCTCCGAGAAATTGCGGATGGCGACCGCGTTGACCTTGATCGGGAAGCCCGCTTCGCGTGCGGCGTCGATGCCTTCCATCACCTGTTCCAGGCAGTCGCGGCGGTTGACGTGGGTGAACTTGTCCTTGTCCAGCGCGTCGAGACTGATGTTCAGCCGGTGCAGTCCCGCTTCCCTGAGCGCCTTCGCATGTTGCTTCAGGAAAAACGCATTGGTGGTCATGGCGATGTCTTCAATGCCCGGCACGGCCCTCAACATGCGTACCAGTTCCGGCAGGTCCTTGCGCAGAAGCGGTTCGCCGCCGGTGAGGCGCAGGCGGAAGATGCCCATTTTGGACACCACACCGACGATGCGGGTGATCTCCTCAAACGAGAGCAGGTGGGAGCGGTCCATGAACTCGACGTTGTCCGCAGGCATGCAGTACGTACAGCGGAAGTTGCAACGGTCGGTGACGGAAATGCGCAGGTTGACGATGCGGCGGCCCATGCCGTCAATCAGAATAGGGCGTTCCTGGCTCTCGGAGATGGACATCGGACTTCCTCTCACGTCGGTGTGACACCCGGGTTTTCCGGCAGTTTGCCATACTCCGGGCAAGTTCGCCCACACTCTTGCAGGTGGGGGTTTATTTGGTAGAATTATACCCTTTTTGAAAAAGCGATGTACACCCCAAATGCTTTTCCCGGCAGGGGGTCGGAAGATTCCGGAAAGAGCATAAAACGAGCCCATCGCCCCACCCCGGCGAAGGCGGGGAAAAATAGCTTTTGAGGGAGAGGGGAGGCGCTGAACGCCCTGTGTGCCCGCATGCTCCGGAAATGCCGAAAAATCCTTAAAAATATGGAGATTTCGGGCTTTTGGAAGGAACCTGAAAGACGCCTTTGCATCTAATCATTAAGGGGATGGGTCTGCCTGCTCAAGATTGTCCTGATTTTCCCAGGCGTTTGATATACAATAGGGCCCATCTGACAGAGGCATGAAAACGGGATTGCCCGACTGTGGGAAACCCCTTGTAAACGTTTCAAACACAAAGATTTATAATGTCTGTCGCTGAAGAGAAATTCTCCACCAAATTCGAGGAAGCCGCGAGCAAGCCGAAGCACCGCGGAGCCTTCTACCAGGAAGATGCCACGGAAAAGGGAATGGCATTGGTTGAGGCCAAATTCAAGGATATGAAGCTGTACTGGCTGGTCGACGTGGTCGAGGGCCGGGTTTACAGCGCCAAGTTCTTCGCCTACGGCGGCAAGGTGTCCGTAGGCATCTGCGAGCAGCTGTGCTCCATGGTCAAGGGACTCACCATCGACGAGGCCTGTTCCCTGCTGGGAGCGGACGTCGAACGTGCGCTCCGCGACGATCCGGAGGAACCGGCGGTGCCGGAGTCCAAAAAGACCGCGTTCGGCAACGTGCCGGAACTGCTCAAGATCATCAAGGAAAAGTATCCGGAAGCGCAGGCGGTGGCACAGGCCACGGCGTCCATCAGAGACAGCGGCGCCGGCAAACCGAAAAGCACCCGCGAGCTGACCATGCAGGAGCAGGCATGGCTGGACTTGGATGAAGCCGACCAGATCAAGCAGGTCGAACTGGTTCTGGACGAGAAAGTCCGCCCGGCGCTGATGTCCGATGGCGGCAACATCCAGGTATTGGAAGTGGTTGACGGCGAGCGGGTTCTCGTCCAGTATCAGGGGGCCTGCGGCAGTTGCGGCTCTTCGCTGGGGGCGACGTTGTCGTTCATTGAACGGACCCTGCGTCAGGATGTGTACAGCGACCTGCAGGTCGTCCCCAACATGTAATGAATTTTTAGAATCCGTCTCTTAAGGAGTTGGAATATATGGCTAAGGAAACCGCCCGGAATGTAACGGACGTCGATGAGGTCCTGGAGAACCGGGGTGAATACAAATATGGCTGGCGTACGCTGATCGAATCCGAGACCTTCCCCAAGGGATTGAACGAGGATGTCATCCGTGCCATTTCGAAGAAAAAGGAAGAGCCGGAGTTCATGCTGGATTTCCGTCTCAAGGCCTACAAGAAATGGCTGGAAATGAAGGAACCGAAATGGCCGAACGTGCACTATCCGCCGATCGACTACCAGGCCGTGTCCTACTACTCGGCGCCGAAGCCGAAGGAAAAGCTCGACAGCCTGGACGAGGTCGATCCGGAAATCCTGCGCACGTTCGAAAAGCTGGGCATTCCGCTGGAAGAGCAGAAGCGGCTGTCCAACGTGGCCGTGGACGCGGTGTTCGACAGCGTCAGCGTCGCCACCACGCACAAGAAAAAGCTGATGGAGGTGGGTATCATCTTCTGCTCCATCTCCGAGGCACTGCAGGAATACCCGGAACTGGTCGAGGAATACCTGGGCACGGTTGTGCCGGTGGGTGACAACTATTTCGCCGCGCTCAACAGCGCCGTGTTCACGGACGGTTCGTTCGTGTTCATTCCGCCGGACACCATCAGCCCGATGGAACTGTCCACCTACTTCCGTATCAACACGGAAGAGACGGGGCAGTTCGAGCGCACGCTCATCATCTGCTCGGACAACAGCTACGTATCTTATCTGGAAGGTTGCACCGCACCGCAGTTTGACACCAATCAGCTGCACGCGGCGGTGGTCGAGCTCGTGGCTCTGGACAACGCCGAGATCAAGTACAGCACCGTGCAGAACTGGTATGCCGGCGACCCGGAAACGGGCAAGGGCGGCATCTACAACTTCGTCACCAAGCGCGGCAAGTGCCAGGGTAAGAAATCCAAAATCTCCTGGACGCAGGTGGAAACCGGTTCCGCCATCACCTGGAAGTACCCGAGTTGCATCCTGCTGGGCGACGACTCGCAGGGCGAATTCTACTCTGTGGCCCTGACCAACGGCCACATGCAGGCCGACACGGGCACCAAGATGATCCACATCGGCAAGAACACCCGGTCGAGCATCATCTCCAAGGGCATCTCCGCGGATCATTCCAGCAACAGCTACCGCGGTCTGGTGAAAGTGAACAAGGGCGCCACCAACGCGCGCAACTACACGCAGTGCGACAGCATGCTGGTGGGCGACAAGTGCAGTGCGCACACGTTCCCGTACATTGAAACCGGCAACAGCTCCGTGCAGGTGGAACACGAAGCGTCCACTTCGAAGATCAGCGAGGAGCAGTTGTTCTATTTCGAACAGCGCGGCATTTCCCGCGAGAACGCCATCTCGGCGCTGATCAACGGCTTCTGCAAGGAAGTCTTCAAACAGCTTCCCATGGAATTCGCCGTCGAGGCGGAAAAGCTCCTGGCCCTGAAGCTGGAAGACAGCGTCGGCTGAGTCCCATCATTCGGAAACACCGGCCAGCCAGGCAGGGCCCCGCGGCTCGATGCCTGGCTGGTCTGTTTTGAAAATCAGAGAGGAACAGGTTAATGCTAGAGATCAATGATCTGCACGCCGGATTCGAAGGCGTCGAAATCGTCAAGGGTGTGTCCCTGACGGTGAACAAAGGGGAGGTTCACGCCATCATGGGCCCCAACGGGTCGGGCAAAAGCACGCTGTCGAAGGTGCTGGCCGGGCACCCGGCTTACCAGGTGACGGCAGGCACGGTGAAGTTTGAAGGCAAGGACCTTCTGGACATGGACCCGGAACAGCGTGCGCTGGAAGGCATCTTTCTGGGTTTTCAGTACCCGGTGGAGATTCCAGGCGTCAACAATGCGGAGTTCCTGCGCATGGCCTACAATGCCAAGCGCGTTCACAGCGGTGAAGAGGAACTCGATCCGCTGGACTTCGACGACCTGCTGATTGAAAAGATGAAACTGGTATCCATGGACCCGCGCTACAAGGACCGCGCTCTCAACGACGGGTTCTCCGGCGGTGAGAAAAAGAAAAACGAGATCCTGCAGATGGCGGTGCTTCAACCGAAACTGGGCTTGCTGGACGAAACCGATTCCGGTCTGGACATCGACGCGTTGAAGGCCGTAGCCAGCGGCATCAACAAGCTCGCCACCAAGGACAACGCGCTGATCCTGATCACCCATTACCAGCGCCTGTTGAACTACATTGAACCCGATTTCGTGCACGTGTTCTCTCACGGCAAAATCGTCAAGTCCGGTGGAAAAGATCTGGCGCTTGAGGTCGAGAGCCAGGGTTACGACTGGGTCGCCACCGCCGCGAAGTGAGGAGAGGGTATGTCCACGACTTTAGATGTGATCAGTGAAAGTGAGCAGGCGGTCCTCGACCTGCACAAGGAATTTCTGAAAGACGCTGTCCCAACCCTGCAACCACTCAACGAAGCGGGCATCCGGCGTTTCGAGGCGGTCAAGTTTCCCCACCGCAAGCACGAGATGTACACCTTCGTCAACACGCACGACCTCACCGAAACTCGGTTTCAACTGACCGGTCACGCGGCCGCCGATGCGAAGGCGGTGGAGGCGGCGGTGTATCCGTCCTGCCGGGACCGGGTGATTGTGTTCGTCAATGGTGTGTACGACGAGAAACTGTCCAATACATCGGGACTGGAAGAGGAGGTGACGCTCACGCCGCTCGTCCAGGCCATTCAGGATGCGGCCGTTCAGGAATACCTGCTGGCGACGGCGGAAGAGGAAAACGATGTGTTCGCCGCGCTCAACAGCGGTTTCGTGAAAGACGGCCTCGTCGTGACCGTAGCGGAAAAGGCGGTGATCGAAAAGCCGCTGCAGGTCCTTTACATGTCCACCGGTACGGCCAACGGATCGGCGGCAAGTCACCCGCGCCTTCTGGTGAAACTGCAACCGCGCGCCGAGTTCAAACTGGCGGCGAAGTTCATCGGGCAGGGAGCCGGGTATTTCGTCAACGCGGTGCAGGATTTTCTGGTGGACCCGGACGCGGGGCTGACTTACTGGCAGGTCCAGCAGGACAACCCCGGTGCGTGGCACATGTCCAAAACGCGCGTGCAGTTGCACCGCAACAGCCGTTTCGTGTGTACCAACGGATCGTCGGGCAGCCGTCTCGCCCGCCACCATTACGAAGTCCGTCTGAAAGACGAAGGCGCGGAACTCAACATGCACGGCATTTGCGTTCTCGAAAACGAGGAACAGGCGCACAATTTCGTGCGCGTTCATCACGAGGCCCCGCACTGCACCAGCAACCAGTTTTTCCGCAACGTCATCAACAACAAGGCGCGCGCCAGTTTCGACGGCACCGTGATTGTCGACAAGGGCGCGCAGTTGACCAACTCCGACCAGTTGATCAACAACCTCATGTTGTCGGACGACGGCAAGGCGGACGCCAAACCGAACCTGATGATTTTCGCCGACGATGTGAAATGCACTCACGGCGCGACGGTCGGGCAGATCGACGAGGATCAGTTGTTCTACCTGAAGACGCGCGGCCTGTCCGCGGCGGTGGGCAAGTCCATTCTGACCAAGAGCTTCGTCACAAGCATCATCGATGCGGTTCCGTTTGAGGACGTGGTTCGGGATTTCAATCAATACCTGCTTAAGAAACTGGAGGCCGAAAATGTCTGACTCCGGCACCGTGACGTCCCCCAAACCGGTTTTGGATGTCGATAAAGTCCGCAAAGACTTTCCCGTTCTCTCGCAACAGGTGCACGGCAAACCGCTGGTTTACCTGGACAATGCCGCCACCACGCAGAAACCGTGGGCGGTCATCGAACGGGTGCACAAGTTCGATTCGGAAGAATACGGTACGGTGCGCCGCGGCGCATACAAGATGAGCGAGGGCTCGACGCGCATGTACGAGGAAGCGCGGCAGAAGGTGGCGGATTTGCTGGGCACGCCCGACCGCAACGAGATCATCTTCACCAGCGGCACCACGCAGTCGGTCAACCTGGTGGCGCAGAGCTACGGTCGCAAATTCCTCAACGAAGGCGACGAGGTCATCATCTCCCAGATCGAGCACCACGCCAACATCGTGCCGTGGCAGATGATCACCGAGGAGAAAGGCGCGAAGCTCAAGATCATCCCGTGCAACGACAAGGGCGAACTCCTCATGGAGGAGTACGAGAAACTGCTGAGCCCGAAAACGAAGGTCGTCGCGGTCAACCACGTGTCGAACGCGCTGGGTACGATCAACCCGATCAAGGAAATCATCGATCTCGGGCACAAGGCGGGGGCGGTGGTGTTGATCGACGGGGCGCAGAGCACGCCGCACATGAGCCTCAACGTGCGCGAACTCGACTGCGACTTCTATACTTTTTCTGGCCACAAGATGTACGGGCCGACCGGCATCGGTGGTGTGTACGGCAAGATGGACGTCCTCAAAAGCATGCCGCCTTATGTGACCGGAGGAGACATGATCCGGCAGGTGACGTTCGAGAAGACCACGTTCAACGAGCCGCCGTCGCGTTTCGAGGCGGGCACGCCGCCCATCAGCCAGGCCATCGGCCTCGCCGCCGCCATCGAGTACATGCAGGCCGTGGGCATCGACAAGATCGCCGAATACGAACACCAGCTTCTGGAGTACGGCACGCGCCTTTTGGAGAACATCGACGGGCTGCGCATCATCGGCACCGCGGAGAACAAGGCGAGCATCCTGTCGTTTTACCACGATCTAGTTCATCCGCATGACATGGTGACGCTGGTGGATCAGGACGGCATCGCCGTGCGCGGCGGCCACCATTGCGCCCAGCCGACCATGCAGAGGTTCAAGGTTCCGGCCACGACACGCGCCTCGGTTTCGTTCTATAATAAATTCGAGGAACTCGACGTTCTGGCTGAAAGCATTCGCAAGGCAATCAAGGTATTCTCCTGATCAGGCACCCGATAAAAAGGTGTCAGGCCGAATGCGCCCGGGAGCCCGCCTCTTGAAGTCGGACAGGCGACCGCTGGTTTTGAAAACAAATTGAAGGTAACTTGGGATGTCTTACAGTAACGAGTTGTACCAACAGGTGATTCTGGATCATAACAAAAAGCCCCGCAACTTCCGGGAAATCGATAACGCCACGCACCAGTGCCACGGATTCAACCCGCTGTGCGGCGACGACTACACAGTGTACCTCAACGTCGATGACAAGGGGATCATTCAGGACATCAGTTTCATGGGATCGGGATGCGCCATCTCCAAGGCCAGTTCCTCCCTCATGACCCACAACCTGAAGGGCAAAACGGTGGACGAAGCCAAGGTCATGTTTGACGAGTTTCACCGCATGGTGCTGGGGGAGTTCGACCCCGAAGAAAACAAAGACAACCACCTGGGCAAGCTGTCGCTGTTCAAAGGCATCCGCGAATTTCCCTCGCGCATCAAGTGTGCCAGCCTGTCCTGGCATTCCATGGTGGGGGCGCTGGATAAAAACAGCGACGTCACCACCGAGTAGAACCGGGAGCAACCCGGCCTGGCTCTCTCCTAAGCAAGTCTGGAGGTGAACGATGCCAACCCTCACCCTGACCGACCTCGATTCCCGGACCCGACCGGGCGATCTGTTCCATCCCCTCGACGACGGCAAACTCATCTGCACCGCCTGCGGGCACCGTTGCACCCTGAAGCCCGGCCAGCGCGGCGTGTGCAAGATCCGTTACAACCTGGACGGACAACTCCTCGTTCCCTTCGCCTACACGGCGGGGGTGCAGAACGACCCCATCGAAAAAAAACCGTTTTTCCACGCGCTCCCCGGCACCAATGTGCTCAGCTTCGGCATGCTGGGGTGCGATTTCCGGTGCGCCTACTGCCAGAACTGGTTCACCAGCCAGACGCTCCGCGACGATCGTGCGACACAGAATTACCGACCGACGACTCCGCGAGAAATCTGCGATCTGGCCATCCGTCACGGCTCCAAAACCATCGTCTCCACCTACAACGAACCGTTGATCACGAGCGAATGGGCGGTCGATGTATTCAGGGAAGCGCGGTCGCGGGGCCTTGTGACCGGGTATGTTTCCAACGGCCATGGCACCCCGGAGGTTCTGGAGTACGTAAGGCCCTGGCTCGATCTGTTCAAGATCGACCTCAAGTGCTTCGACGAAAAAAAATACAAACTGTTGGGCGGAAACTTTCAGGAAGTGCTGGACACCATCCGTCAGGTGCACGAGATGGGATTCTGGCTGGAGATCGTGACGCTGGTCATTCCCGGTTACAACGACAGCGATGAAGAACTGAACGGCATTGCCGAGTTTCTCGCCGACGTCTCTCTGGATATTCCCTGGCATGTGACCGCCTTTCACCCTGACTACAAGATGGGCGATACCGGGGCCACCCCGGTTGTGACGCTGGATCGCGCCCGCCACATCGGCCTTTCCAAGGGACTCCGGTTCGTTTACAGCGGGAACCGTCCGGGAGAGGTGGGCGATTCGGAAAACACGTTTTGCCCGGGGTGCAGGTCCACGCTCATAGAGCGGCGCGGGTTTCGGGTGATTTGCAATCGGCTCGGGGAGCAGGGGGCGTGTCCCGATTGCGGAGAGAAAATTCCGGGCAGGTGGACGCTGGCGGCTTGAAGAAAACCGCTCCGTGGCCGTCAGTTGACGGGGTCGCGCTCGATTTCAAACAGGAAGGTTGAGCCTTTGCCCTGCTCGGTTTCAAACCAGATGCGCCCGCGGTGCAGGTCTTCGATGATCTCGCGGCAGGAAAGCAGCCCGAACCCGTTGCCATCCGGTTTGGATGTGTATACGTCCTTGAACAGAACCTCCTGTATCTCACTGCTGATGCCGTCGCCAAAATCCTGTATGCCCACCTGAACCCGGTGGCCTTTATCATTCAGGTGAACGTGAATTTCGCCTTCCGGCTCGGTGGCGTACCCGGCGTTGATCAACAGGTTCTGGATCACACGTTTGATGTCCAGGTAATTGAACCGGGCGAAGTGCTCCGTCCCATTGTTCTGAAACACAACCGTTTTTCCTTTCAGGTGCTTGTGCAGGCTGATCTCTTCCACGGTGTCGTGCAGCAGTTTGGTGAGATCATAATCGGACTTGGTGTGTTCCACGGTCTTGCTTTTGATGCGTGAAAGACCTTGTTCGACCATGGTCAGCAGATCGCATTTAACGGAAGAGATGGTGTCGTGGCACTTCTGGGCGGTGTCCCACCCCTGCCGGGGCCGATGTTCCTGATTGGTGCCTCGCAGGTTGCCCAGCAGTTCGTAGGCCCAGAACTCCGCATAGCCCAGGGGAGTCAGGCAGTTCTTGAGGTCGTGGGTGAAATGGCGCAATGACAGGATGTCCTGCTCCAGCGCGCCCAGCAGGCCCCGGATGTGCGTTGACAGGATCTGCAACATCTCCCACAGCGCCTGTGGATTGCTGCCCACGGTTTGCCGGAACAATTCCTCCTCAACCTCCAGCAGCAGGCTTTCCTGGCAAGCATGTGCGTTTGCGGACCGTGGTTTGAAGTCGATGAGGGCCATCTCTCCCAGAAGATCCCCGCTTTGCAGCCGGGTAATAAGTTTGCCGCCCCGGGTCACCTCGATTTCTCCGCTCATGATGACAAAAAGAGACTTGCTGGTGTCGCCTTCCTTGAGGAGCACATCTTCTTCCTTCAGGTGCCATTCCCGGCCTTCGCTCAGAAGCTTTTCCAGATTCGCCGTGTCGAGAAGGCCGAAAACCCTGGTTTGCTTCAACAACTGGAGCTTGACGGCCGGTGTTTGAAAAGAGGGATTTTGAGGCTGGATATCGGAACTCATATGGCAGTATCCTGTCGTGTGATGAATCGAGACTGGTACTATTTATCGTAAAGAAATTACATATCAGGTTCAATGCTTTATAACGTCTTATGGATCTTTGTGATTTGGAAACTTATTTAAAAATAATGGTTTGCGGAATACCCGCTACCGTCTGGGTTCGGAAGAAACATAAGATCCCGGAGTGTCTGGGGTCTGGTCAAATGCTTTGAAATTTAGGACAATATAGGCAGATTCCCGGGTCATTTCACACATTTGCGGAATCAGATATTATCAACCATTGCGAAAATTCTTTCTGGAATTTAAGCCAATCCGAGCGAGGAAATTGTTTTGCGAAATAAAAAACAAATAGGCAAAGCCCTGGGCCGTGTGCCCAGTGGATTGTTCATTGTGACTGCCTCACATGAGGATCGGGAAGATGCGGTGCTGACGAGCTGGGTCAATCAGTGCTCGTTTGAACCGCCTGCGGTGACCATTGTGCTTGGCACAACCCGGCCGGCACGTTTGCTGGTGGAGGCCTCAGGCGCATTCACCTTGAATATTCTTGGTAAAGAATCCAACAGCCTGCTCAAACATTTCTTTAAACCGCCCGCGGAAGGCGTTTCCATTTTTCAGGGACTCAATGTGTCCAAGGGACACAAGGGAATCAAGATTCTGGATGATTCCGTGGCTTATCTGGAATGCGAGGTTCGCGAACAACAAAGGTTCGGTGATCATATTCTTTATACTGGCGAGGTTGTTGGCGGCAAAACCTTGAAAGGTGGGGAACCCTATGTACACGTGCGCGATACGGGGTTCAGCTATTGAGAGGAAGGAGGTGGGCTATTCCAGCCCCAGCATTTGCTTGAAATCGGTACGTGTCCACAACCAGTAAAACAGGGTGACGACGAAAATGAGGGTCGCCACCGTGCCGATAATGGCAAAAACCAGGCGTTTGGGGTTTTCCTTGTAATAGTCCTTCACGTCCACGGCGAAGCTTTCCACCACGCCTTCGTCGGGACGCTTGCGCCAGGTCTTGTCAACGACATCCTTGCTGTAGATGATGCCGATGATGACGAGGATGATCAGGATTTCAATTGCGCCGATCATGGTTGTGCAGTTCCTTCCCCTGTTGCCGGGCTCAGAGTTTCGAGACCGGGTGCCGGGTCAAACGAAATGTGTTTCTTCGGAGTCTGGCTATCGGGGGTGGTGGCGCTCCAGGCGCAACGGAATCCGTAATCGTCTACCATGGCTGCGGGGTAGCTGTTGTTACGAAAGGAAGCGTATACGAACGACCGGAGGTCCCGCCAGGAGCCTCCTTTCAACACCTTGTATTCGCCGCCGATCTGACCCTTCGGGTTTGATTTGTGATTTTCCTCTTTATAATACTCCCGGTCATACCAGTCGTCCACCCATTCTTTCACGTTTCCAAGCATGTGAAATACCCCGTAAAAGCTCTTTCCTTCGGGCATGGAATCAACGGGAACCATCACACGGTGCCGGATGTTTTCGTTCCATTGCAGGTTGTAGCGGCTCTTCTGGGGTGAAATGGGATCGTTCCCCCACGGAAACAGGTTGCCGTTCGGACCCCGCGCCGCTTTTTCCCATTCCGCCTCAGTGGGCAGGCGCTGGTCCTTCCATTTGCAGTATGCCGCCGCACCGAACCAGCTTACGTTGTTGGCGGGGTAATCTTCCAGACCGCGCCGTGGAATGAAACTTCCTCCCTTTTGTTCGATCGTTCCAAATTTGTTGATTCCGAAAAGTCCTTTGGTCTCCGGCATGGCATTCAAAAATTCGGCGAATTCGGCTGCAGACACTTCATATTTGTCGATGTAATACGTGTCCAGGTAAACCTTGTGTTTCGGCGCTTCATCGTCGCCATGATGATCGTCGCCCATGATGAAAAATCCCTGCGGCACCTTCACCATGCCTGCGGGCACGACCTCACCAATATTTTCCAGCATGGTGCGGGCCTCATTGGCCAGTTCGCCCTTCGGGTTGGTCGAAAGGAAGTCCTTCAGGCGTGACTGGGCCTGCCGGGTCTGTCCGCCTTCGAAAAGAACCCAGCCGGCGAAAAAATCGATTTCCACCAGGCCCGGATACCCCTCGCGTGCTTCGTTGAGGTCGTCGATCATGCCCTCGACCGTCTTTTCGTCTTTCGCTTCGAGAGCTCTTCGGTACCACTGCTGCGCGGTTTTGAAGTCTTTCTTCAGGACATGGTAGAAACCGAGGTTCATGTGGGCCAGCGTGGTGAATGGAGAAGGTTTCGGGCTGGCGGTCAGTCCCCGTTGGGTCCACTCCACCGCCTTGTCCAACTCCCCTTTGCGGTAATGCACCCAGCCCATTTGCACGTAGGCCGGAAGGCTTTGCGGGACCCGCTCAAGGATGTACTCGTACTGAACGATGGCCTTGTCGAAGTCGTCCATCAGGTAATACGCCTCGCCCATGCGCTCGTTGATTTCCAGGCGTTCAGGAAACGTTCCCTGCATCCATTCGAATACTCCGAGTGCCAGTTGAGCCTCCCCCATTTCCAGCAGGATGTTGCCCATCTGCATGCGCACTTCAAACTGGCCGGGTTGCAGGCGGTCGAGCAATTTGGTGTGGAGCAGGGCGGCAATGTGATTTCCCGTTTGCACGTAAAGGCGCGAGAGCAGGTCGTGCACCGGTGGAAAACGCGGTTCCCGCTCCGCCACTTGTAAGAACGTTTCTATCGCTTCGTCGGTGCGGTCCGCCTGAGCGTACGCCACGCCCAGGTTGAACAGCGACGACAGGTTTTCCGGATCCGCTTCCAGGGCTTTTTTGTACTGGGCGATGGCGTCTTCCATACGGCCCATCTCGGAATAAACGTTGCCAAGATTGTTCAGCGCGTCGATGGACTCCGGATTGATCTCTGTGGACAGGCTCAGGTAGAACACCGCGGTGTCGGGGTGCTGGTTGCGGTAAAATGTGAGACCCACATTTGAAAAATACGCGCCCAGCGTTTGCCGGGCGTTGAGGTTGGTCAGAAAGTACGATGCGTTTTCCGCAACCTGAAAACGGTCGCGGTAAAAATCATCTCCAAACTGGGCACCATCCTGTGTCGCCTCGATGTTGGCGCGGTATTGGGCTGACTGGTACCGCACGAAAAAGTGATTCGGCAAAGGCACACCGTAGAGGGGCAGGTCCAGCCGCTGGCCGAGGATCAAATATAGCAAGGACAGGTTCATGCAGTAACCACGTTTCGTCTCCAAAAGGCCGTGCAGGAACAGCTCCGCAGGAACCGTCGGCATTCCCGCCGCATCCACGGAATCAGTGAACCGGTATCCTTCCTGCTTGTGGATGAGGCGGGTGAGCACTTCAACGGCTTTCTGCGGGGTCGGCTCTTCTCCCAGTTGTTGTTTTGCCTTGCCGGTGAGGTCGTCCAACTGCTTGCGCAGGCGATCGAGATCGAGCGCCGGCTGCCAGTGTTTGGAGACCAGCAACAGGGTTTCGGACAGGTCGATTTCGTCCGGAGGACGATTCACCGCTTTCCGGATCGTGTCTTCCGAGACAGGTGCGGCGGCGGTGTTCCAGGGAAGGCACAGGGTCAAAATGAAAAAGAAAACAAGGGTAAGACGAGCGGGACGGGAAATCATACGGTACCTGGCGACCTCTTTTAAGGTGAAAAGGCAGTTCGGAATTTTTCCTATTATATCAAATGCAGGGACATTGACGAGACCCCGCTTTCGAGCCAGAAGACCGTCTCATTCCCGCCGAAGCATCCAGCCTTCCACCAGGAACACGCATGCCAGCAAGAACAGAAAGGGACCCACCAGGGGCAGGCCGCCTTCCATCTGCGACGATTCCCTGATGTCGGAATCGCGGAGAACCGTCACCGCATAACCAGGCAGGAATTTTTTCACCTCGTCCGGTGTGAGGGTTTCGGTCACGGATTCGGTCGTGTCGATGTTGACCGTCACGGTGCCGATGTACCGCGCATCCGCCGGAAGCTGATTGACTCGCGTGCCCGAATCGCCTTCACTGCGTTCGCCCTCAGGGGATTGGGTTGACTGGTACAGGCGGTAGGGGCCGGGGGTCCAGGTGTCCTGGAACTGCAAATCCGAGTCGCCGGTTTTTTCCAAAGCAAGGATACCCCCGCCCGGTGTTACGATGTAAGCATACGGCCCGACCTCTTCCATCAGGATGGGGTGCCCCACCTTGAGATCCTGATCGGACAAACTTTCCAGGCTTTGCGCGATGTACTTCACCCAGCGTTGCACCCACGGCAAAAACGTGGGCTGGATGGGGAACTGGTTCCAGTCGCGGTCGACACTGGAGGTGAATAGCATCACCTTGCCGCGGCCGAAAGATGATTCCACCAGCGCCGGGTACTCGTTGGTGTAGCGCATAGGTACCAGAAAATCGCGGTCCGCCCGCGGTGCCACGCTGTACAGCGCATAAAAAGCCACCTGCGCCATCTGTTGCATGGATTTTCCCTGAAACGTGCGGAGCACCGGGTGCGGGTTTTCACCCCCCTGCAATCTAAAAGGTTCACTCTTCCCATCGACCTGGTTGAGTGTCTGGAGGGTAACGGGAAGCAGAATCCCCATTTTCTCATTGTAGAATTTTGCATCCACCTGGTCGCCCAGCGATATGAACAGGCCGCCTCCCCGTTTCACAAATTCCTCCAGCCTGCGTTCGTAGTCAAAGGGCAGGGACCGGACGTTGCACAAAATGACCACGGAGTACTGTTCCAGTTTGCGGTCAGGGAGTTCCGCCAGGGTCGAAACCGTAGGCTGGATGTCCGTGACGGTGGCGCGAAACGGGTTCAGGGCCTTTTCCACGTAAAACGATTCGTTCTGGTGCGATACACCGCGCGGATCGCCATCGACAATCAGAACCTGGATCTTGCGGTCGGGTTGAAACGAAAACAGCCTGCGGTTGTCCACGTTCTGTCCGTCGTCCTGGATTTCAACATAACCCTGCACGGCCTCCCTTCCCAGATATGGAAAGGAAAACGCCTTGTCCATGCGGCCGCCGGCCGGCAGGTCGATGAAATCCTCGCTTTTGGTTTGGCCGTCCACTACAAGCGCCACGCGCAATTGGGAGATGGCAATGTCCGGTTGCAGGTTGACGATGCTCGCCTCCACGCGCAGGATGCGATTGTTGGTGAGAAATTCCTGCGTCAGGTCAACGTGCTCCACCAACGCGCGGTTTTTTTCCATGCGGTGTGCGGAGAAGTCGATGACCTTGATCGGCACCGATCCGGGATCCTCCGTCAGGTTCTCCAGTTCCTTTTCCTTCCAGCCGTTACGGTCGAGGTCGGTCAGCACGAAGATTCGCCGGTTTTCCTCCTTTGCCGTGCTCAGCAGGTCATACGCTTTGGTCAAGCCCTGGCCGATACTTGTGGTCTGAAACGATGGTTTCGAAAGTTTGAGCAGTTTGACGATCTGGGCCGCATCGCCGGTCCAGTCCTGCACCACCCGGGCCGGATCGGAGGCGTAAACGAGACTGAAGGTGTTGTTGGCGGGAAGGCGTTCCAGCAAAGCCGCCGCAAACGCCACAGTCTGGTTATAGAGGGTCTGGTCCTTGGACTGGGCCGCCATGCTATAGGAGTTGTCCACGAGGATCACGTTGGCGGTCGGTTTCGACGGAAGGAACTCCTCCGGTCCGCCGAAGGAAAAGATGGGGCTCGCCAGGGCGAGGCTCAAACACGCGATCGCCAGGCAACGGAACAGCAGGAGCAGAAGCCGGTTCGGTTGCGAGCGGCGGATGCTCCGCTTCTGCACCTGCTCGAGCAGGTAAACAGCCGAGAAGGGGATCCGTTTCTGCTGGCGGCGGGTGAGCAGGTGCACCAGGATGGGCAGGGCGATGCCCAGAAGGCCCAGCAGAAACCACGGTGATAAAAACTGGAGACTCATAGTTTCAGCAGGCTTTTGCGCCGGAGCAGGTAATAACGGAGCGCCTGTTCGAGCGGCGTCGCGGTGTCCAGAAACTGGTAATCGATTCCGAGGGATGGGCAGTTGGTCTGGAAATGGCCGATGAACTCCTGCACTGCGGCCTGGTATTGTTCCCGCACGTCTGCCGGATCCAGGCCGACAGGAGGGTCGTCCTCCAGCGATTCGAACATGATGTCGCCGTCGAAAGGCAGGTGGATTTCATCTGGATGCAGAACCTGGAACAGTAAAACTTCCAGTCCGCGAGAGCACAGGAACTTCAGGGTTTTCAGGACATCGTCGTCGCGAACCAGCAGGTCGGAGACCACTATGATCATACCGCGACCCGGCAGCCGTTCTATGATGTCTCCCACCACCTGGCTGATGTGCGTTTCCCCCTGAAACTCGCAACCCGCCAGCGCATGCAGGATGTGCTGGAAATGCGACGGTTTGGATCGCGGCGGGATGTGGTTGGTCACCGACCGGTTGAACGTGAGCAGTCCCACCGCATCGAACTGCTTGAGCAGCAGGTACGAAAACGCCGCCACCAGCGTGCGCACGTACTGCGCCTTGGGCATGGCGTCCTGTTTTTTGAGCGGCGAGGCGTAGCCCATCGATCCGCTGGTATCCAACAGGATGGTGCATTTGAGGTTGGTGGACTGCTCGAACTGCTTGACGTGGTACTTGTCCGTTTTGCCGACCACCTTCCAGTCGATATGCCGGATGTCGTCGCCCGGGGTGTATGCCTTGTATTCCGCGAACTCGACGCTGGATCCCTTGTGGGGACTGCGGTGCTGCCCGGAAAGCAAACCCTCCACCAGCGTCATGGCGCGCAGGCTGAGTGATGAAATTTCCGAAAGGATTTCCGGGCGATACAGGGTTGAAGGGTCTTCGGCCATGAATGGACTCTCAGGCGGTATCAGGAGGTATATAGATACATCTTGTTTCCTATCATCTCACAGTTTCCGGATTGCGGAAATACCCCGCACGCCTTTCGGACGGAAGAAAGGCAACCGGATTTCCCTTTAATATTGTTCTTACGTGTACAGGGGTCGGTTGACAAAATACCAAGGGGGTCTACAATTGAAACCAAGTCCAAACGATTTCAGCCGCTTTGGGCGCATCCGGAAAAATCCGACCGGACCCCGGAACTTGAGCTAATATCGGGGTTCCAAAATTAACCTGAGATGTTTATACTGAAATGACGAGACCGTTCAACGATCAACCCGTTGAAGTGCTGATTGAAAAAAATTTGAGTGCCGACGGCACCTCGCTTGACCTTCATGTGAAGTACATTGGAGACGAGGGAGTCAAAACGCTGGCACAGGACCAGCGATTGAAAAACCTGAAGCAACTGAACCTGGAGAGGAATGAACTCACCGTCGAAGGGATTCGCGCGCTGGCGGAGTCGCCCGTTCTCACGCAGTTGACCTGGCTTCACCTGGAGCGCAACGATTTGGATGACCAGTCCGTTCAGCTTCTTGCGGGGTCGGCAAACTTTTCGCACCTGAAACAGTTGAATTTGTGGAAGAACAAGGTGGGACCGGAAGGAGCCAAAGCCATTGCCGAGTCCCTCCATTTGTCCGGGCTGGAGGTGCTGGACCTGGCCCAGAACCGAATCGGCGATGAGGGGGCACGCGCCCTCGCCGCGTCGATGACGCTGACGGACCTCAAGTACCTCGATCTGTTCGGCAACGGCCTGACGGAGGAGGGCCAGACGGCCATCAAACAATCGGAGACGTTCGCCAAAGTCAAAGATCTGATCCTGGCTTGAAACTCTCCGCAGGAGGGGACAAATGCATACCTGCCAAAGTGTATCGGCTCGTGGATGGGGTTCAGGTTGGATCGGAACAATTCTGCTGGGTATTGTGATTTTTGGGGGCGCGGTTCTACAGCCCGTCCCGGCACTTTCAGCCAACGTCTATGAAGAAGTGGCCCAGCGGGATTCGGATATGGAAGTGACCGATGCGTCCAAAGAGGCGCAGGAAAAACTGGATGGGGCCACAGGCGGTATCACTGGCATATTTCAGGACATCAAAAATTTCTTTGTGGATACCTGGACGGGTTTCGACAACTGGATGAAAGCCCTGTTCGGGTTCGATCGTGGCGAAGGCTCGGAGGCCTTCTTTGGCACCATCATTTACGCCTTCCTGATTCTGGTTTTTCTGTTTGTCGGCAAGTTCATCTACAATATTTTTTCCGGCCTGTTCAAGTACCGGGGTGGCCGTTCGGGAGAGCGTTGATGCCCCCATTTGGACCTGCCCGTACATGCCGAGGTCAGGGCCTGGCCGGTCTCCAGCCGCCCTCACTGAGACGCACCGCGCGATCCCCTGACTTTTTAAGAAACGCTCGTACCCGCCTCATGGCACTTTCGTAATTCTTTTCTGAAAATTGAGTGTGTCCCGGCCCCCGGTACCGCCGGGAAAAAACGGACAGTCTCTGCGCCGTGCGCAGCCGGAACCGGCTTTCGTAAAACACCGCCTCTCTCTCCGTCACCCCCGTGATGGGTGGCGTCTTCCCCACCCGCGCCAAGAGTAAATTGAGAAACGATTCGTCCGTTTCGCGTTTGAGCGGCGGCACCAGCACCGCATCGGAATGTTCCAGCATGCGATTGTCGTCGGTGACCGCAGGCGCTTTCTTCCAGATTGGATTCAACGCATCGTTCCCCGAGATGTAGAAATCCATGAAGTCGATGAAACTGTAGAGACCGATGTCCTCTGCCAGGGATTTCAGGCTCTGGTTTTGGCTCACGGCATCGAAACGCCTTTTGTCGAGTTTCAGGGGGTGCTCCGTCCCGACCAGCAGGACGATTCGGGTGAGAAAACTGTTCCAAACGGAGACGTGCGGAAATTCGGCTTGGAAAGTGCTCAATATGGCCCGGGCGTCCTCAGGTGTCACCAGGTGCAGGGGCAGCCACTGCATCATGATGCCGCCGCGTTTCAGGCGGGCTCGCGCCTCGGCGTAAAATTCCCTCGAATACAGGTTGTTCACTCCTGCCTGCACCGGCGACATGGGCTCCAGGGTGATGACGTCGTACCGGCGATCCGTCCAGCGGATGAAGCGGCGCGCATCCTGAATGTGAATATCCACATTGGGTTTGTCGAGGACGTGGTGGTTCCAGCGCTCAAACCAGTGCGCCATGCCGAGTACGTTTCGGTCGATCTCCACTCCGTCCACGCTCACCCCGGGAAACGCCGCCACGGTACCCAGGGTGTTTCCCGTGCCGAAGCACATGACCAGCGCATCTTTCGGGTCGGGATGCAACAGCATGGGAACCAGTCCCATCGCCTGCATGTAAGCACTGCCGCCAAGGGAGTCGGACGCGGTGGCGGTACTGAATCCATCCACGTACAACGTGCGTCCGCCGCTTCGCGTATCCTCCACCACACTCAACGTGGAGAAGTCGCCTTCCTCGTAGTCGAGGAGTTTCAGTTTGCCGGATGGGGTGTCGATTTCAATACGCGCCAGGTTGCCCTCACCCGGTGTGTGGGTGGAGGCCATTGGAGGAGACGCGGCCCAGACGGCTCCCAGCAGAAATGCGGCGGTGGCGTAACCCGTGACAAAGCGTTTCAGCGTTTTCCCGCAGTGCCACGTCCACGCGGTGACGGCCAGGAAGAGCAGACCGCCGAACAGGGCGAACAACGACCCCCGGATGCCGAGCAGGGGCACGAAAAGGAACGGCGTCAACACCGTACCGGCAATCGCACCCACGGTGTTCACCGCGTAGCTGTTGCCCAGCGTGCGCTCGACCGTGCCGAACAGGTTGAAGTGAATGTGTCCGGCAAGTGGAAAGATCATGCCGAAGCCGAGGGTGGGCAGGATCATCAGGCCAAAGGCAACGAGTGACCGCATCCACAGGGTGCGGACAGCGGTGGCGTCCACGTCATAAAACAGCCTGTCCAGTTCCTGAGTCCATACGGTGATGAAGTCCAATGCCGGTATGGCCAAAAGGCCCAGCGCGGCGACGGCGATCTCAACGGAAATGAATTTTGTGACCCAGTTTCCAGTGCCGAGTATTTTTTCGGCGACGAGACTGCCAAGACCGATTCCGAACAGGAACGTTGCCAGGATGATGGCGAAAGAGTAAAGGGAGTGGCCGAGCGGAAACACGAGCACGCGCGTCCATAAAATTTCGCTCGACAGCGCCACCATGCCGGAAAAGAAAAACAGAAAGAGCAGCAGCCACGCGAGACCGCGGTCGGGAGGCGATTCGGTTTTTGATTTCGCCGATCCGGATTGTTTCTGCAAGGACGGGGTGTGCTGTTTCCGGTCGGGGGTTTCATCCGCCCGCCACAACCAGCACACGGCGAATATCAAAAGATTCAGCGCCACGGCCGAGTACAGGGTGCCCTCGATTCCCAGAAAGCGGGTGCCGCCGAACTGCGTGTACAGCACGCCGCCCATGGCGCCCAGCGTATTGATGCCGTAGAGCACCGAAAGGTCGGTGAATATCCGGTCCTGCCGGTCCCCGATGCGCCAACGCCCGATCACGGGCAGCGTCGCGCCCATCATGAACGCTGCGGGGAGCATCAGCAGGGTGCAAAGCACAAACTCCCAGAAATGGAGGAGCGTGTCCGACCCCAGTGAGAGGGCCAGCAACAGCGGATAACCCATCTCGACGAGGTGCAACAGGAACGGAAACCCCAGGGCGTAGAGGCCGATGGCTCCTTCCAGTACGCCGTAAAGGCGCACCAGCCGGTCGGGTTTATCGGTGAAACGCGGAAGTATGCGTGCACCGCCCCACGCACCCATTGCAAGCCCCGCCATGAACGCGCACAGCACCGCGCTGATGGCGTACAGCGTGCCACCAATGAGAAGCGTGATCTGCTTGATCCAGAGCAGTTCGTAGGTCAGGCTGGTCCAGCCGGACAAAAACAGGCAGCCGAAAAGGATCGCGCCCCGGGATCGAATAGGATTCCAACGCATTGAAAGGATTGCCCCAAAGTAGGCAGTGATTCTCACATAATCGTTGAAGGGAGTCAACGCCGACAGCCTCACTCGGGGCAGGGCAAAAGGGCGGCGTCCCCCGTCCGGGGCTTTATTCTTGCCACCGCGCATCCGGTCTGGTAAAAACGAACGTCCCTCCTCACGGACCGGGAATCCAATCTGGCCCGGCACCTTTTGGCGGCTTCTTGCCTGCCTCGTCCCGGAGTGATACCCTTTTTCACAATCAGACATTTCCACCGCCTGGTGGGCCGATTCCGGTCGGTTTAACTTTTTTGAATTTGTAAGGAAGAATACGGATGTGGGTTTCTTTGTTTAAGAAATGGACCGTGCCTGCGGTTTTGGTGTGGATGGTTACAGCCCTGCCCGCAATGGCGCAGCCGGAATATTTTGAGGGCGATGTCACCGGCGACATGAACCTGCCGGATGTGGTGGCCCGAGTGAATGGCGTGGACCTGGAGTCCAAGTACATCCGGTTCGAGCTCAACCGCATGCTGAAGGACCGGGAAGAGGCGGTGCCGCTGGACCAGCGTGAACGCCTGGCGCTCGATATTCTTGACCGGGAGATCAACCGCGAATTGATCTACAAGGAAGGCGGAAAATCGGGGTACACCGTTGATTCCGAACTGGTGTCGGAACAGTTCAGCAAGTTGAAGGAAAACTACGAATCGGAAGAGGCTTTCCAAAAAGCGCTTAAAGCCCGTGGACTGACTGAAGCGGACATCAAGAAATCGATCGAAGTCGATCTCACCGCCAACAGCCTTCTGCGTGATCAGGTGAAAGGCAAGATCGTCATCACCGATCAGCAGGTGGAACATTTTTACGAGCAGAGGAAAAACGTGTTCCAGCGGCCGGAGGCGTACCGCGCCCAGCATATTTTTGTGCCGCTCATTCCCGTGGATGTCATTGAGGCAACCCCCATTGAGCAGTTGAAGACGGACAAGGAAAAATACATTGCCGAGGCACGCAAAAAAATTGAAACGGTTTACGAGAAGGTGAAGGCAGGTGCAGATTTTTCGGAGCTCGCACGCGCGCATTCGGAAGATATGGGCAGTGCCGAAAAGGGCGGTGACCTGGATTTCATATACAAGGGCGTGTTCGACCCGGAAATCGACGAAGCGGTCTCCAGGCTCAAAATTGGAGAGGTGAGCGGCATCGTCAAAAGCAAGTACGGATTTCATATTCTCAAACTCAATGAAACCAAACCCGCAGAAAATGTGCCGCTGGAGGAGGTCAGGTCCTCCATCCAGAATTACCTGTTCACCAGCGAGGCGGAAAAAGTGATCGCACGCTACATCGACAGCCTGCGTAAAAAAGCCGACATCCAGGTTTTCTACCAGCCCGCGGGGTGAGGAATAGCCCTTCTACGGGTCGGAAAGCCTGTGCTAGAATGTGGGCTTCTTGACAGGTAAATCTGGAATCGGCGCGGGGCAGATCCGCCAACGCCCTGCGGTCTACATAACGATCACCCAAACATTTCAAACCCTCTGGCAATTCAAGGAGTAACATCATGGCCACCTACACCAAACCGGAAGACGTTCAATCCACCGTGGAGGACGATCCGCAGGCGCGTAAGGCGCTGGAAGAGGTGTTTTCGAACACCGCCCGCTGGGATGCGGGTTTCAAGGGCTTCACCGCGGATGTGACGGTCAACATCAACGGCAAGGAAGAGAAGGGCACCGTCACCGTGAAAGGCCCGAAGGAAATCGAGCTCAGCCTCACAGACGAGAGCATGAAGGAATTCGCCTCGGAAAACCTGGCGTCCATCGCCATGCACCGCGGACCGCGCTCGTTCGATCAGTCTGACGGCAAATACAAGCTGACCTTTGGCGACGACGGCACGCATCCCATGGGCCGCGCCGTGGTCATGGGCGGAGATGGCATGAGTTCGTTCTACCGCATCAAGGAAGGCCGTATCCGGCAGATCAACCGCAAAACGCCGCACGTTGTGTTTTCGATCAACATCGAAGACAGTGTTAAGAACGAGGAAGACAAGTTCCTGACCCGCAACTACACGGTTTACTATTTCAATCCGAAGGACAACTCGATCAAGAACGTCGAGAGTTACACCGACGACTACACCCGTGTTGGCAATTACGACCTGCCGCAACGGCGCCGGGTGATCGACGTGCAGAACAGCGAGGTGGTGGTCAGCACCATGACCCTGGAAAACCACAAGGCGCTGTAATCGTTTTTTACCGAAACGTAAAAACCCGGTGGGGGATGTCCCCGCCGGGTTTTTTTTATGGTTTAAGGGCTTTGGGGGGTCAGGCCTTTGCCGCCAGCACGGCGTCTTCGCACCGTGTGCCCGCAGGCACGGTGACTCCATCGCCCAGGACCGACCGGGTCACCTGCGCATCCGCCTCCAGTGTGACGCCCTGCCAGCAGATCGTGTTGTCCACGGTCACGTTTTCCCCGATCACACAGCCGTCGGCCAATACCGTGTACGGACCCAGCCGCGCGCTTGCGGCGATGGTGCAGTCGTTGCCGATGTGCAACGGCGGGATGATCGTGGCGCGGCCGGGATCGGCGGACGCCTCCGGCAGTCGCCAGCGTGCCGTTCCGTCCAGAAGGTCGCGGTGGACGCGGTGGTAGCTGGCCGGCTGGCCTATATCGATCCAGTAGTCCTCGTGAATGTAGCCATATACCGGCAGGCCCTCTTCGATCATCTGCGGAAACACGTCGGTGGTGGTGCCGGAGAACACGCCCTCCGCCATGTAATCGAAGACCCGCGGGTCCATGATCTGGATGCCGGTGAAAGTGTAGCGGTGATCCGTTTCCGGCGTGCTTTTGGACGGCACGCCGGGCATGTGCACGATGCGTCCGCCGTCGTCGATTTGGATGGGGTCGCAGGTTTCCGGCGAGTCGCCTTCCTTGAGCACCAGCGTCAGTACCGCTTTTTTTTCTTCATGGAACGCCCGCACGCGCGTGAGGTCGATGTCGGCGAACACATCAGAGTTCATCACCAGAAACGGCGCACCGTCCAGGAACTTCTGTGCTTTCTTGATACCTCCGGCGGTGCCGAGGATGGCTTCCTCTTTCGACCAGTTGATGTGCACGCCGAAGCCGCCACCCTCGCGGAAATACGCGGTCACTTGGTCCGGCAGGTGGTGCAGGTTGATGGTCAGGTCGTTGATGCCCTGACCGCGCAGGAGTTCGAGGGTGTGTTCCAGCATGGGTCGGTTCATCACCGGAACCATGGGTTTCGGGGTATGGAGGGTGAGCGGTCTCAGCCGCGTGCCGAAGCCCGCCGCCAGGATCATCGCCTTCATGATGGCCCGGCCAGCGCCTTCAGTGATTCGGTGTACGGGGGACGCGCGATGCCGCGTTCGGTGATGATGGCGGTGACGAACTCGTTCGGCGTCACGTCGAACGCCGGGTGCGAGGCGTCCACGCCTTCCGGTGCGATGCGTTGCTTGTTCAGCGTCACCACTTCCTCCGCACTGCGTTCCTCGATGGGGATGGCGTCGCCGGAAGCCAGCGTGAGATCGAGCGTCGAGACCGGTGCGGCGACGTAGAACGGGATGCCGTGCTGGCGCGCCATCACCGCCACCATGTAGGTGCCGATCTTGTTGGCGACGTCGCCGTTGGCGGCAATGCGGTCGGCCCCCACCACCACCACGTCGATCTCTTTCTTTTTCATGAAATGTCCGCACATGTTGTCGGTGATGAGTTTGACCGGGATGTTGTCTTCCTTGAGTTCCCACGCCGTCAGCCGCGCGCCCTGCAGGAATGGCCTCGTTTCGTTGGCGAGCACGCGCACGTTCTTGCCCGCGTTCACCGCCGCGCGCACCACGCCGAGTGCGGTGCCGAATCCCGCCGTCGCCAGCGCTCCGGCGTTGCAGTGGGTGAGGATGGTGCTGTTGTCCTCAATGAGCGACTGGCCGAAGCCGCCCATCTTTTCGTTGGTGGCGATGTCTTCGTGGTAGACCGCCATTGCTTCCTGCTTAAGCCGTTGCTTGAGGTCGGAGACGGACAGGTGGCTGTGTGCTTTGGTCACTGTCAGCATGCGGTCGATGGCCCATTTCAGGTTCACCGCCGTCGGTCGCGCCTGTCCCAGCCGTTCGCATTGTTGTTCCAGTTGAGCGAGAAACGCGTTGAAATCGGCGGCATCGGTGGCGTTGGCACCGAGGCTGATGCCCATGGCCGCGGCCACGCCGATGGCCGGTGCACCGCGGATGATCATGCCGCGGATGGCCTCGCCGACGTCTTCTATCGTTTTGCAGTCCACAAAAACGGTTTCAGCGGGCAGTCGGGTCTGGTCGATCATCCTGACCACCCCGTCGAGATATTCAATTGTTTTGACCATGTTGAAAACCAGTATGAGTGAATGAAATCAGGTCAGGTGCGGTTTCAGTTTTTCGTGGAACGCCGTTTCATCCATGCCGTTCACCTGGATCACCTTGTTGCGGGAGGTGGAACCGCTGACGATGGACAGCATTGACGGAGCCATGCCCAGTGTTTTTCCCAGCAGTTTCAGGCAGGCTTTATTCGCCGCGCCTTCCACCGGTGGTGACGTGAGCCGGATCTTCAACGCTCCGTCATGAACTCCCACGATTTCGTTTCGCGCCGCCCGGGGTTGAATCGTAACAGAAAACGTGAGGCCGTGGTCATTCTTTTTGACGGGAAGGGACATGGGAAAGACCCTGTAGGCGGCCAGTCAGGCTCACTTCAAATGGATTCGGTGCGCCGCCGGGGTCACTGCAATTGCATGGCCAGCATGCGGAGCGACGTCACCAGGAACTCCTGCAGGAACACGATGCCGAGCAGGATGATGATCGGCGAAAAATCGATACCCATGCCGCCGCCCATGCCGATCCAGTTGCGCACGCGGTTCATCAGGGGATCGGTCATCGCGTGCAGGAACTGCACGATGGGGTTGTAGGGATCGGGATTCACCCACGACAGCAGTGCGCGGATGATGACGATCCACATGTACAGGTTGAGCGCGATGCCCAACACGGTGGCGGTGGCGTTGATGAATTCGGCTAGAATAAACACGGACGGATGAAGTGGTTCCCGGTTGCCGGCAGGCGGTAAACGGGCGGAGAAAATTACAGTTTCGGTTTCGTTGTCAACCTGACTTAACCTATCTGAAAACCCCTGTCATGTCAACACGACCCGTGTTTCGGCACTTTTCCCTTTTCAGGCAAATCCGAAAACGTTTATAGTGGATTCGCCAACCGCATGACGCGAATTATTAGGGATGGAAAGTCATGGATAAAAGCAAACGCGCCCGCGTGAAAGAACTGCTGACAAAGGGCGAGCCGCGCGACGACGTCATTGTCGAAGGGTGGGTGAAAACCCGCCGCGATTCCAAGGGCGGCTTTTCGTTTCTGGAGGTCAACGACGGCTCCTGCCAGAAAAACATCCAGGCCATCGTCGATCACTCGCTCGACGCGTACAAACAAAACGAAAAGAAACTCCATACCGGAAGCTGTGTCGGGGTGCGCGGCAAGCTGGTTGCCTCTCAGGGCAAGGGGCAGTCGGTGGAAATCCAGGCCGGCGAGCTGTGGGTGTACGGCGGCGCTGACCCGGAAACCTATCCCCTCCAGAAGAAATACCATTCGCTGGAGTTCCTGCGCGAGATCGCCCACCTGCGGCCTCGCACCAACACCATCGGCGCGGTCATGCGGGTGAGAAACCGACTTGCGTTTTCCATCCACCGCTTCTTCCAGGACCATGGCTTCGTGTACCTGCACACGCCGATCATCACCACCAGCGACTGCGAGGGCGCGGGCGAGATGTTCCAGGTGACGACCCTCGACCTCAACCAGGTGCCCAAGGACAACGGGCAGGTGAACTACGGCGAGGATTTTTTCGGGCGCAAGGCCAACCTCACGGTCAGCGGTCAACTGGAAGGCGAGATCTACGCCATGGCGCTGTCGCTCATCTACACCTTCGGGCCGACGTTCCGGGCGGAAAATTCCAACACCAGCCGGCACCTCGCGGAGTTCTGGATGGTGGAACCGGAGATGGCGTTCTACGACCTGGATGACGACATGGACCTCGCGGAAAAATTCATCCAGTACCTGTTCAAGGACGTGCTGGAGGAATGCTCCGAGGACCTGGAGTTTTTCAACAGCCGCATCGACAAGCACCTGATCGAAACACTGACGCACGTGGCGGAAAACCGGTTCGAACGCATTCCGTATTCTGACGCCGTTCACCTGCTGGAGAAGAGCAATGAAAAGTTCACCTACTCGGTGGAGTGGGGTTGCAACCTGCAGGCGGAGCACGAGAGGTACCTCGCCGAAAAGCATTTCAAGAAGCCGGTGATCATTTACAACTACCCGGAGTCGATCAAGCCGTTTTACATGAAACTCAACGACGACGGCGAGACGGTGCGTGCGATGGACGTTCTATTGCCGAGACTGGGCGAGATCATCGGCGGCAGCCAGCGCGAGGACGACCTGGATACGCTGCAGAGACGTATAAAGGAAAAGGGACTCGATCCGGAGGAATACTGGTGGTACCTGGACCTGCGGCGCTTTGGCAGTGCGCCGCACAGCGGTTTCGGGCTTGGATTCGAGCGGCTCGTGCAGTTCGTCAGCGGCGTCGAGAACATCCGCGATGTCATACCCTTTCCCCGTACCCCCAAGCATGCCGGGTTTTGACGTCCGCCTGCATCATTCCCGTTCCAGAAGCACCGCTGTCTCCACGTGTTGCGTCTGCGGAAACATGTCGATCACTTTGATGGCGCTCACAGTGTAGCCCTGCAGGAGTGCGAGGTCCCGCGCCAGCGTGGCCGGGTTGCATGATACGTAGACGATGCGGTCCGGTTTCATCTCCAGAATCCCCGCCACCACTTCCGGCGAACAGCCTTTGCGCGGAGGATCGAGGACCACTGTCTTCACCGACGCCAGTTCCTCTTTAAGCTGAAACGCCCTCTCCAGTGGCAGGTTCCAGAACCGGCAGGAGGTGAGCCCGTTCAGCCGGGCGCTTTGTTCCGCGTCCTCGATGTTCGAGGCGGCGGAGTCGATGCCCACCACCTCGCACCCTGCCTTCCCCAGCCACAGGCTGATGCCGCCGTTGCCGCAGTAGGCATCGAGCACCTGGCCGCCGGTGCCCTCCACCCAGCTCTGCACGATGCCGTAGAGTTTGACCGACTGGTACGGGTTGACCTGGAAGAACGAAGGCAGGGACAGGTGAAACTCGAGTTCGCCCAGTTTCTCGCGGAAAAAATCCTGCCCCCACAGCGTGGTGTTTTCGTGACCGAGGATGACGTTGGTCCTGGCGCGGTTGATGTTGTGCACGATGCCCCGGATGCCGAATTTTATTAGAACGGCCTCATCGGTCAGGTCGTCCATGAACTTGCGCGAGAACTCGCCGTGGGTGGTGACCAGTCCCACCAGCGACTCGCCCGTTGCCGCCGAATACCGCACCACCAGCCCGCGCAGGAATCCGGTGTGACGCCGTTCGTTGTAAATCGACAGGCTGTGACTTTCGATCAATCCCCGCAACCATTCCTTGATGGCGGTGATCGGTTCCATCAGCGTGTGACATTCGACGTGATCGACCACGTGGTGCGTGCCCTGGCGGTAAAAGCCGATCGACGGTTTCTTGCCACGCTTCTCGACGGCGTAGTTCGCCTTGTTGCGGTAGTGCAGTGGTGGATCGGCGGGAACAGGTTCGATTTCCACCGTGATGTTCAACCCCCCGATATGCCCCAGCGCGTCCTGTACCTGCCGGACCTTGAACCCCATTTGCTTTGCGTAATCCCAGTCCTGGATTTTGCATCCGCCGCATTCCGGAAACACCGCGCACGGCGCATCCACCCGGTCGGGCGTCGAATGGAGTCGTTTGATGACTCGTGTCACCCCGAAGCGTTTCGTGGTTTTGGTGACCCGCGCTTTCACCCGGTCCTGCGGAAGGGTGTGGGGCACAAACAAGGTGTAGCCATGGTGGTGGGTGACGCCGTCGCCGCTCGATGCCAGCGATTCAACTTCCAGTTCCACGTCGTCGCCGACGTGCACCGGGATTTCCAGTTTCTGTTTGGCCAAGGTGTGCTCCATGTGAGAAAGGTCTGCGATCATACTACCGCAAAGCCCGCCGCGTCAAAAATGGATTCAATCGGCAGGGCGAAGGGAGTACAATCGGGCGCATGGAACACCATCTATGCATCATTGGCGCCATCCGGGAAGAGATTGCGGGCATCAAGGGCCGCATGCGCATTGACGAATCGTTGAAGCTGAACGGCGCCTCGGCGTTCATCGGCACGTGGGAGGGGTTTCGTCTTGTGCTGGTGCGTTCGGGTGTTGGGCGCAGACGTGCCGCCAAGGCGTTTCAACAGGTGTGCGACCATTTTCCTCTCGTTCAGGTGATTTCCATCGGCTTTGCCGGGGGGCTCGATCCCGCCTTGCAGGTCGGAGACCTGTTGATCGCCGATACCATCACGATGGTTTGCGACGGCGCGGCGGTGACCACCGAATCGATGGCCATCCCCGTGGCACTGGTGAACCAGGCGATGGTGGTGGCCTGCCCGGAGGGGGCAACCGCCTACCAGGGAACCCTGGTGACAGTGGACGACGTCGTCAGCCACCCCGACGACAAAAAAAAGCTGGGGAAAACGCACGGTGCACTGGGGGTGGATATGGAAACCTTCGAACTGGCCAAAGAAGCCGAGCGGCGCGACGTCCCGTTTTTGTCCGTGCGCGCGATCACCGACACTGCGGGGCAGACGTTGATGAACTGCTCGCATCTGGTCGATGACGACGGCAATGTCTCGACCCTCAAAGCCGGGTGGCACGTGCTGACCCATCCCGGCGACCTCACCGGCATGATCGAACTCGGCAAACACGCCCGCCTTGCCACCGCCCACCTGACGTCTTATTTAAAAGAATACCTGCATTGCCTGAAATGATATTTCCAAAGGAGCGAACGCGAATGTTGCGATGGATGAGTTGTGCGCTGTTTTCATTAGCCCTTTTGCTTCCGGGGTCCACTGATGCCCGGGAATTACGCCAGCCGTGGCAGATATTGATCGATTCCGTCACCTACCTGCGCGGTCTGCCGGAGGTGGCATGGGTCCGTGCCGAGGGGCACCATGTGATGGTAGGCTGGACCGATCCGCCGCGCCGTTTCCGCGCCATCAACCTCACTGCCGCGAAATACGCCAGCCGCGCCCTTCCGAAAGATGAGGTGCACATCGTCAGCCTGCGCGCCAATCAGACCGATTGGCATCCGGGCAGTGACGAATCCTCCCTCTGCACCACCGCCGCAATCAAAGGCGAAATCATCGAGACCAATTGTTAGACAGGGGAACGCGCGGAGGCGCAGGGTTGCCACCGGGAACCGTTTCCCCTTTCGGTCAGGGGGTGAATACCTGGTGGTACTGGCTGCCGCCGCCACCGGGGTTGGGGCCGCCGGTGATCAGGTGGATGGACCCGTTCACCACCGCCGAGCCCAGGCCGTGGCAGGGGTTGGGCATGGGTTTGTAGGTTTTCCAGGTGTTGGTGCCGGGATCGTAGGCCTCGTTCTTGTCGAAAGTGCCCTTGGTGGCTTCGCCGCCGAATACGAAAATCCTTCCATTCACCGCCTGCGAGGTGATGCCGCTCCGTTTGGTGGGGAGCGGCGCCAGCCTCTGCCATTGGCCGGTTTTCGGGTCGAACGACTCGTTGAGGTCGAGGTTGTTGCCGAAATCGACATCGATGCGTCCGCCCAGCGCATAGAATTTACCGTCCACGACAGAGACGGTCAGGTGATCACGCGGCGTTGGGATATCGGCCGCTTCCGTCCACGTGTCGGTGGCCGGATCGTACACCTCGTGCGCGCCGGTGTTCTTGAGCCGGAAGAATTTCCTGAACGCGCCGCCCACTGCATGAATCTTTCCGTCGATCACCCCCGCCCCCAGCGCACCGCGTTCCGTGGGCATCGGCGCCTTTTCCGTCCACTCATTTGACTGCGGGTCGTACTCGTAAATCGTGTCCACCGGCGACCACATTCCCGTGGCGAATCCGCCGACGACGTAAATTTTTCCGTTCACCGTCACCGCCGCGACATGGTGCAGGGCGCGAGGCAGGGGCGCGGCTTCCGACCATCCGCCGCTTGCCGGATCGTACACCTCGACTTTTTCAGCGATGCCTTCCGGCGTGAAGCCGCCGATCACGTAAATTTTTTCGTTGAGGGTGACAACGCCGACTTCGGTGCGCGGTGTCGGGGTGGGGGTCAGGACTTTCCAGCTTCCTTCCTGTGCAAGTGAAGCGGAGGGACCTGCGGCAAAGATCAGGGCGCATCCCAGAAAAAACAGGAGCGATTGAAGTTTCATCCCACACCTCCGGGGGAGAAAGGGAAGAAGGCGGCGGTTTTAAGTAAGTCGCAGGGCGTCGAGCTGCCTGATCTGGTCGAGGAGTGCCGGAAGCGTGTCCAGCCTCAGCATGTTGGGTCCATCCGACGGTGCGCTATCGGGGTCCGGGTGCACTTCCATGAACAGCATGTCGCAACCCACGGCCACTGCGCCGCGCGTGAGGTGCGGCACCAGGTCGCGCTGTCCGCCGGAGGTCGTGCCCTGTCCGCCGGGCAACTGCAAACTGTGTGTGCAGTCGAAGCAGACCGGAAACCCCAGTTCGCGCATCAGCACGAGAGAACGCATGTCCACGACCAGGTTGTTGTAACCGAACATGAAGCCGCGCTCGGTGAGCACGATGTTCTCGTTGCCCGTTTCCCTGACCTTATCGACGACGTTTTTCATGTCCCATGGCGCGAGGAACTGGCCTTTTTTCACGTTGATGGGCTTGCCGGTTTTGGCCGTCTTCACCACGAGGTCCGTCTGCCGGCAGAGGAACGCCGGAATCTGCAACACGTCCAGCACTTCGGCGGCGGGATCGACCTCCTCCTCCTTGTGCACGTCGGAGAGGACCGGCACGCCGAGCTCGGTCTTCACTTTGTTCAGGATGCGCAGGCCTTCATCGAGGCCCGGTCCGCGGAACGATTTGTACGACGAGCGGTTGGCCTTGTCGTAGGACGACTTGTATATGAACGGGATGCCCGCTCTGGAGAAGACCTCCTGCAACTGTTCGGCGGTTTCCATGGCGTGTTTTTCGGACTCGATGACACACGGCCCCGCGATGACCGCCAGCGGATGACCGTTGCCGACCGCGATGGGACCGATGTGCACTTCCTGCGTTTTCAGACTGGATTCCATAAATAAAAATTTCTAGTGCGAGGTTGCTTGTTATTTCGTTGCCAATTCAGGGAAGGGGCAGGGGGTGCGGCGTTTCCGGGCGCGACTGCAACCCGTCGGGCGCGAGGTAGCCATAGGCGATCTCCCGAACCTTCTCATTGTTGGTCGCGGTGAAAATGTTCTCGAACCCCATTTCCCGGTACGGTCCCAATTCCACCTTCTGGTCCGCGTGCTGGACCATCAGGATGAAATGGAGGTTCCGGTCCTTCTTCTTCACCCGCTCCAGCGCCTTCAGGTCCGTCTGCCCTTTGCGGATGACGTAAATCAGCAGGTCGCACTGGATCGGCGTGCGTTTGCCGAAGGCGTTGGCCAGGCTGACGAAGCTCATGATGGTGAAGCTCTCCTGCTTGAGAAACTTGGCCAGCTGGAGGCGCTCGAACTTGACCGGATCGACAATGAAAATGGTTTTGTAATCCATGAGTAATACCTGTGTTTCCAATCGGTTCAGTGTAACACCAAACATCCGGCCCGTTGAACCAATTTTCCCAAATGCCCGTTTTGGCCTGTTTGGACGCGGCTTTTAGGTTTGACTTTGTTCCGGCGGTCTGAAAAAATATTTGTAATCAATCCTTTATCCCGTGCTCCCTATGTACTGGAAACAATGGATGGCGGTGTTCGGATGCGGTCTCCTGCTGGCGGCGGGCGGAGCGCTGGCCGAGGACACCGAAACCCAGCAAGCGCCGCCAGAGTCCTCGACCCAGAGCACCTCCTCGGGCCGGGTCGTGGTCATCAACATTGCGGGAGCCATCAACCCCGTTTCCGCCGACTACACCAGCAGACACATCCAGGCCGCCAATGACGAGGGCGCGGCGCTGGTGGTCCTGCAGATGGACACGCCGGGCGGACTCGACACCGCCATGCGGCAGATCATCAAGGCCATCCAGGCCTCGGACGTTCCGGTAGCCACTTATGTAGCGCCCAGCGGATCGCGCGCCGCCTCGGCGGGCACGTTCATCACCATCGCTTCCCATATCGCCGCCATGGCGCCGGGCACCAACATCGGTGCGGCGCACCCGGTCAACATGATGGGCGGCGGCCAGCAGGATGACAAGCAGGGCAAACCTTCACCGATGGAAGAGAAGGTGGTCAACGACGCTTCGGCGTACATCCGCTCGCTCGCCGAAAAACGCGGCCGCAACGCCTACTGGGCGGAAAAGGCCGTTCGGCAGAGCCAGTCCATTTCCGCCGAGGAGGCGAAGAAACTGGGCGTGATCGATCTCGTGGCCGGGAGCCTCGATGCGCTCCTGCTGGCCATCGATGGACGCGAGGTGAAACTCGACAACGGGCGCACGGTGACGCTCGACACCAAAAACAAACCTCTCGTCCATCGCGAGATGACGCCGCGCGAACAGATCCTCGACGTCATCTCCAATCCCAATGTCGCCTACATCCTGATGATGATCGGCATGGTGGGACTGTACTTTGAATTGTCCAATCCGGGGCTCATCCTGCCCGGCATCCTGGGCGGCATCAGCATGATCCTCGCCCTCTACGCGATGCAGACCCTGCCCATCAACTACGCGGGATTGCTTTTGATCCTGCTCGGTGGCATTTTGTTCGTCGTCGAACTCAACGTGCCGACGTTCGGCCTGTTGACGGCGGGCGGCACGGTGTCGCTGTTGCTGGGATCGATCATGCTGATCGACAGCGACGACCCGGCGATGCAGATTTCGAAGACGGTGCTGATCCCGACGTTCGTCGTCTCGGTGCTGGTGACCGCAGGCGCGGTGTGGCTGGCCACGCGCTCCGCCGGACTCAAGGCGGTGAGCGGGCACGAGGGGCTCATCGGCGAGCACGGCACGGCGTACTCGAAGCTCAACCCGAAAGGCCGGGTGCTGGTGCACGGCGAAATCTGGCAGGCGGTGTGCGACGGCACCATCAAGAAGGGCGATCCGGTGGTGGTGGAAGCGCTCGACGGCCTCACGGTGCGGGTCAAAAAATCCGGTTGATGCGTTGATGAAAGGAAAGCGTATTTTCGAGACGGCGGCGGCAATCCTGGCGATCCTCGTGTTCTACGCGGTGGTGCTGGTCAGTTGCGAGAACAAGATCATCTATCACCCGCACACGTACCCGGACGGGGAGTGGGACGCGGCGGACGGCATGCCGGTGGAGGACGTGTGGTTCACCGCGTCCGATGGAACCAGACTGCACGGCTGGTATTTTCCCGCCATCGAGGCGCGCGCGACGTTACTCTTCTTTCACGGCAACGCGGGCAACCTGACGCACCGCGTGGACAACATCCAGCGCCTCACCCCGCTCGGCCTCAATGTGTTCATCTTCGATTACCGCGGTTACGGCAAAAGCGAAGGCGCGCCGGACGAGGCGGGCATTCTGCAAGACGCGCAGGCGGCGTACGACACGCTGGTCAAGGAACGCAAAGTGCCGCCGGATACGGTGATCCTGTTCGGCAGGTCGCTGGGTGCGGCGTTCGCCACCGACGTGGCCCACCGCAACCCGGCGGCGGCGCTGATCCTCGAGGCGGCGTTCACCAGCGCCAGAGACATGGCAGGCGCGATGTTCCCCATCCTGCCCATCGGCTGGGCCATCCGTTCGAAACTGAACGCGGTGGACAAGGTCCCGGACATCACCATCCCGAAGCTCATCATCCACGGCACCGGCGACGAGGTGGTGCCGTACAAACTGGGACGCAAGCTGTACGACGCGGCGGCGGAGCCGAAAGCGTTTTACGATCTGCCCGGCGCGGGGCACAACAACACCTACCGCCTGGGCGGGCAGGCATACTTCGACCGCATCCACCGTTTCGTCGATGAGGCGCTGGCGGAGGGCAAACCGAAACTTTCAAACAAGCAGACTCCATGAAAAAAATCTGGATGGTATGGATGGCGGCGGCGGTCTGGATGCTGGGCGGACTCGCCGCCTGCGGCAACGAAGCGACCAGCCACCTGCACGAGGCGGCGAAGATCGGCGCGGTCGGCATGATGGACAAGCTGATCGAGCAGGGCGAGAACATTGACGTGAAGGACGCGTTTCACCGCACGCCCCTGCACTGGGCCGTGGCGCGGAGTCACGTGGAGGCCGTGCGGTATCTCGTCGATCACAAGGCCAACGTCAACGCGCGCGACCGCGAGGGATTCACACCGCTTCACTTGGCGACGCAGTTGGGCGAACCGGCGATGGCGCGCCTGCTCATCGAAAGCGGCGCGGACCTGGAGTTGAAAGAGAACTCGTGGCAGAAAACGCCGCTTCATTTCGTGGCGCAGTTCGGCACCGAAAACCTGGCGAAGCTGTTCGTCGAGAAGGGCGCGAACGTGAACGTGCGCGACGCGCTGGAGCTGACGCCGCTTCATTACGCGTCGCTCAGCGGACAGCAGGGCGTCGTCACGTTGCTGGTGGATCATGGAGCCGACGTTCACGCGCGGGGACAGGACCCCTTCACCCGCCAGCCGAACACGACGCCGATGCAACTGGCCTTCGACCCGCAGATGCGCCTCCTCCTCAAATCCCTGGGCGCGAAGGAGTGACGCGTTCTTCCCTCATCTTGTGCCCCTCCTGCAAATGGATTATGATGCCTTCCTTTGGTTTTTATTTACGGAACAGGTGAATGGCGACACGGGCGGGGGCTAAAGAAAAAGAACTGCGGCGGGAGATCCTGAAGGCGGTCAAGCGTGTGGTGATCAAGATCGGGAGCGGCGTGATCAGCGATCACGAGTCGGGCCGCACCGCGCTCGAACGGGGCTTGAGCGAAAAACGCATCCGCAGTTACGCCCGGCGCATCAAACACATCACCGATCTCGGCGTCGAGGTCATCGTCGTGTCTTCCGGCGCCATCATGGCCGGCCGCCAGCGCCTCAACCTGGTGCGCTCCACCCTCGACATTCCGGAAAAACAGGCCTGCGCCGCCATCGGCCAGAGCCACCTCATGCGCACCTACGAACATTATTTCGACAAGCAGGGCCTGAAGGTGGCGCAGATCCTGCTCGGCCACGACGACCTCGAGCACCGCAAACGCTTCTTGAACGCCAAGCACACCATCGAGGCCCTTTTGGAGCGCGGCGTCATCCCCATCGTCAATGAAAACGATTCGGTGACGGTCGATGAAATTAAGATCGGCGACAACGACACGCTGTCGGCGAACGTCGCCTGCATGGCGGGGGCGCAGTTGCTGGTCATTCTGTCGGACGTGGACGGCCTGTTTGACGGCGACCCCGCCCGCGCGCGCAAAAACGCGGCGGACGCGCCGAAGCTGATCTCGCACGTGGACCGCATCACCGCGGATATCGAACAGCTGGCGGGCAAAAGCCGGAACCCGCTCTCCGTCGGTGGCATGTACACGAAGGTGCTGGCGGCGAAAAAGACCATGAGCTTCGGCATCCCCACGTTGGTGGTCAACGGGCTGGATGGTAAGATACTGGACAGGATCTTCGCCGGGGCGGCGGTGGGCACGCTGTTCTGGTCGGGAAAGACCAAGATCCGCGACCGCAAGCACTGGATTGCCCACACGCTCAAACCGGCGGGCACGCTGACCGTCGATGCCGGGGCCTGCAAGGCCATCGTCGAGCGCGGCAAAAGCCTGCTGCCGGCGGGGGTGGTGAAGGTCGAGGGCGCGTTCGAGTTTGGTGCGTCGGTGCGCATCGTGTCGGACGGCAACGAGATCGCCCGCGGCCTGGTCAATTACAGCGCCGGGGCGCTCGATCGCATCAAGGGCATGAAGACCCCGGCGATCCGCAACCTCGTCGGTACCGATTTCTACGAAGAAGTCGTGCACCGCGACGACCTGGTGGTGCTTTAATCATGGCGAAATGGTGGGAAAAGGAACCGGTCCGCTTCGAATGCCAGCAGGGGTGTTTCAAGTGCTGCATGAAACCCGGCGTGGTGTATTTCGATTCCGACGACGTCCACCGCGCGGCGGACTATGTGGGGCTGAACCCGAGCGAGTTCCGCAAAAAGTACCGCCTGCGCAAGTTCGAGGGCTACTGGGAGATGGAAGTGAAGGAGGGGTCTGCCTGCACCTTCCTCACCATGCAGGGCTGTTCCATCCACCCGGCGAAACCGAAACAGTGCAGTGCCTACCCGTTCTGGAAGGAACACCTCGACTCCAAAAACTACTGGACCCTGGTCGGGGGGTTCTGTCCCGGCATCAACGAAGGCCCGCCCGTTCCCGCTAAAGAGATCAAGCAATACCTGCGGGATTTCCGCCTCTAGCCTGCATTTCCCGCTGTCCCAAAAGCGGTTGACATTGCCCCGGCGCGGACCGATAATAACTTCCCGGTCAAAACTCTGAGACCAACCCCGCACGACCGGCCTTGCCAGCCTGTGCTCGATTCCATTAAACCGACAAAGAAGGGACCATCATGCCTGTTTCCGTAGTGGTGGGTATGCAGTGGGGCGATGAGGGTAAAGGGAAAATCATCGACCTGTTCTCCGAAGAAGCCGACGTCGTCGCCCGTTACCAGGGAGGCCACAACGCCGGCCACACCATCTGCTTTGGCGACCAGAAGTTCATCCTGCACCTCATCCCGTCCGGTATTTTCCACAAGGGCAAGCTGTGTGTCATCGGCAACGGCGTGGTGATCGATCCCAAGGCGCTGGTGGAAGAGATCGGCATGCTCAAAAAGGCGGGGTTCGAGTTCGACGACAAGCTGGTGATCAGCGACCGCGCGAACATCATCCTGCCGTACCACATGGTGTCCGACCAGAACAAGGAGAGCACCTCCGGCGACCGCAAGATCGGCACCACCGGTCGGGGCATCGGTCCGTCCTACGCCGACAAGGTGGCCCGCGCGGGACTGCGCCTGTGCGATTTCCTGGACGAGGCGATCCTGAAAGACACCATGCGCGCCAACTACGAGGAAAAGAAAAAAATCCTCAAGAACCTGTACGGTTGCGACCTGCAGGATTTTGAAAAACTGTACGACGACCTGCTCGGCTACCGCCAGGTCATCCTCAAATACATCAACGACACCCAAAGCATCCTGCGCAAAGAGATCGCGGCGGGTCACAAGGTTCTGTGCGAAGGCGCGCAGGGCACCATGCTGGACGTGGACCATGGCACCTATCCGTTCGTCACCTCGTCCAACGCCACCTCCGGCGGCGCGTGCACGGGGCTCGGCATCCCGCCGAACAAGATCACCCGCGTCATCGGCGTGATCAAGGCGTACACCACGCGCGTCGGCGAAGGCCCGTTCCCGACGGAGCTGACCGACGAATTCGGCGAGCAGTTGCGCAAGAACGGCGACGAGTTCGGCTCGACCACCGGGCGGCCTCGTCGCTGCGGCTGGTTCGACGCGGTGGTGGCGAAGTACGCGGTGGAACTGAACGGCATCGACGCGGTGGCTCTGACCAAGATCGACGTGCTCGATACATTCGACACCGTCAAAGTCTGCACCGGTTACTCGCACAAGGGCAGGGTGCTGGAAAGCATGCCCGCCTGCCCGCGCGTGCTGGAGGAATGCGAGCCGGTGTATACTGAGTTTCCGGGCTGGAAGCAGAAAACCTCCGGCGTGCGTTGCTTCAGTGATCTGCCGGACAACGCCAAGCGTTACATCGACGGCCTGCAGAAACTGCTGGACGTGGAGATGCTGATGATCTCCACCGGGCCGCACCGCGACCACACCATTTCGCAGGGCGCACTGTTTTAATTCTTCGCATCGAGGTGGGCGATGAAGATTGAAGTTGCCGACAACGTTGCCGAATTCCTGAACGAGCGGGGCCGGTCCGACCTGACCATCGAGGTCGAAGACCTGGAAACGCCGTGTTGCGTCGGCAGGCTTCCTGAGATGCGGGTCCGGCACCAGCCGCCGCTCGATCCCACCGGTTACCGTCATTTTGAGGCGGGCGGCATCACCCTCCATTTATCAAAGCTTCTGCACACCGGCGACACCGTGCGGGTGTACGTTTCCGGCATGGGCCCCTTCAAAAAGATCGAAGTCTCTGGCATCCACCTCATTTTGTAATTTATAATAAAGCTCCATTATGAATGTCGTTTTTCCCGGTCGATAACCCGGGGTTTGTAAAGGCGTTATGCTGACCTGGACCATACTCATTGGCGCGTGCCTGTTTTTTTATTTCGCCGGTTACCGGTATTACGCCGGGCGGCTGGACCGCGACGTGGTGCGCCCGGATGCGGGATCGCACACCCCTGCGGTGACGGAGAACGACGGCGTCGATTACGTGCCCAGCAAACCGATGGTGCTGTTCGGCCACAATTTCGCCTCCATCGCCGGGGCGGGGCCGGTGATCGGTCCCATCATCGCCATGCACCATTTCGGCTGGGCGCTGACCCTGGTGTGGGTGCTGGTCGGCAACGTGTTCATCGGTGCGGTGCACGACTACCTGACGCTGATGATGTCGGTGAGAAACCGTGGCCGCTCGGTGGCGGACATCGCCGAATCCACCATGGGCTCGCGCGCCAAATCGGTGTTCGCGCTGTTTCTTGTGCTGGCGATGTTGCTGGTCATCGCCGTTTTCGGCGTGGTGGCGGCGAAGACCTTGATCGCGCAACCGGAGATGGTCATTCCCACCTTCGCCATCATCCCCATCAGCATGATCCTGGGCTGGTTCATCTATAAAAAAGGCGGCAACCTGACCGCCGCGTCGATTGTGGCCGTGCTGGCACTCGTCGCAAGCATTTATGCCGGATTCAAACTGCCCCTGCCGCTGGAAGGCGATGTGCTCGGTCTGTCGCCCCTGATGTTCTGGTTCGTCCTGCTCATGATCTACGCCGCCGTGGCGTCGGTGCTCCCCGTCCACGTTCTCCTGCAACCGCGCGATTACCTCTCGACGTACGTGCTGTTCGGCAGCATGTCACTCGGCATCCTGGCGTTGCTGTGGGTGGCGCCCGGACTCAACACGCCTGCGTACATGGGCGGGTTTTCGCAGGAACAGGGTCCGGTGTGGCCAATGCTGTTCGTGCTGGTGGCGTGCGGCGCAGTATCCGGATTCCACTCCCTCGTCGCCGGAGGCACCGTGTCAAAACAACTGGCGAGCGAATCACAGGGTCGCCTCATCAGTTACGGCGGCATGCTGACGGAAGGCGTGGTCGCCGTGGTCACGGTGTTGCTGGTCGGCGGCGGGTTGTACTGGGTGGCGCCTGCGGGCGGCGGCGTCGATATGGCCGAGCTCGGTTTCCGTGAAACATTGAAGGCCGGGGGCTGGATCCACGCCTTCGGCCACGGTTACGGCAACGTGGTCCACCAGATGCTGCCGTTTCTCAGCTTCACGCTGGCGTCGATGATCGCCGTGCTGGCGCTCAACACCTTTGTCATGACGACTTTGGACACGGCGGTGCGCATCACGCGTTTCATCGTGCAGGAGTCGCTGGGCCAGCGCGTGCCGGTGTTCCTCAACAAATACGTCACCACGGCGGGCGTCATCGCCATCGCGTTTGTGATCGGCGCGAGCGACGGCTGGCAGAAAATCTGGCCGATCTTCGGCGCGACCAACCAGTTGATCGCCGCCGTCGCGCTGTTCGTCATCGCGACTTACCTCATCGGTGTCAAGCGGCCGACCGCCTACGCGTTGTATCCGGCGGTGTTCATGGTGATCACGACCATTGGTGCGTTGTCGTGGCAGGCCTACCGGTTTTTCACCGCGCCGGAGCCGCACCTGTTTCTGGGGACGGCGGCGCTGGTGCTCATCGGGCTCGCCCTGTTTGTCGGGCATGAGGGATTGCAGGCCTTGAAAGGCCGCAAAATCAGCACCGAACCCGCCCCCAGCGAGGCGTGAGGAGGACCGGATCCGGGTTTCCCCGGGGCCGCCTGCGGTGTGCGGTTGATTTTTCCCCGGCCGGGGTTGTATGATGGGCGGAATGGACCGATCCAGTTGAAAGGGGTAGCGTTATGAAGTTGAGCGAGGTCATAGCAAGACAGACGGAGAAGAAAACCGGAGGTCAGACGCCCGGAGACCGCCCAAGGACCCCCGTGAACAACCGGGCGCTCAAAGTGATCCGCACCCGCGAAACCCCGAATCCCAACGCCCTGCAGTTTGTGTTGAACGCACAGATTCTTGAGACCGGGAACAAATCGTATTCCTCGCCTGAAGACTGCGGCGACGACAAGCTGGGTCAGGCCCTGTTCAAGAATTCGGCGGTGAAGAACGTGTACATCATGAAAAACTTCGTCACCGTCACCAAGCAGGACACGGCCGGGTGGAATCCACTGAAGACCCAGGTCTGGAACACCATCGACGAGCTGGTGGACGTGTACCCCAGCGAGGAGGCAGGCAAGACGGCGCACGTGGACGTGTCCGATTTCAACAGCCTGCCGCACGAAAAGAAGCTGGAAGCCATTGAGATGGTGCTGAACCGCTCCATCCGCAGTCAGCTGGCGCAGGATGGCGGCGGTGTGGACCTGCAGGGCCTGGAGGGCAAGGAGGTGCTCATCCACTACCAGGGTGCCTGCGAGAACTGTCCGTCATCGATGACCGGCACCCTCCAGCACATCGAAAAACTCATCAAACAGCAGTTGGACCGCGAACTCGTGGTCAAATCTGTCTGACCTCCTGGGAGGGGTCGGGGATAAACGGGCCTCCCGGACGGGAGGCTTTTTTATTTCCCGGTGAATGCGCCACCGGTGAGAAGGTCCCCCAGAGCTTCAAAGATGCGCTTGGGCTTGGCGAGAATCGATTTGGCGGCTTCCATGTCCACGTGGGGATCGTTGAAGGGCCCTTCCAGCTTGAAGTAGGTTTCCACCAGTCCTTCGTCGGTTTTGCTACCCGCCACGAACCGACCCAGAAGGGGCACCCCCTGTAAGACTTTGTCCAGGTCCCCCATCGGCAGGGCCTTGCCGTGCATGTCAAATTTCTCTGTGTTGAGATCGGCCGTGCCTTCCAGGTACACCTTCAGGTACTGGCCTTCCAGTCCCATCAAGGGAGTGTGCACGACGCCTTTTTTGATTTCAAACGTTCCGCCCATGCGGTCGAACAGCAGTCCCTTGTCACTCAGCTTTTGCAGGGCGGTGGGATTGAGGATGGTGAGGATGGCTTTCACCGCACCCAGTTCCTTGAGGCTTCCTTCCGTGACCAGCAGTTTGAGGTCGCCGTTCATGCCCCTGGTTGCCGGACCTTTTTTGGGGACATGCCCCTTCAGGTTCCCGGTGAACTTGACGATGCCTTTGAGGTGTTTCTTTTCGTAATCCTCAATGGAAAGGCCCTTGCCGCCGAAAGAAAAATCGTATTTGTCCTTCGCCGTGTTGTAGACCCCCTTGATGCCCATGGTGCCGTTGCGTGGCACGAACGCAGACTGGCTGAGAACGATCCTGTTTTTTGGCAGAGTCACTTCGCCGGTGATACGCTTGAATGGATACCCCTTCGCGTTCACCCGGGTCAATTTGAACCCGATGGACACCGGCACCTTGGGCGGCCTGGAGTTCACCCGAAACACTGCATCCTGAATCGAAAAGTTGTGTTTATTCGGAGAAAGCACCATTTTCTCTCCCTGAAGGGTGCCGTTGAGCCGGATGCGGTCGATTTCAACCGGGCCCCGCGCTTTCACGTTGCCCGACAATACCGTTTTGACCAGACCCCACTCCGAGGGCCACTTCACCTGCGAAAGATCGAGTTTGTCGAATTTGAAATCGGAGTCGAGCCGGGTTACCGATTTCTTGCTATCCGGTTTGGGGAGAATGATCTTTCCATTCTGGGTCAGTTCCCCGTTCAACACCGACGCTTTGATTTTGCTCTTGATGTTGCGGCCGTTCATGGTCGCGTCCGCATCCAGCCGCGAAACGGGAAGGACCATATTGTCGAGGGCCTGGATTTTGATGAGCACGTCATCGGCAACCAGACTGGTCTCGTACGTCAGCTTGTCCGGGTTGTTCACCGGGCCCTTTGCCGTCAGTTTGCCGGTAAGCACGCCTTTGCTTATGCCTGCCGATTTGGGAATCGGCAGTCGTACCACATCCACGCGGTTCACTGTGACGGTGGAGTCGAGGATCATGCTTTCGTTTTCTTTCGCGGGAAAGGTGAGGTCCCCATCATACTGGACTTCTCCGCCGAAGGCCGTGGCCTTGAGCGTGTTGTGGAGTTTGCGGTTTTTCATCTGTGCATCCGCCTGCCAGCGACCAACAGGGATTTGCAGGTCAGCGGGTGTGAGCAGCAACTCGTCCCCGGATAGCGAAGCGTTGAGGATCAACTCATCGAGGACGGCGGGTCCGCGCAACTCGAATGACCCGGTCACCAAACCATTCGCCCATTGGGAGACCTCTGGGATGCCCAGCTGATTGAGTTCCAGCTGGTTCACCTTTGTGGTCGTGTTCAATTCCGGATCCGGGTTGTTTTCCAGAAACCGCAGGTCACCGGAATGCTCGATTCGGCCTGCACCCATGTCCAGGTCGAGGTGATGGTTCAGGTTGCCCTTTCGCCAGATAACGTGGCTGTCCATGTGATCGAACAGGTAAATCCGATCTGCGGCGGTGACGGAAACATTGTTTCCCATGATGTGCGCCTGAACTACTGCCTGCTTCGTGAATTTATCTCCATCTTCCAAAGCATCCAAAGGCACCTGCATTTCCGCCTGAAGTAACTCGAAATTCCCCTGGGGTTGGTATTTTTCCAGAACTTTCGAGGGATCGACGGGAATAAAAAAATGGATGGCTTGAAGGTCCTTGAGGTGGAACCGGTTCAACTCCATATGAACATCCAGGGATGCGTTTGGGGTCAGCACTTCATGCACCACAAGGTCGCCGAAGAGGTGAAGTTGGTCCATATAAACATCCAGGTCGGTCAGGGCCAGGTCCAGCTTTTGGTTGCTGGGTCGGGAAATCTGGATCAACCCGGACAACCGCATCATTTGCTGATCTACGGGCTTTCCGCCCCTGCGTTTGATCCAGTAAATGCGACCCTGTTCGACGTCGATGTTATCGATTGCCAGATGAAAATTGCGAAAGGTGTCGCGGATGGAATTGACCACGGTCTTATCGTCTTTACTTCCAGGTACCGGCTCTTCAGGCTTTTCTTCCTCTTCGTCCTGATTGAGGTAGATGGTGACCACGGGCTGAATGAGGTCGATGGTCTTCACCTCAACTTTTCCTGCAAGCAGGGGCATGAGGTAAACATGAACGAAAAGGGTTTTGGCGGAAACGAATTTGTCCTTTCCATCCATGGACTCAACGCTCACGCCATCGGCTTTCAGGCCGAATCCGTCGTGAAAATCGTAGGCAAGCCCTTCGATTTTCACCTTCATACCGGTGGCTTCGGTGAGAGTCTGGGTGAGAGACCCTTTCAGGGATTTTACATCCACGAAATATGCAAGCCCGGCGAGAACCAGAACCCCCAGGAAGACCATCGCCGCAAAACCCCACATGACCCGTTTGACCAGTCGGACCATTCTCCTTCCACGGGGCGATTTTTTTTTGGGTTTGTTTGACGCCGGAGTTTTTCCGGAAGAGGGAGGGGTGGCTTTTGAAGCGTTTCCGGAACCAGCCGGAGAGCTGCTTTTGGCCCCTTTTTTTGGGGAATTGAATTTCTTGGGGGTATTGGCCATACCTTTAATTATAAAGGTTTATTAGCCAGAGAGAAAACCGATTTCAGGGTTGCGGGAGGCCCGGGTGTCAGGCTTTTTCGCGGCACTTACCGGATTCGGGAAAGAAACTTAAACAAAAAAACGGCCGGATTCCCAACGAACCCGGCCGCTTCTTTAATTCTGCTTTTTGGGGTGCTTAGAATGTCCAACTTCCGTGGTTGGCCACGATCATGCACATCAGCATGGGGATGGACAGGATGGCATTGGTGCGGCTTGCCACAAAAGCGGTCTTTTTCGCCTTGGCCAGCGCATCGCCTTCCAGTTCGCCCGCGATGATCTTTTTCTGATTGGGCCAGATGAATGCCCAGACGTTGATCATCATGATGATACCCAAAACCATACCGATGTGAATCGTCATGCTGGGAATGCCTTCCACCTGGCCACGGCCGACGCCGTAGTAAATGATTCCCGACACGACGGTCAACCAGGCCATATGGCGAAACCACCAGAGGGCTTTCGGCAGGACGACCTGGGTATAAGGTTTGGCAGCTCCCTGTTCCGTCAATTGGGGCATGCTGGAAACCTGAATGATATTGAAAAACCAAAGCAGGCCAATCCAGAAAATCCCGAACACGACGTGAAAAAATTCAGCTACCCACATAAAATGTGCCTCCTTTATATATGCCTTGAAATTGCTGGTTTATGAAATTCGGATTTTTGAGAATCAAGCTCTGGGCCGAATGAGGACGGACAGACATTTTAGAAGTAAGATGGAAAATCGGGGTTAGAGATTCATCAATTTTGGAAAATTTTGGGAAAAATGGGCCGATTTAAATGCGCCCGAACGGATTTTCGTGCTTCCAGCCACAGGACGGAGTGGCGGATCAGCGTTCAAGGAGAAAGATCAACAGAGTCCCCAGGGCCAGCAGGTTGAAAATGAGGAGGGACCATGCCCAGCTTCGTGGCACCATCGCGCGCGAGGTGGGAACCTCCGGATCCGGGGCAGGGGAATTTCCGATGGCGGTGCCGGTGCGGGCCAACGCGTCCTGCAGGCTCCGGTTTTCCGCAGTCAGTTGTTCCACCTGCTTTTGCAATGAGTCTACCTGGTCGCGCAACTGCAGGCGCTCCACTTTAAGCGCTTTCGACCGGGCTATTTCCCGTTCCAGGGCTTCTTCCGGTCCCCGGGTGATGCCTTCGCTTTCGGGCGGGTCGTCCCAGTCTTCGGTCATGGTGCTGGAGGCTTTCTCCCACCGGATGATGTGGCGTCCGACAGGTGATTTCAGGCTGTATTGCTGGCGGCGTGAAAGCGGCCGCTTGCTTCCATCAGCCGTTGCATGTGGCCCGGCGATAATATGAGGTCGCCCGCCTGGGCGAACTCCCGGATCTGCGTGGATTTTTTGGAACCGACCACCGCCGTCACCACGTTGTCCTGTGCCAGCACCCAGGCGAGGCTGACGTTCACCGGGGCGGTGTCCAGCTCCTGGGCGACGGCTTCCACTTCTTCCCGAACGGGTTTGGAATTCGAAAAATAAGGCTCCTGGTACAGATAGTATTCCCGACGTGTGGGTGCCTTGCGTGCGGTAGCGTCGATGCGTCCCGCCAGGAGTCCCCGTGCGGTGGGGGAATAAATCATGTAGCCGATCTTGTTCTGCTTGCAGGCGTCCAGCGTCCGGCCCTCGTATTCGCGTTGCAACAAATTGTAGGGAATCTGGTTGATGGTAAATGTGCCGGCGCGGTCGCCAAGAAGTTGCAGGTCGGTGGAATCAAAATTGGACAGGCCCACCGTGCGGGCTTTGCCGCTGTCTTTGAGTGCCTGCATGATTTCGCACAGTTTGCGCGATTTCTCAGGCGAGTTGAAGAAAGTACCCGGCCAGTGGACGAGGTACACATCGACATAATCCCTGTCGAGCGCCTTCAGGGTCCCGTTCAGGCGTTCTTCATACGCGTCGCGGGTGAGGTCCGCATCCGGCCAGATTTTGGAAATGATGAGAACGTCGTTCTTTTTGCTGCCGAGGGCCTTGCCGAGACGCCGTTCGGATTCCCCATCACCATAGCCTTCGGCGGTGTCGAAGGCGGTGATGCCGCCGTCCAGCGCGGCCTTCACGGAGGCGTCCGCCTCCTCCGGCGTGGCGTAGTCGCCCCAGCCGCCGCTGGGGGCGATTTGCCAGCATCCGAAAGTGATCACGCTCCAAGGTATGTCCAGGCCCTTTACGGAGACGGTTCGCATGTTACCTCACGATCATGGTGAAACTGCGGTAGCGGTAATGGGGACCTTCCGTCTTGATGGTGGCGGCGAAGGGTTCGCCTTCCTTTTCCACTTTCTCGATGTGTTTCTTGAAGCGGTACAGGCGGTATCCACCGATCAGAGCCGCGGCGCCGACAATCAGGATCAACGTTGCGAACAGGAATCCCAAAAGCGCCGGATACAGGAAGATCAGTACGGCAAGCGTAATCAATGCGACACCAAAAATCAACACCGACCACTGTAATGAATTGTAGCCTTCAGTGAACAAATCCTTGGGTTGATGGGTACGTTGGAACATAGGGCCTCCTTTTTAAAAGGCTCCATTGCCTTTCATACCACATACATAAAATCGCGACGGGGCCGGGTCAAGACCCGTGTGTGCCGATTGGGGCGAATTTTGGAATTCAGGCGGGCTTTTCCAGCAGGCGGCGGATCCGGTTGAAATCCCGTTTCTGCCGGGAAAGGGGCCGACGCCAGTTGACCACGCGCGGGCTGGGATGATACAGGGCCAGCAGCGTGAATGTTGCCAGATTCTGCGGTTTGGCGAGCACCTCGGCCAGCTTGAACCGTGTGCCTTTGAGGCGGTTGATGGCATCGAGGCCCACCGTGCCCAGAGTCACCACCACGCGCGGCTGGATGATTTCCAGCGTTTCCTCCAGGAATCCGGCGCAGGTGTCTATTTCTTTGGTTGTGGGGCGACGGTTGTTGCCGTTTTCCAGGGGATTGCACAGGACAGCGTTGGTGACGAACACGTCGTTGCGGGTGAGGCCGATATGGGCCAGCAGAATCTCGAAGTTTTTTCCTGACTGGTCACCGGAAAAAGGAACGCCGGTGCGGGCGGCGCCGAATCGGCCGGGGGCTTCGGCAACAAACACCACCTCGGCGTTGAGACTGCCGTTGCGGTCGCTCAAAATGGCCTGCTCGGATGCCAGCCGGGGACACTGTATGCATTCGGCGGCACGTGTGGAAAGCGAAAGAAAGTGGCGGCGTTTGGCGGATGCACTCATGGTGCGGTTCCCTCTCAGGAATTTTCCGTCTTGTCGCGGCGGGCGGGGTCGTTGGTCAATTCGTCTTCCGTCTCGTCCTCCTCGTCATCGTCGCTGGAGCGGCAGATGACAAGGAAACCGACGAGCAACAGCACGCTGGCCAGAATGGTGAACAGAATGTCCATGACGCCTCACGCAAATCAGAACGGCTTGACGGTGGCGAAATAGATCATGCCGCCGCCAATGAGGAAAATCGCAATATGCACCATCATAGCGTATTTCTTCGGCAACGTGTCTTTATTGATTTGAACGCCGTTCTGGAACCCCAGCGCGATGAGCACCAGCAAAAGCCCCAGCTTGGGATAAATCCATTTCGATTCGTTGAACACGCTGGTGGTGACGGCAAGGTAAATGCCGGACAGGATGGTGACACCGAGGATTGGGTAGTAGATGAATTTGTGGATGCGCTTCTGGGTTTTGCGCAGGCCGTCGCGTTCCTCCGCAGACTTGAGTCTCAGGCGAAACACCACGGTGAGCGATTGCAGAAACAATGTGCCCACCACCAGGCACATGGAAACCATATGAAGGGTCAGAAAGAAATTTTTCATGGACTCGAAACCGCTCCGTGTGACTTGATCAGGGACTGTTCTCAACCGCCGGTTTATCCGGGCCGGCTCTCCAGTATACGAGGCTGGAGACCATGAGTGCCATGCCGACGCCGCAGTAGATTGCCGCCACCACCACATATCCCCCCAGGTGTTCGTTCAACGCGCGGAGCATGAAGCCGAGGCCCATCATGGCCGCAATAAAGATATAAAACGGTTTTGCGTACACATGATGGAACTTGAGCGGAGGTGTGAGGTTGTCAATACGGTTTTTGTTGCGCCGCGCGGTTTTAGTGAGCACAAATTTGCCTTTCACCGCGCCGATCAAAAGCCCTGCGGCCAGCGAGATGAACACCGCATTCTGGGACGAACCCTGGGTTTCGATGGCAAGGAAGTACATGCCGATGCCGCGTACCAGCAAAAACAGGCCCACCAGGCCCCAGATGCTGCCCGCAAGCGTGTACAGTTGGTTTTTAGTCATGATGTCATGGCTTTCCAGCCGCCCGAGTCTCAAAACCAGATGCCGGGCTGGGTTAAGGGTTTGTGCCTGCGTTCAGGGATTGGCCTTGCGGTCGCTGAACGGTTTGCCACGGACGGGCCGGGTCGCCATCCGTCCGCTTTTGCTTTTATAGAGCAGGCGGGTCTCGCCGTTTCTCAGGTCCACCAGGTACCCGTCCTGCCCGATCCCCTCCGTGGTCCACATGTAGGGCAGGGGGCCGGCGGGAAACACAGGGTTCAGGTGAATTTCGTGTTCGTACTTGTCGCGGTTCACAGGATCGGGTTCAATGAGCGACTTGCACTCCTCGACTTCCGGAAGCCGCCATTCGTCGAAACCTGCAAATTTGTTGGTCGTCAGCTTTTTGCAGTATTCCAGCGCTTCATCCCAGGTCAGCCATTTTTGTTCGGCCTGCCAGGAGTCTTCCTTTGTCCACAGCAGGTCGTGAAGGGTGTCCTTGATGGTGCCGTCGCCGTTATCGATAAATCGTTCTTTGTCGCTCATGGTTTCAGTGTGAAAGGGCGGTTTCGTTTCCGAGGGGATCCAGGGAAATCCGATTCAGCCGGTCGTTGAGGGCATCCAGATCGAAACGGGGCGGGTTTTTCAGCTGCGCCCGTTTTTTAATATCTCCAAAGGCCCATTTCAGAAGAAGGTCCGAGTAACACAGCCAACGCGTCCGCCGCAAAATGCGGCGTACCGTGGACCGCGAGATTTTAACCGGATCGTCGGAGTTGAGCAACGACTGGTTGTTGTGGAGAACAGCGACGGTCTCCATCGCCATCCATAACGGCCAGATGCAGAACAGCCGGATACGCGTCTGGTTTCGGGGAATGGCCAGAGTGAATCGCAGGGCATCCTCCAGGTGGCCCAGGGTTTTGTGTAGAAGGCGTTCCATTACTTCGAGATTCTGATTGATGGACGTGCCGGCGTTGAACTCCTCCACCGTCAGCCCCTGCCCGGTGATATAAGAACGCGGGATGTACGACCAGCCGCGGCCACGATCCACAATAATGTCCTTGGAGATATTCGTCATCTGCAAACCCAGTCCAAAGGAAACCGCGGTACGCTGCATGGTCTCCCTGGATTTTGGCGACAGGTTCGGGATCTCCTGGAAGAACAGGTTGCACAGCATTTCGCCCACCAATCCGGCGACAAAGTAGCAATATTCTTCCAGCTCGTGTTCGTCTTCAAGCAGGGTGATTTCGTTGAACGAGAATTTCTGCTGGAAGTAGGCCATGCCCCGTGCCATGCGCGAGACCGAGGGTACGATCTGTTCCTGATGGTTCACGGGTAGAGAGTCGAACACGTTGAACACGCGCGGCGTATTGATCAGCAGGTCGAGATCGTTTTCCGAGCCGTCCACGGCGCGGCAATCCTCCACCCAGCCATCCAAATTCCGGGCACGGTGGTCCGGGTCCTCAATGATTTGCGAGAACTCCTGCAGGAGGCGGATTTTGATCTTGGGATCGAGCTCCGCTGCGTCTTCCACGGTATCGACGATGCGGCAGAACAGGTAGGCGGTCAGGATACTGCGGTGCAGGTCATCCTTGAGAACGGTGATATTGAGAGCGAAGGTGCGGCTGACCTTCGGCAACATCTGTTTGCAATATTCCCAATCCTGCATTGTGTATCCAAAGTACGGGACCCGTCATGTGGGGTGACCCTCCGGAATGAGGTCAAAAGGCCTAATGTGTGGCCTGTGACATTTCTTCCATTTCCTGCGCGATTTTCAAAATGGCAGTGTGGACTTCGTTGATCACGTATTCCGGGGTGCTGGTTCCGGCGGTGATGCCCACGTGTTTTTTATTGGTGAACCAGCTTCGGTCCAACTGGGTGGCGGCTTCAATGTGATGCGCTTCCACATCTTTCTCGTCGCACACCTGGACCAGCTTCTTGGTGTTGGAGGAATTGTAACCGCCGATGACGATCATCAGGTCCACCTGGTCGGCCAGGTCGCGCACCGCAATCTGCCGGTCGCGGGTCGGCTGGCAGATGGTGTTGACGAAGGCAACGTCTTCCACGCAGTCCATCTCGCGGATTTTACGCACCAGGTTCTCCACCTTTTCCATCTGCTGGGTGGTCTGGCTGACGATGCCGAACCGCTTGGTGGGCGCGGCACGCAGTTTCTCGAGATCCTCTTCATTGTTGATGACAATGTAGTCGTCCAAATCGCCGACGATGCCCTTCACTTCCACGTGTTCTTCCTGCCCGATGACAACGGGGAAGTAGTTCTGCTCGACCATGCTCTTGACGGTTTTGTGCACGCGCATGACGAGGGGGCAACTGGCGTCGTAAACGATGTGCCCGGCTTCCACCAGCGCCTCTTTCATTTTTTCGGCGGCGCCGTGGGCGGTGATCATGACTTTTTTGGTTTTGATTTTATCGAGATCATCGATGCCGTTGACCAGATCGACACCGTTGCGTTTCAACGATTCATTCACCTGACGGTTGTGGACCAGCTGACCCACGATGGTGAGGTCGGATTTGAACTGAGGTTCCATCGCCAGATTGATGGCGTCCTTGACGCCGAAACAGGTGCCGAGCGCACTTGCGAGGGATACTTTCATCGTCCGTCCTTATTCTGGAAATGTGGAGTGAATACCCGGAAGTGGGTTTTTCGTTAACGGTTTAAGTTCAAAATCATAACAGAATGCAGGCGGTATGGGAATAAAAAACCGTTTTGCCCATAACTGCGGAATCACTTGAAAATGAGGTTTTTGACCAGCTGCCAGGTGGTCTGGCGGCCGATTTCAGCGATGCTTTCGGTCAATGGGATGTTTTTGGGGCAGACTTCCACACAGACCTGCGCGTTGCCGCAATCGGCGATGCCGCCCTTGCCCATCACCGCCTCCAGACGCTCCTCCTTTTCCATTGCGCCGGTGGGGTGCATGTTGAACAGCCGCACCTGGCTGAAGGTGGAGGCACCCAGGAAGTCGTTGTCCAGCGCGAACTGCGGACAGGCCTCCAGGCAGCAACCGCAGGTCATGCACTCGGAGAGCGCGTAGGCGGCGTTGCGCCGTTTTTCGGAAATTATCGGGCCTTCGCCGATGTCGTGACTGCCGTCGATGGTGATCCAGGCATGGACTTTTTTCAGGTTCTCGAACATGCGGGTGCGGTCCACCGCGAGGTCCCGCACTACCGGGAACTTTTTCATCGGTTCCAGCACAATCGGTTTTTCCAACTGGTGCACCAGTGCCGTACAGGACTGACGGACGCGGCCGTTGATGTTCATGGTGCAGGAGCCGCACACTTCCTCCAGGCAGTTACACTCCCAGACCACAGGCGTCACGGTTTGACCGTCGGCGGTGACCGGGTTTTTCTGGATGTCCATAAGACAGGAAATCACGTTGGCGTTTTCCCGGTCAGGCACCTCAAATTCCTGCCAGTACGGTTTGGAATCCGGGGTGTCCTGCCGCTTGATTTTCAGTCGAACTTTTTTCTGGTTGCTCATGTCCTGCCGCCTCACTCGTATTTGCGCGGACGCGGGGTGATCTGCGATGTGTCCACGTCCTCGTAATGGATTGCGGGCTCCCCATCCTTGTACTCCGCGATGGTGGTTTTCAGCCATTCCCGGTTGTTCGCCTCGAAACGTTTCATGTATTCCAGGTGTCCGGATCGGAACTCGCTTTCGTCCACCTCCCCGTATTGGCTTTTTTCCAGGTAATCGACGTATTCGTGTGGATCGAAATTGTCCGGCTGTGTCAGGTCGAATTCCGGCTTGTAATGGGCGCCGCGGAATTCGTTGCGCCTGAGCGCGCCGATGGTGATGATCTTCGCCAGGTGGATCATGCAGTGCAATTGGTTGATGAAGCTCGGCGCCGGGTTGGACCAGTGGGTGGTGTCCAGGCACTTCACGTCGCGGAACCGTGTCTGGATGTCGTGGATCAGGGTCAATGCCTTTTCCAGCTTCGGGTTCTCCCGTACGATCAAAACATTTTTCATCAGGATGTCGCCCAGTTCTTTTTGCAGGACATGCGGGTTTTCCTTGCCGTTCATGCGTTTGATGTCTTCGAATCGCGATTCCCATTGTTTGCGAGCATCTTCGAATACCTGCGACGACACATCCTCGTGGTGCATGTCGAGGTTTTTGCTGTACTGGATCATGCCCGGACCCATCATGAGTCCCGTGTAGATACAGCTCAATAAAGAGTTCGCACCCAGCCGGTTGGCACCGTGGAACTGGTAATCCGCTTCGCCTGCGGCATACAGGCCGCGGATGTTGGTCATCTGGTTGCGCGGCGACCGGTGGTCGATGAGCCCGTGTGCCTCGCTTTCGTAATCCGTCCAGATGCCGCCCATTGAGTAATGCACGGCAGGAAAAATTTTCATCGGCACCTTGTGCGGGTCGTCGCCGGTGAACTTTTCGTAGATTTCAAGAATGCCGCCCAGGCGCTCGTTGAGGTAGTCCTCGGTATGATGGGTGAGGTCCAGATACACCATCTGCTCGCCGCCGACGCCCAACCCCTGGTTGATGCAGACGTCGTAGATCTCGCGCGACGCCACATCGCGCGGCACCAGGTTGCCGAACAGGGGATGGTTTTCCTCGAGGAAGTAGTACCGTTCCGCATCCGGGATGTCGAGCGGGTTGCGGTCGTCGCCCGCCTTGCGCGGCACCCAGATGCGACCGCCCTCGCCACGCGCCGACTCGCTCATCAGCCGCAGCTTGTCCTGCCCCGGGATGGCGGTGGGGTGGATCTGGATGAATTCGCCGTTGGCGTAGCGCGCTCCCTGCAGGTAGGCGGACATCGCCGCCGCGCCGTTGCACACGGTGGAGCCGGTGGCCTTGCCGTACACCTGTGTCGGTCCGCCGGTGGCCAGCACGACGCCGTCGCCTGCCAGGGTGAAGATCTCTCCCGTGTGCAGGTCGTGGATCACCGCGCCGCGACAGGTGCCGGTCTCATCGATCACCGCCCCCAGGTATTCGTGCCATTCGAGTTTGGTCACCTGCCCGTCGGACTCGTACCGTCGTACCTGCTCGTCCAGGGCGTACAGGAGTTGCTGTCCCGTGGTGGAGCCGGAAAACGCGGTGCGGTTGTACAGCGTGCCGCCGAAGCGGCGGAAATCCAGGTGTCCTTCCGGGGTGCGGTTGAAGGTGACGCCCATGCGGTCCATCAGGTGAATGATGGCCGGGGCCTGGAAACACATGTCGCGCACCAGCGGCTGGTGGGCAAGGAAATCGCCGCCTTTGACCGTGTCGTAGAAATGGATGTCCGGCGAATCGCCCTCTCCCTTGGAATTGATGGCGGCGTTGATGCCGCCCTGCGCACACACCGAGTGGGACCGCTTGACCGGCTGGTAGGAAACCAGCAATACCTGGGCGTTGTTCTCGCACAGCTTCATGGTGAGAGACAGGCCCGCAAGGCCCCCGCCAATGACGATGAATTTGGGTTGACGCTTGGGCATCACAGGCCTCCCACTTTGGTGGGCTCCACTGGAACCGGGTTCAGTGAAAACTCAACCACGGTGGCGAGGCCCAGTACCGTCAGCCCCAGTCCGATCAGGATAAACGCGATTCCCGCGTTTCTCTGCGCTCTGGGTCCGACGATGATGCCCCACGAAATGCAGAATCCCCACAACCCGTTGCCGAAATGAAACGTCGCCGCGACGATGCCGATGAGGTAAATGATGCGCCCCGTCCAGGTCTGGAATTCGTCGTTCATCACGCCGATCAGAAACGGGGCCGCCTGGAACTCGTTGTGTCCGTACCAAAGCTTCGGCACGACAGTGGTGCTCATGTGGTAAACCAGGAAAACAAACACAATGGCACCGGTCAGCCGTTGCATCGTGTACATCCAGTTGCGCGGGTAACGGTATCGAATGAAGTTGTACTTCGCAATGGAGGTCAGGTAGAAACCCATCACCGAATGAAACAGGATGGGAATGTAGAGCACGAAGATTTCGATCCAGATCAGAAACGGCAGGTTGTTGATGACGTCGATGCTGAGCTGGTAGGGGAACACGCCGACGGTGCGCAGGCTGTTGACCGCGAGATGGAAGACCAGAAAGATGCCGATGGGGATGAGACCGGTCAGGGAGTGGATTTTTAGAAGAAGAAAATGCGCCTGGTCTCGCTGGATCGCGCCCATGGTCTCGTCCACGTGAAGAAGATTGGAACCGCCGCGCTCTTACTCGAATTGCCGACCCAAGGGACGCACCGGGCGGATGACAGGGTGCGCTCCTTCCGGCAAACCGACCCGTAAAACGGGTCTGTATTTTTCATTTTACGCGATTGAGCTGTGCAGGGGAACGATTTAATTACGCCGCTTTCGACGCATCATAAACAGGCTGGGAAAAACAGGGTGGGTTCAGAAATCGTATTCGAGGAGCGGCCGGTGTTTGTAATCAGGGTCGACCGGTTTGTCGTTGCGGGTGATCATGAGCTTCTTCGGCTCTTCGACGAAAAGATCGACGAATCCGCACTTGCCGCACACGCGGGGCTGAAGCGGCACTTTCTTCTCGATACCGTGGTCCTTGCGCACGACCATGATGAGTTCCAGGTCCCGGCTCGTACGAAGACCGATGTCTCCCTTCAGGATACTCTCCTCACCACATTTGGAACATGCGTTGGGATCACTCATGCCGGGCCCCTCCTGTGAAAGGTCGATGGATGAGGGGAGGAAAACCTCCCCCTGCCATCAGGTCAGCCGCCATTATAGCACAAGGGTGAATGGGCGTTAAGGGATTCCCACTCAAGGCGTTTTTGCATTACGGACGTTGTACGTACAGCGGAGCTGATTCCACGAACACGCGGGCGATCGGCACTTCCTTGCCTTCACGGTTGATGAGTGCGTTGAGTTCCTTGCTGGCATGGAACACCGGTTTCTTGCGTGCCGGAATTTCGATGGGCTCGCCGGTCACCGGTTTTTTGCCGATGCGGGCCGGGTATTCGCGCACCCGGAAGGAACCGAATCCCTGGATCACCACGCGTCCTTCTTTCTCCAGATTGGACATGATGCCTTCCACAAACGTGAGCAGAATGCGGTCGGCTTCCTGCTTGGAAATGTCCAGTTTTTGAGCTAACTTGTTGGCCAGATCGGATCGAATCATTGCTACCCCCCATTGGTAAAAAGTTGGTTTCGCACTATGACTTCAAGAACCGTGCCAATGCAGTCTTAACGGCATAACCCCTTGATTTCTGAATGTTTTGAAAAAAGCCGTTTTAGCGAGGGGGTGATTTGTTTATCTTTTTTCATAAACCGGCTTGAAAGAAAGTGAACAGTTGATATCCGTTGAATTTGGCCTATGAAGAACCTGTTGATTTACCTGACTCACCCGCATGTGGGGGTGTGGAACCTGCAGGACCGGCATGTTGAGCAATTAAGTGCACAGTTTCCGGGGTTTCGGATTGTAAAATGCCTGCATTCAAAGGAATTTTTGGAAGGAATTTCCGAGGCGGACGCGGCGATCTGCTGGTATTTTCGCCGCGAATGGGTGGAGCGGGCCTCACGCCTGCAATGGATTGCCACCCCCGCAGCCGGGAGTGACTGGATCGACCTCCCCGCTGACTCCAGCATCACCATCCACCATGGCGGCTTCCACGGATGGATGATGGCGGAGAGCGTGCTGGGTGCGATGCTTTATTTCTGCAAGGCCTTCGAGCCGTCGCGCCGCTTCCAGAAACAGAAGAAGTGGGCGCGTATCAAACTCTCCCAACAGATCACGTCCCTCTACCGGGCGCGGGTGACCATCCTCGGTTTCGGCCGGATTGGCCAGACCATAGGCCGGGTTGTGAAACCCTTCGGCAGCCTTGTGACGGGCGTGCGCCGGCGGACGGATGCAAGGCCGGATTACTTTGATGAGGCCGACCGTATCGTTTCCGTCGATCGCCTCGACGACGTCCTGCCGGAGACGGATCACCTTGTCCTCGTCCTGCCAGGTGGGAAGGAGACCGACGGACTGCTCACCGCCGACCATTTTGCCCGGCTCCCCGCCCACTGCCACCTCTACAACGTGGGCCGGGGCAACCCCTACCGGGAAGAAGATCTGGTGCGGGCCCTCGAGACCCCGCAGATTGCCGGAGCTTACCTCGATGTGTTCGACGAGGAACCCCTGCCGGAATCGTCGCCTCTCTGGAGCTTCGACAACGTCCTCATCCAACCCCATCTGTCCGCAGCCTCGCCGCAGTACCTGGATCTTTTTATTCAGGAATTGGTTGAAAAATTAAAAAGGTGAATGGACTCGTGAGCGGGCCGGTTTTTGTGGGGGAGGTCAGTCGCCCAGGAAGGGGTTGTTGATGCCGCTTTCCAGGTTCTCGGTGATGGCCTGGGTGCGCCAGATGATTTCGATGATCTCGAAGATGCGGTTGGCGATGGAATCGGCTTTCGAGCCGTATCGGGAAATGACCACGCCGGCGTCGCCGATCAGCCCCCAGATGGGATCGAGGTTGACCGATTTTTTGTGCAAAATCTGCAGTGACCGTTGAATGCGGTTGATGAGCCGGGTCATGTGGTTTTCGTCGAGGTAGTCGGAGCGGGACACGATGTGCCCCAAAAGCCGCAGGAGATTCTGCGTCTTGCGCAAGTCACCGTCGGAGAACTGGTAGGCGAAGCTCCTGCCGAATTTCTGCGCGTACTGGTCCTTGATCAACTGAAAGTCCAGTTTTTCCTGGACCATCTTGAGCTGGCGGAGCTTGCTGTTGGCGTAGTGGTTGAAGGCTTTGCTGATGTTGAGGACGTTTTCGTCCTTGTTGTTGACGTTCAGATCGGGAAACACGATTTTAAGGTCGTGCGCTTCGGAATACGCCTGCAATACGGCATAAGCCTTCAGCATGTCCGGATAATGCCCGTTGAAATCCGGATGCTTCTTCATTTTGAAGCGGTTGGCGCTTTCCCACTCCTGAAACTTGCCGATCAGCTTTTCCAGAGCGTCCACCGGGTTGTCCGGCAGGTTGTCCAGAAATTCGTCAGTAAACATAATTTGCTCCACCCCAAATGGGGTATCGAACGTGAGGCCCCAATCCTCTATCGGTCATATAAATTATATACTTGAAAGCTTTTTGTCCGAAGAAAAATTGAGAACCGGGATATTCGGCACTTCTAAAATCACGCAGGTGGGTTTTTAAGGTGATGGTCGGTGGTGATCTGGAACCGGTGGCCGACGTTCAACAACAGCGCTTCGTCGAAGTGGCGGCCCATGAGTTGCAGGCCGATGGGCAATCCCTCCTTGGAATGGCCGCAGGGGACGGACAAGGCGGGAATGCCCGCCAGGTTGGCCGACAGGGTGAGCAGGTCGGAAAGATACATCTGCAAGGGGTCGTCCAGTTTTTCGCCCAGCCTGAACGGCAGGGCAGGCGCAACCGGCGCGGCCAGAACATCGCATTTCCTAAGAGCGGCGTCAAAATCCTGCTTGATCAGGGTCCTCACCTTCTGTCCCTTCAAGTAATACGCGTCGTAATATCCGGAACTCAAAACGAATGTGCCGAGCAGGATGCGGCGTTTGACTTCCTCTCCGAATCCTTCCTCGCGGGTGTGTGTGTACATATCGAGCAGGTTCTCCGCGTTTTCGGAGCGGTAACCGTACTTCACGCCGTCGTAGCGCGACAGGTTGGTGCTGGCCTCGGCGCAGGCGAGAATGTAATACGCCGCCACGGCATACTGGGTGTGCGGCAAGCTGACTTCCACGCGTTCCATGCCCAGTGATTCCATGTGCCGGATGGCCGCTTCCACAGCCGCCTGCACCTGCGGATCGATGCCGTCGGTGAAGTATTCCTTAGGCACGCCCACCTTCAACCCTTTCACGTCGCGGTCGAGCGTCGCGGTGAAATCGGGTAGTTCCACGTTGGCGCAAGTGGAGTCCATCGCATCGTGTCCGCCGATGACGTTGAGCAGGGTCGCGGCGTCTTCCACCGTTTTGGTCATGGGGCCGATCTGGTCGAAAGACGAGGCGAACGCCACAAGGCCGAAACGGGACACGCGGCCGTAAGTGGGTTTGAGTCCGGTGATGCCGCAAAAGCTGGCGGGCTGGCGGATTGAGCCACCGGTGTCGCTGCCCAAAGCCGCAACGCATTCGTTGGCGGACACTGCCGCCGCCGATCCACCGCTCGATCCGCCGGGAACGCGGGTCTTGTCCCACGGGTTGCGCGTGACATGGTGATACGCGGTTTCGTTGGACGAGCCCATAGCGAACTCGTCCATATTGGTCTTGCCGATCAGAACCGCCCCGGCATCTTTCAGGCGCGCCACCACCGTTGCGTCGTAGGGCGCGACGAAGTTGTCGAGGATGCGCGACGAACAGGTGGTGCGGGTGTCTTTCACGCAGATGAGGTCTTTGACGGCGATGGGCACCCCGAGCAAGGGAGCGTCTTCTCCTCTGGCGATGCGTGCATCCGCGGCCTGGGCCTGCTCTTCCGCCAGTTCGCGCGTCAGATGGGCGTAGGCGCCGATGTCTTTATCCACCTTGTCGATGCGCTGGTAATACTCTTCCAGCAGGTCGAGCGATGAGTAGGATTTCGCCTTCAGGTGTTTGCGGGCCTCGGCCAGGCTGGGTCTTTGCATGGCTACGAGATGATCTTGGGCACTTCGTAATGCCCCTTGGCGGCGCGCGGCGCGAGCGACAGGTAGTCGGCTTCCGGAAACCGCACCATCGCTTCGTCTTCACGCAGGACATTCTGGAGCGGCAGGACGTGCGAGGTCGGTTCCACGTTTTCGGTATTCAGCGTGCCGAGGTGGTCGATGTACTCCACGATTTTCTGGAACTGCGGGCCGAGCTTCTCCCTTTCTTCCGGGGTCAGCTCCAGCCGGGCGAGGTGGGCGATTTTTTGAATGTCGACGTTGTCGTGGGACATGATGTTGTGTGAATCAAACGAAAAAGAGAAGGGGGGAACAGTTTCGTGGGATCAGCCTTCTTTCTTTTTCTTGCCTTTTTCCGCCAGCATCTTTTCCCTGTAGTCGATCTTTGCCACCTTGCGGGTCAAGCGCTTGAATTTCTTTTTGGATTGGCGCAGATTCGAATCGTATTTGTTATCTCCCGCTTTTTTCTTTGCTTCCTCTTTTGCCGATTTGGCCTTGTCGATGTGGCCTTTCAACTGTTCCTTCGTTGCCATGGTTGTGTCTGCCTCGATTGGGTAAAGGGTTGAGATTGGGGCTCGTTTATACCAGATTTCCGGCCTTTCCGCAAACCTTCTGAGAGGAAGTAACGGGAAAGCCGGGTCCGGCTCCCCCATTTGCCCTAAAGGCCTTCGTGGGTTTTGAACTGATAGTCGTGTCCGTTGGTGGTGAGGGTGATGGCGCCATGCCGGTCGGTGCGCCACACGCGGGTGCCCTGGTCTTCAAGCCGCTTCAGGGTTTCATCATGCGGGTGGCCGAAGGGATTGACGTGGCCCGCTGAGATGAGGGCGTCCTTCGCCCCGACGGCCTTTAAAAAATCCGGGGAACTGGAATAACGGCTTCCATGATGCGGCACTTTCAGCACGTCCGCCCCAAGCGGCTTTCCGGAGGCGACCAGGTGGGCCTCGGCCTCGGCGGTGATGTCTCCGGTCAGCAACAGGCTGAACTCGCGGAAATCAAGGCGCAACACCCAGGACAGGTCGTTGTCGATGCGCCGGGGTGGAAGGCCCACGGTCTGAATAAAAGGTCCGGCCGGATGCAGGGCGGTGAGATGCACTTCCCCGAATTCGAGGGTCTCTCCCGGCACGAGAATGAGACGCTTTGTTCCGCTTTCATGAAGCGTCTGATGCAAGTGATCGATCTTCGTGTCGGCGATGGGCGGGGTGCGGTCGAGAAAATGCCCCACTTTCATCAGCTTTGACAGGGAGAGCAGGCCGCTGATGTGGTCGTGGTCCGAATGCGTCGCGGCGAGGTAATCGAGACCGCGCTCCCCCCGGTGCCAGAGGAAACGGCCCACCACCGCCTTGCCGATATCGAGGGCGTCGCGGTAAAAGCCGCCGCCGTCGATCAGGAGGGTTTCGCGGTTGGGGAATTCGACGAACACGCTTTCGCCCTGGCCGACGTCGAGCATGGTTATCTTCAGTGTGTCGGTCTGAAACCTGGGAAACTGCGGCCACATCCACCAGACAAACACGCCAAGAGCGCAAACCACGAGCCCTGCCGCCTGACTGCGTTGCGGTGTCAGCAACTTTTGAGACGGGATCTCCTCCGTTGTCTTCGCGGTCAGGTGGTAACGATACAGATACGCGGGAACGCCCAGCACCAGCGCGATATAAAACACCAGCCAGAAGTCCGGCGGGGTCGGTACATAAAATGAGGCGAAATCAAACGATGCGGCCCACACCGGGAGCGCGACGAACACGCCGAGGAGTCCATCGACGCCGCTCATCAAAAAATCGGAGAGCGTCGGGAACGCGGCATTGAGGAGGGCGATCAACAACGTGGCCGGGATGAGCAGGGATGCCAGAGGCACCAGCACCAGGTTCATCAGGAACCCGACTGCGCTCACCCGGTTGAACTGGTACACGAGCGCGGGAAAGGTGCCGAGGATGGCGGCGGCGGAGACAAACGCCGTGCCGTAGACAAAGCGCAGAGCGGAAGAGATCGCCCCGCCGTGCTCGTCCTGCAATCCAGGCAGGCGACGGTACCAGGGTGGTTCTCCCAGACGATCGACCGCATCCCCTTGCACCTGCATCAGCATGCGGTGCAGGTACAGAATGGCGAACACCGCACCAAAGGACAATTGAAAACCGGGAGTGAGGAATGCCCCGGGACTCCACAGCAAAATACCGAACGCCGCCACCAGCAGGGCGTTCAGCACGCTGCGTTCGCGGTCGGCAAGCACGGCGATCAGGAAGAGGATCACCATCGTTCCGGCGCGGAGGGCTGAGACCTTGTTTCCCACCAGGATCAGGTACATCAGTACAGGCAGAAAACAGAATGCCACCGCCCATTTTTGTGTGCGCCCGAGGTACACCCAGCGCGGGCGGTATCTTGAAAACAGTTTCCACAAGACGGGGTGAATGAGGAAGTACGTCGCGGCCGCGACGAAACCGATATGGAGACCCGACACCGCCATCAGGTGTGCCACGCCGGTGGCGCGAAATGCTTCCTGCATTTCCTCGCTCAGAAACTCTTTCTCCCCCAGCACCATGCCCCGCAACAACGCCCCTTTATGTGCATCGAGGTTGCGGTCAAGCAGCGCCCGTATGGAATGAAGCATCGCTTCGTGCAGGCGGGAGAGGGCGGTGGCCTCCGTCGAATCGATGCGCTCCACGCGTTCCGCTTTCGACACACCGCCGGTGACGTCGATTCCTTCCGTCCTCATGTAGTGTTCGTAATCGAATCGGCCGGGGTTTTTAAAATTGCGTGGACGTTTCAACCGCAACTGGTGGACGCGGATGCGATCGCCTTCGCGCAGGTCCGGTTTCGCTTCGTACACGGTGATGCGGGCGCGTCCGGTGACCGGGATGGGCGTGTCGTGGTATTGGAGGGATTCGAGATCGAGATGCACACGCACGCGATCAGGGTAATGCTGCGGGGGTTGGATGACCACGCCGGTGATATCGCCGCGGCGCCGGTCCTCAACATGATTCAGGATGTGGGCTTCGGGACGCAGTGCCGTGTCGCGATAAGACGTCGTCGCCCCCAACACGAACAGCGCTGTCAGCAAAATGAACTGCCACGCGGCGCGAATGCAAAGCCGCCGGGCGCACCCAACTGCGAGCGCCAGTGTAACGAATGCCAGCGCACCGGGGAACAAAAATTCCCGGGAGGCGGGATGGGCGAGAAAAATTCCCGAAAGGTAAAATAAAAAGTAAGGAAGCAACGGTCCCATAACCGTGGGCCTTGACTCTACCGGGCCACCAGCGCCAGGTCGATCTGTTTCTTTGCCATGTCCACCCTTTGCACCCGCACCTTGACCGGGTCGCCAAGCCGGTACGCCTTGTGTTTGTGCTGGCCCTTGAGCGCATGCTCGTGTTCGAAAAACACGTAGTAATCGTCCGACAGAGTCGACACCCGCACCAGTCCCTCGACAAACACGTCAGCGAGCTCCACGAAAAAACCGAAGGAAGTGACGTTTGAGATGTGGCCTTTGTGCGTGGAGCCCAGCTTGTCGGCCATGAACTGCACGCGGCGCAGGTCGCTGACCTCGCGCTCGATTCCCATGGCCTTGATTTCCATGTCGGTGGACTGCTCGGCGGCCTTGGCGGTCTGGCTCATCAGCTGCTTGCGCTCTTTGAGCGAACATTTCTTTTTGCCCAGGTACTCCTTCACCACGCGGTGGGTGAACAGGTCCGGGTAACGCCGGATGGGCGAGGTGAAGTGGGTGTAGTGTTCGAAGCCGAGGCAGTAGTGGCCGGGGTCTTTTTCCGAGTACACGGCTTTTTTCATTGAGCGCAACAGCACGTAATTGAGCGCACGCTCCTCCGGTTTGTCGCGGGCACGTTCCAGAAGTTTTTGCAGGTGCGTGGATTTCACCTTCTTGAACGATGGCAGGCGGTAACCGAAGTCCGCGGCGAACTCTCCGAAACGGTGAATGCGGTCGGCGTCCGGTTCTTCGTGAATTCGGTGAATGACTGGCAGGTTCTTCTTCGCCATGTCTTCGGCGACGACTCGGTTGGCCGACAGCATGAACTCCTCAATGATCTCATGCGCGATGTTGTGCGGCGCTTTGCGGATGGTCTGGATTTTACCGTCCTGCGTCATCAGGATCTCCGCCTCGGGAATGTTGAAATCGACACTGCCTTCCTGGAACCGTTTCTTGCGCAGGATGCGGCTCAGCTTTTCCATGTCCTTCAGCATGGGCATGACCTCGTCGAACTGTCCTTCCGGGTCGCCGTCTTCCAGCAGAGACGCCACTTGTGTGTAGGTGAAGCGGATCTTGCTTTCAATGATGGAGTCGTAGATGTCGTAGTCCACGACTTGGCCCTTGCTGTTGAACACGATGTCGCAACTGAGCGTCAGGTGTTCCTCGTTGGGCCGCAGGCTGCACACCTCGTTCGACAATTTGAACGGAAGCATGGGGATGACCCCCTCGGCGTAGTAGATGCTGGTGCCGCGCTTGAACGCTTCTTCATCCAGGGGCGAGTTTTCGGTGACGTAATGGCTGACGTCGGCAATGTGCACTCCGAGGCGGTACAGGTCTTTTTCGCGGGTGAGCGTCACCGCGTCGTCGAAATCCTTGGCGCGTTCTCCGTCGATGGTGAAGATGAGTTGATCGGTCAGGTCGCGCCGCCGGGACCGTTCTTCATCGGAAATTTCAAGGCTCAGTTTCTTCACCTGCCGCAGAACCTTGGTCGGGAATTCCTGCCGGGCGTCGTGCTTGTGGAATATGGAGCGCAACTCCACCGCAGGGTCGTCCGCAGGGCCCAGCACCTGGATGACGCGTCCGACCGGGGGATGGTGCCGCGTCGGGTAATCGACGATCTCCACCTGCACCATCTCGCCGGACTGCGCTCCCAGGATATCCTTGCCGGGGATGAACACGTCCTGGAAGTACTTGGCGTCGGAAGGCACCACCCAGCCGTCGCGGTTGAGCGCTTCGAACAGGCCCACCAGTTTCTGGGTACGGCGTTCGAGGATGCGGATGACGCGTCCTTCCGGACGCGAGTAACCGCGGTATTGCGACTCGATGCGCACCACGATCTTGTCCTGGTGCATGGCGCCGCCCATCTTCTGGCGGCTGATGTAGATGTCCGGCTCCTCGCCTTCACGGATGAGGAAGCCGTAGCCGTCCGGGTGGCCGTGCAGGAGGCCGGAAACGAGGCTCATTTCGTCCGGGAGGCCGTAGCGGCCGCCACGCAGTTTGACGACGGAGCCTTCGCCCGCGAGGTCCTTGAGCAAGTGACGGAACTCTCGGCGCTGGGTTTCCGGAATGCCGAGCGTTTTCATCAGCTCGGAAAACTTCATCGGCCGGTTGGTTTTTTCGTGGAGGAGTTTGAGAACGACGGATTCGCTGAGTTCCATAAGGGGGCAGGTCACGATTAGAATGTTTCTTCATCGTAACATCAACCCCATTCCCTGCGAAACCGAATCGGCAGTGACTCATCCAAATCTCTTTTTTCTTACCCGTTCAGGCGTTTTGCTTTTTGAAAGCAACTCCCCTATAATCCTTTGAAATTTTGCGAATCAAGGGTTTGAGACATGAAAGTTCAGTTGGACTGGCTTAGGCAATACGTGAAGTGGGACATGTCCAAGGAAGACCTGTGTCACCTGTTGACCATGGGCGGGCTGGAAGTGGAAGCCGACGAACCGGTGGACCTGGGCGGAGGCAACCTCACCGAGGTGGTGGAGTTGAACGTCACGCCCAACCGCGGATACTGCCTGAGCCACCTGGGTGTGGCGAGGGAAATCGCGGGTTTCACCGGAGCCGCGTTCCGTTCGCCGGAGCCGGACCCCGAGCTGGAAAAAGCATTCACCTCGAGACCGGCCGCCGATGCCCTGCAGGTGGATAACGAAGAGACCGGGTTGTGCCCACGTTACGCCGCCCTGGTCATCGACAACGTCAAGGTCGCGCCGTCTCCCAGGTGGTTGCAGGAACGGTTGATCGCCATCGGACTCCGTCCCATCAACAACATCGTGGACATTACTAACTTCGTGATGATGGAATACGGACAGCCCCTGCACGCCTTCGACCTGAACCTGCTCAAAAACCGCCGTATCCTCATACGTCGTGGCCGGGACAGGGAAGCGTTCGTGGCGCTGGACGGCACGCAACTGCGGCTCGATCCCGACGCGCTGGTCATCGCGGACGGAGAAAAGCCCATCGCGCTGGCTGGCATCATGGGCGGCGCCAACAGCCAGGTGAACAAGGACACGACCACCGTGGCTCTGGAAAGCGCGTACTTCGATCCCGTCACCGTTCGGCAGGCATCCAAGAAGTACGGCCTGCGCTCGGATTCCTCGTATCGCTTTGAGCGCGGCGCCGACATTGAGGCCGTCATCACCGCACAAAGCCGGGCGGCGTTGTTGATCCGCGAGCTGGCGGGAGGCGAGATTTTAAACGGCCGTTTCGATATCTATCCCAACCCTGTGCCGCGCAAACAGATTTCTCTCCGCGTCTCCCGTACCAACCAGGTGCTGGGCACTGAGTTGCAGGCGGACAAAATTGTTAAATACCTGAAGGGACTGGGACTGGAAATAGCCAAAGAAGAACAGGCCGGCGAACGATTTCTGGTGGAAGTGCCGGCCTTCCGCCCGACCCTGCAACGCGAGATCGACCTCATCGAAGAAATCGCAAGGCTGGACGGCTATGACCAGGTTCCTGTTACCAGTCCGAGAGGGGCGTTGTCGCCGGTGATCGATTCGCCGACCCGCACCCTCGTGCAGGAGGCCCGCGCACGGTTGTGCCACCTGGGGTACGCCGAGGCGGTGAACTACAGTTTCATTGAAAAGGAATACGCGACGAATTTCATGACGGCGTTCGCGCCCGGGGTTGCCGGGACGATCGATCTCGACAACCCGATCAGTGCCGATCTCGGCACCATGCGCACCAGCCTCATTCCCGGTCTTTTGAAGACCGCGATCAGCAACATCAATAAAGGGAATAAATCAGTGCGCCTGTTTGAGGCCGGCAGCATTTTCCACCAACCCAACGGCGGGCAGAAGGCGGTTCAGAATACCTGTATTGCCGTGCTGGTTGCCGGACCGCATCCGACAAGCGTTTGGAAGGGGGCCAACGCCGGGCATGATTTTTTCGATATCAAGGGCGTGCTGGAATCGCTGCTGGAGGGCTTCGGCGTGAAAGCGCAAACCGGGTCCGCCAGCCGCGCCTTTCTCGATGCCGGGCAGTCGGCGGCCTGGACCGTGGAGGGCCGGGAGATAGGTTATTGCGGTAAAGTGGAAGGGAAACGGGCTTCCGCAATGGGACTCGACACCCCTGCTTATGTATTGGAGATTCACGTCGGTCTCCTGGCTGAGAGCCTGCCGGGTCGCAAAAAATTCCAGCCCCTGCCGAAGTTTCCCGAGACCTACCGCGACATCTCCATCCTGGTGGACAAGCCCGTGGCGTCGGGCGAGATCAGCGACCTCATCCGGGAGGCGGGACAGCCGTTGTTGAGCCGGGTGGAGTTGTACGATCAATTTGAGGGGAAGAAACTTCCGGAGGGGAAGAAAAGCCTCACCTACGCCCTTGCATTTCAGTCGCCGGACAAGACCCTGACCGACGAGGAAGTGAACCCCGTTTTCCAAAATATTGTGAAGGCACTGGACGACCAGGTGGGAGCCACTCTCCGCGACCAGTAACGGGTCCTGCCAGGCCGTTCCCATGCAATTGACACCCCTGTCGCCCGGTGATACGATTCGCCCATGTCCACGCACCCGGTTGACAAGCTGGAGCGCCTCGTCTCCGAATGGATCGAGACCGCCCGCACCCTGCGGGAAGAAAACGCTCGCTTGCAAACCGAAGTCCGGCAACTGCGACAGCAGGTGGAATCTCTCTCGCAGGAGCAGAACGGCACCCAGGCGAAACTGAACCGCCTCGCCAGCCTGGAAGCGGAGCAGAGACGCTGGGAGGAGGAGAGAAAAACCATGCGGACCAAAGTGCGCGGCATCCTCGAACAGCTCCACCGCATTCCGGCAGAGTGACGGCCATGGCTCCCGGCACGCAGATCCAGATTTACGGAAAAAAATACACCGTCAAAGCGACCTCTTCCAGCGTGTCTTTGCAGGAACTCGCGGATTATGTGGATTCCCGCATGCGGGAGCTTTCGTCTACCAGCCGTACCGTTCCGGCGGATGTGGCGGTGCTCGCCGCGCTCAATATCGCGCAGGATTTATTTGAATTGAAACAACAATTTCAAGCCCTGAAGATGGAAAACGAAGCGGAAAAAAAAGAGTTGGAGGAACGGACCCGTTCCCTTTCCGAAAAGCTGGAAAACGAACTGGCGCGAACCCGCGAAAACCCCGGTAAATGACACAAAAGAATAGGCTTGAGGGGGTTCGGGGGTTGTGCTACGATTGATCGAAAAATGGGGTACAGTGCTTCCCTGTGGTGCTCGAGTATAAAATCAATTCTTGAGCCAACATTAACCAACGGGATCGAAACTGGCTGTGGTGAGCAAGCCTCCGTCGGAGGAAGCCTAAAACAGTTCACGGAGAACCCACCTGTCCTTGGCAGGTTCAAAAACTGATTTTGACACGGCACACGCGGGGAAGCATTTCCGAATATTTTAGTGGGTGTGCAGGCGGTAAACCCGGTCGCCAGTTCCCAGTAAGGGACGAGCTGAAAATCAGGCGGGACCGGTTTTGATTTTGAAAAGGATCAACGGATCTTGAATCAGGGATACGTTATTAAATATAAAATCTGGACAACTCCCCAACGGTTTGCCGGTAGGTTCTCGCCTTGTGCAGTGCGGCCGGGTGCTACAAGCCAGCGCAAACCCGATTCTTCCCGTGATTCGGAAGGGTCCGGTTGACGCGGCAGACCGCTTCCACCGACTCCTCCAGAGCCTGACCCTCTTTACTTGGTTTCACCCACGGAATATTGAGGGCTCTTTGCATTCGAAAGCAGTCATCCGGAAAGAGATTCTGGCCCATCGCCGGACCCTGGATCCGGAAAGCCTGAAAACGCTGAGCGGCCGCATCACCGAAACGGTGCTGGAACTGGATGCGTTCCGGCGTGCGGGTACCATGTTGATTTACCTGTCCATTCCCGGTGAGGTGGAAACGGACGGTCTGGTCAGCGCAGCGCTGGATGTCGGCAAGCGCGTGTGCGTGCCGGTCGTCCATTCCCGGTCAGGCGAACTCACCGCCACGCACCTTCCGGGATGGGACATCGAGTTCCGAACCGGGCCGTTCGGTATCCGCGAGCCGGAAGACCGGTTCCTCAATCGGGTGCCGCCGGAGGAAATCGACCTGGTTTTGCTGCCGGGTCTGGCTTTTGACAGGAAAGGGGGACGCATCGGGTATGGCAAGGGGTACTTCGACCGGTTTCTGGACCGGTTGAACGACCGCGCAGGCAGGATTGCACTGGCTTTCGATTTCCAGATTCACGACACCCTGCCTCAAAGCCCTTTGGACCGGCGCGTTCACAAAGTCATAACTGAGAAAGAGATCATTCATTGCTGAGCGGAGGGTTCCGTTCGGGCAGGATGTTTTGAGATATAACCAGGGGTTACGTTATGGGAAATGCAACGGGTGGTATGGAACTGAGCTTGGTGACATTGATTGTGAGCCTGGCCGGGACCCTGGGTATCGGGTTTTTCGCCGGATACCTTCTGCGTAAGAAACTCTCTGAGTTTCAGTTGAAAGAGTCGGAGGAACTGGGCGCCAGGATCCTTCAGGAAGCGGAAAAGGAAGCGGAAAGGCTCAAGAAGGAAGCCGAACTCCAGGTCAAGGAAGAACAGATCGCCATCAGGGCCCGCATGGAGAAGGAACTGGAGGGTGAGATGGGCGAGCTGCGTGAGCAGGAGAAGGCCCTGCGCCAGAAAGAGACCGAGCTGAACAACCTCATCGAAAAAAACCGCCAGGCGGAACGCAATTTCGAGTACCGCGGAAAGGAACTCGACGAAAAAGAAGCCGCGGTTGCGAAACAGAAAAAGGAATACGAGACGCTGGTCGTCGATCAGATCAAAAAACTCGAATCCATCAGCAACTACACGGCCGAGGAGGCAAAGGAAGCGATCCGCAACCAGATGCTGGAAGAGGCACGCCAGGATGCGGCGCGTCAGGTGAAGCGCATCGAGGAAGAGGCGCGGACCAATGCGGAAGAAGAAGCCCGCCGGCTCATTTCCATGGCGGTGCAACGGCTGGCCTCCGACCACGTGGCGGAAACCACGGTGTCGGTAGTCGAGTTGCCGAACGACGACATCAAGGGCCGCATCATCGGACGTGAAGGACGCAACATCCGGGCGCTCGAGCAGAGCACGGGCGTCGACCTCATCATCGACGACACGCCGGGTGCGGTGGTGCTGTCCAGCTTCGATCCCATCCGCCGGGAGATCGCGCGCCGCGCGCTGGAGAAACTCACCCTCGACGGACGCATCCACCCCGGCCGCATCGAGGAAGTGGTCTCCAAGTGCAAAAAGGAAATCAACCAGGACATCATCGATGCCGGCGAGCAGGCGGTGATGGACGTCGGCGTGGACCGCATGCATCCGGACATGGTGAAGCTGCTGGGCCGACTCAAGTACCGCACCAGCTACACGCAGAACGTACTCCAGCATTCCAAGGAAGTGGCGTGGGTGTGCGGCGCGATTGCTTCCGAGATGGGCCTGGATGTGCAGTTGGCAAAACGCTGCGGACTCCTGCATGATATCGGTAAGGCCATCGACCGGCAGACCGACGGCACGCACACCCAGCTCGGCGTGGACATCGCCAATCGCTACAACGAACACAAGTACGTGATCAATGCCATTGGCGCGCATCACGAAGACATCGAACCGGATTCCATTTATGCCGTGCTGGTTGCAGCCGGGGATACCATCTCCGCATCCCGGCCGGGCGCGCGCCGCGAAATGCTGGAGACCTACGTCAAACGCATGTCGCAGCTGGAAGAAATCGGCGATTCGTTCAAGGGCGTCGAAAAGACCTATGCGATCCAGGCCGGACGCGAGGTGCGCATCGTCGTCGTTCCCGACAATATCACCGACGAGGAAGCCATCCTGCTGTCCAAGGACGTGGCCAAACGCATCGAAAAGGAAGTGACGTACCCCGGCGAGATCAAGATCACGGTGGTGCGCGAATCCCGCTTTGTGCAGATTGCCCGCTGATAAAGGCGGTCCATCAACAATCCGAAAACTCCCATGCACCCGCTTGCTGAACGCGGGTGTGTTCCTTCAAATTCCCTAGCCTCCGAATTCATGGAAGAGACCAGCAATTTTCTACAACAGCGCCGCGACAAACTCGATGAACTGCGGCAGATGGGTGTCAACCCCTACATCAACCGCTTCAAGGTCAACGCGCATATCGGCGATCTTTTGTCCGCTCACGGGGATAAAAGCAAGGAAACATTCGACGAGGAAAATCTGAATTTTGTCGTCGCCGGGCGCGTCATGACCCGCCGCAAGCATGGCAAGACCACGTTCTGCCACATCAAGGACGGCACCGGACAGTTCCAGATTTACGTGAAGAAGGACGATATCGGCGCGGACAACTACGAATGGTTCAGCAAGGTGGACATGGGGGATTTCCTCGGCGCCGAAGGGCGGTTGTCCAAAACCAAAACGGGTGAGCTCACCCTGTTCTGCACGAAGGTCACCCTGCTTTCCAAATCGCTCCTGCCGCTTCCGGAAAAATGGCACGGTTTGAAAGATGTCGAGCTACGTTACCGTCAACGGTACGTGGACCTCATCGTCAATCCCGGGGTGAAGGATGTGTTCGTGGCGCGGAGCCGCATCATCCAGGCCATCCGCACCTTTTTGAACGATCGAGATTACCTGGAAGTGGAAACGCCGATGATGCAGTCCATCCCCGGCGGCGCGACGGCGAAACCGTTCAAGACGCACCACAATGCGCTCGACATGGAACTGTACCTGCGTGTGGCGCCGGAGCTATTCCTGAAACGGCTGGTGGTCGGCGGCATCGACCGGGTGTACGAGATCAACCGCAATTTTCGCAATGAAGGCATTTCCACCCAGCACAATCCCGAGTTCACCATGCTGGAGTTTTACACCGCCTACGCGGATTACCGGGATCTCATGGACCTGACCGAGGAGTTGTTCCGTTACATCGGCACCAACGTGTTCAACACGCTCACCTTCCCCTGCACGATTAACGACAAGGAAGGCCGTACGGAAACCCTCGATCTGTCGAAACCGTTTCAGCGGTACACGTTCTTTCAGTCCATCACGGAGTTGGGGGGCGTGCCCGCGGACGTGCTTCAGGATTACGACAAGATCACCGGCTATGCGCTCGAGCACAAGGTGCCGCTGGAAAAACGCGACACGCTGGGCAAGGTTCAGGGCAAGCTGTTTGATCACTTTGTCGAACCGAAGCTGGTGCAGCCGACGTTCATCATCGACTACCCGCTGGAACTGTCGCCGTTGTCCAAAAAAAAGGAAGACGATCCAAACCTGGTGGAACGCTTCGAGTTTTTTGTCGGGTGCCGGGAACTGGCCAACGCGTACACCGAGTTGAACGATCCCATCGACCAGAAAGCCCGGTTTGAACAGCAGGTGGCGCAGAAGGATGCGGGAGACGAGGAAGCACACTGGATGGACCTCGATTTCATCCGCGCACTGGAATACGGCATGCCGCCGACGGCGGGCGAGGGCATCGGCATCGACCGCCTGGCCATGCTTTTCACCAACTCCCCGTCCATCCGGGATGTGATTTTGTTCCCGCAGTTGAAAAAAGAATCCTGAACGCCGTACTCTAATCATCCGGACTGCGGTCCGGTTTCGGTCAACCTCACTTGCCATCGTCATGGGTTACGAATTACGAGTCAGCTGGCGGTATCTCTGCTCCCGGAAATCCCACAAGTTCATCTCCCTCATCACCTTCATCTCCGTCGGCGGGGTGGCCCTGGGCGTGATGGCGCTCATCGTGGTCATCGCCGTCATGTCCGGTTTCAGTAAGAACCTGCGCGACAAGATCCTCGGCACCAACAGCCACATCGTGGTGACGAGTTTCGAGCGCGAGGGCATCGCCCATTACGAAAAAATCGTGAGTACGGTGAAGGAAGTCGAGCAGGTGAAGGCGGCGGCGCCGTTCATCCTCAAGCAAGTGATGCTCACCTACGGCCAGCGCACGTCCGGTGTGGTGATCCGCGGTGTCGATCCCAAACGGGAGGGCGACATCTCCGATCTTGAGAAGAACATGGTGGAGGGCAAACTGGAGAACCTGGCAGGAACCGCCCCCAGTAAATCGAATATCCATCGGCAGGGGATCATTCTCGGGGTGGAGTTGTCACGCTCGCTCGGCGCGTCGGTGGGGGATGTCATCGGTATGCTCGCGCCCTCGGTGCGCATGACCCCGCTGGGCGTCATCCCGAACATCAAGATGGTGCAGGTGGTGGGGCTGTTCCAATCCGGTATGTATGAATACGATGCCAACCTCGCGTTCGTGTCGATCGAATCCGCACAAAAGCTGTTCAATATGAAGGGCACGGTGACGGGTGTGGAGATCAAGGTCGAGGACATTGACCTCGCGTGGAAAACCGCCGAATCCATACAGAAAAAGCTGGAGTTCCCCTACATCACCCGCGACTGGATGCAGATGAACAAGAATTTATTTTCGGCGCTCAAGCTGGAGAAAATCACCATGTTCATCATTCTCATCCTCATCATTCTTGTCGCCGCGTTCAACATCATCAGCACGCTGTTCATGGTGGTCATGGAAAAGTCCAAGGACATCGCGATTTTGAAATCCATGGGGGCCACCGGCGGCAGCATCATGAAAATTTTCAGTATGCAGGGACTGATTATCGGTCTCGTCGGAACGGGGCTGGGGGTGGTGGCGGGATTCACCATCGTGCCCAACCTGAATGAGATCGTCGGTTTCATCGAGTCGATGTTCAGCATCCAGGCGTTTCCGAGCGATGTGTATTACCTCGACCGCCTGCCGTCGGAGATTCAATACTTCGATTCTTTTTTGATCATCGTATTTTCCATTCTCATCTGCTTTGCGGCGTCGCTGTATCCCGCGTGGCGCGCGGCGCGGCTGGACCCGGTGGACGGATTGCGTTATGAATGATCCGCGCGGAGAGATCCTGCTCAGCGTGACCGGCGTGTGGAAAGCCTACCGGCGCAATGCGGAGTCGGTCGAGGTGCTCCGGAATGCCGACTTGCAGGTGAAGACGGGGGAGGTCCTCGGTATCGTCGGCGCCAGCGGGGCGGGCAAAAGCACGTTGCTGCACATCATGGGCGGCCTCGACCACCCGCAGAAGGGAACGGTCGAATTCAAGGGACAGGACATCTTCGCCAAGAAAAACGGTTTCCTGGAGCAGTTCCGCAACCGCCATATCGGATTTGTGTTTCAGTTGTTCAACCTGTTGCCGGATTTCACCGCACTGGAAAACACGCTGTTTCCCGGTTTCATTGGGGGGCAGGATGAGGGCGAGCTTCGCGAGCGAGCCGTGGGCCTGCTCACGCAGATGGGATTGAAAGACCGCCTGCATCACAAGCCCGGAGAGTTGTCCGGCGGTGAGACCCAGCGGGTGGCGCTGGCGAGGAGCCTGGTCAACCAACCGGATCTTTTGCTGGCGGATGAGCCTACGGGCAACCTCGACTCAAAATCCAGCGATGCATTCATGGACCTGGTGCGCGATCTCAACAAGAAATCCAACCAGACGTTTGTCATTGTCACCCACAGTCCACGCATCGCCAAAAGCCTGGACCGGGTCCTGCAACTGGTGGACGGCGAGATCAAACCGATCGACAAGGAATTGATTCTGTAACCTTTCACACCCAAGAGGCAGTATGAAACTGAAGGACATCATCGCGCAGGTGGGCGGCACCGTGCAGGGCGACGACCAGATCGACATCACCGATGCGTGCGGACTCGACCACGCCCAGGCCGGACACATCACCTTCCTCGCCGATAAAAAATACAAGGACAAACTGGCAACTTCTCCCGCCTCGGCGGTGCTGGTCAAAGAGCCGATGGAAACAGGAATGACGCAGGTCATCCACCCCGCGCCCCAGCTTGCGTTCGCCAAAATCCTCGCCGCATTCCATCCCGAGCCGAAACCCGAACCCGGGATCGACGAGCGCGCGGCTGTGGATCCAACGGCGAAGCTCGGCAAAAACGTCACCGTTTTTCCTTTCGTCACCCTCGGCAAAGACGTGACCGTCGGCGACAACACGGTACTGTATCCCGGTGTGGTGGTTCACGACGGGAGCCGCATCGGTAACGATTGCACCCTGCATGCCAACGTCACCGTGTATCGGGATACGCAGATCGGCAGCGGCGTCATTCTGCATTCCGGTGTGGTGGTCGGTGCGGACGGGTTTGGCTACACGCCGAACGAGAAAGGCGAACATGTGAAGATCATGCAGGTCGGCCGGGTGGTCATTGAAGACAACGTCGAGGTCGGGGCGAATACCTGCATCGACCGCGCGGCGTTCGGCGAAACCGTCATCCGGCAGGGAACGAAGATCGACAATCTCGTCCAGGTGGCGCACAACTGCGATATCGGGCCACACTCCATCCTCGTCTCGCAGGTGGGGTTGTCTGGAAGCTGCAAACTGGGACACCATGTCATCCTCGCCGGCCAGGTGGGACTGGCCGATCACGTGACCCTCGGCAGCCAGGTGATCGTTGCGGCCAAGGGAGGTGTGAACAAGGACATTCCCGATGCGGGATTCTACGGTGGAAGCCCTGCCGTCTCGGGCATGACCTGGAAAAAATACGTTACGATGTTTCCCAAACTGCCGGAAATGGCGCAGAAACTGAGAGAATTGGAAAAGCGCCTGAATGCGATTGAAAACAAATGAAAACGCTTGCTAAAATAAACAAATAATGTATTTTAGCGAACTTTTGTGATTCTAAAAGGTGGATCGAAACATGAAATCGACCTGCAAGGCACTTTTGTTGTGGGTGGGCCTCGGGATCATGACCTCCGGCGCGGTCTGGGAAATGACGCCGGAAGATCTCGGCCAATATATAGAAAAGAAACTGCGCCGCAATGACCGGTCGCTCAAGCTGAATGAAAAAATCATTCATGAGTCCGGTGCGAAGTTCCTCGCCAACTCCCCGCTTCTTGAAAGCGTCACCGTGCTCAAGATTTACAAAGGGGATATCGGCGACGAAGGAGTGCGTGCGCTGGCGCAGTCACGCTACCTGAAAAACCTGAAAGAGTTGTCGATTGAAAACAACGGGGTGACCGATGTGGGGGCACGTTACCTGGCGGAGTCTCCGTATCTCGGCAATCTGGAAACGCTGAACCTGTTCAACAATAAGATCGGCGATGCGGGGGCCAAAGCCCTGGCAGAATCGCAAACGCTTTCGGGGCTTCTGGACCTGAATCTCAACTACAATGAAGTGGGTGACGCGGGTACCTTGGCGATTCTCCACTCTTCCAGTTTCAAAAGACTGATGCACATCGGCCTCGCTTACAACAAGCTGGGCAAGGAAGGGGCGCAGGCGCTGAAGGATTTCCGCCTGCGGCAGAAGATCGAGGAATGGAAGGCAACCGATTCTCTTGAAAACCTTGAGAAGAACTACATAGGCGACCGCGGGGTGATGATCCTTTTGGAGTCGCCCTATATCAGCGAGATTCAGGAGTTGAACCTGAGCAACAACAACCTGACGGACGAGGCCATTGTGGCGCTTGCCAACTCATCCAAAGTGAGCAAGCTGCGATCGCTCCGCCTGGCGGGCAATTACATCACGGACCGCGGGGCGGAAGCGCTGGCCAAATCCGAATCCCTGCGTAACCTGAAAAATCTGGATTTGAACTTCAATTACATCGGCGATGAAGGCGCGTTTGCGCTGGCGAAGGCGGAACACCTGTCACAGCTGGAAATGCTCCGGCTGGGGCAGAACCGTATCGGCTTCGAGGGAGCGAGAGCCCTCGACCAGTCTCCTTATCTCAAAAACCTCATTTATCCCATCTTCGGCTTTTACTGATCCCGGACACGACTCATGGCGCAGATACTCGAATTTGAAAAGGAAATTTTTGCGGTCGAAAACCAGATCCGCGAGCTTGTTTCGCTGTCGCACATGTATGACAGCATCGGCGACATCTCTCACGAAATCGCCAAACTCAGGAAAAAGCTTCGGCGCATGAAGTACGACACGTTCAATAATTTGGACGGCTGGCAGAAGACGCAGGTCGCACGTCATCCCATGCGACCGTACACCATGGATTACATCAACGGCATTTTCACCGATTTTCAGGAGCTGAGCGGCGACCGTCATGGGGGACTGGGTGCGCCCATTATCGGCGGCATGGCGAAATTCGGCGACCTCACGGTGATGATCATCGGTCATCAAAAGGGTCGCGATACGAAGGAAAAACTGCTTCGCAATTTTGGCATGCCGCAACCGTCCGCTTACCGCAAGGCCTTGCGCTTGATGGAGATGGCGGAAAAGTTCAACCTGCCCATCGTGACGTTCATCGACACCCCCGGTGCGTATCCAGGCGTGGATGCCGAAGAGAAGGGCCAGTCGGAAGCCATCGCCCAGAACCTGTTTGTCATGGCGGGGCTCAAGGTGCCGATCATCGCCACCATCATCGGCGAAGGCGGCAGTGGCGGTGCGTTGGCCATAGGCATGGGCAACCGCGTGCTCATGCTGGAACATTCAGTGTATTCCGTGATCTCGCCGGAAGGCTGTGCATCGATTTTGTGGGGTGATAAAGAAAAGGTGAAGCAGGCCGCAGATGCGCTTTGCCTGACCGCGCAACAGCTCATCACCATGAAGGTCATCGATCAGATTGTGACCGAACCTCTCGGCGGCGCCCATCGCAATTACAAGCGCGCCACCATCCTGCTCAAAAAGGCCCTTCGTGTGCATCTCAACGCATTGACGCAGATGAGCGCAGAACAGCTTGTTGAACAACGGCAGGAAAAATTCCGAAATCTCGGCGAGTTTGTTACCGGCCCGGTGAAGGAATGATCATTTCCGGATAAACGTGAATCAAAGGTGGAGTTGAGACCGGAACAGGTTCGCGTAGCTGGTGTCTCCCTGAATCAGGTCTTCATGCGTTCCGGATTCTACCAGTGTGCCTTCCTGCAGGACCACGATGCGGTCCGCATCCTCCAGCGTGGACAGACGATGCGCGATGATGAGCGTGGTGCGGCTGGCCATGAGCTGGCGAAGCGCTTCTTTGATCTGCATCTCGGTTTCCGAATCGACCGATGCCGTGGCTTCGTCCAGCACCACAATGGGCGGATCTTTTAAAAACACGCGGGCGATGGCGAGTCGGTGGCGCTCTCCGCCGGACAGCTTCACCCCGCGCTCCCCGATCAACGTATCGTATCCATTAGGTAGTTTTTCGACGAATCCCGCGGCATTCGCCGCTTTTGCAGCGCGACGGATGTCTTGCTCCGAAGCCTGAAGGTTGCCGTAACGGATGTTGTCGGCCACGGTTCCATTGAACAAAAACGGCTCCTGCGATACCAGCCCGATCTGTTCGCGCAGATAGGACAGGCTGAGTTCGCGAAGCGGGTAGCCGTCGATGCGCACCTCCCCCGCCGTCGGATCGTAAAACCGCATGAGCAGTTTCACCAGCGTCGATTTGCCGCTTCCCGTATGTCCCGCCAATGCGATGGTCTCTCCCGGCTCAATGTCAAAAGAAACGCCGTGCAGAACTTCCTTGCCTTCGACATAGGAAAAATGAATGTCGCGGAAATCGATGTGGCCGCGCACGTGGGTGGAGGGCACGATGGGGTTTTCCGGCTCCTTCACTTCCGGTTCCGCGTCGATGATTTCAAACAACCGCTCGCTGGAGGCCAGTGCGTGTTGCAACATGTGGTTGAGCGAGTGCAATTGATTGATGGGGGTGTAAAAGAGAGCGAGGTAGCCGATGAAGGCAACCAGCGTCCCGACGGTGATTTCCCCCCCACGCACCAGCCCAATTCCATAAAGCACGATCAGCACTGTGCCCATCGATCCCAGAAACATCATGCTGGGTGAGTAATACGCCCACAGCTTCATCACTTCCAGCGTTCCCTTGCAATAGGCGTCGCTCCGTTTTTCAAACCGTTCGATCTCGTGATTCTGCCGGTTGAAGGCAAAGGTTTCCTTCATGCCGGAGATGGTGTCCTGAAGGATGCCGTTCATCTTTGCCGCGCGTTCACGCACCATGTGGTACAGATCGTGCGCCTTGAAGGTATACTTCCATGCACCCAGGATCAGCAGGGGGATCGGGATCATCGACGCCAGTGCCAGCTTCCAGTGCAGGAAAAACATGATGATGGTGATGCCGATGAGCGTCAGGACCGCCGTGACCAACTGCTCGATACCATCGATGAATATGCGCTCCACGTAGGTCACATCATCATTCACGCGTGACATGATTTCGCCCGTCGCTCGATTTTCGTAATACTTGAGCGACATCTTCTGCAGGGAGCGGTACACGTGCGACCGCAGGTCGAAGACCACTTTCTGCTCGAGGTTGTTGTTGAGCCGGATGCGTTTGTAATTTGAAAAATTACGGCCGAAGTAGGAGAGAACGAGTGCCAGCACGACCCAGTAGATCGCACTGCCGGCCTGCTCCTGCACCAGTTGATCGACGATGATCTTGATGAGCCACGGTGGAACGAGGTCCAGAAGGGTGGTCAGGATGGCGAATCCCAGAGTCCATGCCACATAAGGTTTGTAGGGTTTCAGGTAGCCCAGAACCCGGAGAAGAGATTTCATGATGCGTGTGTGTCAGCGTTGTTATATTTTTTTGTGTGTCATGCATGGTGACTTGACCCTGTTGAGGTCCATGGTTCAATATTAGACCAGACAGGGCGGAAATCTTAAATAAAAACTTCTGGATGGATGGAGAAGGCATGGAATATCGACAGTTGGGATCGAGCGATTTGAAGGTTTCGGTATTGGGTTTTGGTGCGTGGGGTATCGGCGGTTCGCCGTTCTGGACGACGGAGGGCGATCGTGCCTCCGAGAAAGCTCTCCTTAAGGCGGTGGAACTGGGAATCAATTTTTTCGACACCGCGCCGGTATATGGATTCGGTCATTCGGAGTCAATTATAGGAAAAACCCTGAAACCGCACCGGGACAAACTGGTCTACGCCACCAAATGTGGCCTGCGTTGGGAAAAAGAATCGTTGGGCTCCATCCGAAAGGTGGCGACCCGCGCGTCGATCGAGGAAGAAGTCGAACTGAGCCTCAAACGCCTGCAGACGGACGTGATCGATCTCTACCAGGTGCATTGGCCGGATGTGGACACGCCGCAGGCCGAGACCATGGAAGCCCTGATGCGACTGAAAGAGCAGGGCAAGATCCGACACATCGGTGTCAGCAATTACAATGTCCGGCAGATGCAGGAGTGCCTGGAAGTGGGGCCAATTGTCTCCCTGCAACCGGAATACAGCCTTTTGCAAAGGTCGATCGAAAAAGAAATCGTGCCGTTCTGTTTGGTAAACGGTATGGGCGTGGTGGCCTACAGCCCGCTTGCGTCCGGCGTGTTGACGGGCAAGTACGGCAAGGACACCAGGTTCAAAGACTGGCGGAGCAAGGGAATCATCGGCGAGTTCACGGGTGAGGCGTTTGAGCGCAACGTGGAGAAAGTGGAGCAGATGAAAGCCGTTGCCGGTGAACTGGGAAAAACCTGCACTCACGTGGCGATCAACTGGGTCACGCGCCAGCCCGCGGTGGCGACGGCCTTGATCGGCGTCAAAAACGAAAAGCAGGTGGAAGAAAACGTTCAGGCCATTGGGTGGGAACTGGATAAAGACGCTGGGAAACGGCTCGACAGAATTTTTACCATCCAGTGATCAGGGGGCGGGTTCCTGAAGGACTTCCTTGTAAGTTTTAACCATATCCTCGGTCTTTTCTTTTACCAACTCGACTTTCGCACGGACCATCGGGCTTTCCGGTTTCAACAGAGAAAGCGATCCATTGATACCGGTCATGGTTTCTTCCAACCGGTTCACCTGTCCGGGGTGGTCGATCTGCGGGGTGGGTGGCTCCGGCTTTTTCGACATGTCCAGCAGGGCCTGCTGAAGGGCCATCTCCAGCGCCTTGATTCGTTCGTCCATGGTCTTTTGTTTGACGCCGAGATTGAGGGATGCCTGGTTCTGCGACAACGTCAACTGCGTTCCCAAATCCTTCAGGTGCAAAACCTGGGTTTTGTTGATGGTGTAGAAGGTGACCCCAAGGACCGCGAGGATGCTGATGTACAGCATGGTTTTGACGACCGTGATTTCCCGCCGGTTTCTTCTGATTTCCGCGCGCAGGGTTTCCACCTCGGATTCCGGGTGGGTTTCGTCAGGGGCGGTACCGGTTTCCTGGTTGTCGTTTTCTTCCATCGGGGAAGGGGCGGGGGAGCCGTCTTCGCCGTTTTCGGACGAACGATCCGGCTCCAGGTTCTCGTCACGCGATTCCATGGGTTTCCTCAACAATGAAATTTTCAGGATGTGGGCTATTGTTCCACAACCATGAGGCTCAGGTAAAGGCCTAAAATGTCATCCCCAAAGAAAATGGAGACAACCGTGGCCAGGGCGAGGAACGGCCCGAAAGGAATCCGGCTGAGAAAATTCAGTTTTTTGGTTGTCATGCCGAGCGCCCCGAACAACGCTCCCGAAATCGCCCCGAGAAAAATGACGAGCAGCACCTGCGCCCATCCCAGAAGTGCTCCCGCCGCGGCGATGTACTTGATGTCGCCTCCCCCCATGCCCATGGCCCCGCGTACCTTGAAATACACTTCTGCCAGAAACAGGAACAGGCCGCCCCCCACCACCAGCCCGATCAGGGAATCCATGAAACCATTCAGGTAGGTGCCTGCAATCAAACCAAACGCGATACCGGGAAGTGTGATTTTATCGGGAATGATCTGGTGTTGGATATCGATCACGGTGATGATGACGAGAGTCGGCATGACGATGGCGTAAATCGCGCTGGTCCATGTGAAACCGAATTTATACAACACCCCGGCCAATAAAAGAGCTGTCACCAGCTCGACAGCCGGATACACCGGGGAGATGGGTTCCTTGCATTTCCGGCAGCGACCGCCGAGAGCCAGGTAGCTCAGGACGGGAACATTATCTCGCTTGCGGATGGGCGTTTTGCAGTGGGGGCAGTGCGAGGCGGGAAAGGCGACGGATTCCTTTTTGGGGAGGCGCGCAATGCATACGTTGCAAAAGCTGCCGATCACCAGGCCGAACAGGAAACCGGTACCCGCCAGCAGGGGAGGGGGAATGAGAGCGAATGTGGAGAAATCCATGCGGGCTCAACGAGAAAAGGAGTCATCCGGCACAACCGCCGCCATTTCCATTGTCAGGCAGAATCAGTAAGGAATCAATCGTTCTACCGTATCAAATACGGTTTCGCTGGTGAAACCTTTGCGTTGCAGAAACCCGGCGAGACGTTGCCTTTGTTTCTGCTTATCGAGGTTTTTCCATTTAACCAGTTTGCTTTCGGCCGCTTCGCGGGCCAGCTCCTTTTCATCGACCTCGCCATAAAGCTGGCGCAGGGTTTCCCCGACGATGGAATCGGCAAGCCCTTTCAGGCGCAGGTCCTGTTGCAGGCGAAAACGGCCGAACCGTTTGGTTTCGATGCGGTACCGCCCCCATTGCAGGGCAAACCGGGTGTCATCCAGGTAACCCAGGCGTTTGAGATAATCGACGACCAAATCGACAGTGGAGGTATCGAAGTCCTTACCCAGGAGGTAGGTCCGCATTTCGTGCTCCGTACGGTCGCGATAGGTGAGGTAGCGGAGAGCCCTGTTGCGGGCCTGTTTGAGCGCGTCGTCGTCCGGCATCGGAGGCAGGCCTGCGTGGGCTACTTCTTTTTGCCTTTACCGGAGGCTTTGGGCTCGACTTCTTCTCCTCCGTTATTTCCACTGTTCTCGGTGGGAGGGGCTGCGTGAACCGGCAGGTCCAGTTTCTGCCGGATCTGGGTTTCGATTTTTTGCGCGATGTCGGGATTCTCTTCCAGGAAGTTCTTGGAGTTTTCGCGGCCCTGGCCGATGCGTTCGTCTCCAAAGGAAAACCAGGTGCCGCTTTTCTGGATGATTTCGTTCTGCACGCCCAGGTCCAAAAGGTCGCCGTAGCGGGAGATGCCCTTGCCGTAAATGATGTCGAATTCGCATTCACGGAAGGGAGGCGCGAGTTTGTTTTTCACCACTTTCACGCGCGTGCGGTTGCCGATCACTTTGTCGCCGTCCTTCAGGGCGGAGATCCGGCGGATGTCGAGTCGCACCGAGGAATAGAATTTCAGGGCGTTGCCGCCGGTGGTGGTCTCCGGACTGCCGAACATGACGCCGATCTTCATGCGGATCTGGTTGATGAAGATGAGCGCCGTGCGTGATTTGTTGATGACCCCGGTGAGCTTGCGCATGGCCTGTGACATGAGCCGGGCCTGCAGTCCCATGTGGGAGTCGCCCATCTCACCGTCCAACTCCGCTTTCGGTACCAGGGCCGCCACCGAATCGATGACGATCACGTCCACCGCGCCGCTGCGCACCAGCACCTCGGCGATCTCCAGGGTTTGCTCGCCCGTATCGGGCTGGGACAACAGAAGGTCCTCCAGGTTGACGCCCAGGTTGCGTGCATACTGCGGGTCGAGCGCGTGTTCGGCATCGATAAATGCGGCGACCCCGCCCGCCTTCTGCGCTTCGGCAATGATGTGCAGAGTGAGGCTGGTTTTTCCAGACGCCTCCGGTCCATAAATTTCGATCACGCGGCCCCGTGGCACGCCGCCGATTCCCAATACCGCGTCGAGCGAAAGGGAACCGGTGGGAATGGTGGCCACCTTCTGCACTTCACCCTGACCCAGCTTCATGATGGATCCCTTACCGAACTGCTTTTCAATTTGAGAAAAAGCGAGGTCGAGGGCTTTTTCCTTATCCGGATCGATGGACATGGCGTCTCCTAATAGAAAGGTAAGGTAGTACGAATCAGGGGTCCGGACTCCGGCCCTGGAGTGAGATTTCCTTCAATACCGTGTAAATCGAACCCTTGGGGGTCAACTTGCTTTGAATCAGGCTGAATGATTTGACCTGAATTGGGCTTGGGTCCAAATCCCCGAGATCGTCCATTTCCACCTTCAACCGTTCGCAACCCTTCGGGGACTTGATGCGGCCCAGTGTGAGGTGTGGAGAAAACGCCCGGCTCTCCCGCGGCCAGCCCAAGGGTTCTACGGCGCTTTCCACGCCTGACTGGAGCGAAGCCAGATGGCCTTCCCGGTCATCCAACCCGACCCAGACCACCCGGGGTTTTTTCCATCCCGGAAACACGCCCAGCCCACCCAGCGAAACCTGGAACGGGGCCCGCCCAGCGGCTAGCCCATCCAGTGCGGTGTTGATCTCGGGAATGCGATGAGGGTCGGTGTCCCCAAGAAACTTTAAGGTCAGGTGAATGTTTCCGGGTCGTGTCCAGGTCGCATGCACCCCCAGTTTTTTAAATCGATCCTGAATGGCACTGAGGGTGTTGAGCGTGGTGGACGGAACGAGAACGGCTACAAAGGTCCTTATGGCCAGCACAGTTTACAAATCGCCTCCGGGGTTGTCAATTTGATTTGGCTACGGCAATCCGCGTGCAACACCAGTCTCTTATTGTATCACTGGTACCCTTTTGCAGGGATTCCGGATTCCTCCACAGGTGCGTTCCAACCATTGGCCAGATGGATCGTTGAAGTGGGAAAGGCCACTTCGGCATCCTCTTTTTCGATGATGTTGATGATTTTAAGCAGAATATCCTGCTTGATTTCGTGGTAGTGCTCCCAATCGGTCGTTTTGGTGAAAGCATAAACGAAAAAATCGAGAGACGACGCGGCGAATTTATCAAAGTTGACCATCAGGGTTCTGTCCGTATCGATTTCGGGATGGCCCTCCAGCATGGTTCTGACCTTTTCCACGATGGTTCCCATTTTGGAAACGTCGTCGTAGCGGATGCCGATGGTTTCATAGAGGCGCCGGTTCTCCATGCGGCTGGGGTTCTCCACGGTGATGGAAGCAAACACTGCATTGGGCACGTAAAGCGGACGTTTGTCGAAGGTACGGATGCGTGTGAGCCGCCAGCCGATGTGCTCCACGACGCCTTCGATCTCGCGGTCGGGAGAACGCACCCATTCGCCCACAACAAAGGGGCGGTCGAGGTAGATCATCAATCCTCCGAAAAAATTGGCGAGCAGGTCGCGCGCGGCGAAACCGACGGCGATACCACCGATGCCGCCGAAAGCAAGCACCCCGGAAATGCTGAATCCCAGCGTTTGCAGGACCACCAGAAAGGCGGTGATGACCACCGAAAGCTTCAGCAGTTTGGAGATGGCGTCGGCCGTTGTGCGGTCGAGGTTGGTTCCTTTTTTTTTCAGGAACACTTCTTCGCCGTTTTTGATGAGGCGAACGATGAACCAGGTGATGCTGCCGATGATGAGAGTGTCCCGTGCCGGCCCCATCATTTCAAAAACGACGGAACTGATTTCCTTCTCGATGACTTCCGAGGCTGTGTAGACGCCGATTGTCCAGATGGCGAGCCGGAGCGGTTTGCGAACGGCATCAATCAGGGCTCCATCCCAGATTTTTGCTGACCTTTCGGCGCGCTTCTGAAGCCGGTCGAACGCCCTTTTCTGGAAATAGTCCACAAGGAGCGTCACGAAAACGACAACGAAGGCCTGCAGGATATAGGAATGATCTTCTATGATGGAATGGATGAGGGACTCAAAATCCATAGAGGGTCTCCTTTGCAAAAATAAAAACAGCCCGATATCCCTGAGGGATTTTTAGAATTCGGGCTGTTTTCCATTACTAGCAAAATTGACCGGGGATTTCAACGCATCGCCGGAAACCCAACTGGCAGCAGGTGATGCATTACCCCTTGTGGAGCAGACCTTTTATGGAGGGCCCTTCACTCACTGCATTTTTTTCGAACTGGGTAACGGAAAAGGGTGGCTGAGGCCGGTCTCCGGTTCCGACAATTCTTTTTTGTCTTTGTCAGCCCGACGGATCAGCGACCTCTCCCGTCTCAAAATGCCGGTCATTTTTTCCCACGCCCGGTCCACAGGGTGTGTGTATTCCAGGAAAAACTGGCTCACCATCTGCCGTGTGAGGGTCTGTTTGAAAACCGTCGGGGTGATCTGCCCGGCGACGAGCCGTTTTTTTAACACTTGCACCCCGGTGGGGTCGAGGTATTGCTTGAGGTCCGGTATTTTAGCCATGGCGGTATCCATTGTAGTCATAGGGGTTCCAGTTGAATTGGGTTCAAAATTTTGACGCGAGTCTTTATAATTTAAATATGAGCAAGAACCATGCCAGTCTCTCAATCAGGGGGTGTTGTCTGGCCAGGGCCTTTTGAAGGGATCGGGATAGAGGGATCCCGGATACCCAAAACTTTTCTTCCATCCCTTTTGGGCGGGGAATCAGGTTTTCCTTTAATTAGCCGATGGGGATAAAGGACTCATTTGGATTGGCAGGAAATTTATGGACCTGACTCAGGAACCTCCGCCGGAGGAAAAACCACAGCGCCGGTATTATTTCGAAGAGGAGCAAACCGCCCCTCCTCCTGCGCCGCCCAAGCCTATTCAAGTCAGTTCATCGACGTGGAAGGTGCTTGTGGGGCTGGCTGCAGGATTGGCGTTCCTCGTCTGGAACGCCCGGTTGGAACCGGTGGACCTCCCTCCCATCGTGGCGCAGTTGTACACGGAGCCCGGCCCGGGTCCCCTTTCCCCCGAACCTGTAAAAGAAAAAAAGGCTTCCACCCTGCCACCGGACTGGCAACAACGTTTTCAGCCGAAACCGAAAACCTACCCCGTGAAAGAGCGGGTCACCCAGACCGAATCCGATTACCGGCAGATTAATCGATACGAACTCTTGCCGGAAGTTCTGCAATCTCGTCCCAAAAGATCGCTTTGGGTCGAAAGCAATCGGCCTGTACCTCGACCCACGCAGGTGCATGACAAAGGTCTGGTGCTGGCCGGACGCGGTTTTGAGATCGGACGGTTCGAACCGGACAAGGGGTTGACATTCCGCCTGAACACCTTACCGATCCCGGAACCGCACATGATGCCCCTCGATGAATTGCCTGAGTATGGAAACGAAACTGAGGGGTTGGAAGCGTCCCCTTATAAAAAGGGTTTGCTTTTTCATGCGGGTGCCACGGGGCTGCCGCCCCGAATCGACATGGAGACGGTGGGCCAACCGGAAACCCTTCCGCCGGAGCAGGAAGAGGAGCAACTGGAAACCGAACCGGTTCCAGAAAGGCGGGTCCTGCTGGATGTCAAAGGGAAAACGATGCTGAAGTTGAATCCATCGGCCCAACCACCTCTTGATTTGCTGAACCAGCACCCGGCCATCCTGCGGCATCAATTCGACCAGCGCGAAACCCGCCCTGAATAGGGGAGAGGCGGGTCAGGACCGGCTCCAGTAAAAAAGAATCCAGAAGCCGATGATGAGCAACCAGACCAGAACCTTGCGGAACCAGTGAACTTTGTAACGCTCCCCGGAATCCTGCAATTCCCGGTTGCGTTCGCGAAATCGGTTGCCCATGGGTGCGTTCCTTATCCCGCCCGTCAGGGCGACTGGGATTGCGCGGATTTCTCAGGTTTTGCGGAGAGAGCGCAGCGGAAACCGAAACTGTTGTTGCGCACTTCCGGATTGAAGAAGGCACGGTTGAAGGTCGGTGCGCTCAACCCGCAACCGTAAGACAGGCAGTCGAACCACGACCCCCCCTTGAGGATGCGTTTTTCACGGCCGTACTCCGCTTTCGGGATGGGGTTGCCCGGGTGCGGCAGGTAGTAGCTGTCCACCCACTCCCAAACATTGCCGGACATGTCGAACAGGCCGTAAGGACTGCGTCCGTCGGGATAACTGCCGACGGGTTCTGTGCCGGTGGAGCCTTTGTAGGGGTTGTTGGATTTGGTGAGCACCCATACGTTGCCCCAGGGATAGATATTTCCATCTTCACCCCTCGCGGCTTTCTCCCATTCCTGCTCGGTGGGCAGGCGTTTGCCTTTCCATTTGCAGTATGCATCCGCATCAAGCCAGTTGACGTAGGTGACAGGGTGCTTCTCCTTGCCTTTGGGCAGGTTGCCGTCCGGCCAGTGAAACGGAGCTTCGTGGCCGGTGGCTTTCACGAATTCCCGGTAATCTCCGTTGGTGACTTCATACAGGTCGATATAAAACGCTTCGGTCAATGCAATGTGTTCCGGCGACTCGTCGTCCCAGCGGTCGTTGGAACCCATGATGAACTCGCCTGCGGGAACATACACCATGCCGGGAATGGATTTTCCGGACAATACGGTTTTGTTTCCTTCGCTGCCGGTGGTTTTTCCCGCCAGTACCGGTCCACGAAACGATCGCACCCGGCGGTTGGGGATGGCATCCTCAGGTTGGATATGCAACGATTGCTTGCTGAATGGATTTTGTCCGGCCACCTTCCCGGACCCCATATGGCAGGCGCGGCATTCGGTTTTGTCGAACTTGTCGAGTTTGGCGCGCACCAGGTTTTCCGGTTGATGACACGCCGTCTGGCAGGTGGTTTTGCCGGTGGCGTGACCTTTCAGGCTCTCAAACGCAAGTGTGGACTCGGTGGAAAAAAGCACCGCAACAAAAAACACGGCTTTTATGTGCCTGAATAAAAATTGGAGGAGCATGAAATTGCTGAATGAGCCTGTTATTGGGCCGTTTTTCACCTATATTTAAAAAACGGGTTTATTTGGATTCTATAATAAGGAAAAATAACCAGTCAAAATTAAATGCCGGAGGAATGGTGTGAACCGTTGGCGGTACATTGAAGACGACAAACAAAACGGGGCCTGGAACATGGCCGTCGACGAGGCTCTGCTGCGCTCCTGCGAGAGCGACCCGTCTTATGTGCCGACGCTCCGCCTGTACGGTTGGAACCACCCTACGCTTTCCATTGGATACTCACAGCCATTGGAAGCGGAGATCGATTTAATGCGCTGCCGGGAAAATAATGTCGACTGGGTTCGGCGTCCCACGGGCGGGCGTGCCCTGTTGCATATGGAGGAACTCACATATTCCATGGTGGGTCCGGTGACGCATCCGTTGTTCTCCGGCGGACTCAAAGCGACGTTCTCCGTCATAAGCCAGGCGTTGCTGCGCGGTCTGCGTGAATTGCGTATTGCCGATGCCCACATCAACAAGGAAAAGCAGTACGGGACCACGCGTCAGGAACGTTCCCCTGCCTGCTTTGCCTCGCTCAACCATTGTGAGATCACCGTTCATGAAAGGAAACTCATCGGCAGTGCGCAACGCCGCACGCAACAGGCATTTCTGCAACATGGGTCGGTACTGATCGCCACGGATCACGACCTGTTTCATTCTCTGTTACTCCACCGCCACTCGGGGGTTGCAACCAGGTCCCTCGAAAAATTGAAGGCTTCCACCACCACACTCAATGAAATCGTGGGGCATCCCGTCGCGTTTCAAACCGTGCGCGACGCATTCCGTACGGGCATGACCACGCATTTTGGCGGAACGTGGGAGACGGCGGAACTCACCCAGGCCGAGCGAAGCCTGGCGGACCACCTGCTGGAAGACCACCGCGCCACCGCAGAGACGGCAAGATGATCCTGAACCTGAATTACCTCCCTGGAGACCCCCTATTCCCGTGACCCGGAAATATTTGTACTTTTATGGCATGGTTCTCGCGTTGTGCCTGGCGCTTGCGGGATGCGGTCCGAACAAGGGCCTGTTTAAAAAGGATCCCGGCCGTCAGCGGTACCTCGATTTGACGGAAGCATTTCTACCCGGTCTGCAGAAACAACCGGTCCAGCACGCATGGTTCGCGTTTGTCAACCGCGACCCGCTTCCGGACCTGCTGGTGGTGGAAAAGAACGCCGATGGCGCACCGGTGGTCCGCGTGTGGCAAAACCGCGAAGGCAAGCGGTTGTCCAAAATGAAGCGCCCCGGCTGGGTGGGAGAGCCGGGCGACACGATCTTGGCCATGCGCGCGCGGGACCTCAATCACGATCGCACCGCCGACCTGGTGCTGATTGGCCGCTTTGCCGACGGCGATTCCGTCAAGGTGTTCATCAACAACGGCCGCGGTTATTTTTACACACCGCAGGGATTCCACCTGCCTCCGTTCAAGGAGGGGCTGGACCGTGTGGATCTGGTGGATGTGGACCAGGACGGCAATGTCGATCTGTTTTTCACCGGGCACCATGTGCAGAACAGGGGTGAGCCGGACCCGTACCAGGTGCAGTTCCTTTTGAACAACGGCCGCGCCCAGTTTCGCGATGCCACCCAACTGCTCATGCCGCCCCTGCCTGCCGGCATTCGCGGAACCTCGTTCGCGGATTACGACGGCGACCGGGTGATCGACATCTTTCTTGTTTACGACACCGGACGCAACCGCCTGCTGCTGAACAACGGACTGGGCCAGTTTACGGACCGCACCAGCGAACTGGTCCCGTTTATCCGCAGTAAAAGCAGTTTTGCGGACTGGGCGGATTTCGACATGGACGGCGACAACGACCTGCTGGTGGTCAACGAGGAGATCGATCCGCGTTCCCGTTCGTATGAGAACGAGTACAGTTATGTACTGGTGAACAACGGTCATGGGTATTTTCGCAAAGGACCCCTCCGCGCCTTTCCGGGTTACCCGTCCCGTGCCGTTTACCTGCTCGATGCCAATGCGGACTCAATTCCTGATATCATTATATTGAGCCGGGAGGGAATCCACTACCAGCGTGGCCTGGGCAAGTGGCGCTTTTTAAGTGAAGGGGCAAAACGCCTTCCCGCCAACCTGCATTTTAAAGAATTGACGTTTGCGGACGTCAACAACGACGGACATTTGGATATATTTGGCATCGTTCGTGAGAACGGCCGTGGCCATTTGTGGATAAACAGCTTTAAGTGACACCTTTCAAAACAGAGAGTGCGATATGGCTACCGTTAAAAACATGACCCTCCTGAAAACGCTTGCCGCCATTGCCTGGGCCGATGGGGAGATGAGCGAATCCGAAAAAAACATCCTGAAGCGGTTTTACCGTAAGTTTCACCTCACGGATAAGGAAATGAACAGCCTGAAGCCGTATCTGTTGTCCCCGGTATCCAAAGAGGAACAGGATCGGCTGCTGGTGAAATTGTCGCACGAGTTCGGTTCCGGTCAGGAGCGGGAGCGGGTGGTGAAAGTCATGGAAGAAATGGCGTCCGCCGACAAAAAATTAAAGGACGAGGAACGCGAACTGCTGGAAACTTTTGCAAAGCATCTCAAGAAATCGTCGATCACCAGGCGCACCGTGGGCAAGATCCGCAATTTTTTCGAGAGCACCATTTTCCAGCCCGCTTACGAAAAAAATCCGGAATTGCATCAGTATTTCCGCAACCAGATTTTGAAAAGAATCGAGTTGAAATCCAACGGTAGCCTGAAGAAAGGGCGAATTCCCGACGACGACCTGTATTTCATTTGCCTGCTGGGCACCCTGCTGGCATCGGTGGCGCACGTGGATGAAGACTTTCGGGAAGAAGAAAAAAAGGCACTCAAGGCCGAATTGAAAAAACGTTTCGAGTTCACTCCAAAGGAACTGGACTTGTTGCTGGAAGTGGTTTCCGAACAGGCCGAGCGGGGTTACGACTTCGACGAGGTGACGCGGGAGTTCAACAAGCTCTATTCGTACAACGACCGTGTGGCTACGGTGGATTGTTTCTTTGCGGTTGCGGCGGCGGACGGCACCATTTCGCACGAGGAATCCGAGGAAATCCGCCGCATCACCAAAGCCCTGCGCATTCCGCACAGCGCCTTCAAGGCGTCCAAGGTTCGGGCGCTGGATCAATTGCGCGGGCGGTGAGAACGGGAACCGTGTTGGGACCCTTTTGCTTTCCGGTATCCGGATTGGGGATTTGATGGATCATGACTCCCGAACAAAAGAAGAAAAAGTTTCTCGGCATATTATTCGAATGTTGCAACGTGTATCGCCGCATTTACCTCAACAAGGACGGCAACGCGTATGAAGGACGCTGCCCGCGTTGTTCCCGCGAGGTGCGTGTACTGATCGGTCCCGGCGGAACCGACCAGCGATTCTTTCGCGCCCATTGATCAATCTTTTTTCTTTTATTCCATGAAACTGGTTGTGCAGAGGGTTTCGGCTTCGGCCGTCTCGGTGGATGGATTTGAGATCGCGCGTATCGGACGCGGGCTCATGATTTTGTTTGGGGCGGAAAAGGGGGACACTGACGCAGCGGTTGAATGGCTGGTGGAGAAGGCCGCCAACCTGCGCATCTTTCCGGATGAGGCGGGAAAGATGAACCGGTCGTGTGTCGATATTCAGGGCGAGGTGCTGGTGGTGTCGCAGTTCACCCTCGCCGGGGATTGTTCGCGGGGACGGCGGCCGGGATTCGACACCGCCGCGCCGCCGGAAGAAGCGGAACGACTTTACCGCCTGTTTGTAGACAGGTTCATGACCACGGGGTTGAGCGTGCAGGAAGGGAGGTTCGCCGCCGACATGCAGGTGGAGATCCACAACGACGGTCCGGTGACGTTCATCCTCGAGCGTTGACCGGATTCCTGTTCAGATCGTGCCGCTTGAGCAGGCGTTTCAGTGCGCGGTCGTTATAATGATATTTGCGCGCGAACAGGTTCAGGTTCTGGTGGCTGGTATCGGCTTCTTCCCGTTTGTTCTGCCGTAAATACTCCTGTTCGGCCACTGCCATGTAAAGCAGTGCACTTTCCCCCACTTCCAACTGATCGTACAACAAAGCCAGCTTGTAATACGCCTGGGGCCGGTCGGGATCAAGACTGATGGCGAGTTCGTATGATTCCACCGCTTTCTCTGCCTGCTGGTTGAGGTGGTACAACTCCGCCATTTCCAGGTACGTGTCCGCATTTCCGGGGCGATAATGAAGCGAGGCCTCATAATGCTCCAGCGCCTTGTCGTATTTTCTGAGGTCGGCGAAGGCGCGGCCGAGACCGATGCGGATGGTCGCGTCCGAAGGATTGCGCCGCTGCGCTTCGTGCATGTGGCCAAGCGCCAGCAATTTGTTACCGCGCCGCGCGTAATACGCGCCGAGGTTGTAGTGCCCGATCGGCTCCTCCGGATCGAGACGCAGAGCCAGGTTGTATTTTTGAAACGCGTCTTCGTCCATGTTCAACGACTCATACAATGCACCGAGATTGCTGTGGACCCTGGCAACGTTCGGGGCCAGACGCGAGGCGATCCGCAGTTGATTTGCGGCTTTGGTTTTCTCTCCCAGGTGCCGATAGGCGATGGCGAGGTTGTTGTGAATCTGGAAATGGGTGGGGTCCCCGCCCAGGGCGCTGTTGTCCAGCACCGCCACCGCAGCGGAATACCTTTCCCGGGCGATCAGCACCGCTCCCAGGTTGGCGACGGTTTTCGGGTCCCTGGCATGTAACCGGTACGATTGCCTCAGCCATTTTTCTGCGGCGGCGAGGTCTCCCATTTGGTACAGGGCCCAGCCCAGGTCGCGCAACGCCTGAGTGTGATTTTTGTTGAGGCGGACCGTATCTTTCAAATGACTGGCCCCGGCCTTCCAGTTGCCCGCGGAAAGGTAGGCGATGCCCAGTTGGAAATGGGCGTCGGCGTCCTGCGGGTCGGTTTGCAGACGCGAGGCGTACTCGGCGATGCGCCGCTGGTATTGCGTGTGGGAATCGGTGCAGGCGGACGTCGCAATGGCAAGCAGGACGACGCACACCGTCAGCAATCGGGTCATGACATTAGAATCGCAGGAATCCTATGGGCCTGCAAGACTTAACGGCGAAGGGGGGTAAGTTCTTGAATGGTCCCGATCAATGCGGGATTGAGGGAATTGCCGAGAGGGCCAGCTGCATGAAAGTGGAGGGGAAAATACCCATGACCAGGATGGCCGCGGAGCTCACGGTGACGAGTGCGGTCATGCCGCGGTTGCTCACCACTTCGGTTTCCGGCTCGCTTTCGTGGAAGTACATCATCACTATGATGCGCAGGTAAAAGTACACGGCGATCATGCTGGCCAGCACCGCCAGCACCGTGATCAGCACATAGTCCTGTTTGATGGCGGCGACGAAGACGTAAAGCTTGCCGAAAAAACCAGCGGTGGGAGGGAACCCGGCCAGCGACAGCATGAACAGGCTCATCGCCGCGGCCATCAGCGGGTTGCGCTTGGCAAGTCCTTTGAAGCGGTAAATGGAATTCGATCCCTTGCCTTCGCCTTCCACCATGTACACCACGGCGAACGCGCCGACGTTCATGAACAGGTACACAGCCAGGTAGAAGATGATGCTCGCCACGCCGTCCTGGCTGTTGGCGACAATGCCGATCAGCAGGTACCCGGCATGCGCCACGCCGGAATACGCCAGCATGCGCTTGACGTCGTCCTGAAAAATGGCGGCGATGTTGCCCACCAGCATGGTGACCACCGAAACGCCGAACAGGAACGGCATCCAGATTTCCTGCAACTCCGGCAGGGCGATGTAAAACACCCGCGCGATCAGTGCGAACGCCGCGGCCTTGGTGGCAACCGACATGAAGCCCGTGATCGGTGTCGGCGCGCCCTGGTAAACATCCGGCGTCCAGGAATGGAACGGTACCAGCGATACTTTGAATGCCAGTCCGCAGAACATGAGTGCCATGCCGATGTACACCAGCGGATTGTGCGTGTAGGGATTTTCGTGCAACAGCTTGCCGATCAGGCGGATTTCCGTGGTCCCGGTACCCGCGTACATGAGCGCCATTCCGTATACCAGGATGGCGGAGGCGAACGCGCCGATCAGCAGGTATTTGACGGTGGACTCCTGCGACGCCACGGTCTCCCACGGCAGATGATCCACGTCACCGGGTTGTTCGCGGCCTGTGCCGTGCTTGGCGTTGAACCCGCACAGGATGTAGAGCGAAATAGAAAAGATTTCGAGCGAGATGAACGCGGTGATCAGGTTGCCGGACTTGGCGAGAAACATCATTCCCACCACGGCCATGAGCAACAGCGAAAAGTATTCGGCCTTGTTCTGGTGGTCGGGCTTCGGGTAGCGGAACGAAGCGATGATGGCAAACAGAGACATCACCAGGAAAATCAGGTTGAAGGTCTGCGAGAAGCGGTCGTGTATCAGCGCCCGGCTGAACATTTCCGGGTCGGCGCCGTCGGCAACGGTGGGGGCCCCGATCCACAGATAGCATGACAGCAGAAGGGCGGTGACGATGCCCGCGGTGGCCGCCTTGGCCAGATACGAGTTTTCGTTGAATGCCTTTTTCAGACCCATCAATAACAGCAGGAACGACGTCGCCATCAGGATCAGTTCCGGCGAGATGGCGATCCAGTTCATGTCTTCGAGATTGATGTTGGCGGTCATAGTGTGCTGTTTCCCGGAAATCCTGCGGGTTGGAATCAAAACGAGGCGGCGAGCCCGGTTCACGCGTAGTGCGTGTTTTAAATCATTTCCCCCCGATTTTCAAGAAAAGTTTGGTCTGCCGGCAGGGTGGGGGAGGTGGGGAAAAGCCCGTTGAATCCGTCTTTTAACCCGCGGGTGTGGAGGGGGCGGAACCCTCCCCCTGCCCCAGTTCAGGGTACACCTGTCCGGCTTCGAGAATCACCCAGCGGTCCGAGGTATCGCCCACCACGAGGTCGAGACTGTCTTTCAGATGGATGAGCCCCACAATGTCCAGCGGAAGGCGAACGCGAATGGGGTCATCGTGGTTCTGCCCCTGCAAATGGATGAAGTCGTGGTCGATCTTGGTGACACAGAAAATGTCGTTGATGGTTTCGACAATGTGGGTGATTTCCTTGAGGGTTTCACCGGTGGCTTCGTCCAGGTGGTGGCTGAGTTTCAAACACCGGTCCTGCGATTCAGTCAGTTTCAGGATGACCGCGTCCAACTGGATGCCCTGCAACCCGTGGTTGAGATCGCGTTTGTCCATCCAGCGGAAAAATGAATACAGATCGAACAGCACTTCGTTGGTTTCGGTTTTGGTGGAAATGGAATTGAATGGAAGGAAACCCACAACAAACCGGCTCAGATGCGACAGGTTGATCTCCATCGGCGAGGAAATCAGTTTTCTTCCGTCGGGGAACTCCACGTACTCGAGTCCGGATTCCATCAAGCACGAATGGAACAGCGCCAGGCTTTTGCCGAGTTCCGGTGTTGGCAGGTCATGTGCCGGGGCCACGCCCTGTGACCGGGCGTACTCTTTCATCACCTCGTACAGTTCCATGAATCAGTCCCGTAACGAGGGCGATTTGGAGAGGCACGTTTTCAACACCTCCAGCAGGCGTTGAAACTCCCCGGTTCGGATATCGCCCATGTTGGCGATGCGGAATATCGACTTCTTGAGGCCGCCCTGACCCGCATAAATGACGTACCCATGCTTTTTCAGCTCACCGTGCAGGAACTCGTAGGTGATCCCCTCCGGCAGTTTGAGCGCGGTCAGGCTGTTGGAACGGTGCGCGGGATCGACCAGGTACTCGAGGCCCATTTCGTCGAAACCCCTGCGAAGCAAGGCGGACGCACCGGCATAGCGATCGATGCGCGCGGTCACCGTCTCTTCGATCAACTCGTCGAGTGCCGCATCAAACGCGTAATGCACCTGCACCGCCGGGGTGAACAGGGTTTCCCCCGCTTCCTGCGCTTTCAGGTTTCTATGCAGATCGAAGTACACCGACCGCGCCGGGTGCGTGGCAAGAGTGTTCACTTCCTCTTTGCGTACCAGGACGAACGACACACCGGGGAACCCCTGCAAACATTTATTGGCGGTGCCGACGCAGTAATCGACGTGACTGCGTTCAAAATCGAGCGTGTCGCCGGCCAGACTGCTGATGGCGTCGATCAACAGTTTTTTGCCGTAGCGGTGTGCGAGCTCGCCAACCTCGTGTACGGGGTTGAGCAGGCCGGTGGTGGTTTCGTGATGCACCAGCGCCACCAGCCCGATCTCGGGATGTTCTTTCAAAGCCCGTTCAATGGCTTCAAGCGACGGTGCGACGCCCCAGTCGCAATCGACGGTCACAATGGGAATGCGATGCGTTTCCGCCATCGTGGCGATGCGCTCGCCGTAAACACCGTTCCGGACCACCAGCATGGCCTGTCCCTCCGCAACGCAGGAGGACACCGCCATCTCGAGCGCAGCGGTGCCGGACCCGGTGATGAGCGCTGTCAGAAAAACCCCCTCCAGCCTGAAGGCTTTCAGCAGTTTCTGGCGGATGGATTGCACCAATTCGGCGCATTCCGGTTCGCGGTGACAGAGGTCCGGATGCAATAAAGCCTGGCGCACGCGATCGGTGACGTTGACCGGGCCGGGATTCAGCAGGATCATGCGGTTCATATGCGGTAACCTTTAGGAAAATCGCCCCACTATAACACCCGATCCGGAGTGAACCAAACGAATTGAAATCGCGTTCGGGGGCTTTATTAATTTGCTAACATTATTATATGATTTGTAACTTAAGCGCAGGTCACCCGATCCGGAGTTTGTCGTTGTCCTTTTTGAAGCAGCTGGGTTGTTGGACCCTCGTCGGGTTCGGGATTCTTTATACCCCTCCTCTCGCGCAGGCGGAAGGCGAAGGCTCAAAACTCGTCATCCCGCAGGTGAAGTACGAAGGCGGCACGTACAAGCCGCGTCCCGATGCGGTGGAAAGCCTGTTGGCGCAGGTGGCGAAGCGCACGTCGATCGAGGTCAAGCGCGAACCGCTGGACCTTGCACCCACCGACCCGACTTTATTTCATCATCCCTTTCTTTATCTTGCGGGCGACCGTGAGTTCAAACCGATCTCTGACGATTCCGTCAATGCCCTCCGTGATTACTTGAACTTCGGCGGATTCCTTTTGATCGACGACAACTCCGGCAGGCCCAACTCCGGATTCGATGCATCCGTACGCCGCCTGCTGGACAGACTGTATCCCAACACCCCGCTGGAACGCATTCCGCGTGACCACTCGATCTTCCGTTCGTTCTACCTGATCAACCAGGTGGTGGGCCGTGTGGTGGTGAAGCCTTATCTGGAAGGCATCACCAGCAAGGGACGCACGGTGCTCGTTTACTCAAACAACGACCTTGGCGGCGCGTGGTCGAAAAACAAGCTCGGCCACTGGAATTTTGACATGGTCGGCGGCGGCTATCGTCAACGCAAACTGAGCCTGCGCCTCGGAGTCAACATCGTCATGTACGCGCTCACCCTTGATTATAAAAAAGACATGGTGCACTTGCCCATCATTCTTGAGCGGCTCCGGAGGTATTCCGGCCGATGAATTTTCTGGGAAAGCTGTTCGGGCAGAACTGGGAAGAGTACAACGCATGGGAGCTGCACTGGGCCCTGGGCGAAAACCGATGGGCATTGATGGCGCTTGCGGTGCTGGCGCCGCTGATGTTGTGGTTTTTCTGGACCAGCCTGCGCAAGCTGCGGAGCCTTCCGCGAAAAACGGTGCTCTACACACTGCGCGTTCTGACACTGGCGCTGCTGTTGCTTCTCATACTTCAACCGCGCCTGGAGTTGAAAAACATCCAGCCGCTCAAAAACACGATCGCCGTGCTGGTCGACGACAGCAAAAGCATGTCGATCAAAACCTTTCCAGAAGAAATTCCGCGTAAGCAACTGGTGAGCGACGCCCTGGCGCAGCATAAGGACTGGCTGACGGGCCTGCGGCAAAACTATGACGTTGATTACTATTTCGTTTCAGACCATATCGATCCCGTCCGTGCAGAGGAACTGGCGTCGCGGTACCAGCCCCTCAACGTGAATACGGATCTCGCCCGCGTGTTCCGCGAGGTACTCGAGCAGTATGAGAACAAATCGTTGCAGGGCGTTCTGCTGTTTTCCGACGGCGCCGACCTTATCCAGGATCCTGCCGACTTCTCTGAGGACTTCGAGCAGACACTGGTTAAATTTGACGGCCCCATACATACCCTGCAGGCGGGCACCAACGACGAGTTCAAGGACCTTGCGATCGAGACCGTGGACGTAGCGGATTTCGGTTTCGTCAATCAGCCGGTCAAGGTGTCGGTAAAACTGGGTGCCTACGCCATCGGCAACAAGAACATCCCCGTGGTGGTGAAGGAAGGAGACAAGATCCTCGTGTCGCAGGTCGTCTCTTTAAAAGAGGACGATCGGGATTACCGGGTGGATATGGAGTTCATGCCGGTGAACATGGGCAAACACATTTATTCGGTAACGGTGCCCGTGTTTGCGGGGGAGGCGGTGGAGACGAACAACCGCTGGGATTTCCAGGTGAAGGTGGTGCGCGACCGCCTGCGCGTTCTGCATTTGAACGGCCGGCCGTCATGGGACTCGCGCTTTCTGCGCGAGGTTCTGATCAACAACCCGAAGGTGGACCTGCTTTCGTTCTTTATTTTGAGGACGCTGAGCGACGATGTCGATGCACCGACCACCGAACTCAGCCTCATTCCGTTTCCATCCAACCTGTTGCTCAGTGATTACCTGAGTTCCTTCGATCTCGTCGTGTTTCACAACTTCCGGTACAAACCGTTTCTCGATAAAAAGTACCTGTCGAACCTGAAATCGTATGTGGAGGAAGGTGGCGCGTTTCTGATGATCGGCGGCGATTTGTCCTTTCAAGGGGGAGGGTACGAACGCACGCCGGTGGAGGAAATCCTTCCCGTTGAACTGAAGCATGCCTCGCAACCGTTCGCCGACAAATCCTATGCGATCGACGTTCCGGGGAGCCTGAACAATCATCCCATTCTGCAATTGGAGAGTAGAAAAGAGGCGAATGTAAAAGCCTGGCAGTCCCTGCCTCCGCTTCAGGGATTGAATATGGGTCTGGCCGCGGCCGGGGAGGCACAGGTGCTGGCCACGGCCAGGGTGGACAAGAAAAACCTGCCGGTGCTCGCCGCCCGGAAAGTAGGCGAAGGCCGCACCCTGATGATCGCCACCGACTCCGCGTGGTACTGGAACTTCCGCCGCGTGGGGGAGGGCGGCAGTGGCCGGCATTACCAGAAGCTGTGGGAGAATATCCTCGCCTGGCTGACCCGGGATCCCGAAACGCGCCTGCTCAAGGTGGAGACCGACAAGGAAAAGTACCGCGAACACGAGAAGGTGCTCGTGCAGTTCAAGCTGGTCGGCGAAGATTACAACCCCCTGGCCGGAAAACAGGCGGAGTTGACCCTCTCCACATGGCCTGACCGCAGCACGTTGAAGACGGAATCGATCTCCACCGACGAAAACGGGGAAGGCCGCTTCGAATTCTATCCAGGCCGCGAGGGATTCTACGCGGCCCAGGTTTCCGTAAAGCAGGGCGACCGCACACTCACCGAGCGCGAATTATTCAGTGTCACCAGCCCCCGGGTGGAGTTCCAGAAACCGCGTGTTCAGCCAGAGTTCCTCCAGAAGCTGTCTGAGGTTTCCGGAGGGAGTTACCAGGTTCTCCGCCCTGACTTGCGGCTGGATACGTTGACTTTCCCCAATCCGGAGGTGGAAATCAAAACCAGTAAACTGTTCGTCTCGTTGTGGGATACGTGGGCGGCATACGGGTTGATCCTCGGGTTTCTCTTTTTGGAGTGGTACCTCCGCCGCAAGTCCGGGCTGAGTTGAGAATGCATGAGAAATGGGTGAGATTCCCGTAACGTTCTTGTGAATCCTCCTGCCTTGCGTTACCATCGATTTCAATACTATTTACCCGTTCAGGCTCATTTAAAAATGCTCGAAGACAAGAAAACAAGCAAAGGCCCGGCCCTCCGGATGTGGATTCGGGACCGTGTGGTGTTTCTGGCGCTCATCATTTTCGGATTCGGCGCGGCCGCATACATTCTCTCTCCCCAGGTCTTCCCGGCCCACAGCATCTGGCTCCATCCCGTCAAGGAGTTCTCCCTGCTGATTGCCATGATCGGTGTTGTGTCTTTGGGCTATGAGTTGTTCCTGAGAGAACTCACCTTTAATGAATACAAGGACGCATTGCAGGAAATTGTCAATCCCGATGCGGTGCGCCTTGGAATCCAGGGGATTTTCAAGAACCGGTCGGAGTTGGGGAACGCCACCTCCTTCGAGGCGTTGTTCAAGCGGGTGAAGCACGAAATCTACATTGGCGGGACATCGTTGCTGTCCATCTCCACCGGAAGCCGCGACCTTCTGCGTGAAAAGGTGTTGAGCGGGGTCAATGTGAAACTTTTGTTAATGGACCCGCAATCGCCGGTGGTCGACCTCATCAGCCGGCAGGCGCACGGCAAATCGACCTTTTTGAACGAGATCAAAACCTCCATCCTGCTTTTGCAGAAACTTCAGGAGGAGATCGAGTCCGTGGAGTCGCCAACCAAGGGCAAGTTTGTTGTGCACACCTACCGGTTCATTCCCTCCCACTCGTTTATCTCTCTCGACGTGCAGGAGCCGGGCGGGCTCATAGTGGCGGACATCGGTCCGTATCTCGGTCGTAACTTCCAGCGACCGAGCATTGTCCTCATCAATAAGAAACACGGTCTGTACGATCACTATCGCGATCTCAACGACTCCATGTGGCTGGAGAGCAAGCCACTCACCCCGAGTTGGCTGGTGGGGGAAGGTCCCAAAACCCGGACCCAGGTGTTCGCCAGCGGCAAGGACACGGAAGTGTACGATCCTGAAACCGAAAGCTGGCGGACTGCCGAGATCTGCCAGGGCAGTGACGACTGGCGCGGCATCAAAGGAAGCATGTGGGTGTGGATCCGGGAGCAGGTGACGCTGGAGGAAGCCAAGACCGGCACCCAGCACGGATTTCGCCTGAGGTTTGACATCCCGCCGGGGATCAAAGCCATGCCCCGGGCGGAGCTCTTTCTGCGGGCCGATGATGTCTGCCGCGTCACCGTGAACGATGTCGGCCTGAAACAGGATTACGGCGGAGCGGAGTACCCGGAGCCGTTCATTATCAACTGCGATGACTTTTTGCGCGAAGGGACCAACGAAATTCAATTCGAGGTCATCAACTACGCCAAACCCGATGCCACCGCGCCGGAAGACAACCCTTCCGGCCTGATTTACCGTCTGCACCTGGAATATTTGGAGGGTTGAGTCGGATCGGTATCCCGCCCGGAAAATCCGCAAATTAGGGCATCCACCTGTGCCGGACACTGTAAGCCAAGTACGGCCCCCTTTCATCTCCCTGTCGGTCCACACGCCCTTCCGGGTCCCCCACACGCTCCCCGGCTACTCGCGTTCAATTTCCAACCCATTGATAAACAAGTGGTTATCGTTATTTTGGGGTACCCCCCAGCACCCCGTAAAGATAGGGAAAACAGTAATTGACAGGGTATGGTGGTGCTAATATAATCCCCCATTCCAGTAGTTTCTGGAACCCTGAAACGGGTTTTAGGTAAAATGGGTCCATAAGGATGGGAGACACCCGGCTGCTACCTTCCAGGAACATTTGACCGGAGGGTGGAGTTGTTTGAAATTGCCTCGATTAGGATGGCAATCCCCCCTCCCGACGAAACAAACGGAAACTCCAAGTGACCGAATATATTTTTGTCAGCGTATTCGCCGTCGTGGCGCTGGTCATTGTGCTGGGAATCCTTTTCCTTTCCATGGTTCTGGGCCCGCGCAAAGCCAATGCTGAAAAGCACATCGCCTATGAGTGCGGCATGCTCCCCTCCGAAGAGGCCAAGGGCCGTTTTCCGGTCCGGTTCGCCACCATCGCCATGCTTTTCATAATCTTCGACATCGAGGTGGTGTTCATGTACCCTTGGGCCGTTGCGCTCGATGAACTGAAGCTGTTTGGCCTGGTGGAAATGGTCATATTCATTACGATTCTGGCTATCGCCTATGTATACGTCTGGGGGCGAGGAGGTTTGGAATGGGATTGATGGATGAAGCGGTCGATGCTTTTGAGACCGAAGTCAAGAACCTGAAACTGAACGCCCAGGACGCCTGGGACCAGATGTCAGCGGATTATTCCGGCGCGCTGTACGACACCATCCTCACCACCAAGCTGGGGAAGGTGATCGGCTGGGCGCAGAAAAACGCTCTTTGGCCCGCGACCTTCGGGCTGGCCTGCTGTGCCATCGAAATGATGGCGATGGCCAACAGCCGCTGGGATGCCGCCCGCTTCGGCGCGGAGGTGTTCCGCGCTTCTCCGCGTCAGGCGGATTTGATGATCGTGTCCGGGCGTGTGTCGCAGAAGATGGCGCCCGTCCTCAAGCGGATTTACCAGCAGATGCCGGAACCCAAGTGGGTCATCGCCATGGGCGCGTGTTCCTCCTGCGGCGGCATTTTCAACAACTACGCCATCGTTCAGGGCGTGGACCGCGTGGTGCCGGTGGACGTGTACGTTCCAGGGTGCCCGCCAGGTCCGGAAGCCCTCATCTACGGCATCATCAAGCTTCAGGAAAAAATCATGAACGACGCCGGCACGGAGCGCGCCAAACAGAGGGTGGCATGACCGGCGAAGAACTCGTTGAAAAGGTGCGGGCCTCCCTGCCGGACGCCATCATCAGGGCGGAGGTTACGCTCGGCGACGCGGTGGTTCATGTGCAACCGGAAAATCTGCTGAAGGTTGCGGGTTTCCTTAAAGAGAGCCCGGAGCTGGATTTCCATTACCTGTCTCACATCACAGGCGTCGATTACCTGGAAGAGGAACGCGAGCCGCGTTTTGAGGCGGTGTACGAACTGCACAACCTGGACCGCGGCGACAGCATCCGCCTGCGTGTCGGGCTGGACGAGGACGACCCGAAGGTGCCGACGGTCTCGGAAGTCTGGAAGGGGGCCCTGTTCCCCGAACGCGAACTGTTCGATATGTTCGGCTTTCAGGTCGAGGGCCATCCCAACCTCAAACGGCTCATTATGCCGGAGGACTGGGAAGGGCACCCGCTTCGCAAGGATTATCCGCTGGTGGTCGAGGAAGTGGCTTTCTCACACAACCCCGAGCACAAGCAGGAACTGATTAAAGATAAAAAGGATATGAGTCCGACGCCATGGGAGTGACCGAACAAGGCCTGCTGGAACGCGAAAAAGACACCATGACCCTCAACATGGGTCCCCAGCACCCGAGTACCCACGGGGTGTTCCGCATGGTCATGGAAATGGACGGCGAGCAGGTGCAGTCGTCGGAACCGGACATCGGTTTCCTGCACACGGGCATCGAGAAGACAGGCGAGGCCAAGCGTTACGAGCACTGCATCCCGATGACCGACCGGCTCGATTATCTGAGCCCGCCGCAGAACAACCTTGCTTTCTGCCTGACCACGGAAAAGCTGTTGCAGTTGGGCGAACTGCCGCCGCGCGCCGATTACATACGCGTCATCATGGTCGAACTCAACCGCATCGGCAGTCATCTCATCTGGTTGGGCACGCACGCGCTGGACATCGGCGCGATGACGGTTTTCCTTTATGCCTGGCGCGAGCGGGAGATGATCCTCGACCTCAACGAGATGGTCTCCGGCGTGCGCATGATGACGAGTTTCATCCGCATCGGCGGGGTTGCCAAGGACGCCACCCCGGAATGGATCGACCACGTCAAGAAGTTCGTCGAGATTTTCCCTTCCAAGGTTGATGAATACGAAAGCCTGCTGACCAAAAATCCCATCTGGCTGGACCGGACCCAGGGTGTCGGGACCTTCAATCGCGAGGAGTGCCTGAACTGGAGCATGAGCGGCCCCGTCCTGCGCGCTGCGGGAATCAATATGGACTGGCGTAAAATGCGTCCCTATTCCCGCTACAACGAATTCAAGTTCGATGTCCCCGTCAGGGAACACGGAGACGTTTACGATCGTTACCTGGTGCGGATTGAAGAGATGCGGCAGAGCCGCGAAATCATCAAGCAGGCCATCGAAAACCTGCCGGACGGACCCTACCGCATCCCGGACAACAAGGTGTCCCTTCCCGCGCGCGACACCCTGCACTCCAGCATGGAAGCGCTCATCCATCACTTCAAGCTGGTGTCGGAAGGCATCAACGTGCCGAAGGGCGAAACGTATGTGCCGACGGAAGGGCCGCGCGGCGAGGTCGGGTTTTACATGGTCAGCGACGGATCGAACAAACCCATGCGCATGAAACTGCGGGCTCCGTCGTTCATGGGCATTCCGGGAATGTGCAAGATGATGGAGGGAGCGTACATCGCCGACGTCGTCGCCATCATCGGTAGTATTGATATCGTGATGGGGGAGGTTGATCGCTGATGTTCGTGTTCACCGACGAGGCGGAAAAGAAAATCGAAAAAATCATGGCGAAGTACCCGCCGGAACGGAAGAAGTCCGCCGTTCTGCCGCTGTTGCACCTGGCGCAGGACCAGGAGGGGTATGTGACGCCGGAAGCGATGGTGGAAGTCGGTCGGAGGCTCGACGTGTCCCCGGCATACGTCGAAGGCGTGGTCACGTTCTACACCATGTACTTCACCAAGCCGGTGGGACGCAACGTCATCCGCTTCTGCCACAACATCAGTTGCAAGCTCAACCGGTCCGACGAGTTGATGGATTACACGGCGAAGAAGCTGGGCATCCAGATCGGCGAGACCACGGCGGACAAGCGGTTCACTTTGCTGAAAGAGGAATGCCTCGCCGCTTGTTCCGAGGCGCCGATGATGATGGTCAATAAAACCTACCACGTTAATCTCAACGAAACCAAAATCGACCAGATTCTGGAAACGTACAAATAAAGCCATGCAAGAACCCGTACTCATTCTGATGAAGGACATCGACACGCCCAACCTCACGTCGATCGACGTGTATGAAAAAACGATGGGCGGATACCAGTCGCTGAAAAAACTGTTTGAGATAAAGCCGGAAGAGATCGTCGAGATGGTCAAGGCGTCGGGTCTGCGCGGACGCGGCGGTGCGGGGTTCCCGACGGGGCTCAAGTGGTCGTTTCTGGCGAAGGACGTGTTTCCGCGTTACCTGTGTTGCAACGCGGACGAAAGCGAGCCGGGCACCTGCAAGGACCGCGAACTGCTTATGAAAAACCCGCACCTGTTGATCGAGGGCATGATCATCTGCTCGTACGCTTGCCGGATCAATACGGGGTACAACTACATGCGGGGCGAATTCGCAGAACTGGCGGACATTTTCGACAAGGCTCTCGAAGAGGCCTATGAGCGCGGGTACCTGGGTAAGAACATCATGGGATCGGGATTCGATCTCGACATCCACTCGCACCTCGGCGCGGGCGCGTACATCTGCGGTGAGGAATCCGCTCTGCTGACGTCGCTCGAAGGATGCCGCGGCGAGCCGCGCCTCAAGCCGCCGTTCCCGGCAGTCGAAGGCTTGTACAGCAAGCCGACCGTGGTCAACAACGTCGAGACACTGTGCGCGGTGCCTTACATCTTCAACAACGGACCGCAGGCCTACGCCGCCATCGGTACGGAAAAGAGCAAGGGCACGAAAATGGTCAGCGTTTCGGGCCATGTCAACAAGCCGGGCAACTACGAGGTGCCGATGGGCACCCCGACGCGCGAGATCATCGACAAGTGGGCGGGTGGTGTCAGAAACGGCAACAAGCTGAAGGCGTTCATCCCTGGCGGTTCGTCGGTGCCCATCCTGCCCGCGGACAAGGTGGACGTACCGTACGATTACGAATCGTTGATGGAAGCGGGGAGCATGCTGGGTTCGGGCGCGCTCATCGTCATGGATGAGACCGTCAACGTGGTGGAAGAGACTTTGCGTCTCGCTTACTTTTATATGCACGAGTCCTGCGGCAAGTGCACGCCGTGCCGTGAAGGCACGCGCTGGATGCACCAGATTCTGTCCGAGATCATTCACAAGCAGGGCAAGCCAAACCAGGTGGAACTGCTCAACGACATCTGCGACAACATGGCGTTCAAGTGTTTCTGCCCGCTGGGCGATGCGGCGGTGGGGCCGGTGGCCAGCAGTATCAAATATTTCCGCGAAGATTACGAAGCGCTGATCGAATCCCTGAAAACTGCCGACGCCGTCGGTTAAAGATACAGGTTCAGATTTTATGGAAACCAAGACTGCACAGGATACCGTTACCCTGACCATCGACGACAAGGTGGTCACCGTTCCCAAGGGCATGGTGGTGGTGGACGCGGCCAAGATCGTGGACATCGAAATTCCCATCTTCTGCTACCACGAAAAGCTTGGGCCGTTTGGCTGTTGCCGCATGTGCATGGTGGAAGTGGAGAAGATGCCGAAACTCGCCACCGCCTGCACCCTTCAGGTCAGCGAAGGCATGGTGGTGCGCACCAACACACCCAAGGTGGAGAAGGCCCAGCAGGGCGTGCTCGAGTTCACCCTGCTCAACCATCCGCTGGACTGCCCGGTGTGCGACAAGGGCGGGGAGTGTCCCCTGCAGGACAACACGTTCAAATTCGGTCCGCCGGACACGCGCATGCAGTTTGAGCGTTACAATCGCGATAAGGCAACCCCGCTCTCGCCCGTCATCACAATTGATCGTGAACGGTGCATTGCATGCCAGAGGTGCACCCGCTACAGCGACATCATCGAAAAAGACCAGGCACTGGTCATGCGTCACCGCGGGTTCCAGAATCGCGTTTCGACGTTCAACGACCGGCCCTACGACACGCGTTTCTCCGGCAACGTCATCGACATCTGTCCCGTCGGCGCGTTGACCAACACCGAGTTCCGTTTCACCGCCCGGTCGTGGGATCTGGACAACACCAAAACGCTCTGCGCGCACTGTGCCTGCAACTGCAACATGATCCTCGGCACGCGGCTCAACGAACTGCGCCGCGTGACCACGCCGGAGACGCCGAACGATGCGGTGGACGACGGCTGGATCTGCGACAAGGCGCGGTGGGGCCACGATTTCACCAAAAGCAAAAACCGCATCACCCAGCCGCGGAAGAAGGGCCTGCACGATCCGGTCTCGGCGCAGGATGCCTGCCGCGAAGTGGCGGAGAAACTGAAACAGACCGTCGAAGCCCACGGACCCGGCAGCGTCGGTTTCATCGGCTCCGGTTACGGCCTGAACGAAGAACTGTATCTCTACCAGCGTTTCTTCCGCGAGCAACTGGGCACCAACAACATCGATCACAAAACCTATGTCGACACGCCGGGCCTGCCGGTGCCGAACTTCGACATGCTGGACATCGAGTCGAGCAAGCTCATTGTCGTGATCGCGAGCGACCCGACGGAAGAGCTTCCCATTCTCGACCTGCGGCTCAAAAAAGCGGTCACGCAGCTGGGTATCGAGATGGTGGTGCTGAACGATCAGGCGACGTTGATGGACAAGTACGCAACGCTGTCCCTGCGCTACGACGTCGGTTCCGATGGAACGCTTTTAGCCGCGTTGAACTCCACGTTGAGCGGCACGGCTCCCGCAAGTGATGTTGAAAAGCAGACGGGGGTTGCCGCCGACCGCATCGGCGCGCTGGCAGATAAAATCCGCGCCAGCGGAAAGACCACGGTGGTGTTCAATCCCGCTGCATTGACGGGAGCGTCCATTCACACGCTCAAACAAATGCTGAATACGATGGGTGGCCTGCCGGATACCGCGGTCGGCGCCATGCCCGCCGCTCCGGTGACCAATGCGCTGGGGGCGATGGACATGGGCGTGCTCCCGGATTGTTATCCGGGCGGACTCGATCTGTCGCAGGCCGACGCCATCCGTGAAAAGTGGGGAGAGACCGCTCCCCTGGAACCGGGCTTGACAGCCTTGCAGATGATCGAAAAGGCGGCGTCGGGTGAACTGAAAGCGCTGGTTGTTTACCGCAGTAATCCCCTGGTCAATTTTCCCGGTGGCAACAAGGTCAAACAGGCGCTGGAAAAACTCGACCTTCTCGTCGTGCACGACATGATGGAAACGGAAACCGCGGCAATGGCCGACTACGTTATCCCGTCCAACGGTCCTGGGTACGACGAGGGCACGACCACCAGCATCGCCGCACGGGTGCAGATGCGCAAACGCGGCCTCACCACGGACAATCCGTCCGACTGGAAACTCGTGTCCACGATGGCGAAGGCGCTGGGCGCGGACTGGAAACACAAGACGGTGTGGGAAGTCACACAGGAAATTGCGGATAAAGTAAACGGCTATGCGGAAATCCGGCAGAAGACGATCCGCAAAGCCGGGCACAACCGCCAGCCTGTCGCCGCCGTCAATGGCGCCGCACCGCCAGACGGGACGCCGGAGGCGAATGGTTCCGGTGACGTTTTTAGGTTGCGCGTCTCGGAAGTGCTGTTCTGCCATGACAAGGTTCTCGATGCGGAGTCGCGGCTCGCGCACCAGTTCCAGCCGTCCACGGTTCACCTGAATAAAGCCGACGCCGACCGGCTGGGCCTCAAGGCCGAGCAGGAGGTGACGGTCGCGGGGAACGGCCATGAGGTGAAAGCCGAGGTGGTGATCTCCAACCGGTGCAATCCGGGTTCGGTGGTCCTGCCGCGTGTTTCCGACGAGCAGCGTGTGGCCAGCCTCATGGAACCGGGGCAGGCGGTTGCCTGGGTGCAGATCAAAAAGTAATGCGGGTATATGGAAAGGTTTGAGGATTGATCGACAGCATCACTGAGTTTCTGGCGTCCTACGCCTACCTGTGGATCGGGATCATCAAGGCGGTGATCATCGTGATCGGCCTGTTGACCACGGTTCCGGGTCTTGTCTGGCTGGAGCGGCGGCTGATGGGACGTTTCCAGGTGCGGCTGGGTCCGAATCGAGTGGGCCCTTTCGGTCTCGCACAGGGGATTGCCGATTCGATCAAACTGCTCTTTAAAGAAGAGATCATCCAGAAGTCTGCGGACCGGTTCCTGTTTCTGCTCGCGCCGTCGATTGTGGTGTTCACGGCGATCGTCACGTTTTCGGCGGTCCCGTTTGGTGAAAGCTTCACGATCTTCGGGCAGGAAATCGGCATGTGGGGCGCGAACCTGAACATTGGCATCCTGTTCATTTTCGCCATCTCGTCGATGGGCATTTACGGCATCGTGCTCGCAGGTTTATCGTCGAACAACAAGTATTCGCTGATGGGCGGACTGCGCTCGTCGGCGCAGATGATCAGTTACGAATTGACACTGGGCCTGGCCGCCCTGAGCGTCATCATCATGAGCGGGTCGCTGAGCCTCATCGATATTGTGAACGACCAGGCGACACTGCCGAATATTGTGACCCAGCCGCTGGCGTTTCTTTTGTTTTTCATCGCCGGTGTGGCGGAGACCAATCGCGCCCCGTTCGACCTGCCGGAAGCGGAGCAGGAGCTGGTGGCGGGATTCTTCACCGAGTACTCGGGCATGAAGTTCGCCATGTTTTTCCTGGGCGAGTACGTGAACATGATCACCATGAGCGCGCTCATCACTCTGCTGTTTCTGGGTGGCTGGCACGCATACGTTCTGCCGGACATTCCGTTCGTCTGGTTCGCGCTTAAAGTGTTCTTACTGCTGTGTGTGTTTATCTGGTTGCGGTCCACGTTTCCCCGCATCCGTTATGACCGGCTCATGGCGTTCGGCTGGAAGTTTCTTCTGCCGTTGTCGCTTGTGAACATGCTGGTGTACAGCTTTATTAAAGTCAGCACCATTTGAATTAGGATCATTTATGTTGCAAACCGTATTCAATGGAGCCAAGAACCTGTTGATCGGTATGGGAGTCACCTTTCGCAATATGGTGTCGAAACCCACGACGTTCAGCTACCCGGAAGTGAAACGGACCATGCCGGAGCGTTACCGCGGGCGGCACTTCCTGAACAAGGACGAGGAAGGTTACGAGAAGTGCATCGGGTGCAGCTTGTGTTCCGTCAACTGCCCCGTCGGGTGCATCCACGTGGTCGCCGCGGAGAACGATCCGGAAAACCCGAAGTCGAAAGGCGAACGCTACGCGGAGGTGTACGAGATCAACCTCCTGCGCTGCATCTACTGCGGATTCTGCGAGGAGGCGTGCCCGGTGGACGCGGTGGTTCTGCGCGAGCACTACGAATTGGCCGACTACGATCGCCGGAATTACATTGCGACAAAAGAAGATTTGCTGGTGTACCCGGAACCCAATCAATTCCGCGTGAACTTTCTTGGCAATACCAGCCTGGTGAACAAGAAGTAGTTCTCCGGGCGAAACACAAATTTCTCAACAAACCCTGCGGGACGGAATCTCGCTCCGCGGTGAACCAACAATGTCCGGTAGAGGGCGCCGGACATTCACCCAACTGGGTATTTTTGTCTCTATCCCGGGCGGTTGAAGGAGAGGAGAGCATCACACCGTGATGGAAATGCTGGAGCAGGCATTGAATTTCAACCTGCCGCGGGAAGTTGTATTTGATCTGTTTTACCAGACGGTGATCTTTGTCGTCGGCATGACTGCTGTGCTGGCTTCGCTGGGGGTCATCCTCTGCACCAACCCCATTTATTCCGCACTGTTTCTCATCGGCAACATGGTGTGCCTGGCGATGCTGTTTCTTCTATACAGTGCGGAGTTCCTCGCGGCCGTGCAGGTTGTGGTGTACGCGGGCGCGGTGATGATCTTATTCCTCTTCATCATAGCCCTGTTGGGTGCGCATAAGGAAAAGCCGGAATTGAACCTGCAGGCCATGGCCGGGTTCGCGTTTGTCGGCGCGTTGTTCTGCGAACTGCTGATGACGCTACGTATCGGCGCCAACCGCCCCGTCACCGGCAACATCACCCCGGAAGTACTGAAGGAAGTCGGCTCCGCCAAAGCCATCGGCATCGAATTGTTTTCGAACCATATCGTTCCGTTCGAACTGGCGTCGATCCTGCTCCTGGTCGCCACGGTGGGCATCATCACCCTGGCCAAGTTCCATTATCGTCCCGTGAGAAAGCGGTCGAGGTAATTTCACTATGGAAAGCGAATTCGTCCTGGTTGTAAGCGCCGCCATTTTTTCGATTGGCGCAGTGGGATTTGTCATCCGCAAAAACCCGCTGGTCATGTTCATGTCGGTGGAGCTGATGCTGAACGCCGTCAACTTTTTGCTGGTCGGTTACTCGCGCGAGTTGCAGTCGCTGGACGGACAAATCTTCGCCCTGATCATCATGACGGTTGCCGCCGCGGAGGTTGTGGTGGGGCTCGCCATCATTCTCACCATTTTCCGGACGCGCCACGATCTCAATGTGGACCACATCGATGTGCTGAAAGGATAAACTGTTGTATTCGATCGCCTGGCTCATACTGCTGTTTCCGCTTCTCGGGTTTCTGATCCTGAGCTGGTTCGGTTCGCGCCTGCCCAAAACCTGGGTGGGGTGGGGTGGAAGCGGTACCATCGGAGCGGCCTTCGGCGTGGTGCTGCTGATCTTCGCCAGCATGGCAGGAGGCGAAGGCGATCCCGGCGGTTCCGTTGAGGTTCTTTACCACTGGATCGAATCGGAAAAGTTTTCGCTCGACCTCGCCATTCTGGTTGATCGCCTTTCCATTTTCATGTTGCTTGTGGTGACGGGGGTGGGATTTGTCATCCACGTCTATTCCATCGGTTACATGCGCGAAGACCCGGAATACGCCCGGTTCTTCTCGTACATGAACCTGTTCATCTTCTCGATGTCCGTGCTGGTTCTGGCGGCGGATTTCTTTTTCCTCATCGTCGGCTGGGCGCTGGTGGGTCTCGCCTCGTACCTGCTGATCGGATTCTGGACGGAAAAGCGTTCGGCGGTTCTGGCCGCGCGCAAGGCGTTCGTCATGAACGTCATCGGCGACGTCGGCATGGTCATCGCCGCGTTCATGATTTTCGAGCGCTTCGGTTCGCTCAGTTACACGGAAGTGTTTTCGCAGACGCAGTCCGGGTTTATCCCGAACGAGGGTACGATCCTGATGATCACCCTTCTTCTGCTGGTGGGAGCCTTCGCCAAGTCGGCGCAGTTGCCGCTCCACACCTGGTTGCCGGACGCGATGGAAGGTCCGACACCGGTCAGCGCGCTCATCCATGCGGCGACGATGGTCACCGCGGGCGTGTACCTGGTGGCGCGGTGCAACTCCCTCTATACGCTGGCTCCGTGGGTGATGTACTTCGTCGCCTTTGTCGGGGCCGCAACGGCAATCTTTGCGGGCACCATCGCGCTGACACAATACGACATCAAGCGGATCATCGCCTATTCCACCATGAGTCAGATCGGCTACATGTTCCTCGCGGTGGGCGTCGGCGTGTTCAGCGCAGGAATGTTTCACCTGATGACGCACGCGTTTTTCAAGGCGCTTTTGTTTCTTGGCGCGGGCAGTGTCATCCATGCCCTCAATGACGAGCAGGACATCCGTAAAATGGGCGGGTTGGCCCGCTCCATGCCCATTACCTTCGGCACCTTCCTGGTTGCGTCACTTGCCCTCACCGGGTTTCCCCTGACCGCCGGGTTCTACAGTAAAGAAGCCATCATCATGCATTCGTGGTTCGCGGAGGAGTATGGCAACTGGTTATTCTGGCTGATGGCAGTGGTGGCTACGGGCCTGACGGGATTCTACACATTCCGCCTGTTCTTTTACACGTTTCTCGGCAACCTGCGGCATCCCACTGCACATCCGCACGAGTCGCCTCTGGTGATGACGGGACCGCTTTTGATCCTGGCGGTGTTTTCCCTGTTGGGCGGTGCCTTCGGCCATTCGGTCGATACGTTTCTCGCGCCGGTGTTTGGCGGTGCGGTCCCAGTGCACCACGAAAACATCGTTCTCGAAACAGCCCCGTTGCTGGTGGCGTTGGTCGGTATCCTGGGTGCGGTGGGCCTGTTCATGACGGGAAGCGGTCAGCTGGGTTTCCTGCAACAGGTGCTGGCACCGGTGCACGACCTGCTTTACAACAAATATTATGTCGATGAAATTTACGACCTGCTGATCGTCAAACCGGTCAAGGCCACCGGCAAGTTTTTGGAAGAGCGTGCGGAGAAGTTCGGCATCGATTTCTCGGTCGATCAGGTGGGTGCGCAGATGCGCGAGGTGAGCCGCCAGATCAGCATCTGGCAGTCCGGAAACGTACGTCTCTATGCACTCAACATGGTGGCGGGGTTGATCACCGTCCTGCTGTTCGTGATATTTCTGTAACGAAAGGGTATTGGAAACGTCATGCTTACTACGGTTCTACTGCTTCCGCTGGCGGCGGCCATCCTGATCCTGTTCATGGACGGGCAACGGGTTGCAGCCATCCAGAAAACGGCGACCATCGCCGTTCTGCTGACGTTTCTCGGATCGCTGGTCCTGCTGTTTGGTTACGATGCATCCGACCCGGGCATGCAGTACGTAAATGCCTTTCACTGGGTTCCGCTCCTTCATATTCAATTCATGGTCGGGGTCGATGGCATCAGCCTGTGGATGGTGGTGCTGACGGCGTTCCTTTCCATCATGGCGGTGCGCTTCTCTGCAGGTGAGACCAAAAATCCGAAGTACTACCTCGCGCTCATCCTGATTCTGGAAACCGGCATGCTGGGCGTGTTTGTTGCACTCGACCTCATCCTGTTCTATGTGTTCTGGGAAGTGATGCTGATTCCGACGTACTTCCTGATCGGTCTGTGGGGTGAGGGACGCCGGGTGTACGCCACCACCAAGTTCGTCATATTCACGCTGGTGGGCAGCCTGCTCATGCTGGTCGGCATGATCTGGATCACCGTTCTCCATTACACGGCAACGCACGAGTTGACCTTCAATATCCAGGAACTGGTGCATACGGCCGTTCCCCACGATCTGGAATGGATCCTGTTTTTGTTCTTCTTTCTGGCGTTCGCCATCAAGGTGCCGATCTTTCCGTTCCACAGCTGGCTTCCCCATGCATATGTGTCCTGCCCGATTCCGGTCCTCATTCTGGTTACCGGGGCGATGTCGAAGACCGGGGCCTATGGGCTCATCCGGTTTTGCCTGCCACTGTTCCCGGATTTCATCCAGGAGTGGGGCACGTGGATCGGCGCGGCGGCGGTGGGCGGCATCATTTACGGTGCTTGGATCGCCATCGCGCAAAAAGACCTCAAATCGCTGGTCGCGTATTCCAGTATCAGTCATCTCGGATTCGTCGTGCTCGGAATTTTTGCGGTCAACGGCAACGGAATCGAAGGCAGTGTCCTGCAGATGGTCAACCACGGCATCATCGCCTCCGCCCTGTTCATCATTGTCGGGATCATCGAGCGGCGACTGGGAACCCGCAACCTGGACGAATTTTCCGGCCTCAAAAAATCCATGCCAATTCTGTACGGCATGTTCATGCTGGTCACCCTGGCGGCTCTGGGTATGCCCGGCCTGAACGGCTTCGTCGGCGAGTTCCTCATCCTTGTTGGTGTGTGGACCTCCGCCGTGCAGAAAGACATGGCCGTATTGTTTGTGCTGGGCGCGGGACTGACCATTGTGTACGCGTCCATCTACATGCTTTTCATGTTTCAGGGATCGATGCAGGATAAAGGAAAAAATCTTCCACAGGGGTTGAAGGATGTCAACGAAACCGAAGCGGGCCTGCTCGTTCCGGCATGCATCCTGATCCTGTTCATCGGTCTCTACCCCAAACCCTTCATCGACACCATGTCCGCTTCGGTGGACAAACTGCTCCAGATCGAAAAAACAGTGCATGTGCCCTCGCAGGGTGGGGGCGGCGGTCATTGATCCCCGTCCTCTGCTACTGACGGATTTACCCTCGCCATGAAACTGGGACAACGCATCGTGGACGGCGTGTTTCAGGAGCGGCCGAACCGGTACCTGGCGCAGGTGGTGGTCGATGGAGTCACCGTTCCCGCCCACGTGCCCGATCCGGGGCGTCTGCCGGGCATCATGATCCCCGGCCGCCGCGTGCGGCTTCTACACAATCCCGGACCGAAACGCAAAACCGATTACAGCCTGGTGCTGGTGCGTCACGGCCGCATCTGGGTCTCCGTCTATCCCGTGTTCGCCAATGCACTGGTGCGTGACGCGTTGGAGTCGAGAACCCTCCCGCTGCTCACGGGATACGACCGCTTCGATGCCGAAGTGAAGCATGGCAAGAGCCGGTTTGATTTTTGTCTTCGGTTTGGCGGGCAGGACTGTTACGTCGAGGTGAAGTCGGTCAGTTGCGTGGAGAAGACGGTGGGCAAGTTTCCGGATGCGCCGACGGAGCGCGGGCGCAGGCATATCGAGGAGTTGATCGCACTGAAGAAAAAAGGAAACCGCGCGGCGGTGCTGTTTGTGTCGCAACGTTCGGACACGCGGACCATCACCAGCTTCGATGACATCGATCCCGCTTTTGGAGAAATCCTGAGGCAGGCGCGGGATGCGGGGGTCGAGTTGTATGGCTACAACTGCCACGTCACCGCGTCGTCGGTGTCCCTGAACCGTCCGCTGGATGTGGTTTTGTAAACCGGATTATTTGATGAAGGGATCGAGGTTGGGCACCAGCACCCAGCGTCCGTTCTGCAACAACCATTCCTGATCGTACACCACCGTACGTACGCGGTTGCTGGGCTTGGTCGCCACTTCATACCGCATGGTGATGACGGCCTTGTTGAACGGAGGGTGTTCCGCTTCCAACACCTGCTCGGTCAAAGGCACCAGTTCGTCATCCTTGTACAAGGCCTGGTTGATGCGCTGGCTCTGGCCGAAGATCACGCGATCCTTGACCTGCGCGTATTGCATCAGGTAAGCAGATTTCAAATCGTCGCGCACATAAGTCACACCCCCATCGGGATGGCGGCTTTCGAAGAAATTGTTGTACGCACGGGTGATGGTCTCGAGATCTTCCAAGCGTTCCTGTGGCACCGTGGCGCAGGCCTGCAGGGCGGACAGGGCAAGGAACAGACAGAGACCGGAAACGAGTTGAAAGGCGGGGTTGCGGCGTATCATGTTGAAACCTCGTATGGTAAGATTGATGAACCCGGATTGTGGTTCCCGAATAACCTTTTGAATTATATAGGGTTATTTGGCGCCGCGCAAGTCCCTCTTTGGGAAAGGCAACCTGATTGGCAAAATCCCCGAAATCATTCAAATCACCACGCCCCCGTCGTGAAACGGAGAGGGGTGGCTCCCAGCGCCGCAGTGCCGGGCGCTCTCCGGGACGAGTTGGCAGCAAACCCGGCACGGCGTTGTGGGACCAGGCGGCGCGGTGGTACGATTCCTTGGTTGGCTTTAAAGGGAGTGAGTACCAGAAGAACATCATCCTGCCCGGCACCGAGCGCATGCTGGGTCTCAAAAAGGGACGGGAGGTGCTGGACCTTGCCTGCGGGCAGGGGGTTCTTTCGCGCCATCTTGCGCAAAAGGGATTGCAGGTGACGGGACTCGACGTGTCGGAGGAGTTGATCCGCTTTGCCGGCAAGCGGACTGGCAAGGGGGTGCGGTTTGTCTGCGCGGACGCGGCCGATCCCAAAGCGCTCACTGACAGGACGTTCGATGCGGTCGCCTGCCTTTTGGCCATACAAAACATCGAACACCTGCAACCGGTGTTCGAAAACGTGCGGCGCTGGTTGAAACCGCAGGGACGGTTTGTGATGGTGACGACGCACCCGTGCTTCCGTATTCCGCGGCAAACGCACTGGGGGTGGGACGAAGAGAAAAAAATCCAGTACCGCCGGGTTGATCTGTACCTGTCGCCCAACACAATCCCGATCCTCACACCGCCGATGGCGCGGTCGCAAGTGTACACGATGACGTACCATCGGTCGTTGCAGGATTATTTCACAGCGCTCAACGCGGCGGGGTTGCAGGTGGATCTGCTGGAGGAATGGACGTCGCACAAGACCAGCGAGCCGGGCAAGCGCGCCAAGGCGGAAAACCGGGCTCGTCAGGAAATCCCACTCTTTCTGGCATTGCGCGCGGTGTCGGCAAAGGAATAAGGAATGATGAGGCGACGGGCATGAGTCCCCGCCGCCGGCAATGAATCAAAATCAAAACCCGGACCATTTTGTTATGCGGCGTAACCGAAGCTACACTTACGAATTGATGGACGGTGGTGAACTGCTTTCGCGGGTGAGGCAGGAATTAAAAGAGGAACCCGGTTACTGGCAGGCCGTCATCGAGTGCCTGCCTTCCGGTGTGGTCGAATACAAACCGATCCGCAATAATCCCATGCGCGCGGGATACACCTACCAGTACAAGCAGGCCGGGCTCAACCTCACCCTGTACTTTCCTGAAAAGCAGTTCGAGCGTCTGCTCGACGACCTGGTCGAGGAAAAAGTGATGGAGTTGAAGCAGGTGATCCAGAACGTGATTCCCGACCGCTCCGGCTATATCATCAACGAGTTCAAGATCAAGGGCATTCTCGACGACCCCAAGCACGGGGCATCCTGACCTTTCGCTCAGCCGCCATTGGTCTCGCCTGATTCCGGCAGACGCCAGTCCAGCGGGCGGTCCTCTGCGATGGCCTGCCGCATGTCCGCCATCCATTTCTGAAAGAACGCGGTGTTGTGCAGTGAGTTGAGCCGCATGGCGAAGATTTCGTCGGCCATGTAGAGATGTCGCAGGTAGGCACGCGAGTAATGCCTGCATGTATAGCAGGCGCATTCCGGGTCGAGGGGCCGGTCGCTGTCCCGGTGACGCGCATTGCGGATGTTGAGCTTGCCCTCACTGGTATACAGCGTACCGTTGCGCGCGTTTCTTGTCGGCAGGACGCAGTCGAACATGTCGATGCCCATTTTCACGCAATCGATCAGATCGTCCGGCGTGCCGACGCCCATCAGGTAACGCGGCGCATTCTCCGGCAATAGTGGCGCGGTGTGATCGGCCAGTTCCAGCATCAGGTTTTTTTCCTCGCCCACACTGAGCCCCCCGATGGCGTATCCCTTGAAGCCGAGGTCGATGATCTGCCGCGCGCTTTCGTTTCTCAGGTTCTTGAACATGCCCCCCTGCACGATGCCGAACAGCGTCTGTCCTTTTCGCGTGTGCGCTTCCTGGCAACGTCCGGCCCAGCGGGTGGACAGCTCCAGCGATTTCAGCGTTTGCGCCTCGTCCGCGTCCGGGGGCGTCGGCTCGTCGAAGGTCATGATGATGTCCGCGCCCAGTGACTGCTGGATTTCAATAGCCAGTTCCGGCGACAACAGGTGCCGGGATCCGTCGAGATGTGAGCGGAAGGTGACGCCATCCTCGGTGACCCTGGCGAGGTCGTTCAGGCTGAACACCTGGTAGCCGCCACTGTCGGTGAGGATCGGACGGTCCCAGTTCATGAACCGGTGCAGGCCACCCAACCGTTCGATCAGTTTGTGTCCGGGTCGCAGGTACAGGTGGTACGTGTTGCCCAGGATGATTTCCGCGCCGCAGTCTTTCAGGTCTTCCGGAGACAGCGCCTTCACCGTGGCCTGGGTGCCGACGGGCATGAAGGCGGGAGTCTGGATGCGGCCATGCGATGTGGTGATGGTTCCTAGCCGTGCCCGCGAGTGGGTGTGCTTCTTCTGGAGTTCAAATTCAAACACGGGAGGGTGGATCGTCTTTCCGGTCGGAGGGGGTTTGCATGGATTGCCTGTTGTTTTCAGCTAAAGTGACGGTGAGCTGGGTGAACGGGATGCGCAGTTTGTTTTCGTTGCAGATGCGAACCAGGGCGGTCTGGATTTCCCGCTTGAGTTCATCGTACCATTCCGCGCGCCGGCCGTCCACGTGAACCACGATGCGCAGGTTGAGAGAACTGCTGCCGGCCTCGTCGAAGGTGATCTCCAGATGGGTGAAATCCGGCTCTCCCTCCTGAAAATGATTTTTCAGGATTTCACGCAGTCCTTTTTCAAACAGTTCCGGAATCTCGTCGCACACTTTCGGCTGGGTTTCGTAGTCAAGTCCGAAGACGATGTCGTAACGGAACCCTCGCGAGATATTTTTCGGCGTTTTGGCAAGAAAATCCGTTGTCGCGTAAAAATGTTCCGTGCCGCCCTTGAGTTCCAGCACCACCTGTTCCATGGTCTGGTGCTGCACCCGGCCGTAAGTCCCGTCGGCGAGGAGCACCCATTCGCCGACCTCCGTCGGAAACCACGGCTCGTCTTCGACCACGGGCCGCGAATGCTGTCCGACCAGTTCCCCAACGGGAAGCAGGACACTGCCCGCCTCCAGGCTCGGGTTCTTGAGCGCCGCCTGCAGGCCGATTCCCTCCACATACCAGGGTACGCCTTTCCAGATGAGGCGTTCGTTTTCCTTGACCGTACCGAGGTTGAGAGCGAGACGCATCTCCTGGAACAACCGCGGAATGAACTGGCGCGAGGCCCACGCCACCGCGAGCAGAAATAGAATCACCACGCTGAGCAACAGCCAGTCGTTCAAAAGATACAGCGACACCAGGCTGGATACAACACACAGCACCAGCACCAGGCCGGTGTAGGCGGTCATCAGCACCTTCTGCATCCATGGCTCGAATGAGAACAGGCTTTTGTCACCAACGATGTACAGCCGCAGTTTGATGAGGAGGTACCAGATGGCGATGAAAATGCTGACGGAGATGAGCAGGTTGAGTCCGCGGTGTTTGAAAAAGTTTTTGATGGAACGCGTGGCGGTGTCGATAAAGGGTTCGCTGTTGGCCATTTCTTTTTTCAAAGCGCGGCGGGCTTCAAGAAGTTTCAGGCGGATCAATTCCGGATTGTATTTGTCTTTCAGGTTTTCGAGGCGGGCCAGGAACTGTTCTTCCTGTTCATTGAGCGGTGGGCGGTTCTCGCGGGCGGCGGTCAACAACGCTTCAATATTTTTGCGTCCTTCTTCGTAATTGCGTAACTGAGTGCCTAAAAGGTCAATCCGCGTTTTGAGGTTCTCGATCCGGCGCGGCTTTTCCGTCAAATCGCTGGTGGCTTCGAGAAGTGGCATGATGAGCGATTCCAGCTTCTGGCTCCAGTCCGATTTTTTTGGGTCGCCTTCGAACAACTGGTCGGCACTCAGTTGCGTGGCCAACGATTCGAAGTTGCGTTGCAGCCCGTCGATCTGGAAAAGCAGGTCCTCCCGCTTTTTGTTGACTGAGGGAGTGGCGGGCATGTCGTTCAGGTCTTTGAGCCGTGCCTGAACCTGTGTGATCTGCTTGGACAGCAGAAACAGCATTTTCTGGACGTTTTCCTGAGCGGAAGGCTCGGCGGAAGGGATGTTGCTGTTTTGGGCCCAGGCAAGGGAGGGAAGGGGGAGGGCGAAAAGGGAAACAACGATAATCAAAAGAAAATGTCGCAGGAAACCAGACCGGAGAAAAGAATGCAGGCAATGAATTTGGGGCATTGTGGATCGTCCTCCACAATCGGTTTGGCGGCCGCTTAGGATTCCAGCCGCGAAAGGCTTTCCGACACAGTTTGAATGAGGGTGTCGATTTCTTTTCGTTTGATGATTAAAGGCGGCAGGAACCGGAGCGTCATGTTCTGCACACAGTTAATCAGAATTCCCTTTTCCATGCAATCGTTGAGCACGGGCATGCCCGGGACTTTCAGTTCCATAGCCAGCATCATTCCCAATCCCCGCACTTCCTTGACCACCGGGTGTTGCTTTGCGAGCGACTTCAGTTGTTTTGCGAAGTAATCCCCCGTCTCCCGTACATTTTTAAGAAAGGGTTTTTGCGCCACCACATCCAATGCCGCCTGTGCCGCGGCGCACGCCAGGGGATTGCCGCCGAAGGTCGCTGCGTGCGTTCCGGGTACGAACGATTTCATGACCTCGTCGGTGGCCATCATCGCGCCGATGGCCATGCCTCCGCCCAGGGCCTTGGCCAGGGTGATGACGTCCGGCTTCACCCCGAACCGTTCGTAAGCGAACAGGGTCCCCGTCCGCCCGAAGCCCGTCTGGACCTCGTCGAATATCAGTAACAGTCCATTGTCCCGGCAAAGTTGCCGCAGGTCCTTCAGGAACTGTTTGTCCGGAACATTGACACCGCCTTCGCCCTGCACCGGCTCGATGAGCACGGCACAGGTCTTCTGGGAGACGGCCTTGGCCACAGCGTCAATGTCATTGAACCGGACATACTTGAAGCCTGAAAGAAGGGGCTTGAATCCGGAATGAAACTTCGTCTGCGCGGTGGCGCTCAAGGACCCCAGCGTGCGTCCATGGAACGAATTCGTAAACGTGAGTATCTCGAACCGGTTGTTGTATCCCTGGTCGGTGGAGTGCTTGCGCGCGAGCTTGATGGCTGCTTCGTTGGCCTCGGTTCCACTGTTGCAGAAAAACACCTTGTCTGCAAAACTGAGGCGCGTCAGGTCCTTCGCCAGCCGGGACTGGGGTTCGATGTGGTACAGGTTGGACACATGGATCAGCGTACCCGCCTGTTTTCGGATGGCCTTGACCACTTCCGGGTGGCAGTGGCCGAGATTGTCCACCGCAAGCCCGGTGACGCAGTCGAGATACTTTTTCCCATCCGCGTCCCAAACGTAACAACCCTTTCCCCGGACCAGGGCAAGCGGGAGCCGTCCGTAGGTGCGGGCGACGTGCTTGTCGGTGAGCTTGATGATGTTTGCGGTTTTTTTCATGAGTAACGGTTCGCTGGAGGTGACGGGGTCGCCGGAAAAGGAGAATCCCTTCTTAACTATTGCTCATTTAACATATAGTATTTTAGGTGAATTTTAAAAGCATTTTTGGGGGTGGTAAAAGGTGGTCTGGATCCGAAATCTTTTCGATGTCCTGTTTCCGCGCCCGTGCATCGGTTGCGGTGGAAGGCGTCTGGACGACGGCGAATTCCTGTGTGGACTGTGCCGTGACCATGTCCCTTTCATTCTCCCTCCCTTTTGTGCCACCTGCGGTCAACCCGGAGAAATGGAGTACGAGTATCCAACCGAAGACTTCGAGTGCGGATTGTGCCGCAAGAACACCTATCGCTTCGACCGGGCACGGTCCTTGGGGGTATACGGGTCGGTGCTCAAGGAGCTGGTGCACTTTATCAAATACCAGTCTCATCCGGGCGCCATCGGCGATATCACTTCGCTGATCGAACAGAACCTGAAAGAAAATGGCGAAACCTATTCCGGCCTGGAAATTATCTGGGTGCCGTTGCATCGGCATAAATTAAAAGAACGCGGGTTCGACCAGTCTTACGTGCTTGCCGACCGGCTGGCGCGTCTGTGTAACCTGCCCCTTGTGGAAGGAAGCCTTTGCCGAGTCCGCGATACGCCGCCGCAGGCGAGAAAAACCCGTGCCGAGCGCATGGAAAACGTGAAAGGAGCGTTCGAGGTGACCTGTCCGGAACGGATTGCCGGCCGCCGCCTGCTGGTGGTGGACGATGTGTTCACCACCGGGGCGACGGTCAACGAAGTGGCCAAAGTGTTGAAACGCGCGGGAGCGGACCGGGTGGAAGTATTCACCCTGGCCCGCGCCTGACGTCAACGCAGGGGAAGGGTGACCAGATACCAGCTGAATATGCTCGCAATGTAACCGATCATGATGGTCCATGACCATTTCAGGTGGCTCATGAAGGTATAGTGCTTCCGATCCACACCCATGACGGCGACACCTGCGGCGGACCCGATGGAAAGCAGACTGCCGCCAACGCCCGTGGTGAGGGTGATCAACAGCCACTGGTCCAGCCCCATGTTCGGGTCCATCTTGAGCACAGCGAACATGACCGGGATATTATCGACGATAGCGGAAAGAACCCCGACAATGATGTTCGACCAGGTGGGGCCGATGCCTTCGTACATGTTTTGGCTGACAAGAGCCAGGTAACCTATGTACTGAAGTGCACCGACGGCTGTCAGCACCCCGAAGAAAAACAACAGGGTGTCGAACTCCACTGTGGCGATCTTGTTGAAAATGTCAAATTGCTTTGGCTCACCTTTGTGGATTTCCCCGTAGAGTCCGGTTTCGTATTCCTTCTTATCCGGCCGGATTTTCAGCCAGTAGCCGTAGATCATCAGAACCCCCAGGCCGAACATCATTCCCAAATAAGGCGGCAGGTGAAGGAAGTGATGAAAACTGACTGCGGTGGCGATGGTCAGGACGCCCAGCACCATAACCACTTTTCCGCCCTGTTTGATTGGAATGGTCTCCTTGGGGACGTCCGGAAATTTTTTGGGAAGAAAAGGGAACATGCACAAGGCCGGAATGATCCAGTTTACAAACGAGGGAACAATCAGGTAAATGAACTCGTGCGTTTCCACTTTGTGCGCCGTCCACACCATGAGGGTGGTGATATCGCCAAACGGGCTGTATGCGCCACCCGCGTTGGCCGCAACCACAATGTTGATGAAGGCCAGCGTGATGAAGCGTCCGTTGCCCTGGCTGACCGCCAGCGCGACGGTGGACATGAGCAGGGCGCTGGTCAGGTTGTCCGCCAGAGGGGAAAGGAAAAACGTGATGAGTCCCGTTGCCCAGAACAGCTTGCGAAAACCCAGGTTCTTGCTCAACAACCACGCCCGCAGGGAATTGAAAACGTTTCGCTCCGCCAGCGTGTTGATGTAGGTCATGGCAGCCAGAAGAAAGAAAAACAGTTCTCCAATTTCCGCGATGAGTTCTTTTACATAGTGGTGCGCCGCATCGCCATCCATGCCGTTGGAAGCCTGGTATAGGCCGATGATGAACCACATGAAACAGCCGGCAACGATCACCGGTTTGGATTTTCTCAAATGAAGTTTTTCTTCCAGCACCACAAGCGAGTAACCGACGACAAATGCAATGAGGCAAATGTAACCCGCCCAGGTGTTAGTCAATTGGTGCATCTGAGGCTCCTACATTTATATCCGGGGGTTTGGCGCTGAACGGAAGGGATCAGACGATTAAAGTCCGGAACACAATAATTATGGGGAAAGAACCCTGAATCAGATTCTTCTTTGAAGAAAAGATGATTCTACCAAACTGTATCAACCATACCACCCCCAATTCTATTAGGTTGAAAACGAATTTGTTGGTTTTTATTGTCCAATTTTTTCGACCTGGTATTGGGGGTTGGTGAGGGCGGATCTCAACAGTTGGGAAAACGCCTGCCGGGCTGCCTGCAAATCCAACAGGGAGCGGCTCCCAAGCTCTGCAGGTGTTGCACCGGTGAAAACGGGTCCAGCAAATAGGTCTGGTCAGGCATCGGAAAATAAGGAATCCCCGCACGGATATGGTTGCGAGGAGCGTCCCCAATTCCGACCCGGACTGGGATATCCGGCGAAAAGGGTTATTTTTCAAGCGGTTTCGTGTTAGGGATGAGTTGGATTAAAGGTTGACTGTGATTGAAAGTGTGTTACCATCTTATTTTGTGAAAGAAGTGAATAAGAGTTTCTCCCGTAAATTTAATAAGATATAAGGGAATAAGGAAGCGTTGCCCGCCGAGGATTATTTAGCTGAGTGTAAGGAATATATCGACGAGGCGATTCCCCTGTTCCTTCCGGAACCAGACACGCATCCGGTAAGCATCCATGAGTCGATGCACTACAGTTTGTCCGCTGGGGGGAAACGGCTGAGGCCCACCTTATTGATTGCCGCGACGGAAGCCGTGGGTGGCAACCGTAAGGACGTGCTTCCATTCGCAGTTGCCGCCGAGTTCCTCCATACTTACACCTTGATTCATGACGACCTGCCCGCGCTGGACAATGACAGCCTGCGGAGGGGTAAGCCGACAAACCACAAGGTTTTTGGTGAAGCCATTGCCATTCTCGCGGGCGATGCGCTTCTCACTCAGGCGTTCGTATTGATGACCAACGCCTTTTTGATGGAGGCCATCCCGCACGAAAACATCCTCCGCGCATCGCATGAAATGGCTCAGGCGCTCAGTTCCACCGGGGTCATCGGCGGCCAGGTGGTTGACTTGGAATCGGAAGGGAAGCCGATCGAGGCTTCTACACTGGAATACATTCATATTTACAAAACCGGTTTCTTTTTTAAATCGTGTGTCCGTGTGGGCGCCATCCTGGGTCGCGCGGATTCGCAGCAACTTGGGGCCATTTCCCGGTTCGGGGCACATATTGGTTTGGCCTTTCAAATCATAGATGATATCCTCGATATCGTTGGCGATAAGGCAAAGATCGGCAAGGATGTCGGAAGCGATGTCAGTAAAAACAAGGCGACGTATCCGGCGCTGTTTGGCTTGGAAGAATCCCGAAAGAAAGCCGATAGCCTGGTTGAGGAGGCCATCACCTGTCTTAAGGATTTTGACGAGCGCGCGAATCCTCTCCGCGACATCGCCCTCTTTTTTGTTCAACGGACTTTTTAAATAAAACAAGTGGAATCGTTATGAGCAAATTTTTGCAAAAAATCAACAGTCCCCAGGATCTGAAATCGTTGAGCCGGGAAAACCTGCCGGACCTGGCGGCGGAAATCCGCGACGCTCTCCTGAATACCATCTCCAAAACGGGAGGGCACCTGGGGTCGAACATGGGAGTGGTGGAGTTGACCATCGCCCTTCACTATGTATACGAAAGTCCGAAGGACATGTTCATCTGGGACGTGGGTCACCAGACCTACGTACACAAACTGTTGACCGGCCGACGCGATCGGTTCCACACCCTGCGCCAGTATGATGGGTTGAGCGGTTTCACCAAGCGTGAAGAGAACGAGCACGATCATTGGAACTGCGGGCATGGCGGCACGTCCATTTCGGCGGCGCTGGCCTTTGCCAAGGCGCGCGACCTGAAAAAAGAAGATCATAATGTGCTGGCGATCATCGGCGATGGCTCCATGACGGCAGGCATGGCGTTTGAGGGCCTGAACCATACGGGGCATCTGCAGACTGACATGGTGGTCGTGCTGAATGACAACGAAATGTCCATCTCCAACAACGTTGGCGGGATGTCGGCTCATCTGAGCCAGATCATGACCGGGCAGGTCATGACCAAGATCAAGCGCGAGATCGACCAGCTTCTGCTCGCCATTCCGGGTATCGGCAAGGATATTTCCCGTTATGCCCACAAGATCGACGAGGCCATCAAAGGCGTGTTCATTCCCGGACGGCTGTTTGAAGACCTGGGATTCCGTTACATCGGCCCGATCGACGGCCACAACACGGATGCGCTGATTGAGACCTTTGAGGCCATCAAGGGATTGAAAGGTCCGACTTTGGTTCATGTCATCACCCGCAAGGGCAAGGGGTACAAAGTGGCGGAGGAAAAAGCCGACGTATGGCATGGCGCTTCTCCGTTCGACATTGAAACAGGAGTTTTTCACAAAAAGGCTTCGAATCCGAATTACACCTCCGTTTTCGCGCAGGCACTGATTGACCTGGCGAAAGAGGATGAGACCATCATCGGCATCACTGCGGCCATGCCGGACGGCACGGGCATCAGCAAGTTCGGCAAGGAGTTTCCGGAGCGCACGTTTGATGTGGGCATGGCCGAACAGCATGCAGTGGATTTTGCAGGTGCGATGGCGCTCAAGGGCTTGCGGCCCGTTGCGGCCATCTACTCCACATTCCTGCAACGCGCCTACGACCAGGTGGTCCATGACGTGTGCCTGATGAACATCCCGGTCGTGTTTGCCATGGACCGCGCGGGCATCGTTGGTGAAGACGGTGCGACGCATCAGGGACTGTACGACATTGCCTACCTGCGCACTCTCCCGAACATGGTCATCATGGCGCCGAAAGATGAAAACGAAATGCGTCACATGCTCAAAACGGCCATTTACCACAATGGCCCCGCCGCACTGCGTTATCCCCGGGGTGCGGGTCTGGGTGTCGATCTTGATCCGGAAATCCAGGAGATGGAAATCGGCAAGGGCGAGGTTTTGAAAGAAGGCGCGGACATCGCGCTTGTGGCTTACGGACACATGGTTCGCCCGGCGGAAAACGTAGCCCAGAAACTTGAAGAGCAGGGCATCAGTGTGGCGGTCATCAACGCCCGCTTTGTCAAGCCGCTCGACGAGGAACTGGTTCTGCGCTACGCCCGCGGCACGCAGTGCATGGTGACTCTGGAAGAGCATTCGGAGCAGGGCGGGTTTGGTTCCGCCGTACTGGAAGCGCTCCACAAGGAACCGTCTGACCAGGCGTTCCAGGTGAAGTGCATCGGTGTCGCAGACATCGTGGTGGAGCACGGGGCGCCGGCCCTGGTTCGCCGTGACCTGAAAATCGACGAAGAGGGTCTTTTTGAAACAATTTCCCAGTTCTACAGCCAGGTCATGGAAATGTCCCTGATTTCCGGGATGAACCACCAGAACAATGGGAGCAAACACAGCCATCCGTCCAACGGAGCCAAGGAAACCGTCAAACCCACTCTCAGGACGGCCTGAGTAATCCGGCCATCGCGTCAATGGATAGATGTTCCCAGATCACACGCAAAACCAGCGAAACGGAAATTGAAGTCAGTCTGGTCATCGACGGCAGCGGGCAGAGCGAAATTCAAACCCCGATTCCGTTCCTCGACCATATGCTGGCACAATTGACCCGCCACGGTTATTTTGACCTGCAACTCAAGGCCAAAGGTGATATCGAGATCGATTTTCACCACACGGTGGAGGACGTCGGCATCACCCTCGGTCAGGCCTTCGACAAGGCGCTGGGCGACAAGAAAGGCATCCGCCGCTTTGCCAGTTCGAGTGTTCCCCTGAACGAGGCGCTGGCGGAATGTGTGGTGGATATCAGCGGCCGATCGTTTTTCGTGTTCAACATCGACCTGCCCAAAACCAAGCTGGGCCAATTCGATGTCGAACTGGTACCGGAATTCTTCCAGGCCTTCTCCGCCAACAGCGGCGTCACCCTGCACCTCAACTCGCCGTATTGGAGCAACCTGCACCACATCGTGGAAGCGTCCTTCAAGGCGTTTGCCAAGGCGCTCGACCAGGCCTGTGCGCTGGACCCGCGGTCGGATGCGATTCCCTCTACCAAAGGCAAATTGTAGATGATCGCCATCATCGACTACGGGATGGGCAACCTGCGGTCGGTGCACAAGGCCTTCGAGGCGGTGGGTGCCGATGCCCGCGTTACCCGCGATCCCAAAACCATTGCGGATGCCTCTTCCGTTGTCCTTCCCGGCGTGGGGGCGTTCAAGGATTGCATGGCCAACCTCGATGAGTACGGCCTGATCGACCCCGTCCGTAAATCCATCCAGAGCGGCAAACCGTTTCTCGGTATCTGCCTCGGCCTGCAACTGCTGTTTGAGCAGAGCGTGGAGTTCGGCACCGTGCCGGGACTGGGCGTTTTGCCGGGCAAGGTGATTCGTTTCGATTTCGAGGACGGCTCCGAGCTCAAAGTGCCGCATATGGGATGGAACACGGTAAATGTTAAAAAGGATTCGGCGCTGTTCGATGGTACCGACCCGCATCCCTATTTTTACTTCGTCCACTCGTATTTCGTTCAGCCGGACAATCCTGCCGCCGTGGTCACCACCACCGAGTACGGACGTGAGTTCGTTTCCGGTATCGAGCACGAAAACATTCACGCCTTCCAGTTCCATCCAGAAAAAAGTCAGAGGGTCGGCTTGAAACTGCTGGAGAAGTTTGCCCGGCTGAACTGACTTCATGCCACGGACCGATTACGCGCGCGGTGTGTTCTTCGCGCTGACCACCACCGTGCTGTGGGGGTTGCTGCCGGTCGCCATGCAGATCGCGCTCGCCGATCTCTCTCCCGGCTCCATCGTCTGTTTTCGATTTACGTTTGCGTTCTTCGCGCTGTGGGCATTCCTGCGCCTTCAAAAAAAACCGCCGGAAGGCATTTTTCGCAAGCCTCCCTTGTTCGCCATCCTTGCGGGTTTATGCCTTTCAGGAAATTACTATTATTTCCTGCGCGGCATCAGCGCCAGTTCTCCCTCCAATGCAGCGGTGCTGATCCAGACCGCACCGGTGCTGGTGGTATTGATCGGGGTCTTCGTTTTCCGGGAGCGTTTCTCGCGCCCCCAGGCGGGGGGACTTGCGATTGCGCTGGTTGGATTCTTCCTGTTTTTCCGTGACCAGCATGCCCACGCATTGAATGTGAAACTCTATAATACGGCAAATGGTTTTGTGCTGGTTGCCGGGGTGCTGTGGGCGGCGTACATGACGATTCAGAAGTCGCTCACATCGAGGTATGAAGCCCAGCAATTGAATCTGCTGGTTTACGGAATCGCCTCACTGGTTTTGGTGAGCACGGTAAGCTGGGATGATTACACTCATGCAGGTTGGACGGCCTGCGGCCTTCTGCTGTTTCTCGGCATGAACACCCTGCTGGCTTACGGGTTTCTGGCGGAAGCCATCAAGCACATCCCCCTGTGGCTCATCAGTGTGATTGTCACACTCAATCCCTTTATCACACTGGTGGTGATGAAGCTGTTGCCTCTGGTCTTGCCGGGTCTGGTTGAGCCGGAACGGATCGGATTGCTGGGTTACTTCGGAGCCATGACGGCCATCGGCGGGGTGATCCTTGTCATCCGGAAAAAAAGTGAAGCCGAGGAATGATTCTGGAAAGTAGACAACGATTGGCGGGATTCAACCCTTGAAGTCGCCTTTCATTGCCTTGCGGATTTCGCGATCCACTTCCCGTTTTTTGATGGACTCGCGTTTGTCGTGCTGTTTTTTGCCCTTGGCGATCGCCAGCTCCACCTTGGCAATGCCGTTTTTGAAATAAATTTTGAGTGGAATCAGGCTGTATCCTTTTTCATTGCTTGCACCGATGAGGCGGTTGATCTCCTTGCGGTGCAGGAGCAACTTCCGCTTTCGCATGGGATCATGGTTGAACTGGGTCGCCGGGGTGTACGGGCTGATGTGGCAATGATGCAGGTACACTTCGTTGCGCTCCACCCAGGCGTAACTGTCCGCAAGGTTGGCGCGCCCGTCACGCAGGGATTTCACCTCCGTCCCCATCAGGGCCATGCCCGCCTCCATCGTGTCCTCGATGAAATAATCGTGGCGGGCTTTCTTGTTCTGGCAAATGATTTTGATATCCGACATGTTTTTTACCGTCAATCGGCCTGGGTGACGCGCACCGGGGTGCCGATTTTCACTTTCAGTTTTTGCGCGGCGTTGCCTTCGCGGTGGAAAATCTCCAGCGCGTTCCAGCTGTTGATGATGATGCCGACCGCATCTTCCTTCTCTTCAGAATAACTGGCAACCGGGCCTTGCAAGGTATGGCGGCCCACCTGCACCTCCAGTTTTTCCGGGTGCTCAAAAACCCCCTCCAGCAGACCCGCATCGACATTGGTTGTAAGGTTGCCGAAGTGATCGACGTAACTGATCTCTCCGGTTATTGTGGTGCCGTCAAACTTGGGCAAAGGAAGATCCAGTGTCACCGGGTCGGCGATCTTTCGTCCGAACGCCCGCAGGGTTTTACCTCTTGCCAGCCACGCTGCAACGGGAGAGAAGATATCGCGTCCGTGAAATGTGGTGGAAAGGTTTTTCAGGAAATATTTTTCGGTGGTCAATTCGTAGCAACTGGCCTGGGAATCGATCACCGAGGTGAAGACGCCGTTGTCGGGACCGACGAACCAGTAGTCGTAACTTTTCAGCCCCATGGGACGCCGCACCCCGCCCACACCCGGGTCCACCACCACGACGTGCACCGTGCCTTTTGGAAAATAAGGGTAGGCCGCCTTCACCACCAGGGCCGCCTGTAAAATGTTCTGGGGCTGGATCTGATGTGTGAGGTCGACAAGACGGACGTCCGGAGCGATGTTGAGCATCACCCCCTTCATGATGCCGACGTAAGGGTCGTCGAGTCCGAAATCAGTGGTGAGGGTGATTACAGGACGCATCCCGAAACCTGCTGATCGGATGCGTCCTGGATCCGCACCGGCACGATCCGGTTCATCATCGCATCGCTGCCGTCGAGTGATACCGGGATGAAGTGTTCGGTATGTCCCCGCAAGCGGCCGCTGGCCGGGTCGCGGCTGGTCTCGATCAGCACGTTGGCGGTTCGGCCCTCCAACGACTGCCGGAACGCGATGGCCTTGTCGCGTCCCAACTCGGTGAGCCTGCGGTTGCGTTCCTTTTTCTCCGTCTTGGGTACGTTGTTGTTCATGGCAAATGCCGTCGTTCCCTTTCTCGGGGAGTAAGTGAATACGTGCAGGTAGGTGAAGGGCAGGTCCTGCACCAGCCGGTACGTATTTTCGAACATGGCCTCCGTTTCTCCGGGAAAACCGACAATGACGTCGGCGCCCAACCCGAGGTCTGGAATGCGCGCCGCCGCCCGCTCCACCACACGGCGGTATTGTGCCGAGTTGTAATTACGTTTCATTGCCGACAGAACCGAGTCATCACCGCTTTGCAGTGGAATGTGGAAATGCGGGCAGATGTTGATGCGTTCCGCCATGAGGTTGATGAGCCGGTCGTCGATCTCCATGGGATTGATACTGCTGATGCGCAGACGGAAATCGCCGGGCAGGTTTGCGATCTCTTCCACCAGGGACGAAAACGTCTCCGGAGTTTCCTTGTCCATGCCGTAGGTGCCGAGGTTGATTCCCGTCAGAGTGATTTCCTTGAATCCTGCGTCCAGGGAGCAACGTACATTATTCAGAATGTTTTCGCGTTCATCACTGATGGAACGGCCGCGCGCCCGCGCCACGGTGCAGAACGTGCATTGCTCGTCGCACCCGGTTTGTACCTTGATAAACGCTTTCGATTTGCCGCCGAATTCCGTCACGGGGATGGTTTTGAAATCCCAGCTTTTGGTGATGTCCGTCATCACCACGTCCGGATCGCCAAATTCGTCTTTTCTGCGCAGGCTTTCCAGCCGTTTGCGGATGGCGCCAGCGATGTCCAGCTTGTTGGCATTGCCCAGCAAAACGTCCAGACCGGCGACCTGGCTGACTTCCTCTGGGTTGTTCTGTGCGTAACAGCCGGTGAACACCACCATGGCATCCTCGTTGATGGCAAGCGATCGTTTCACCGCCTGCCGGGAGGATGCGTCGCTTTTCGCCGTGACCGTGCAGGAATTGATCACGTAAATATCCGCTGAATCATTCGGTTCGACAATGGTAAACCCCTCATTTTCAAGAAGGGTCTGCATTTCCGCGGTATCGTTCTGGTTGGTTCGGCAACCCAGTGTGTTGAAAGCGACTTTCATGATAATTCGGAATAACGGTTTTTGGTTGAGGAATCATATTAAACGAGGCAATTACATCGAATCAACCGATAAATCCCCGTCCCGGGTTCCCCGCGGCGTTTTCAGTTGACCCCCTAAAAAGGGTTTGCTAGTATGCCCGCATCTTATCCCATCCCATTTAAAAAGTTTGTCCGAATTCTCTTCGTGTCGGGTCGCCTTCTATGGATAGAACTTCCAAAGATATCCGCACCTTTTTGGAAAAATGGCTCCATAAAAGTGTCAAACAGTACGTTTCCAGTATGGACGGCAATGAAAAAGGAGACCTGTATGACCTGCTGGTCCTTGGATTGGAAAAACCTCTTCTTGAAATGGTTCTGGAAGAAACCAATGGCAACCAGACCAAAGCCGCCAATATTCTGGGTATCAACCGGAACACCCTCCGCAAAAAAATCCACGAGCATGGCATTCAATGCAAGGTAAAGGTTTAGCCGCAGTCATCCTGGCGGCGGGGAAGGGGACGCGCATGCGCTCCGATCTGCCGAAGGTCCTGCACCCGCTGGGCGGACGGCCGTTGCTCCTGCACGTTCTGGACGGATTGCGCCCGCTGAACCCGGAGCGGGTGGTGGTTGTGGTCGGCTACGAATCCGATCGCGTGCGCCAGGCCGTGCCGGAGGGGGTGGTTGAATTCGTTGAGCAGGCCCAGCAGCTGGGTACGGGCCATGCCGTCCAGCAGGCCGAGGCGGTTCTGGCCGACTTTTCGGGCGATGTCCTCATCCTGTGCGGTGATATGCCATTGATCCGGACGGAAACCCTTTCCGGCCTCGTTTCCCTGCATCGGGAAAGGGGTGCCGCCTGCACCCTGTTGAGCCTGAAATCAAAGGAGAAAAGGGACTTTGGACGGGTCATCCGCACCCCCGGCGGGCGGGTGGACGGCATTGTGGAAAACAAGGACGCGACCCCTCAGGAAAAAACAGTTGACGAATACAATTCCGGAGTTTATTGTTTTCAAAAGAGTATTCTTTTCAAGGCTTTAAAGGGCGTTGACAATCGCAACGCGCAGCAGGAATACTACCTGACAGATACCATCGCTCGCATCAATCGGGAGGGGCTTGCGGTCGAGGCCATTCAGACCTCGGACGCTTCCGAATTGATCGGTATCAATTCGCTCGAAGATCTGAACGCCGCGGAGCGGCTCTTTTCCCAACGCGCCTCGAACCCCTGAGCTTTCCGTCTTCGCATTTTGTTCTGAGGAATCACACTGATGAAAGCGGTTATCCTTGCGGCAGGAAAAGGAAACAACCTGACTCCCTTTTCCGACACCCGCCCTAATCCCATGATCAGTGTGGCCGGACGGTACCTGTTCAACCACTGCCTCGGTCTGCTTCAGAAGTCAGGCATCAGCGATGTGTACGTGGTGGTGGGGCACAAAAAGGACAAACTGCTGGAGGAAATTCACCAACACAGCCTCAACGGCCTCAACCTGAATGTGGTGGAGCAGAAAAAAGCCGCTGGCATCGGCGATGCGGTCATGCAGGTACGCGACAAGATCCTGCACGGTGAATACTTTCTGTTGATCTACGGCGACATCGTGACCGCCGACAATATTTTCAGCAAGACCCAGCAGTCGTTTCACACGTTCAAGTCGCCGGTGGCGTCCATCTGCCTGCCGCCGTCGAACGACATGTTCGGCAACGTGTTCCTGAACGCGAACATGAAGATCACGCGGATCATTGAAAAGCCCAAGGGAGACAACCTGGGCAACTACGTTCTGGCCGGCGTCTACATCCTGCCGGAAACGTTTTTCGACCTGCTGCAGAAGAACAAGCGGTCCATGGAAAAAGCGATCAAGGCGCTGGCGGATGGCGAAGGCCTTCGTGCCTCCATGTGGGAAGAGGACTGGCTGGACATCGTGTATCCCTGGGAAATCCTCACGGCCAACCAGATCATCATGGACAGCTGGGAGGAGTCGTCGATTGCCAAAAGCGTGAAGCTGGAATCGAACGTCACCATCACCGGGCCGGTTCAGATTGAAGAGGGCGTCCGCATCAAGGCGGGGGCGGTGCTGGAAGGGCCGTGCTCCATCGGCGCCGGCAGTTACATCGGCAACAATTCGCTCATCCGGAGTTACACGGCCGTGGGTGCGAACTGTTCGGTCGGCTACGGTGTCGAATTGAAAAACTGCGTGATCCACAAGGATTCCCGTATCGGCCGTCTGTCGTTCATAGGAGACAGCGTACTGGGCGAAAACGTGGACATTGGCGCGGGTACCATGACCGTCAACCGGACGATGACGTGGGCCCCGGTTGAAGTCAAGCAGAACAAGAAAACGTTTAAAACGGGCCGGACCAAGCTGGGCGCCTTCATCGGCGACAACGTGGTCATCGGCGCTGGCAACACCATCGAGCCAGGCATTGTGATTCCGCCGGGCAAGATTTTTCCATCTCATTACTCAGTCAAGAACGGATAGCGAATTCATCATGTGCGGCATCACCGGCGCGGTCGGCTTGAAAGACATCTCGAATCAACTGTTCGAAGGCATTCGAAACCTCGAATACCGGGGCTACGATTCCTGCGGCGTGGCGTTGATGAATGGCAAGCGCGCGATCGTGGTTAAAAAGAACGTCGGTTACGTGGACGATGTGTACAAGAAGGAGAACGTTCTGCATCACCAGGGTCATACCGGCATCGCCCATACCCGCTGGGCCACGCACGGGCAGGTGACCAAAAACAACACGCATCCGTTTCAGTCCTGCGACAAAAAATTCGCCGTGGTGCACAACGGCATCATTTCCAATTACCAGGCCCTGCGCAAGCAGTTGAAGGCCGAAGGGCACAAGTTCATCTCCGACACGGATACCGAAGTGGTGCCTCATCTCCTCGAAAAGTTTTACCAGGAGACCGGCGCGGTGGAAGCGGCGTTCGTCAACACTCTCCGTCAGCTGGAGGGGTCTTACGCCATCGCTTTCATCAGCATTCACCAGCCCGACCAGATTTACTGCGCGCGGCGGGAGTCGCCGCTCCTTCTCGGCATCGACGACGAAGTGAAATACATCGGCTCCGATTTCAACGCATTCATCGACCACACCAAGAACGCCGTCATCATGGATGATGACGAATACGCCATCGTGTCCCGCGATGCTTATGTGGTCAAGAGCACGGTCACGCAGGAGGTTGTGGCGAAGCCGGTAACTCGGATCGAGTGGGACAGCGAAACCACGCGGAAGGGCGGGTACCCGCATTACATGCTGAAAGAAATTTACGAACAGCCGCAGACCATCAACAACGCGCTGGATGTGGATGAAAAAAAGATGGACGAGTTCGTGGATCTGCTCGACAAAAAGGCCACCGCCCAACTGGTGGGCGTGGGCACCACGTTTTACGTGACGATGTATGCCAACTACATTTTCAGCCAGATTTCCGGTAAGTACATTCCGGCCATCAGTTCCGACGAATTCGTGTCCCTGTCTCCGGTGGACAGCGACAGTTTCGTACTTGCCATTTCGCAATCGGGCGAAACCTACGACACCATTTCCGCTCTCAAGCACGCGAAGGCGCAGGGGGCGGCGACAGGCGCCATCGTCAACGTTATGGGCTCCACCATTTCGAGGCTGGTGGACAAAACCATTCTTCAGGGGTCGGGTCCGGAAATCTGCGTGATCAGCACCAAGGCGGCGCTGGCGCAGATGGTGATCCTGACTCACATGGCGTTGAAGCTGGGCCTGCGCAGGAAGCGCATCACCCAGCGACAGTACAAGGCGTCGCTCAAATCCCTGCACGACCTGCCGGAGGTGATCAACGGCATCCTCAACGAACGTTCCGGGTTCATCCACCGCATCGCGCACCAGCATCGTAATGTAAAGAACTGGTTGTACCTGGGTCGGGGCATTTATTATCCCATCGCGCTCGAGTCGGCACTCAAAATGAAGGAAGTCGCTTATGTCCACGCAGAGGGCATGCCTTGTGGGTTCCTCAAGCACGGTACGCTGGCGATGATCGACGACGACGTGTATTCCATTGTTTTCATTCCGCCGAAAAGCGACAAGGCCATGTACCAGGCGACACTGGCCAGCGTGGCGGAAATCCGCGCGCGGTCGGGATTCGTGCTGGGCATCCATTTCGACGAACGCGGCAAGGACAAGGAACTGTTCAGTGAGGAACTCATCATTCCACAAGTGCCGGACATCGTCGCTCCCTTCATCCATCTGGTGATTTCCCAGTTACTGGCCTACTTCACCGCGACCTCCCTCAAACGGAACGTAGACAAGCCGCGCAGTCTTGCCAAATCGGTGACGGTGGGTTAGTCTGTGCAACCGTGCCGGCGTGTGATGGGTTGCATCCCAGGTTGCACTGCCGGACTTCAATAACGAATCCAATCCTTTTTCCTGCATCGCACACGTCATGAAAACTGTTTCAACCGTACTGGCCGTTGGCGGCTCGGACTCCTCCGGCGGCGCCGGCGTGCCCGCCGACATCAAAACCATCACCGCGCACGACCTGTTTGCCACGTCGGTGATCGCTTCCATCACCATCCAGAGCTCGCAGGGTGTGAAGACGGCCTATGACCTCGAAGAGGAGGTGGTGACGGCGCAACTGCAAACCATCCTGGAAGACAGCAAACCCGCCGCGGTTAAAACCGGTATGTTGGGCAACGAGGAAATTGTGGATTGCATCGCCCGCTTGTTCAAAAAATTTAAAGTGAAGAACCTGGTGGTGGACCCCGTCCTCCGTTCCTCCAACGGAACCCCATTGCTGTCGGACGAAGGTGTGCGGATTCTTAAAGACAAGTTGCTTCCGCTTGCGCAGGTGGTGACGCCCAACCTGCCGGAGGCGGAAATCCTCTCCGGTGTCCGTATCCGCAACGAGAAGGATATGAAGAAAGCGGCGCAGGCGATCCTGAAAACCGGCGTCCGGCACGTGCTCATAAAGGGCGGCCACGCCAAGAAGAACGCAGATGACTGGTTGTTCGACGGCGAGCGGTCATGGGTGTTCGAATCCGGGCGGCTGGGCAACGAAAACCTGCATGGTACGGGCTGCGCCCTGGCCTCGGCCATTGCCTGCGGACTGGCAAAGGGGATGGCTGTGATGGATGCGGTGGAAAATGCGAAAGGATTCATTCACGCCGCCATCCGAGGGGGTGTTCGAGCGGGAAAGGGCAAAGGCCATGTCGATCCCATGGCACGCATGATCCAGGTACATCAACGGTTCGAGTTGTTGCAGGGTGTTTCCGCCGCGCTGGAGGTGTTGAAGGCCAATCACATCGGTCACCTGATTCCGGAAGTGCAGTCCAATATTGGCGTTGGCGTGCCCGGTGCAAGCGGCGTGGAAGATGTGATTGCCGTTCCCGGTCGTATCGTCAAGCTCGGCGATGAAATCCGCACCGTGGCCGCACCGCAGTTCGGCGCATCACGCCACGTCGCAAAAATTGTGCTCACCGCCATGCGGTTCGATCCCAATATGCGCGCGGTGATGAACATCAAGTTCAGCGATACCATCCTGAACGCGTGCAAACGGTTGAAGTTCCGCATTGCGTCGTTCGATCGTGCCAAGGAACCGAAATCGGTGAAGCAGCTGGAAGGATCGTCTCTGGAATGGGGGACCTACACCGCCATTGAAAAGTTTGGAGCGGTGCCGGACATCATTTACGATCTGGGGGGGCAGGGCAAGGAGGAGATGGTTCGCGTTCTGGCACCGGATATGGGCGCCCTGCTGGACAAGGTGTTGAAAATTCACCAGGTAGCCCTCAGGATCCGCCCGGCAAAAGAAACCGACCGCTGGCGAAAGCGCTGACGTTTTTTACAATAGCGTTTTGTCCACCAGGATGCGTGCCTCGGCTTTTTTATTTTCCAGCCAGTTGCGGAAAACAATGTTGCCCTTTTCCTGTTTCAAACGCTGGTAAGTTTGTTGAATTTCTTTTTTATTCGGTTTGTCGGCATCCTGCAGGTCAACGACCTTGATCAGGTAATAAGTCTGCGGGGACTCCCCCCGGGTGGTTTTTCCCGGTTCGGTATCGAAAGCTTTGGCTTTGATTGATTGAATATTACCGATGCCTGGGATGGAGTCCACCTGGCTGAAATACGGTGTCTCCTCGACGATCAGTGTGTTGGCTTCCGCCAACGCTTCCAGGTTGGGGTCGCTGGCGAGTTCCTGGGCCATCTTTTCCCACTTTGCCTTCGTCACCTCCAGATGGCGGCTTTGCATGAAGGCTTCTTTCACCTCCGCAGTTACCTCTTCAAAATCCGGAACATAGGGTGGTTTGCGCTCGACGACTTTGAGCAGATATGACGCCTCAAACGTATTGACCGGGTTGCTTACCGCGTTGTCCTGGAGAGTGAACGCGGTATTGAAAAACTCCGGCACCACGCCGATTTCTGGAATATCGTGATCCTTGCCTGAAAAGAAACCGGTGGTCTTCGTGGTCTGCTCATACTTCCCGGCCGCTCTTGACAGATCCTGATCCTTCTCTGCCGACTGGTAGATTTTTTTAGCGATGCGGCGGATGCGTTGCGTCGCTTTCATCTTTTTCAGTTTTTCAACAATCTCTTCCTTCACTTCCTCCAGCGGTTTCAGGCGTTGCGGGTGTACTTCCTCCAGTTTAATGAGATGAAAACCAAACGCGGTCTGCACCGGGCCGGAGATGTCGCCGGGTTTCATTGTCTCCAGGGCCGCTTCGAATTCCGGAACCATGGTTCCTTTTGGAAACTGCCCCAGGTCACCCCCCTTGGCGCCGGACATCTTGTCGTCGGAATGTTCCTTTGCCATTTCTTCGAAGGCCTTGCCACCTTCCTTGATTTGCTTGAGGATATCTTCCGCTTTGGCTTTGGCCTTGGCGTCTGACTCGTTCAGCCGTTTTTCCTTTTCGTCGGTGGACAGCGTGTCTCCGCCCAGCGTGTTGAGTTCCGTCCGTACGAGGATGTGTTTGGCCTTGTACCGTTTTTTTATCAGGTAGGTCGCCTGGTTGGCCTCGTAGTAATCCTTGATGTCCTCATCATAGACTTTGATATCCTCGATGACCTGATCCGGACTCAGCTTCACATACTGTGCCTTGATCTGAAGGGGTACTTCAAAATCGCGTTTGTGGGCCTCGAAGTATTGCTTCAGCTGCTCATCGGTGGGAGTGATTTGTGACTGATAGTAATCCCTGGAAAACTCCACGTACTTGATCTTGATCTTGCGGTTTTCCTTGGCCCACGCTTCCTGGACTTCCGCGTCCGAAACCTGCGTGTTGTCTTTGATGAAGGATTCCACCTTTTCCATCAGCAGGAACTGGCGCTGGTTGGCTTCAAACTCCTGAGCCGTCATACGGTTGAAAGTGAGGAACCGGTCATAAAGGGCCCGGCTGAATTTGTTGTCCTTCTGAAAATTGGCGTTGGTAAGAATGCGGTCCGCCAGCTCGGCATCGCTTATCTGAATTCCCTGCTTTTCAGCTTCCATGAGCAGAAGCTTTTTCTGGACGAGAGCCTCGAGTGCGGAGTTCTTAAGGTCCATTTTCTCGATCATGTCTTCCGAAAACCGGCTCTGGAACTGGTCGCGGTAAAAACTGACCAGGTTTTCGAAAGAACGGTCATATTCTGCGAGGGTGATGTTCTTTCCGTTGACGGTCCCGAGGAGGCCACTTCGGCCCTGCACCGGGCCACCCATACCCCAGGAGTAGAAAATGGTGCCCACGAAGGCGAGAACGATCAACCACAGAATGCCCTTGATCATCCATGAATCCGCATGTTGTCGGATCAAATTCAGCATGCAAAAACTCCAAGTCCCTAAAAAATAATGTTAAAATCGACCTGTCATACTATAGAACCCGTTGCGGGTTCGCAAGCCTTTATTCCCGGCGGAGTTGCCACCTTTTTCCAGCCATTGTACCGCATCCGGGGCAGGGCCGTACCGGATGCCTGCGTTTTATTGTTTGCAATTTCGGCAAACGCTTGTTATATATTAAGTTCTAAAAAAACAAGTATTTACATAGGTTTCACTCATTCCTACAGGATAGCTGCGTGTTCAATTTATTCGCCGATCTGTTTTCCAACGATCTCGCCATTGATCTGGGAACCGCCAACACTCTCGTTTATGTCAAGGGCCGGGGGGTCGTTCTGCGCGAGCCTTCGGTGGTGGCGATCAACAGCCACACCAGGGAAATTCTGGCAGTGGGGGAAGAGGCCAAGAAAATGCTGGGCCGGGCTCCGGGAAGCATCCAGGCCATCCGCCCGATGAAGGACGGGGTCATTGCCCATTTTGAAGAAACCCAGCAGATGATCAGCCACTTCATCCGCAAGGTGCATAACAACCGAAAGACCTTCGTGTCGCCGCGGGTGATCATTGCCATTCCCTCAGGGGTGACGCAGGTGGAGAAGCGGGCGGTGCGCGATTCCGCCCATTCCGCCGGTGCTCGAGAGGTGTTTCTGATCGAGGAACCCATGGCTGCGGCGATCGGTGTGGATTTGCCCATTGAGGAGCCGACCGGCAACATGATCATCGATATCGGCGGCGGCACCACGGAAGTCGCAATCATGTCGCTTTCCGGCACCGTCTACAGCAAATCCGTGCGTGTGGCCGGGGATGAGATGGACGAGGCCATCGTCAATTACGTCAAAAAGAAATACAACCTGCTGATTGGGGAACGTACCGCAGAAAGCGTGAAGATCCAGATCGGTACAGCTTATCCCACCGAGCCCCGGCAGACCATGGAGGTCAAGGGACGCGACCTGGTGGCGGGCATTCCCAAAACACTCATCATTTCCGACGAGGAGATTGCCGAAGCCCTGCAGGAAATTTTCGGGACCATCGTCGAATCGGTGAAAATCGCGCTGGAGCGGACCCCGCCGGAACTCGCAGCCGATATCGTGGACAAGGGCGTCGTCCTGGCAGGGGGCGGGGCGTTGATCCGCGGGCTGGACACCCTGCTTCGCGAGGCCACGGGCCTGCCGGTGACGGTTGCCGAGGACCCTCTGTCCGCTGTGGCCAACGGAGTGGGAAAACTCCTGTCGGACCCCAAACTCCTGAAAAAAGTCGCCCTGTGACGTGGTGAAAAAAGGACTCAAAGACAGAAAAAAAACAGTCGTATTTGCCGCCATCGTTTTTGTTTCTCTCCTCCTCATGACGGTGAATATCAAGCGGTCGGCCCATCCCACCTTCTTCGAAAAAATCATTCTCTGGATCGTCAGCCCCATCCAGGGCGCCGTCACCCACACCACCCGTGCCCTGTCCGGCGTCGTCGACGATTACTTCCTCCTGATCAAGACGGAGGAGGAAAACGAACATCTGAAAAAACGCATCAACACCCTCATCAAGGAAAAAACCGAACTGGAAGAGGAGGTGGCGCGCCTCAACCGAATTTACAACCTGACCCAATATCAGGCCGAGGCGAAAGTGGCGTCAGTGGTTGCCACGGTCATTGCCTACGATGCCTCGCAGTGGGCGAAGACCGTGGTCATCAACAAGGGGTCGAATGACGGACTGCGCGAAAACCTTCCAGTGGTCACGGCGCAGGGTGTGGTCGGGCACATTATTCAGGTCGGTTACAACTCCGCAAAGGTCATGCTGATTACCGACAGCCGCAGTGCCGTGGACGCCCTGTTTCAGGCGGATCGCGCCACCGGGGTGGTGGTGGGCACCGGGGATGATTCGTGTGAAATGAAGTACGTACCGATAAACGCCGGGGTGGAGGTGGGTGACGATGTGTTGTCTTCGGGATTGGGCGGGGTGTTTCCAAAGGGACTTCATTTGGGTCGCGTGATCCAGGTTCAGAAGGCCACGCAGGGCCTGTTCCAGGAAGTGACCATTGCTCCCAGTGCGGACCTCGCCCGGCTGGAGGAAGTGCTGGTCCTCCTTCTCCAGGATTGAATCATGTGGTGGCGCATCGCGTTGACATTCCTGCTGTTGTTCACGTTCCAGACCACGCTTTTGGACACGGTCTCCGTGGGCGGTGTGCGACCGGATCTGGTTTTGATCCTGGCGGTGTATTGTGCGATCATTTTTGAAGAAAACGCCGGGGTGGCCATGGCCGTGGCCCTTGGATTTTTTCAGGACTGCCTTTCCGGTGACCTGCTGGGGGTCAATACGCTGTCAAAAGGACTCATTGGGTTTATGTTTGCCAACTTGAAAAGCAAACTGGTGCTGGAAGGGTTTGGGCCCACAGGCACGTTCTTCGCGCTTGCATCTTTGTTCGATGGGATGATTTTTTACCTCGTGTCCGTATTCATATTTAAAGCTCATCTTGCATTCGGCGTCTTTTTTCCCTCACTCATTATCTTCACGATCTACAACGCGGTTGTGGGGGTCGCCGGATTTTATCTTCTCAACTGGGTCCGCCGCCGGTGGGTCCGGCGGCCTGGTTTTTGACGGGTTTCGAATGGGGAACGGTTCGTGAACAAATATCTTTACAGCCATGACGTTTCCGAGGAAGTCCGCAGAAAAGTACGGATTTTCGTCATTCTGGTGGGTGCGTGTTTTCTCGTCCTTTGGATGCGTGTGTGGTATTTGCAGATCCTCAAGGGAGAAAACTTTGAGACCCTGTCCGAAAACAACCGGGTCCGCCTGGTTTCCCTTCCCTCGTTTCGCGGCAAGATCCTTGACCGCAATGGCACGGTCCTGGCCTCCATCCGCCCCTCGTACAATCTGTACATCACTCCGGAGGACGCTGGAAACCTCAACCAGACGCTACGCACTCTGAAACGGCATTTGGATTTCGATATCGACCGCGTCCTTGAGGACGCACGTACGTCGCGTCCGTTCAAGCCGGTTCTCGTGCGGGCGGACATCGATCGAAAGGTCGTGGCGTTCATTGAGGAAAACAACCGTATCCTGCCCGGGGTCCAGATCAAGGTGGAGCCTCTCCGCAATTACCTGCACGACCATCTTGCTTCCCACCTCATGGGTTACCTTGGCGAAATTTCCGAAGCGCGCCTGCAAGTCATGAAAGATGCCGATTACATGATGGGTGACATGATCGGGCAGTACGGTCTGGAGTTGTTCTACGAGTCGGAATTGACCGGCAAAAAGGGTTACAAGGAAATCGAAGTGGATGTCGCGGGTCGCCAGTTACGCACCCTGCGCAAGCTTCCGCCCCAAAGCGGCCGCAACCTCGTTTTGACTCTGGATTACGAAGTGCAGAAAGTGGTTGATAAACTGATGACCGGTACGAAGGAAAATCCCATTGTCGGGTCGGCAGTGGTGATGGACGTCACCAACGGGGAGGTCATCGCCATCGTCAGCAAGCCCGACTTCAACCCCAACCTGTTCGCGCGCGGCATCACGCTGGAGGAATGGCGGCAGATGCAGTCCGCGTCCCACAACCCCCTTCAGAACCGCGCCGTGAACGGGGTGTATCCCCCGGCTTCGACTTACAAGATTGTGACCGCCTACGCGGCGATGGAAGAAGGGATCATCCAGGAAGACACGAAATACAATTGTCCAGGTTTTTTCTCCTTCGGCCCCCGCAAGGGGCGATTCAACTGCTGGAAACGAAGCGGGCACGGGCAGGTCAATTTGTACGATGCCCTGGTCCAGTCCTGTGACGTTTTCTTTTACCACATCGGTTATGAACTCGGCGTGGACCGCATTGCCCAGTACGCGCGGCAGATGGGGTTGGGCGATTTCACGCAGGTGCGCATGAACGGGGAGAGGCCCGGGCTGGTGCCGACCGTCAAATGGAAAACCACCACTCAGCGGGGACTGTGGTTGCCCGGCGATACCATCGCCGCCTCCATCGGTCAGGGTTACAACCTGGTGACGCCCATCCAGCAGGCGAGGCTGATCTCTGCGATTGCCAACGGCGGCAAGCTGTTCCGTCCCATACTGATCAAGCAGATCAAGGACAAGGACAACCGGGTCCTCACTGCACCGGAACCGGAACAGGTCGCCCAGCTTCAACCCAGGACGCATGTACTGGATGTGATCCGCAATGCCCTTCTGGGAGTGGTGTATGACAAGAAAGGCACCGGCCGGCGCGCGGGTTCGAGGAAGATCAAGGTAGCGGGAAAGACGGGCACCGCACAGGTGGTCGCATTGAGCGCGCTCACCAAATATGAGGAGAAAGAAGACATCCCGTTTGAGTTTCGTGACCACTCGTGGTTCGTCGGGTTTGCACCGTACGACAATCCCAAAATCGGCGTGGCGGTGATCCTCGAACACGGAGGGTCCGGGGGCAAGGTGGCCGCTCCCCTCGTGCGCAAGATCATTGAAGCCTATAATAAGGTCAATACGCTGGACAAACCCTCAACGCCCGATGGCCTGCCTCCGGAAATGGCGGGCACCAGCCGGGAATCCGGACGCGCGGTGAAGGACATCTGACCACCGCATTCCCTTTTGGGGTCAGGAACCGAATTCCAGTTCTTTCTGCCGAAGCGTTTTGATTCGGTCACGCAACTCCGCCGCCTTTTCGAACTCGAGATTCTTTGCGTGGGTGTGCATGCGTTTTTCCAGCTGGGCGATGAAGTCCAGCACATTGCCGCCTGCCATGTATTCTTCCTCTTCTTCCTGAACCATGGGCACTACCGTGTGCCGTTCCCAGTCGCCCATCGTGTCCTTGATCGATTTTTGAATGGAGGTCGGTGTGATGCCGTGCAGTTCGTTGTATTCCGTCTGGATGGCGCGGCGGCGCCCGGTTTCATCGATTGCCTGCTGCATGGCGGGGGTCACCTTGTCGGCATACATGATGACGTGCCCCGAAAGGTTGCGCGCGGCGCGGCCTGACGTCTGGATGAGCGAGGTGGCGGAACGCAGAAACCCTTCCTTGTCTGCGTCGAGAATGGCGATCAGCGACACCTCGGGGATGTCCAGCCCTTCGCGCAGGAGGTTGATGCCGATCAATGCGTCGAACTCGCCCAGCCTGAGCTCGCGGATGATCTGGATGCGCTCGATGGTCACGATGTCCGAATGCAGGTACTTGACCTTCAATCCCATCTCGGTGAAATGTTCGGTCAAATCCTCGGCGAAGCGCTTGGTGAGGGTGGTGACCAGTGTCCTTTCGTCGCGCTCGGCGCGTTGGACAATTTCGTGGTACAGGTTGTCCACCTGTCCACTCACCGGACGCACCTCAATCAGTGGGTCGACCAGTCCCGTCGGCCGCACGATCAATTCGGCCACCTTGTCCCCGGACTGCTCCAGTTCGTGGGAGCCGGGCGTGGCGCTGACATATAGCAGGCTGTTGTGCCGTGCCGAAAATTCCTCCCACTTCAGCGGCCGGTTGTCGAAGGCCGAGGGCAGGCGGAAGCCGTAACGGATGAGCGTCTCCTTGCGCGCGCGGTCCCCTTTGTACATGCCGTGCAATTGCGGGATGGTGACGTGACTTTCGTCGATCACGAACAGGGCGTCGTCCGGAAAGTAATCGAGGAGGGTGGGCGGCGGGCTTCCGGGGTCTCGTCCCATCAAGTGCCGCGAATAGTTTTCGATACCCTGGCAGTATCCGATCTCGCGGATCATCTCCAGGTCGAACATGGTGCGCTGTTCGATGCGCTGGGCCTCAATGAGCAGGTTCTGGCTGCGGAAATACTGGATGCGTTCGCGAAGTTCGTCCTGGATGTCGGAGATGGCCCGCTCCAGCTGGTCTTTCGGCGTGGTGTAGTGGCTGGCCGGGTAGATGGCGATGCGATCGATTTCATTCAGCGTCTCCAGCGTCAGGGGGTCGAACGTGGAGAGCCGCTCGATTTCGTCCCCGAAAAACTCGATGCGCACCGCCTCGTTGCGTTCGTACACCGGCAGGATTTCGACGATATCCCCCCGCACGCGGAAGGTGCCGCGCTGGAAATCGATGTCGTTGCGCTTGTACTGGATGTCGACCAGCTTGCGCAGGACCCGTTCGCGGTCGGTTTCCATGCCGCGTTCCAGAAACAACAGCATCCCGTGGTACGCCTCCGGCGAACCGAGGCCGTAAATGCACGAAACGCTGGCGACGATAAGAACATCCCGTCGTTCAAACAAAGCGTGGGTGGCTGCGTGGCGCATCTTGTCGATCTCGTCGTTGATCGAGGCGTCCTTCTCGATGTAGGTGTCGGTGGTGGGCAGGTACGCTTCCGGCTGGTAGTAGTCGTAATAACTGACGAAGTAGCCCACTGCGTTGTCAGGGAAAAAATCCTTGAACTCGTTGTACAACTGGGCAGCAAGGGTTTTGTTGTGGGCGATCACCAGGGTCGGCCGCTGGAGTTTTTCAACCACGTTGGCGACGGTGTAGGTTTTTCCGGATCCGGTGACGCCAAGCAGGGTCTGGTGACCGCCTTCCGTGTACTGCCGGACCAGCTGTTCGATGGCCCGTGGCTGGTGCCCGGAAGGGGAAAAATCGGCTTTCAATTGAAAGGGTTGCATATGCGGAATTGCGTTATTGTCTGGTTTTTGGCAAGTGTGTTACATTAAGGACCTGAAAACTCTGACTTTTCAGAACCCTGGAAGCCCAGCGTCCTCCCCGGACGATCTTCAGCACGGCGGACCCCGGAAGGTTTTCCGGCGCCGGTGCCCGCGGAAAGAAAGCGAGGGCGGCCTTCGGTACAGTTTACGACACCTCCAACCCGCGAAGGAAACGATTTTGTGGAAGCCGCCTCCAATGCAGATGTGATCAAAACCCTCCACCACAACGGCACCACGATCACCCTCCTCGGCACCGCCCACGTTTCGCAGAAAAGCGTGGAACTGGTTGAGGAAAAGATCCGTACCGGCGATTACGACTGTGTTGCGGTCGAGTTGTGCCCGCCACGATACGAAAACATGGTCAACCAGTCGTGGTGGAAAAACCTCGACATTTACCAGATCCTGAAAAGCGGAAAGGGATCGCTGTTGCTCATCAACCTGGCGCTTTCCGCCTACCAGCGGCGACTGGCGGACAAGCTGGGCATCGAACCGGGCAAGGAAATGGCGCGGGCCATTGATCTCGCCAAGGAGCACAATCTGCGGCTGGAGGTGATCGACCGCGATATCACCACCACCCTCCAGCGCATGTACCGGCGGGTGGGGTTCTGGCAGAAATTGAAACTGGTCGGCGGCATGATCGCCAGCATTTTTGTCGGTGAAGAGGTCACGGAAGAACAAATCGAAAATCTGAAAGAAGGCGACATGTTGCAGTCGCTGGTAGAAGAATTCGGTGAGGAATTGCCGGAGATCAAGGAAGTGCTGATCGACGAACGCGACCAGTACATGGTGGGAAAACTGGTGAAGCTGGCCGAGACCCCCGATGCACCGAAGAACATTCTGGCCCTCGTCGGCGCCGGCCACCTGATCGGCATGGTGCCGGCGTTCCAGTCGCCCCCGGATACAAAGGTGGTGGAAGAGCTTGATCGGAAACCGCCTCCCGGCCGGGTGGGGTATTACGTCGGCTGGGGCATCGGGCTGTTTATCATCAGTATGTTCGCCGTGGGGTACATGCGCTCGCCGGAGCTCGGCACCGACCTCATCCTCACGTGGGTGGTGTTGAACGGAAGCCTGAGCGCGCTGGGTGCGGCGCTGGCGTTCGCGCATCCGTTGTCCATTCTCACCGCGTTTGTCGCGGCTCCGATCACCTCACTCAACCCCACCATCGGGGCCGGCATGGTGGTGGGCATCGTGGAATCCTTCATCCGCAAACCTCGGGTTGCAGATTTCGAGTCCATGCGGTCAGACATCGCGCAGTGGTCCATGTGGTGGAAAAACCGCGTGGTGCGGGTGTTCCTCATCTTCTTTTTCGCCAACCTGGGGTCCGCCGCCGGAACCTTCCTGGCCGGCACCTCCATCGTCCATCAACTGGTGCGCTGATGACTTCCGGGAATGCATCCCGCGTGGCGGTGACTCCCCCCGCGATCAGCAAATCTCCCTTCCTGCGCAAGAGTATTTCCGACCTGTTTCCCGACGTGCGGTTCAATGATTCCGGCCGGTACCTTACCGAAGACGAACTGATCGGGTTTTGCGATGGAGTGGAGGCATTGTTGATCGGTCGCGATCCCCTGACCGAAAAAGTGCTCGCGGCATTGCCTCAACTTCGCCTGGTCGCCAAGTACGGCGTCGGACTGGATAACCTGGACATCCCGGCCATGGAACAGCGAGGGGTGCGCCTGGGCTGGAAGGCGGGGGTCAACCGGCGCTCGGCGGCGGAGCTGACCCTGGCCTTCATACTGGGCCTGTGCCACAACGTGTTTCGGACCGGAAGCGCGCTCAAACAGGGGCAGTGGGAAAAAGCAGGAGGCGTCATGCTGGAGGGGAAAACCGTTGGGGTCATCGGTTGCGGCCATATCGGTTCCGACGTAGTGCGGCTTCTGCTACCGTTTGACTGTCGCATCCTCGTTCGTGATATTCTGAACAAGCATTCGTTCTGTGCTGACATGGGAGCCCAGCAGGTGGATTTTGACACGGTGATCCAGGAATCGGACATCGTCACCCTGCATGTCCCCCTGACCGATGAAACGCGAAACCTGATCGATCCCTGGGCGTTTCGGGAAATGAAACCGTCGGCGTTTCTGGTGAACACCAGCCGCGGTGAAGTCGTGGACGAAAAGGCCCTCAAGCGTGCGCTCATGAATGGTGACATTGCCGGTGCTGCATTGGACGTTTTCGCCTTGGAGCCGCCGGAAGATGCGGAACTGCTGGACTGTTCCAACCTGTTTGCCACGCCGCACATTGGGGGCAATTCCAAGGAGGCGGTGGAAGCCATGGCGCAATCGGCCATTTCGTTTATCGTGGACCATTTCAAGGAAAGTGGGTGGATTCTGTGAACGCACGTGGAACGATATTGGTAATGGGAATGCTTTGTGGCCTGTTGGGGTTCCTGCCGTTGGCTCAGGCGGTCCAGACCGTGGACCCTCTGAAAGCTTTGGAACTGCTTCGCCAGAAAAAAGAATTTGAAGAAAAAGAACTGAAAAGGCTGTCTACCATGAGGAAAGTTCCCGCCGGGGAGTTTGTGATGGGACGCAACGGGGTCAACAAAAACGAGGCTCCCGCGCACAAGGTGTACCTGGATGCGTTCTATATCGATGTTTACGAAGTGACGCAGCTGCAGTATCTGGAGGTGATGAAAGAGAACCCCAGTTATTTCAAAGGTTGTTTACTGTGCCCGGTGGAGAAAGTGACGTATTTCCAGGCTGTTTCCTATTGCAGCAAGGTGGGCAAACGCCTTCCCACTGAGGCGGAATGGGAAAAGGCCGCACGGGGAGGGACCCAGACTCCCTATCACTGGGGGAAGGACCTCATCGATTTTTATGCGTGGTACGGCAACAACTCCGGAGGCCGCACCCAGCCGGTGGGCCAGCGGAGACCCAACTCCTTCGGCCTGTACGACATGACCGGCAACGTATGGGAATGGGTGTCTGACTGGTACAGCCGTGATTACTACAAAATCGCCCCGGCGAAAAATCCGCGTGGGCCCGATGCGGGCACATTGAAATCGGTGCGCGGCGGCGGATGGGGCGGACCGCCGGAGTTGCAGGCGCACGCCTACCGCGATTACAAGGAGCCGGACACGCGCTATATCAACGTCGGTTTCCGCTGTGCAAAGGATGCCCAATCATGAGCGACGAGCTGGAAGACTTGACCGGCGACGGTTACACACACGCGGACTGGCAGAAACATTATGACGACGGCGATATGCCCTGGGACCTGGGTGAAGTCGCGCCCCCCTTCGTGCGTTTGTGGGAAGACGGGCGCGTGCCGCCGGGCCGCATGATCGTTCCCGGGTGTGGGCAGGGCCATGAAGTGAAGTTCTTTGCGGGGCACGGAATGGATGTGACCGCGGTGGATGTCGCTCCCGGGGCGGTTGAGCGACTCCGCACCCATCTGCAAAATGCAGGAGTGGATGCAAGGGTGATCCATGCAGACTTCTTTTCACTGAGCGGCGAAAACGATTCGCTTTATGATGTGTTCCTGGAACAGACGTTTTTCTGCGCCATTCATCCCGATCTGCGCGCCGGTTATGCGGACGTCGCCCACCGCATCCTGAAACCCGGCGGATTGCTGATCGGATTGTTTTACGAAACGGGAGAAAAGGGCGGGCCGCCGTTCAACACCACCGCCGACGACATCCTCCATCATTTCAGCGAACGGTTTTCCATCCGCAACCTTGAAAAATGTGAAGATTCCATCGAAAAACGCCAGGGCAAGGAGTGGTTGGCGATCCTGCAGCGTCAATGAATGGAAAAGCGGTTCAGTTTGTGAGCGGTTTCCGGCAATCCGCGACGTCGTTTTTCGTTGAATTGACCAGAGTGGTGACAGGGTGAAAGCCGAGTGTGTCATCGGCCAGGGGGCGTAGCAGGGTTTTTAAGGTCTGGGGCGGCGTGGAAGCGTCAAGCCAGACACCATAATTATCCGGATTCAGAATTACCGGCATTCGGTGGTGCAACCCCTGCAATTGCCGGTTGGCTTCCGTCGTGATGATTGTGAAGGTGTCCACCGGCCCTTTCGGGTCGTTCCAGGTGGACCACAATCCCGCAAACGCAAACAGGCCGCCGTCCTGCATGAATATGTATTGCGGCGTTTTGGCGCCGTTGTCCTGTTTCCATTCGTAAAACCCGTCGGCGGGGACCAGACAACGGGTTTGCCGGAACGCGGTTTTAAAGCTGGGTTTTTCGTGCACCGTCTCGGCGCGGGCGTTGATCAGCTTGTGTCCCAGCTTTTCGTCTTTTGCCCACGTGGGAAGCAGTCCCCAGCGCATGGGGCGCAACTGACGTTCCCCATCCTCGGTCACCACGACGGGCAAAACCTGGCTGGGAGCGATGTTGAAACGCGGATTGTGTGTGATGCCGACAGGAAGTGCCTCAAAATGTTCTTGAAGGGTTTTCACAGGTTTGGTCAGGCTGTAGCGTCCGCACATGGTTATTGGTTTCCTGTTTTACTGGAAAATGCAGAAGGGGGTTTCGATTCCTGTTCCTATGAATATAATAATATTAATTCACATTGCAAATGCTAACTGATTTATTCGCGGTCACAGCGGGGTTTGAACTTTATGATGCAGAGAGACGGTAAAAAAATCTATTCCGGTATTTTTCGCGACGGCGGCGCAGGGGCTTACGCCAAGCGCCGCTTCCGGGAGCGCCGTAAAAAATTGATGGATGCGGAAAACATGTTGATGGTTCTGACCGGTGTACCGTACGGTCCCGGCCAGGAAACGTTGTGGACGTACGCCTTTGTTCCGACTTACCAGGAACCGAGCCTCATGTACCTCACGGGGGTCAACCAGACGGAAGTGATCCTTTTGCTGGATCCGCATTCCAGGGAATCGGATGAAATCCTGTTCGTGAAAAAAAAGGATCCGAGCAAGGAGTTCTGGGACGGAATCCGCTTCGGCGTGGGCGATCCCAAAAGCGTGAACGAAGTCAAACGCGTGACCGGGATGAAAGATGTGCGGGATATCGACGATTTCGAAGCGGTATTCAAGGAGCGCTTCCTGAAACAGCCGGAGAAAAAAGTCGGCGCGTTCTGGCTGGAAGGCATCCGTAACGGCAAACGGACCACCATCAAGTCCGACCACAACTGGAATTTCAAGCAGCAGGTTGAGCGTATGTTGCGCAAATGGAAGGCTCCGAAAGGGGCTTTGCACAACATCATGGAAACGCATTTCGATCTGCGCCTGCCGCTGGACAAGTACGATGTGGAGAACACGTTGAAGGCGAACCGCCTGACGGCCGCGGCATTCAAGGAAACGCTGGGACGATTCCGCGAGTTCAGGACCGAGTACGAGATTCAGGGCTTCATCGAAGGGCAGATGCAAATGCGTTCGCCCTACGGATTGAGCTTCCCTTCCATCATCGCCTCCGGTCACAATGCCACGGTTCTGCATTACGTGAAGAACGACGATCCGGTGAAGAAGCAGGAGATGGTTCTACTGGATTTCGGTGTGCGCTGGATGACCATGCACGCGGACATCAGCAGAACGGTTCCCGCATCCGGAAAGTACAATCCATTGCAGAAACTTCTTTATGAGATTGTGTTGAAAGCGCAGTTGGAAGTAGAGAAACAGGCCTGCGCCGGCCGGACCATCCAGGAACTCAATGAACTGTGCTGGGATACGGTAAATTATTACCTTAAAAAAGATTTCCTTGATGAGGGCGGCAAATGCAAGCTCAAGTACAAAGAGCGGCCGCATGGAGTGAGTCATCTCATCGGCGAGCAGGAGCACGACGGCGATCCGTTCCGCAATTACGCCGTTCAGCCCATGAAGCCCGGCTGGCTGATCAGCAACGAGCCCGGCCTATATGGCCAGTTCAAGATCAGGTTGAATGGAAAAAGCTTCGATCAGGAAATCGGCATCCGCATTGAGGACAACCTGTTGATAACGGAAAAGGGATGCCGCAATCTTTCGCAGTCCGTACCGAAGCGCGTTGCGGAGATCGAAAAGCTGATGAACGGGAATAAGTGAGGACTACTTCAATTCCTTGAGGGATTCCAGAACTTCTTCGGCGTGGCCCTTGACCTTTACTTTCGGCCAGATTTTGCGCACGACGCCCTCTTTGTCAATCAGGAAGGTGCTGCGCACGATGCCCATGAAAGTCTTGCCATAGAGTTTCTTTTCCTGCCACACGCCGTATTTCTGCACCACCTTCTTGTCCTCGTCGCTGATGAGAGTGAAGGGCAGGTCGTATTTTTCGATGAACTTCTGGTGGCGTTCCGGGGAGTCGACGCTGACGCCAAGCACCTGCGTGTTTTTGAATTTCTGGTGGAGGTCCCTGAAATCGCAGGCTTCGGTGGTGCAACCCGGGGTCATGTCTTTGGGGTAAAAATAAAGGACAACGTTCTTTTTGCCGCGGAAGGAACTCAGCTTGACCTTGTCGCCTTTTTGATCGGGAGCCGTGAAATCCGGCGCTTTGCTGCCTTCTTTTATCATACAGCGCCTCTGATCACAGCCCCAGTTGGCCGTAAGCCTTATCGAGATTTTGATTGAGCTCCTGAATCATTTTCATGAGTTCCTGAGGCGGGGTGCGGCCGGGAGTTTTATTGACGATTTGCCGTGCCAGGTCCAGATTGGCGGCAATGGTGTTGAATGTTTCCTGGGAAGGTGCATTGGATTTCGAGCACAGGGTGTCCCAATGGGTCACCAGCCGGGCCAGCTTGCTGTCCACCTGGAAGCCAATCATCGACTCCCCTCTAAGAGAGGTGGCTTTTTCCATATAACCCCATACCCCTCCCTGTGCCTGGGTGGTTTGTAAGTTTCCCCGCAACTGTTTTGCAGCTTCTTCACAGGCCGACTTTTCTGCGAGCCCCACATTGGCAAAAAACAAGCTGGACATAAGAAAGAGGCCCAGAAGACGGGAAACAGTTTGGACTGGGCGGCGGTTCCTAACATTGTCAAACATCCTAACCTCCTTTTAGGGCGGTCACAGATCTGTCCGGTTGATCAGTTGATTACACTTTTATGATTAACTTTCCAGCATCTAATCATTTATTGACCAGTTGTGTCAAATTTTATTTAGAGTCCAAAGTCCATCAAAATATTGAAAACAGGGAAGCTTTGCTTGAGCCAATGCTTTACCGAAAGAGGGCGAGGTGCCGGTATTTGGTGAAAGCGGGATCCTCCCGGAGACTGGGTAAAAGTTCAGGTTTATTCTCTCTGACAAATTGGAGATTGCGTACCATCTGGGGTTCGTCGCCTTTTTGTGCGTAACATTTGGCAAGCAATACGTGGTGCGACAGGATGTATTCGTGATTGGGGTGGTTCATGGAAATTTTTTCCAGCATGGAGATGGCGCGGCCGTACTCGCCGGTGTTGTAGTGGGTGGCGGCGGTGTTGAGCTTCGCCATCAGGTGGTTTGGTGCCATGCGCAACACCATGGAGTACACGGCCAGGGCCCGTTTATGCATTCCGTAATGAGAAAACAATTCACCACGGCGGTTCAACGCTTCTGCAGGAAGAAAAAACAACTCGTCCGGATCCAGGGCGTTGGGGATGCTGTGATCGTTGGGTGGTAACTCCGAAAGGCTGGTTTTGGCCAGATTGTCCGGGTCCCCCAGCTCCATGGCTTTCTGGTAAAACTTACGTGCATCTTTCATGTTGCCGCGCAGAGCATACAAATCCCCCATCTCCTGGTAAGACTTGGCCTGCAATATGGGGTCGCTGTCGATGTTGGCCATCATGGTTTCGATGGAGATCTCGGTCAATTCCAGCCGGAGCAGGAGGCTGGCGAGACCCACCAGGATTTCCTGAGTGGGTTTGTCCTTCGGATTCAGCCGTGCTGCGGTCTGGATTTCAAACAGGGCCAACCCATATTCGCCCGACTGGTAGAGGGAGCGTGACCGGCTCATGTGATACTGGTGTGCAATCACGGTTTTCGGTAGTTCATCGACGCGATCGGTCTTGATCATTTCAATCAGTTTGCGCGCAGATTCCACCTTCGGGTGGTTGGTCCGCATTTCATAAAGGCGCTCGAGATACGACTGCGACTTTTCAAGTTCGCCGCGCACTGCGTACAAGTAGCCCAGTTGATACAGCGCGTCCAGATGTTTTGGGTCGATTTCGATGGCTTTGAGAAACGCCTTCTCAGCGCCGGGAAGGTCGTTCAGGTAAAAATGATTCATCCCTCTTTCATAGGGGTAAACGGGGGATTCTGGATCCAGCTCCGCGGCCAGTTCGAGTTCCAGGTTGGCTTCGTTCATCTCCCCGTTTGCCGCGAGTGTGAGCGCGTACTCGTAATGAGCCTCCGGCAGTTTCTGGTGCTGGTTGACGGCAATACCGCATCCGCGCTTGGAAAGATCCACCACCCCAAGCATCCGGTAAATCTCGCAATTTGCGTAATGGATGGCCGGGTGACGGGGCTGGATACTGCGTCCTTTCAACAGCGTCTGGTGTGCTTCGCGATAACGGCCCAGTTCATACAGGAGAAGCGATTTCAGGACCAACGGTGTGCCCTTGTTGGGCCGTTCCTGGATGAGTTTTTCTGTAAGCGGCAGTGCCTCGGCGAACTCATTCTTCTCTGCGTGCGCCAGCACTTTTAGATACTCCTTGTCCTGGCGGTCCTGCCTGGCGAAGTGCGGGTCCCACAGGGCGATTTCGATGCTCGGCCAGGTGGCGAAAGCGGGGGAGGCCTGCAGGGCGAAAGCCGTGAGCAGGCCTGCTGTTCCAATCCAGAATTTCAAGCGTTTCAAAATAACGTTCCTTTATTGTTGAAGGTATTTCCTGCGGAAGTCGGGATTTTGTATGAACCGGACCGCGCGGGTCGCCTTGCGGCTCCGCGATTTTTTGTTGGCCGAAAACCGGGTGCCGGTGTTGAATATCACGCCGAAGGAATTGAAGTGGCCGTTGGCTTCGGAGGACCACAGGGCCCCGCATCCCTCTTTTGCGAAAATGGGGTCAATGTGGATGACCATCTCACTTCCGACCTGGGAGCTGTTGGTTTTGTCGGCCTCATACAGCGTGCGCAACTCCTCCAGCGTCGGCATCCGCCAGTCGATGTGACCGGCATAGGTGGTGTCGTTCAGGTCCTCAACGTAGGAAAACACTTCCCGCCAGTTCATCCAGCGCCCCGTATCGAGATACGAATCCTTTTTGGCCCACATGAGACCCGTCCGGGTGTCGCTGATGGTGCCGTCGCCGTGGTCAATGAACCTTTTGTCAGCCGACCACGCCGCAACCGGCATGTCCAGGGATTGGCCGGGGGTGGCGCCTGCGAGCATCAGAATCAAGGACAACATCAGTCCGGATAGGACAGGCAAAAGACGATGGGATATTGATTTCATTCTTTCCATATTATAAAAATCCCGTGCGAAACAAAACCCCGGCGATTCAGGCCTGCCCCAGCTTCTCCTTGAATAGTTTGTTGAGCAGGCCGGGATTGGCCTGCCCCTTGCTGGCCTTCATGGCCTGTCCGATGAAATAACCGAGCACCTTGTCCCGCCCCTCCTTGAATTGCTGCACCTGATCGGGGCTGGCGGCGATGATGTCATCCACGATCCTGCCCAGCTCCCCCTCGTCGGAAATCTGCGTCAGTCCCTTTTCTTCAATGATAGCGGCGGGTTCCTTTCCGGTCTGGTACATTTCCTCGAATACCGCCTTGGCAATCTTGCCGCTGATGGTCCCGGCATCGATCAATTTCAGCATGTCAGCAAGCTGACCAGGGGTCACCGGGCAGTCGCCGATGTCGCGGTCATCCTGGTTGAGCAGGCGCAACAGTTCCCCCATGATCCAGTTGCTGACCAGCTTCGGCTGGTTGAACAGCGCGACGCACTCTTCGAAATAGTCGGCCAGCGTGCGCGAGGTGGTCAGCACCCCGGCGTCGTATTCGGGAATGGCGTACTGCTCGACGAAGCGCTGGCGTTTTTCCTCCGGCATCTCCGGCAATTCGCGGCGGATCGATTCAATCCAATCCGCATCGCATGCGACGGGAACGAGGTCCGGTTCCGGAAAATAGCGGTAGTCGTGCGCCTCTTCCTTGGAGCGCATGGAGAAGGTGACGCCCCGGTTGGCATCGTAGAGCCGGGTTTCCTGAACCACTTGATCGCCCTGATCAAGTATCTTGGTCTGCCGCTCCACCTCGTGCTCGATGGCCTTCTGCACGAATTTGAAGGAGTTGATGTTCTTGAGCTCGACACGGGTGCCGAATTCCTGTTGCCCCACAGGGCGGAGCGATACGTTGGCGTCGCATCGGAAACTGCCTTCCTCCATGTTGCAGTCGCTCACGTCCGCGTACTGCAACACAGATTTGAGCGCTACGAGGTACTCCCTCGCTTCCTCCGCGCTCCGCAGTTCCGGTTCGCTCACGATTTCGATCAACGGCACACCGGTGCGGTTGTAATCGACATAACTCTTGTCCCGATCGCCCAGGTTGTCGCCGTGGATGGACTTGCCGGCGTCTTCTTCCATGTGGATGCGTGTGAGGCGGATGCGCTTCGGTCCGCCGGAAGTCTGGATGGTCAGGTGGCCGCGGAGCCCGATGGGCAGATCAAACTGCGAAACCTGGTAGCCTTTCGGCAGGTCCGGGTAAAAATAATTCTTGCGCGCGAACTGGTTCACCGGCTGGATCTCGCAGTGCGTGGCCAGGCACGCCTTCATGGCGTATTCCACCACCTTGCGGTTGAGCACCGGAAGCACCCCCGGCATGCCCAGGCAGACCGGGCAGGTGTTCTCATTGGGCTCTTTGCCGAATTCGGTGGAGCAGGAACAGAAAATCTTGGACCGGGTTTTCAACTGGGCGTGGACTTCCAGTCCGATGACCGTTTCGTATTTCATGGGGCGTGTGTTTCCGGGGCCGTGGGCCGGGTTGCATTGCGGCCGGAGGCCGGGCAATGGATTGAATTTACGGATTCTAATACATGGCGGAAAATGCCGTCAACTTTCTCTACATGGCGGTGAAACCCCCGTCCACCGGAAGCAGGGTGCCGGTGACGAACGACGACTCGTCGCTGGCCAGAAACAGGCAGGCGTTGGCGATCTCTTCCGCCTTTGCGAACCGCCGCAGAGGATAGTAATGTTCCTTCCAGTCCTCCATCAATTCGGCGTTGCCGCGCAGTTCCTCGGTCATGTCCGTCTCCACCATGCCGGGACAGACGGCGTTGGAACGGATGTTCATGGGACCGTACTCCACCGCAATCGAACGGGAAAGCTGGTTGAGTGCGCCCTTGGAGACGTTGTACGCTCCGGTTTGCGGAACGGCAACGAGGCCCAGGATGGAACTGATGTGCACGATGGAGCCGGATTTCCGTTCGACCATGTGGGCCAGCACCCGGCGGGTCAGGAGGAACAGGCCGCGCAGGTTGATGTCCAGCACCTGATCCCACATGTCGTTGGGGGTCTCGTGCAGGGAACCGCCCCCGAGTGTTCCCGCGTTGTTGACCAGCACGTCGATCTGGCCGAACTGCTTGAGGGTGAGGTCGATCAACCGGTCCACGTCTTCTTCTTTGGTGATGTCTCCCGGCACGGCCAGGACGTTGGCTCCCAGCCGCCGGGCCGCCGCTTCCAGCGGGTCTTTTCGCCGCCCGAACAACGCGAGGCGCGCACCTTCCCTATGAAACCGCTCCGCGCAGGCAAGGCCGATGCCGGTACCGCCGCCAGTGATGATGACGGTCTTGTTTTCAAGTCTCATGGCCGATTCCCCGTACAAATGTGGATGTTTCATCTATATAATGGTGAAGCCTGAAATATACCATTTCACGCCGCAGCAAAACACCGCAATTCTCCAACGGACCCGGAGGCACCGGAATGGCCAGTTTGAAATACGTTTACTACCTGTTCGGCGGATTCATCGGATTCGTCTGCGGGCTCATTATCCAGATGATATTCATGGCGCTGGAGCGGTCCGGCACCCTGATCCTGGGTAACTTCGCCCGCGACTTTGGCGTGGTGGGCCGCATCCTGATTTACCTGGTGGAGGGCATCCCCTACATGGGTGTGGCCTTCGGCGTCCTGCTCGTCCACTATATGTTCGGACAGCGGTTTGCCGAGGAAAATCAGGAGGATGGCGGTAAAGAAAATTGAAACCAAAAACTGCAAGGTTTACAATAGCCTCCGATTGAATCGGTGATACAATAAAAATATCAATACCTTCTGACGCAAATTCATGACCAGCAAGTTCAACGAAAATATCCTGAAAGCCCTCACCACCACCGAAGAGGCGCTTAAAATATGCAAAGAGGCGATGGAAGACGCCAATGACGAAACCTGTCGCGCCATGTATGCGGCCATGATCAAGGACTGCGAAAAGCACGTCCAGATGCTGAAAGGGGAGATCGATCTCCACAAAGTCCAGAAAAAATGGGATGACAACTCGAAGTAGTGAGTATGCGTATCTTGATCGTTGAGGACGAGAAAAAGGTCGCCGGATTCATCAAGAAAGGCCTGGAAGAGGAGACCTACGCCGTCGATGTGGCTACCGACGGGGAGGAAGGCCAGAACCTGGCGGAGATGAACCACTACGACCTGATCATCCTCGACCTCATGTTGCCGAAGATCAAAGGGCTTGATGTGCTCGCTCACCTGCGCGGAAAGAACATCAATACCCCGATCATCCTGCTGACAGCCAAGGATTCCGTGGAGGACAAGGTGACGGGGCTCAACCAGGGCGCCGACGATTACCTGACGAAGCCTTTCGCCTTTTCGGAACTGCTGGCGCGCATCCGGTCGTTGTTGCGGCGGGGGCAGAACGAGACCAAGACCCTCCTGCAGGTCGGCGACCTGACGCTTGACCTTGTGAGCCACAAGGTGAAGCGCGGCGGTGAGGAGATCGAGCTCACAGGCAAGGAATACAGCCTGCTGGAATACTTCATGCGCAATGCGGGCAAGGTGCTGACGCGGACGATGATCGCCGAGCACGTGTGGGATTACAATTTCGATACGTTCACCAATGTCATCGACGTGTACGTCAACCACCTGCGGAAGAAGATCGACAAACAATACGATCACAAGTTACTGCACACCTTGAGGGGCGTCGGATATGTGATGAGGGAATAGAAGATGGTATTCAATTCCATTCGTTCCAGACTGACCGCCCTCTACGTCGCCCTGCTGGGAATCATCCTGATTCTGTTCAGCATCATCCTCTATTACTTCCTCAACAACCGCCTTTACGAAAGCATCGACAACTCCCTCAAGCTGTCGGCCAGCGTGGTGCGCAAGACCGCGCAACTGGATTACTCCCGCACGCCGCTTCCGGGCCTCGAGTTCTTCTTCGAGCAGTTTCTGGGCTACGGCAACCTCAATAAGTTCTACCGAATCTACGACGGCTCCGGCAACGTCGGCTCGCGTTCCAAAAACATCGATGCCTCCAAATTTCCGTTGTCGCAGGATGCTTACGGGCGGGCGTTGAAAGGTGAGATGACGTACGAGACCTTCACCGTCGCCGACGGCCACCCCATCCGCGTCATCACCATGCCGGTACTCCGAGACGGCACGCTGGTCAACCTCATCCAGGTGGGAACGTCGCTTGAAGGCGTCAAGGAAACCATGCGGAACCTGCGCATTTTTTTGTTCACCGGGGTACCGACCGTCTTGCTGTTGAGTGCGCTGGTGGGACGCTTCCTCGCGCGGCGGTCGCTGGAACCGGTGGCGAAGATCACGCACACCGCACGCGACATCGCGAGCGGCGGCGACCTCAGCCGGCGCATTCCGGTACCGGAGGTGCAGGATGAAATCGGCAACCTCGCTCTCACGTTCAATGACATGATGGACCGCCTCGAGCGGTCGTTCGCCAAAATCCGCCAGTTCAGCAGCGATGCCTCCCACGAACTGCGTACGCCGCTGACGGTGATGAAAGGGCAGAGCGAGCTCGGGCTCAGCAAACTGCGCAAGCCGTCGGAGTACCAGGAGGTGCTGTCCAGCAATCTGGAAGAAATCAATTACATGTCGCACATTCTGGACGACCTGTTTGTCCTCGCGCGGGCGGACGAGGGGCAGCTTCCCATGGAAACGGAACGGGTCAACCTCGTCACCGTTATTGAGGACGTGTGCAAGAACGTGGAAATCCTGGCTGAAGAAAAGGAAATCGAAATCAAGATCGCCTACCTGGAGTCGGCGGAAGTCATTGGTGACGGGCATCGCCTGAAGCAGATGGTGTGGACGCTCCTGCACAATGCGGTCAAGTACACACCGGAAAAAGGGCTCATCAAAATCACCCTGCAGGATCTGGGCGACTACGCGTTTCTCAGCATTCAGGACAACGGCATTGGAATCCCGGAAACAGACCTGCCGTGGATTTTTGACCGGTTCTACCGGGTGGACAAGGCGCGGTCACGTTCTGAAGGCGGCAGTGGGCTGGGTCTCAGTATCTGCAAACACATCGTCGAGATGCACAACGGCACGATCGAGGTGGACAGCAGGGTGGGCGAGGGCACCCGCTTCAAAATCCGGTTGCCCAAGGACCGGGCCGCCAGCCGCAAGATCGCCTGAAACTCCTTCGAAACCTCCGCTTTCTCTCTTTTCGATTTCTCCAGCCTGGCTTGCCGGGATTCTGCAGAATTAGAATTTCCGTGGTACCCTGTACTCATTCCCCTTCCACATTCCACAGGAGATTTATGGTTGGACTGCGGATTGTGTTCATTGCCCTGTTTCTTGTGGCCCCCGGCTGTTTATTTTCCGGCACCCCGCCGGAAGCTCCCAATACAGTCCATTACTATCAGTTCTCCCTTCCCGGTTTCAGCGCCACCTTTGACTCACTGGCCAAACGGTTCCATCAGCTTCACCCCGACTACCGGGTTCAGGTGCATCAACTTCCCACCGGCACCGACGACCAGCACCAGTTTTACCTGACACATATGAAAACCCGTGGATCCGGCCGCATTGACGTGTTGGCACTGGATGTCATCTGGATGGCGGAATTTGCCCGGGCCGGGTTGCTCTCTCCACTCAATGAGGTTGTGCCAGAGGAAGAGTGGAACGATTTCTTTGCCGCCAGTGTGCAGGCGGGAATATTTGGTGAAACCCGCTACGGTGTGCCGCTGTTTGTCGATAGCGGTGTGATGTACTCAAGAAAAGACTTGTTGCAAAAGCATGGATTCAGCAAGCCACCCGCCACATGGGGTGAGCTTGTGACGATGGCTGAAACCATCACGCAGGCGGAACAGGACGACCGGCTTTACGGGTTCGTCTGGCAGGGACGCCAATATGAGGGGCTGGTCTGCAATTTCATGGAGTTTCTGCCCCGGGGCGAGCCGTGGCTGTTACCGGGGAATGGAGAGCGGTTGAACCGTGCCCTGATCGAACCGCGTCTGCGGTTCATGCGAAGGCTTTTGACCGACGGAGTCTCACCGCCGTCTGTTTTGGCGATGGCGGAAGAGTCGAGCCGCCATGTTTTCCAGAACGGGCGGGCGGTGTTCATGCGCAACTGGCCGTATGCCTGGCGGCTGATGCAACAGCCGGATTCGCCGGTGGCAGGCAGGGTGTGGATGTCGCCTCTGCCGGCAGTGGAACGGGGTGAGGCGGGACGTGGAACGCTGGGCGGGTTTTTGCTCGGCATGCATCGCGACACGCCGGTGCCGGAAGCGGCGCGGGCTTGGATTGCGTTTCTGACACAACCGGATGTTCAGCGCGTGTTGTGGCTCAAGCTGGGATTGACCCCTGCGCGCAAATCGGTTTTGCGAGGTGCCCCGCCTCCGTATGCTCCACCTGTAAACGTTCTATTTGAGGCGATGGAATACGCGGCGCCGCGTCCGGCCATGCCGCTGTACATGCCGCTGTCGCAATCCCTGCAGGCCTATCTGAACGGGGGGCTGGGGGATGTGTATACCATAGACGAGGCCATGCGGTTGATAGACGCGGACCTTCAACGCTTGACGCGGGTGCTGAACGATGAAGCAGGAACTTAAAGACCGCCTGCTGTTTCTGGGGCCAATGTTGATTCTTCCGGGACTCTTAGTGGCGTGGCCGCTTTTCGAAATCGTGATCCTCGGATTCAAAACCAGGGTCGCGCTGTTCGGGATCGACCGCTGGGTGGGGCTGGAGAATTACCGGTACCTGTTTGGTGAGGATTTTCGTTTCTGGAAATCGGTGACGAACACGTTGTACTTCACCGGCGTGTCCGTGATGCTGGAATTTGTCATTGGACTTTTTTTTGCACTGTACCTGCGGTTCGGGTCGGGATCGGTGTGGTGGAAAACGATCCTGCTTCTGCCGTGGGCGATTCCGAACGTGGTCAGCGCGCGGTTGTGGCAGTGGATGTTCCACTCGGAAGCGGGAATTGTCAATCACATCCTGCAGGCACTGGGAACCGTGGAGGGGCCGGTGTACTGGCTGGCGGATCCGGACCTCGCTCTTCATGCCGCCATTCTGGCGGACGTGTGGAAGACGACCCCGTTCATGACGCTTCTTTTATTCGCAGGATTGCAGCGCGTTCCAGAATCTCTTTTGATGGCGGCGCGGGTGGACCGCACACCCCCGCTCCGCCTGCTCATGCGCATTTTGCTTCCGGCACTGCGTCCGGCAATCCTCACCGTACTGGTCCTGCGTCTCCTCGACGCGTTCCGGGTGTTTGACGTGATTTATGTGATGACAGGCGGCGGCCCGGCCAACAGCACGGAAACGCTTTCCATTTATGCTTACCGCACCTATTTTCAGGCATTGCAGTTCGGGTACGGTTCGTCGGTGGCGCTGGTGCAGGTGGGAATGATGGTCGCCATCACCTGGATTGTTGTCGCTGTCTTAAAAGACGGGAGGCAGACGGTATGAGGCGGGTGAATCATTTTCTTTTCCTGTTCGTATTGTTCGCGTGGAGCCTGGGGCCTTTTATCTGGCTTTGGATCACCTCGGTGAAGCCTCCCGGCACGGTGGCGCAAATGCCACCGGTGTGGCCACAGACGTTCAGTTTGGAGAACTACCGTTCCGTTTTGCTGAACGAGGCGTTCCTGAATGTGGTGGCGAACAGCCTTTGGGTGTCGCTGGGTGCGACGGGGGTGTCGCTCGTAGTGGGAACGATGGGTGCGTTCGGATTGAGTGTGCTGATGACGCGGAACCGCGAGCCGGTCCTTCTGGCCTTGCTGGTGGTGTTCATGCTGCCGCAGGTGGCGGTGGTGACGCCACTGTACGAAGTGTTGGGTGTTCTGGGTGGAATGGACACGGTATGGGGGCTCGTCCTCGTGTACAGCCTGTTCACCGTACCGCTGGTGGTGTGGGTGATGACACGGTATTTCGAGGAGATTCCCCTTTCCTTGTACCACGCTGCGCGGGTGGATGGATGCGGCGCGTGGACCGCGTTCCGGCGCGTGTACCTGCCACTCGGCGTGCCGGGCATGGTGTGCGCGGGACTGCTCGGAATCCTCTTCTGCTGGAACGAGTTCCTGTTTGCCTTGACTTACACCACGTCCTACGCGTCGCGCACCATTCCGGTTGGCATCACCCTGTTCACGGGGCAATTCGAGTTTCCGTGGGGAGAAATCGCCGCCGCCAGTTCCCTGGTCACATTCCCCATTCTTCTGGCGGTGGTCGTGGCGCAGAAATACCTGGTACGCGGACTGGTGGGAAGCGGGATCAAAGGGTGAAATATGGGTACCATTCGTCTCGAACACATCGCACACCGCTTTGGCGAACGAAGAGTCCTAAATGACATCGACCTCGATATCGAGCAGGGCGAGTTTCTCATCGTTCTCGGTGCCAGCGGCTGTGGTAAAACCACCCTGCTCAACCTGGTCGCGGGATTGCTGACGCCGGAATCCGGCCGCATTCTGTTTGAAGAGCGCGACGTCACGGTGCAGGATGTGTCCCGGCGCAATGTCGCGTACGTATTTCAGGATTACGCGCTTTACCCGCACATGACGGTGGAGGAGAACATCCGGTTTCCGCTGGAGAATATGAAATGGTCGAAAGCGAGTATGGCGGTCCAGGTGGAAGAAACGCTTGAGCGTCTCCATCTGGAAGACGTCCGTGACCAGATTCCGGCTCAGTTGTCCGGCGGACAGAAGCAGCGGGTGGCCGTTGGGCGGGCGCTGGTACGGGACCCAGCCTTGTTCCTGTTCGATGAACCGCTTAGCAACCTGGACCCGCAGCTTCGCGACCATCTGCAGGTCGAACTCAAACACCTGCACCGCCAGCTGGGAAAAACGTTCATCTATGTGACGCACGACGCGCATTCGGCGATGGTGCTGGGTGACCGCGTGGCTTTTTTATCGGGGGGGCGTATCCGGCAGGTGGCGTCGCCTGGGGTCCTGTACCGGGAACCGGCGACCTTGGAAATTGCCCGGTTTTTCGGCTTTCCCCCGTTCAATGTCCTTGAGCAGGAAGGGTTGAACCAATTGTTACAGGAACCGGTTCCGAAAACCGCCGTGAAAGCAGGCATCCGTCCGGAACACGTGCGGATCGTCCCCGATGAAAGCGGGCCCCATCAAGTCCTGTGGGGGCAGTTGCTGGGAGACCGGGCTTTCGCTACGGTGTCGTTGGGAGGTGTTTCCCTGTGTGGTGTGTGCGAATATTCCGACCTGCGGGAAGGGGAAAGGGTGTCCGTTCACATCGATAAAAATAATATGATGTATTTTGACGATGAGGATTTTAGAATAGCGGATTGTTGACTGGTTTCAAAAATTTGTGGATGGTTTGAAGAGGAGGAATCTGGGATGCGGGTGCACCGACCTTACGGACCGGTTCTTGTGATGGGCGAGGTCCTGTTTGACAAGTTTGAAAGTGGAAAGCGGCTGGGAGGGGCGCCGTTCAATTATGCCTTTCATCTTCATAAGATGGGCATTCCCGTGCACTTCATCAGCCGGGTCGGAGACGACGCCGAAGGCCGTGAAATTCTGGAGTTCGCCCGGAGCCACGGATTCCCCACCGGGGGCATCCAGATCGATCCTCACCATCCCACCGGCGAGGTGACGGTCCGCCCCGATTCAAGCAACGGGCATCGATTCGAAATCCTGCCGGACCGCGCTTACGATTTCATCGAGGTCGATGTGTATCTCCAAAAACGTTTTCGTGATGACATTCCACTGGCTTACTTTGGTACCCTCATCCAGCGAAATGGGAAATCCCGCGAAACCTTGCAGGAGATTCAGAAGAAGCTGGGGCTGAAGTCCACCTTCTTGCTGGATATCAACCTGCGTGCTCCGTTTTATGACCGTGATGTGATCGAAAATTCGCTTAAAAACTGCGACATCCTGAAAGCCAACCGGCATGAGCTTCAGGAAATCAAAAAGCTTCTTGCCATAGATAAAACGGTGGCGGAGCTCCCACGGTATCTGGCGGAACGTTACAAGCTGGGGCTGGTCTGCGTGACGAATGGAAACAAGACCAGCGTCATTTTTGAAACGGGAAACCGGAATCCGTTCCAGTGCACCCCGGATGACAGCTATGAAATCGTGGATTCCGTCGGGGCGGGGGACGGGTTCAGTTCCATGTTGTCGCTCGGCTACTTGGCAAGCTGGCCGTTGCAGACGGTCCTCGAGCGCGCCTGTGTGTTTGCCACCGGGTTGTGCGGTGTGCAGGGCGCGTTGCCGGGCGACGACAAATTTTATCAACCCTATCGACTGGTCAGGTGATGGGTCAGAACAGCCAGGGCTTGTACATCATGATGTTCAGCATCCACGGATTGGTCCGCCCCCGGAACATTGAAATGGGCCGGGACGCGGACACCGGCGGACAGGTGAAGTACGTCATCGAACTGGCTGAAGAACTGGGCAAGCGTCCGGAAGTCCGGCGGGTGGATCTGTTCACACGTCTCATACGTGACCGCCGTGTCTCGGAAGATTATTCCGTTCCGGTGGAAAACCTCACCGACAAGGTTCGTATCGTTCGCATTCCCTGCGGCGGCGGCAAATACATCCGCAAGGAATTGCTGTGGAACCACCTCGACGAATTCATCGACAAGACGGTTAAGTACATCAAGCGCGAGGACGACATCCCTTATCTCGTTCACGGGCATTATGCCGACGGCGGTTATGTGGCCCGTCACCTCGCGTCCTTGTTCGGGGTGCCGTTCGTTTTTACCGGGCACTCACTGGGCAAAGCCAAAAAATCCAAGCTGTGCGACGAGGGCTTGTCCGACGAAGACATGAACCGGAAGTATCACATCGATTACCGGATCCGGGTGGAAGAGGATATTATCGGTTGCGCCGACCTTGTGGTTACCAGCACGCACCAGGAGGTGGAACGGCAATATGGAATGTACGAGCACAACACCGTTCCCGAATACCTGGTCAATCCCCCGGGGCTTGATCTGGAACGATTCTTTCCTTATTACGCGGAGGATCAGGAAAACGAGCACAGCCGCCAGGCGCGGGTGGCCATCGACAACGAACTCAATCGTTTTTTCCTGAACACGGACAAACCGCTCATTCTTGCTTTGTGCCGTCCGGACAAACGAAAAAACATCGGCGCACTCATTCAGGCATACGGCGAGAGCAAGGAGTTGCAGGCCATTGCCAATCTGGCCGTCTTTCTCGGCATTCGCAAAAACATCATGGACATGGGCGACAACGAAAAATCCGTGCTCATTGAAACTCTTTTGCTCATGGACAAATTCGATTTGTACGGAAAGCTGGCGATTCCGAAGAAACACGATTTTACGTATGAGGTGCCGGAGCTATACCGCATGGTGGCTTTGCGTCAGGGGGTGTTCGTGAACCCCGCACTCACGGAGCCGTTTGGCCTGACCCTGCTGGAATCCGCCGCCTGCGGTGTTCCCATTGTCGCCACCAATGACGGCGGTCCGGTGGACATTGTCAAGAACTGCCAGAATGGCCTTTTGATCGATGTCTCGGATCCGAACACCATCAGCCGGGCTATCAAGGAAATTCTGATCGATCCGGAAGAATGGAAGAGGTATTCCAGCAACGGTATCAATAACGTGCGCACGCATTACACCTGGGATGCGCATATCGATCGTTACCTGGAAACGATCCATGGTTTGAAGGGCGGGTCCCATAAGGATTTGTATGCCATTGACGGCGATCCCATTGCCGTAAAGATGCTGAGCCGCAACAAGATGATTGTGTGTGACATCGACAACACCCTGACCGGGGACCCGGAATCCCTTGAAAAGCTGCTTGCCTTGATTGACCCTTATAAAAAATCAATTGCATTCGGTGTGGCAACGGGTCGAACCATCGACTCCGCCCTGGAGTTTCTCAAGGAGAATAATGTTCCGGTTCCGGAGATACTGATCACCTCTGTCGGCGCTGAAATTTATTATGGAGGATCCGGCAATCCCGATCAGGGCTGGGCCATGCACCTGCGCCAGAAATGGGACAAGGAAAAAATCAAGAGGTTGCTTGGCACGCTTCCTTTTTTGGAACCCCAGGAGCCTGAAACCGAACGGGAATTCAAGGTCAGTTACTATATGGAACCTAAAGAAGAATATCTAAAGCAGGCTCATGATCTGTTGACCCGCAACGGTTGCCGTTACCAGTTGATTTATTCGCATCAGCAGTTTCTCGATATTCTGCCGCAACGTGCCTCCAAGGGGAAAGCGCTTCGCTACCTCAGCTATAAATGGGAGATTCCGCTGGAAAATTTCCTGGTTGCCGGGGATTCCGGAAACGACGAGGAAATGATGCGCGGTGACCCGAAGGGTGTGGTGGTTGGAAATTACAGTGAGGAAATGGAAATGCTTAGAGGCAAGCGGGGTGTATATTTTTCCAAACTAAACTACGCGGCGGGAGTGATCGATGGCATTCACCGCTACCGATTCCTGGAGTCTTGAAGTGAACGATTCGTATTCCATCGCAACGCTTTTGAAAGAAGAGGAGATCAAATGCTTCCGCGAGTTCATTTATGAACTGGATCATGATCCGCAGAAGCATTTTCTACGCAACGACATTGTTCTCAAATCCGAAGCGTACCTCAGGCAGAAAAACCAGGCCCATCCGGAATTGGGCGGATTCGAAGGTCTGGAACTCTTTCTTTCGCGGACGCAGGAGATGCTGTTGCTTGACCAATACGCAGTGCTTCTCTATCGCGCGAAAGTCGGTCAGTATCAGTTTTACCGGTTTCATAAAAATGAAGAAACGGTGGATGAATTGAATCCGGAGGAGTTTCTGGATTACCGCGAAGTGGTTGCGGGCTACCCGTACGAACCCGCCGAAAAGAAACTGGAAATCAACTTCGGCCCTTTTTACAGTCTGGGGCCGGTGATCCGGGACCACCGTAAAATCGGTTCGGGGCAACGGTTTTTAAACAGTTTCATGGCGGGAAAACTGCAAGGGGAATGGAGCAAATGGCAGGCCCACCTTTGCGACTTCCTTAAAATTCACAGTATCAACGGGGAACAGATTCTCGTGGATGGGCAAATCGTGCAGGACCCGCACCAGCTGTTCGAAGCCCTGCAAAAAGCCATCAGCTACCTGGAAAGTCAACCGGAGAACGGACCGATCCAGAAGGAAAAAAGTCATTTGCGGGGTCTGGGGTTCTGTGACGGGTTCGGCGATACGGTGGGCAGGGTGCTCAAGAACCTCCAGTTGCTGGCCAACCTGCTTGAGGAACCGCGGGCGGAAAACCTGGAGGAATTCATCAGCGTCATTCCCATGGTGAGCCGGGTGGCCATCATTTCTCCCCATGGATGGTTCGGGCAGGAGAATGTGCTGGGCCGTCCGGATACGGGAGGGCAGGTCGTTTATATCCTCGACCAGGTCAAGGCTCTCGAAAAATACCTGAAGGCCTCGCTTCGGAACGCGGGCCTCAAGGCCCAACCGAAGATCATCATCGTCACCCGCCTGATTCCGGAAAGCGAAGGAACCACCTGCGACCATCGTTTGGAAAAAGTACACGGAACACAGAACTGCTGGATATTGCGTGTGCCGTTCAAGGACGAGCATCAGAACATCGTTCCGCACTGGATGTCACGATTCCGCGTGTGGCCCTACCTTGAGCAGTTCGCGCTTGATGCCAAGAACGAACTCTTGACGGAATTCGGCGGAAAGCCCGACCTCATCGTCGGCAACTATTCCGATGGCAACCTGGTTGCGTCGCTTCTCGCATCGTGGTTGCAGGTCATTCAGTGCAACATCGCGCACGCGCTGGAAAAACCAAAATACCTGTTCTCCGCACTGTACTGGAAAGATCTTGAGCCCGACTATAATTTTTCCCTGCAGTTCACAGCCGACCTCATTGCCATGAACAAGGCGGACATCATCATCTCCAGCACCTCGCAGGAGATCGCGGGCACCGACACGAGCATGGGCCAATACGAATCGTATCGACTATTTTCCATGCCGGGTCTATACAAGGTGGCCAATGGCGTCCATTTGCATCACCCAAAATTCAATGTGGTGTCGCCGGGTGTGGATGATTCCTTGTACTTTCCGTTTACGCAGAAGAACAAGCGCATGGAAAATCAGACGGGCGAGTTGACGGAACGATTGTTTCACCACGGTGGGCCTGAGGCCTACGGCGAGTTGAGCGATCCGGACAAGCCGCCTATTTTCACCATGGCACGCCTGGATAAAATCAAAAACCTGACAGGGTTGGTTGAGGCATATGGCCAGAGTCCGCAGTTGCAGGAAATGGCGAACCTCATTGTGGTGACGCGGTCAATTCGCGAAGAGGGTGTGGAAGACGATGAAGAGCGGCATCAATTGAAACGTATGTATGAATTGATCGCGCAATACGATCTGTATTCCAAAATACGCTGGGTGGAAAACTCGTCACGACAGAACGGAGCTGAGATGTACCGGATCGTCGGAGATCGCCAGGGGGTGTTTGTGCAACCAGCCCTGTTTGAAGCTTTCGGGCTGACGGTGCTGGAGGGCATGGCCAGCGGCCTTCCTGTATTTGCCACGCAGTTCGGCGGGCCACAGGAGATCATTCAGGATGGCAAGAACGGCTTTCTCATCAACCCCACCCAACCTTCGCTCATCAGCGAACCCCTGGTGAAGTTCCTGGATCGCGCCGGATCCGACTCAACGTATTGGAAAACGATTTCGGGCCAGGCCATTACGCGCGTTAAAGAGGCATACACGTGGAAGCTGTACTCGGAGAAACTGCTCAAGTTCGCAAAGTTGTATGGATTCTGGAATTACTCGGAATTATCGGAGGAAAAAAAAGAGCTGGATCAATACTGCAATCTACTGTTCCACCTGTTTTTCAAGAAACGCGCCGACATGTTGATGCCAAAATAAATCGGTCATTTGGAAACGTGGCATGTGGCGGCCAGGTCAGCGGATCCACACCAAGGGCTGGTACACCCATGCCTTGTCGCCCATCGCATCAACGATTTGCACCCAGTTGTTCTCCACTTTGAGGACTTTTACCGAAAAGTATTTGTCCACCGGGCTCCACGGCACGCGGGAATGATTGGTTCCGGGCCCCGTTCGCATATTTGTTTTGTTCTGTTTGACCACCGCGCATTTGAAGTCATTGGTGATCAGTCTCTCGTGCAGCCAGTAGATGTCACCGTCTACATCTTGAACCCTGAGCCATTCGCCTTTCTTTGCCAACTGCTGGAAGGGCATGTACTTAAACACCTCCCACAATTTTTCGTAATTCAGGCCGGGACCTTTTCGTAAATTGGCTTTTTTGACGTTCACACATAGAGCCTGCGCCTCGGTGACGGCAAAGGGATGAGAAAGAAGGGTGACAGCGAAAATAAAAAGGAACGCGAAAGGCAATTTAAAGCGGTGCATGGTTGTTTCCGGGTTTGATGGTGATTGCTGGATTGAAGTTCGAAAACCTTGAAACATGCTGCAACAGTGGTCTACAAAGGATCCTGGGCGACAAGCCGCTTCGGTCAAACTTTGAATGCAGATGAGGTGCCACCTGCAAGTGAAATGTTGGCATTCAGCTTACCACCATCCAATGCCAGATTCAATTGGCCCTCCGGCGCAGAAAAACGCACTCAACGCCGTCTTCGTTCCAGCCACCACAGACCGCCTGAAAGCACCAGATGAATCATTCCTACCTGTAAAAGGAATCGCGGCAAACTCCAGTAAGAAATTTCGCGGTCGTTCAAACGGTAGGTGAATGAAAAAAAATCTTTCTTGATGCGGTCGCCTGCCTGGACTTCCTGGTACAGGTCGGGCTTCACCCGCTTTTTCTTTTCGACGCCTTCATCGTTTTTCACCGACAAATAATAGGACTGTGTTTGAAACAGTTTCTCCTCAATGTTTTTGTCCGTGATCTCCCCGGTCATTGACGTAAAGAATTTAAAAAAATAAAGGGCCCCGAACACCGCGATCATCAGCACCCTGGGATTCAAAAGCAGGCGCTGCATGCGTTCTTTTTCTGATGGACGCGCCCGCAGGTCGCCCACGAAAAAGGAGTGGATGAACGGGGTGATGAAGTCGTACTGGAAATACGGGTAGCCGGAGTAATGAGGACGGTAAAACCGGCGGGGACCCTGCGGCCCGGAGTGTGGCGATGAAGTGCCAAACAACTGTGCGTCGTAACCCCTGCGCCGGTTCAGGTTGGACAGCACGCGGTAGGCTTCCGCAATTTCGGCGAAGCGGTCGTGATGGCCGTCATGGCTTTCCGGGTTTTTGTCCGGGTGATGCTGTTTCGCCAGTGTGCGGTAGGCCTTTTTGATTTCTGCATACGTCGCTTCGGGTGCCACGCCCAGGATTTCGTAAAAATTCTTTTGTGTCATAGGGGATGCATGTTGGTTTGCCGAATTCAGGGACGGTGCGGAGAACGCAGGGTTCGGCGGGCGATGATGTACAACACCAGTACGAAGCACACCGCCACCGCCACGTTGCCCCACTTCAATTCCTTGAGTGCATCCAGCACAAACGGTCCCGAATAAAAACTGGCGGCGGTGTAGGTTATCGAGAACAACACGTTGCCCAGAAACGAATACACCACGTAACGGCGCGTATCGTAGTGGATCATCCCGGCGAACGGCGGAATGATTTTCGACACCGCAAACAGGAAGCGGCCGAGGATCACCACCACTGCCGGGCGCGTCTGGAACATGCGGTGCGTGGTGACAATGGCGCCTTCCATGCGGCGCACCCAGGAAAACTGCATCCAGTAAGCCAGCCCCGTCTTGTAACCGAGAAAGTAGAGGAACAGGTCGGCGATCCATCCCCCCGCAAACCCGCACAAGAGAACGCCGTACACGTTCAACAGGTCCTTGGACGCGGCGATGCCGCCGAACACCAGAAACAGGGGGATGCCGTAATGATCGAAATAAGTGCCGGCGAGAACGATGCCGTACCCGTAATCCGCGACCAGACCCTCAATGGTCTCGGGAGACATTATTCACAGGCATCGCAAAGCAGGTTGGACAGGGCGTTCATACAGCAACATCCGGCATAGGCGCCGGCCCCGGAGGTGGCGCTGTGGACGAAGGTTTCCTTCAGGTCCGGGCGCTCGTAATAGCCGGGCGGCATCTGCCGGTTTCCCTGATGGGGCGGGCCCGGTTGCTGGTATTGCTGGGGAGTGCGCATTTCGGGATTGTCCACGATCTGCGTGCCGCACCGCGTGCAGAAATTGGCCTGATCCGAGTTCTCCGCTCCACAGTTCGGGCAAAACATAGTCTCTCCTGTCGTTAAAAATCCTTGCAGTTGAAAAACATCTTTTCCGAAACGGGCTTTCGAAGCACCATCGCGTCGTACGCCTGCCGCGCTTCCCGGTCCAAACTGTAAGTGACGATGTTGTTCACGATCGGCCAGGCGTCGCGCAGGTCCAGATCCGGAAGCCGGTTCAGCATGCGGTCGCGGCCCGCGTGGACCGTTTCGAGGTACTTATTATAGTAATCCCGCAGGCAATTTTCATCGGTTAAATTCAACCCCGGTTCGGCGCGCAGGATAGGGTTGAACCGGCTCGCCGAACGGTCCGCGTGCAGGTCGGCCATGGCATCGAGAAGGTTTATCAGCCGGCCCAGCTCAAAGAAAAAAGCGTACAAGGCTTCAAAGCGGTCTTTGGCAATTTTATCCTGGAACGCCTGCGTCATGATGTGCGCGAATACCTTGCCCCACTGACCGAGAAAGCGGGCGATGTCCGTCACCGACAGGTCCTGCTCCATGCGGTGCAGGACGGCGACCTCCCGTTCGATATATTCGAGGTCGATGTGGAACCGGTTATACAGTTTTTTGCTTTTGCGGAATGTGCGATTGAGACGGCGTTGAACCCAGCCGTTGTATCGCCTCAGCCAGAACCCGGTTTCGTCTTCCAGGTTGTCCTGAAACTTGATGACGAAGGCGAGGAGGGATACCGCCGCGCCCAGTTGCACCGCCTCGTGCTCCGGGGGCAGGGCGGCAACTTTGGCGATCGGCACACCGGAACAGCGGTCCTTGACCGCCCCGATGTCTTGCACTACCATCTCGTTATAGAGCATTGCCAACAAGGTGCCTTCATAGCTGTTGATGAAAGCGTAAGGCCGCGAATGGTTGCGCACCAGGTGTCGGCACACACTGCAATAATACAGCTTGTAGTAAGTGCAGTCCTTGACCAGCAGTTCCATTTTGAAGGGTTTGACCAGTCCCAGCATGGGGGTATCCGTGTTGAAGGCCGCAAGTTTCAATTTTTCCCCGGTATTGTAGCAGATGGCATGGCTCACGGTTTTGCAAATAATAGTGGTTGTGATCGTTGTGGTGTATTTCGGATCCAACCTGCTGTCGCTGGTCCGGGTGCGCCCGGCCGCGCCACCCCTGCCCAGCATGCCGCTTGTTTCCATCTGCGTCCCCGCTCGCAACGAAGAACGCGACATAGAAGCCTGCCTGACGTCCCTCCTCCAACAGGATTACCCTGAGTTTGAAGTCATTGCGGTCGATGACCACTCCACCGACCGGACGGCCGAAATCATCCGCGCGTTGCAGGAAAAATATCCGCGCCTGAAAAGCATCCAGAGCGCCCCTTTGCCGGAGGGCTGGTACGGAAAGCCATTCGCCCTTCACCAGGCCAGTCAGGTGGCCAGGGGCAAGCTGTTGCTGTTCACCGACGCCGACCCTGTTTTCGAGCCGCACGCGCTGGCCTCGGCGGTGCACTTCATGCAGTTGCGTCGGCTGGATCTGTTGACCCTCATGCCGCGTGCGCTCTTCGGTTCGTTCTGGGAGCGGGCCGTGCAGCCCGTGATCTTCGGTCTGATCGCGGGATTGAGCCGCTTTCGGAAAATCGCCGATCCCAACGACCCCCACGCCATGGGTTTCGGCGCGTTTCTCCTGATCACCCGCGATCTGTACCGCAGGATGGGGGGACATGAATCCGTGCGCGCCCGCATTTTGGAAGACATCAGTCTCGCCCGCGTGGCCAAGCAGAACGGAGCCCGCATGCTGGCTGCCGACGGCAAACGGCTGTTCTCCATCCGAATGTACCATTCGCTCCGGGAAATCTGGGAAGGCTGGCGCAAGAACGTGTTCCTTGCTTTCAAGCAGTCGATCCCGAAAACGTTTTATTACGTCACCATGATCCTCGGCTTTACCCTGACACCGTGGGTTCTGGCTGTCGTCAATGCAGCGGTCGATGCCGCGGCGTGGGTGCAGGCGGTGTCCACCGTTACGCTGCTCATGGTGCTGTTCACTGAAGTCAGCCTGTGCGAGGAACTCGGCCTCTCCGGGTGGTGTATATGGATTTTTCCGCTGGGTGGCATTGTGGTGTGCGGCATCCTCGTCAATTCCATGATCCACGTGCTGTTCAAGAAACAATCCATGTGGCGGGGACGGCGCTACGCTTCTCCTACCTGAATGGTCGTATTTTCCCTTGCTCTGGAACCCCCAGGCTTTCCGTGAGTTGAATAATAAACAAGCTCCGTCCATTTGGCGTTATGATGGAAACAGTCTGTTCGCGGCGGTTTTCTGAGGGCCGGGTTGTTCCCCATTTATCCCAATATAAATATGACAGATTCTTCTTTCACCGACTTTGTACTGGAGCAGCTTGAAGGGATGGGACCAGTGCGCTGCCGTGCCATGTTCGGCGGTCACGGGCTCTACGCCGATGACGTTTTTTTCGCCATCATTTACAACAACGTGCTGTACTTCAAAACCGATGGGAAAACCGTGTCCCAATTTGTGGGGCAGGGGATGCGACCGTTCCAGCCGAGGCCGGGCCAGACCCTCAAAAATTATTACGAAGTTCCTACAGAGGTTCTGGAAAACGCTGACACGCTGATCCAGTGGGCGAGGCAGGCTGTGGCCGTGGACGACTCCAAAAAGTGAGGGGATGCGCTTGAATATGGAGACTTTTTTATGAATTGGACATCTAAATGGTGGAGGAGCGCACTCATCCTGCTTCTTTGGATCGGTGTGGTGATCCCTGGCTTTTACGGGGAAGCGGAATCGGCGGACAGCCCGCCTGAGTTTTATATTTCCAAAAACATCTGCCCTTTCGAGTGCTGCAGCTATGGCCGCTGGCGTGCGGTGAAACCCGTGGACCTGAAAGATTCGCCCAACGGCAAGGTGATTGGAAGGGTTGAGGAGGGAGAACGCGTCGACGCCATCACCGGAGAGGTTCACGCGAAGCCTGGCATTCTGAAAGTGGTGGTTCCTTTCAAACAGTTCAAAAAAGGCGATACGATTTACATCCTTCATTATGTTGGCGAAGGTTTTTTCAAATATTGGCATCAGGGGAAAGTCGGTGGGGAAGAATTCATTTTTCTCCTGAACCTGGCGGAGGACGATCCCCTGTGCAAAACCCCGCGCGAGGACTGCTGGGGACAGTTGCAAAAGGCCGAGGAAAGCGTGTGGTGGGTTCAAATGAAAAACGACGGCGGAACCGTCGGCTGGACGGACCGTCCGGAACTTTTTGGCGACAAGGACAGTTGTGGTTGACACAGGGAAAGGGGTGCCTTTGCGTTTTCGCCCTGGAAGGACGAGGAGCGACAAACGTGGCCGGCGAAGTTCCTGTGAACGTTTACTAGAGAGGTGTTTATGAAACTCACTCCCGGTAACTGCTGGGCTTATGTGCTGTTGCTGATCGTCACTGCGGGGTACAACGTGATGGTGATCTCCGGGCTCGCTTTGCTCAACCAGCACCTGGAGGCCATTGCGCCGGTCACATACTGGCCGCGCATCACGGTGGTGTTTGCCAACGAAGCGACGGTGATGCTGTGGCCGATCCTCGGCATCGTGTCACTGATTGGAAACGTCGCCTGGGGTGTGCACCGCGCCGGCGACACCGCCAATCGCGCACCGCATGCGCTTCCCATGTTCTGCCACCTGGCGTGGATCGTCGCCTGTTCGCTGTGGCACATTGCCGGAGCCATGGCGCCGTTCATCCTGATGGGTGAGCATCTTTAAGGAGGGAAGGGGAGGGGAACGGCTTATTTGCTTTTCGCTTCCTGCCAGTAGCGTTCCATCTCTTCAAGCGGGGTGTCCTTGAGCGCCTTGCCCTGTTTCGCCACCTGTTCCTCAATGTAATGAAAGCGTTTTACGAATTTGTTGTTGGTCTGGCGAAGGGCTTCCTCCGCATCCAGCTTCTGAAACCGCGCCACGTTGGCCAGCACGAATAAGATATCTCCCAGCTCGCTTTCCACGTGCGCCTCGTCGCCGTCCCGCACCGCTTCCTTGAACTCGGCGATCTCCTCGTCCAGTTTGGCGAACACCTCGTCAATCTTGTCCCAGTCGAAACCCTGCTTCGCGGCTTTCTTCTGTAACTTCTGCGCCCGTTTGAGTCCGGGTAAATGCAACGGCACGCCATCCAGAGCCGAGGAACGCCCTTGATTGGCTTTCTCGGTTTTCTTGATCTGTTCCCACTGGTCCACCACCTGGTCGGGCGTGTGCAGTTCGCCTTCCTTGAACACGTGCGGGTGCCGCCGCACCATCTTGTCGGCGATGGTGTTGACCACGTCCCGGATGTCGAACTCCTTTTGCAGTTCGGAGATTTTGGCGTGGAATAAAATCTGGTAGAGCAGGTCGCCCAGCTCGTCCTTGATTTTTTCCGGATCGTTGTGGTCGAGTGCTTCCAGCGCCTCGTAGGTTTCCTCCACGAGGTAGGGTTTGAGCGACTCGCGCGTCTGCACCCGGTCCCACGGACACCCGTTTTCCCCCATGAGGCGATCCACAATGGCGACCAGCTCTCCGAACGCTTGTGCGGCGTTTTCGTTCATGTTGTCTTCCTTGTTGATGTTGGATTGGTTCATTCGATGAATTCGAGGATCACCGAGTCGGCCAGGTACAACCCGCGCGTGGATAAGGCCAGGCGGTCGCCGTGCACGGACACCAGATCCTGTTCGCGCAGGCGTTCGACGACGGAGCCGAACACCGTTTCGAACGGCACCTGGAACCGCTGTTCGAATTTCGGGATGTGTACGCCGCGTTTCATACGCAGGCCCAGCATCAGGGTTTCGCCCATGGCCTGCCGGGCGTCGAGGCGTTCCCGGGTCTGTACCGCGTGGCCGTCGGTTTGAACACGGTCGATGTAATGCGCCGGCGTGTTGAAGTTTTTGCAGCGCACGCCGTCGAGGTAAGACGACGCCCCGGCGCCGAGTCCGAGGTAGTCGCCGTTTTCCCAGTAGAGCGTGTTGTGCCGGCTTTCGTAACCGGGTTTTGCGAAATTGGAAATCTCGTAATGCTCGTAGCCGGCTTCCCCCAGCCGCTCGATGCTGTACTGGTACAACTCCAGTTGAAAATCTTCTGAAGGCAGGGTGAGTGTTCCCGCTTCATGCAGTTTGTGAAAAGCCGTGCCCGGTTCGATGGTCAGGTTGTAGGCGGAGAGGTGTTCCGGGTTTTTGGCGATGGCCTGTTCCAGGTTGTCCTGCCAGCGTTCTTTCGACTGGCCTGGCAGGGCGAACATGAGGTCGAGCGACAGGTTGTCGAAACCCGCCCGGCGGGCGCGCTCGACCGTCTGGTGGATTTCTTCGACGCTGTGCACGCGGTCGAGGGTTTTCAGTTCGTCCGCGTCGAAGGACTGCACGCCGACGCTCAGGCGGTTGATGCCCGCGGCGCGGAGGCATTTCAGGTTTTCCGTCTCGACGGTGGACGGGTTGGCCTCGGTGGTGATCTCCGCGTCGCTGGCTACGTCGAAATACCGCCTGCAGGCTTTGAGGATGCGGATCTGGTCTCCCGCCGGAAGCGTGGTGGGGGTACCGCCCCCGAAAAAGATCGTCTCCACCCGGCGGTCTTTCAGCCGGGGGGCGTAATGGCGGATTTCTTCGATCAATGCCGGAACGTACCGCTCCCGTTCGGAGGCGTTCTCCGGATGCGAATTGAAATCGCAGTAGCCGCACTTGTGCAGGCAGTAGGGGATGTGGATGTAAAGGCCGATCGGGTCCATTGCGTTAACCACTTGGTTTCTGGTTTCACCTATAATACAATCTAACATTTTCGGCGTATAGCCCGCATTTTTAGGGAGTGCCCACAACATCACCACCCACGACACAGGATTCAAATCCGGATATGCCAGCCTGATCGGCAAGCCCAACGTCGGCAAATCGACGTTGCTCAACCGTCTGGTCCGCGAAAAACTGGCGGCCATGTCACGCCGTCCCCAGACCACGCGCAACCGGATCACCGGGGTCTGCCACCTGAATGGAGGGCAGATCATCCTCATGGACACGCCGGGTATCCACCAGGGGGCGAGCAAGCTGAATGAGGAGATGGTGAAAACCTCGCTCAGCACCTACGGCGATGTGGACCTGATCCTGTTCATGATCGACGCCCGCCACGGGTGCGGGGAGGACGATGTGTTTGTGCTGGAATCCCTGAAGCAGACGCGCACACCGAAAATCCTGGTGATCAACAAGATCGACCTGATCCCCAAGGCGCGTATTCTCGAATTGACCGGCGAAATCAATGCACGCGAGACGTTTGTCGAAACCGTGCCCATTTCGGCATTGAAGGATGACGGGCTGGACCTGCTGGAGCAGGTGATTCTCAAACACCTTCCCGAAGGACCGCGCTATTTTCCTGATGACATGATCACCGACGCACCAGAAGAATTCCTGATAATGGAAATCATTCGCGAAAAAGTGTTCAAGCTCACCGCAATGGAAATTCCTTACTCCGTTGCGGTGATGGTGGATGGTTTGCGTGAAGGAAAACGTGGTATGTTGGTGATCGATGCAACCATTTTTGTGGAAAAAGCATCTCAAAAGAAGATAGTCATCGGTGGAGGTGGAAAACTGCTCAAGAAGATCGGCACCTGGTCACGCGAAGAGATCGAGCGGCGGTTCGGCAACAAGGTATTCCTCAACCTGTATGTTAAAGTGAAAGAGCGATGGCGCGACAACGTTCGTGACCTTAAGGAGTTTGGGTACAAGCATGGTTTCCATTAAAACCGATGAAGAAATCGAAAAGATGCGGGTGACCGGCCGGCTGGCGGCGGAGGTCCTTGTGATGATTGAGTCGTACATCAAACCGGGCGTGACGACCAACGAGCTCAATGACATCTGTCACGACTACATCATCAAGAAAGGGGCTATTCCTGCTCCCCTGAACTACCGGGGGTTTCCCAAAAGCATATGCACTTCGGTGAACGACGAGGTGTGTCACGGTATCCCCTCCGACCGCAAGCTGCGAAACGGAGACATTGTCAATCTGGATGTCACCACCATCGTGGACGGATACCACGGCGACACCAACAAGACGTTTTTCGTGGGGTCGCCGCGCAAGAACGCGCAGAAGCTCACCGAGACCACCAAGATCGCCCTGCACAAGGCCATCGACGTGGTGCGGCCGGGGGCCCATCTGGGCGACATCGGAGCCACCATCCAGCAGTTTGTGGAAAAGAAGGGGTATTCCGTGGTGCGGGAGTTCTGCGGGCACGGCATTGGAGCCAAATTCCACGATGAACCCCAGGTGCTTCACTTCGGCCAGTTCGGACAGGGTATGGAGTTGAGGCAGGGAATGACATTCACCATCGAACCCATGGTCAACATGGGTGGACGGGAGCTGCGGATTCTCGATGACAACTGGACCGCCATCACTCTGGACGGTTCCCTGTCTGCGCAGTTCGAACACACCATCCTTGTTACGGCCGATGGGGCAGAAGTGCTGACTCGAACAGAAGGAACCTCATTTTAAACGTTCTACTTGGAGGAGCGATTCATGAAAGGTGATAAAAAAATCATCGACGCGCTCAATGATATTTTGACCGGGGAATTGACTGCTATCAATATTTACTATCTGCATTACAAGATGCAGGAAAACTGGGGGTACGAAAAACTGGCCGCGCACAGCCGGGAGGAGTCGATGGAGGAGATGAAGCACGCAAACCAGCTCATCGAACGCATCCTGTTTCTGGAAGGCGCTCCCAACATGGCCCGGTACGAGGAAATCCCCGTCGGCAAAAATTGCCAGGAGCAGTTGAAAAGCGAATACGCCTACGAAAAGAAACACGTTGAAAAACTGAAAAAGCACATTCGGCTGTGCCTAGACAAAAACGACTTTGTCACCAAGGAACTTCTCGATGGGATCCTGAAGGATTCAGAGGAAAGCTGTGACTGGCTGGAGACCCAGTTCTCGCGTATCCAGGACATTGGGATTCAGAATTATCTGACAGAGCACATGAAGACCGAAGAATAACCCTCCTCACACGGACTCTCCCCCGAATTCCAGGCCGCCCGGTTTTAACCGGGCGGCTTTTTTTGTCCCACCTCAAACCATTTGATTCCGGATTTCATTTTCAATTGGGAAGTCATGAGAATACTGAAAACAGGAATTGCTTTGAACCACAGGATGTCAATAAATTATTGTAAATAAAGTAGTTTTGTTTTATCTGTAAAAATTTTGCGAGCCCCCATTGACAATGATTCTCAATTTCGGTATTAATGACTTTATATGAATGATAATGAATCTCAGAATCTTTGATTTTTGGAGGCATCCCTATTCATGAATGGCCACGACACATCCATCACGGTTTGCCAGGGACCAGGCTGTAAAGCCTGGGGATCGAAAAGTGTGTTGCGAACTCTGCGGTGCCATTATCGTGAACATCCCGAAGCCATGGGGTCGGTCCGAAGTTCACGGTGCATGGGTCGTTGCGGTGGAGGAGCCGCGGTTCAGATCGATTCGCAGGATCGTGTGATCAAGGTACGCAAGGCAAAGGATGCCATTCGTAAGCTTTTGAGATTGCCTTAGTGGAAATTCAGTTACGTTCTGAGTCAAAGGTAAGTTGCCAAGGTAGGTGTCGGCTTCCCGTCAGGGATCGGGTGCCGACATTTTTTTGTAGTTCATTCGCCCTTTAAGGATTGGGTTTTCCCATACGGGCGCGACAAAAAAATCTGGAGGAGGTAATGAAAAAAACACTTGCAACGTTAGTGTGTCTGGGCATGTTTCTGGGCGGGACCACCGCCTGGGCTCAGCCTGGTGGTTTGATCATTGAGGAGGAAGAAATCGGCAAGGGAGGCGAACTCATCATCATTGAGGAAGAGGGCGCCAGCCTGGAAGCTTTGGAGAAGCAGGTTGAATTGATGGCGGAGGAAATCGACGGCCTGCGCGATGATGTCAGCACCTTCCGCCGCAACGTCAACGTAACCGGTTACGGGGAAACCCACCTGCGGTTTCCTTCGGATGAACGCCGCAACAATTTCGACGCGCACCGGTTCGTCATCGGCATCAACGCCAAGTTCAACGACTGGATCTTCCTGAACGCGGAAATCGACTACGAGCACGCGGCTCAGCAGTTGGAATTCGAGATGGGTTACCTCGACTTCCTGCTGGATCCGAAATTCAATATCCGTGCGGGTACGGTCCTGATGCCTGTCGGCTTCCTGAACGAATTCCACGAGCCGGTCTTCTTCTGGACCGTCGAACGCCCGCTTCTGCAAAACCGGGCGATCCCCACGACCTGGAACGGCACCGGTGGTGGTGTGTTCGGTACCTTCGGAAACTTTCTGGGCGGCATGAACTATCGCGTTTACGTGGTCAATTCCCTGCAGGCCATCCGCATCAATTCCAGTGATACGGGGTCCGGTGTCGGCGCTGGCGGGGCAGCGGGTCAGTTTTCCTCCAGCGGCATCCGCGGTGGTCGTTTGCAACCCAACAACATGATCGCTTCCGACCTGGCCGTGGTGGGCCGCTTTGAATTGCCCAACCTGTTCCCTGGATTCCAGTTGGCAGGTTCGTTCTACACCGGCGACACGTCACAGAATTTCATTGATGCGGGAGCCCGGGTCACCCTGTTGGAAGGTGACATCAAGTTCCGCAAACGCTGGTTTGAGATGAACGCCACAGTGGTTCACACTCACATCAACAACGCGGCACAGATCAATGCCCACAACCAGGCGAACCTGGGTGCCCCTGCAAACTCGACCGGCACCTTCGTCGCATCGAACCTCTTTGCCTGGAACGTGCAGGCGGGTATTCACCTGTTCCAGTTGATGAAGGTGGCTACTTCGCACGATCTGGTTCTGCACGGCATGTACGAGCGCATCGACACCCAGAACGAAATGCCTGCGGGTGCTGCGGCCGACCCGGCTCAGGAACTCGATGTGTTCACGGGTGGTTTTGCCTGGTTCCCGACTCCGAACGTGGCGATCAAGCTGGATTACACCAATCAGGACCGGGGTAATGGTACCAGCAGCCAGGAGTTCAACCTGGGTATGGCGTACATGTTCTTCTAATCGAACTTTACCGGTCGGACTGGGAGGAGGAAACCGGCTGTTCAGCCGACCGGATACAGTCTAAATCTGTTAATATAGGTGTTAAAAAAAGAGGATCGCAAATGAATAAATTGAACGCGAAGAAACCCAACCCGCTTTATGGGGGCCTGGCGTTGATCATGCTGGCTGTATGGATCGGGATGACCGCATTGCCTGCCCATGCTTTGAATGTCAGCAACAAGGAGGATGCGCTCAAGCACCTGTTTCCCGGCGTCAGCAAAGTCATCAAGAAAAAAATCTGGCTGAGCACAGCCCAGCGGAAAGCGATTTCCAAACTTGCCCAGCAAAACGTATCCGAAGACCGTGTCAACGTGTACGTGGGTATGCAGGGCAGCACCCCTATGGGCTACGCCATTTTCGATTCGGTTAAAAACCGCTCCTGGCCCATCAGCTATGTGACGGTTTTGAACCAGGATGGTACGGTGAAGGATGTGGAGGTCCTGCAATATGAGGGGGCTCGCGTCTGGAACGTGCAGTACGACTCCTGGCTGAAGCAGTTTTTCGGGAAAAAGATCGGAGCCGATTACATCCCCAACGCTGTCACCGGGGCTACGGTATCCGTCCGCGTTGTTACGGCCGGGGTAAAAAAGGCCTCCGCCATCTACCAGATCCTGTTTCTGGACAAGGTAAAATGAGTTTGGACAAATTCAGGTTGTTGTTTATATAATAGCCACCTATGCAATCTGAACCGGGTTACAAACCCGTCCATCCGGGCCGCTGGTCCGGGTTGGGCGGGTTTGTATTTTTACTTTTGATCGTTTCCTTTATTCTTCTACCCACCCTTGTGGTGTTCGGGGAAGAAGAATACGTGGAGACCGTCTACCTGACCAAGATGGAAGCGCTGAAACTCGCGTTCCCCAACACCCGCTTCGTCAAAAAGAAAAAAGTCTGGTTGAGCGAAGCCCAGCGCGAAGCCATCTCCAACATCCTGGAAGAAGATTACGACGAACGCCGCCTCACCTGGTATATCGGGCTGGACGATAAAAAAGAGCCCCTGGGCTACATGGTGGTGGGAAACGAGATCGGCCGTTCCTATCCCATCACGTTCATGGTGGTCATCAATCCGGATGGAACGGTGCGGGATGTCGAAATCATGGTCTATCGCGAGCCGCACGGGTGGGAGGTGCGGTTCGAGCCCTTCATGAGCCAGTTCTTCGGCAGGGACTCGAAGAACCCCTTCAACGATATCAACAACATCACCGGTGCCACGTTGTCTGTGCGGTCCATGACGCGGGGGGTGAAAAAGGCCGTTGCCGCCTATAAAGTGATCTTCATCGACAAGGTGGAAGGCATCCTGGGCTGAGGCGCCCGCGGGTTCCCCCACTCAACCGGATTGAGGGACGATCACTCTCCCTCAGAGGGGGTGTAGCGGAACTGGCAGAAGGTGCCCAGTTTGGCGAAGGTGTTGTTGAGTTTCAGGTTCACGTAATCCGTTCGGGCCTCCGCCGGAATGCGGTCGAAGTTGCAGGCGGTCTCGATGTAGTCCGGACGCCCCAGCCGGATGAACAGACTGTGGAACCAGCAGGACTTACTCTTGAACTGGAACTCCTTGTCGCTCGCCTTTTTGACTTCCATCAGGAAATGCCGCCAGCTGAAGTAATCCTCCACCCGCGGCTGTTCCTTCTCCACAAAGGTCTTGAAGGGGTTGTCCGAGGCCTTCTCCTCCGCCACCTGTTTGTCCGTTTCCGGAGCCAGCCACGCCCTCAGCGCATCCGCGATGTACTCCCGAGCCCGAATGACGTTGATGCTGTAGTCGTCCAGCGCGTTGTGGCAGGTGTAGATGAACAGGCCGATGGTGGCCAGGTACTGCTCTTCTTCCGACAGGGTGTCCCCGCTTTCGAACTCCCACATCTGGTTGAAATGCGCCCGTATGCGGTCGAAGTCGATATTCTGGCCACCTGCCTTCAGGTGCGCCAGCATCGGTTCAATGCGTTCAGAAGCGTTGGTCTGGGTTTCGGTCTGTTCGGGATTCTCGGACATGGTCCATCCTTCAGGTTGCGTTGCATGAATTCGGTTCAGGCATTCCAAGTATTCCGAAGTTCGGGAATCGCCTGAATTTGAGACTCGGACAGGTAAAAAAGTACCACATACCATGCTCGCAGTTCAAGGAAACTCGGGGTGGCGGCCCGGCCCGGCCAACGGCCGGAGGCTTGTAAAATCCGGGCTTTGTGTGGTCTGGTGCGGGAAAGTCGTATACAATGAAGCTTTAAGCCACCCGTCATGGAGCGAGGATTCACGCAGTGCCGCAGTACGATGTGGTGATCGTCGGGGCCGGGGTCATCGGCCACAGCATCGCCTTCAAAACCAAGCAGGCCCGCCCGGACTGGAGCATCGCGGTGCTGGGCGACCCCATGCATTCTCTTGCGGCTTCCCGTGCCGCTGCGGGGATGCTGGCCCCCTTCTGTGAATGCCGTGAGGCCAACCGCTTCTTCCAATTCTGCCGCGAATCGCTGGACAAATATCCGCGTTTCATCGAAGAGGTTTCCTCGGTGAGCGGGAAAGACGTATTTCTGTCCGACGCGGGATCGATCATGCCGGAGAAATCCATCGGCGACCAGTGGGACGAGCGTCTGCAGTTCTTCAAATCGGAAAACGTGCCGCACACTGTGTGGTCCCCGGCCGAGGTGCGGAAAAAACTGCCGCACCTGTCGCCGGATGTCGGCGCCTGCATCTGGGTCGGCGAGGCGCAGATCAACAACCGCCAACTGCACGACGCACTGGTTGCGGCCTCGGCGAAACTGGGCGTCATGGTGGAGAACGCCAGCGTCACTGGATTCCGCCGCGACGGTTCGACGTTGTTCGCCGCGGTGACGGATACGGGTGAGGTGGAAGGAAAACGGTTCGTTCTGGCGGCGGGAAGCTGGTCCCAACAGCTGGGGACGGTGCTCGGTGTCTCCATGCCGGTGCGTCCCATCAAAGGCCAGATGTGCCGCGTCGATGTGGAAGACATGACACTCGCCTATACCATCCACGGCATGTGCACTTACATTGCGCCGTGGCGGCAGGGCAATGGATTCGTGCTGGGCTCGACGATGGAGGACAAGGGGTTCGACAGCCTGATCCAGGACGACGTCATCCAGGCCATCATTGACCGCGCGGCCGCCATCCTGCCTGCCATCCAGGATGCGCCGCTCATCGAAACGTGGGCGGGGCTGCGTCCTGCGGCGGAAGACCGCATGCCCGTCATGGGAGCGAGCAGCAAGTTTCACAACCTGTATTATTCAACGGGACATTTCCGCAACGGCATTTTGCAGACGCCCAACCAGGCCGACTACATGGCCGGGATTGTGACCGGCGATGCGCAGGAGTTGGTCGCCGAGTTCGACCCGGCTCGTTACGAAATGTGAACACAAACCGGACGTCATGAAACTCCCTAAAAGCGCGCCCCCGCGCGACGAAGACCTGATACGCGATTTCCATTACATCTGGCACCCGTGCACGCAGATGAAGGATCACGAATCGGACCCACCCCTGCTGATCGACCGCGCCGAAGGCCTGCACCTGTACGACCGGGAAGGCAACGGCTATCTGGACTGCATTTCGTCGTGGTGGGTGAACCTGTTCGGCCACAACCACCCGCATATCAACACAGCCATCACCGATCAATTGCAGAAGATGGCGCACGTCATGTTCGCCGGCATCACGCACCAGCCGGCGGTGGACCTCGCGCACAAGCTGGTGGAGTGGTCGTCGCCGAACCTCTCCAAGGTTTTCTTTTCGGACAACGGTTCCACCTCAATCGAGATCGCGCTCAAGATGAGCCTGCAGTTCTGGGCGCAGACAGGCAAACCCGGGAAAAAGCGGTTCGTTTATTTGAAAGGTGGGTACCACGGGGAGACGCTGGGGGCGCTGTCCGTCTCCGGCATCGACCTGTTCCGCGATAAATTCGAACCGGTTCTCATGGACAACCTGAAGGTGGAAGGACCCGACTGCCTGCGCTGTCCTTATGGCCTCACGCGCGACACCTGCAAGGCCGAATGTTTTGAGCCGATGGAAAAGGCACTTGTGGAAGAACATCAGAATATCGCCGCCGTCATTGTCGAACCTCTCGTGCAGGGGGCGGCCGGGATGAAGATGTACCCACCGGTGTACCTCGAAAAACTGCAAACCACCTGCGAGACTTTGCGCGTGCACACCATTTACGACGAGGTCGCCGTCGGATTCGGCCGAACCGGCGGTTTGTTTGTCTCGGAACAGCTGCGCCACAAGCCGACGTTCCTGTGCCTGTCGAAGGGCATCACCTCCGGTTACCTGCCGCTCGCGGCGACGCTCACCGAGGACCGCATCTACCAGGCGTTTTACGGCGATTACGATACCTTCAAGCTGTTCATTCACAGCCACAGCTACAGTGCCAACCCGCTGGCCTGCGCTGCCGCCAACGCCACGTTCGAACTTTTTGCGGAAGACGGCTTCTGGGACGCGCTCAAAACACGCATCGCAACAATGAAAGAGTGCGGGGAGATGTTGAAGGAACTGAAATGGTGCGGAGAGTTCCGGCAGACGGGACTCATCGGTGCGGTCGAGCTGGTGCGTGACCGCGACACGCTGGCGGAATTTCCCGTCACGCAGAGGGTGGGCTACCGGATCTATAAAAAGGCGCTGGAACGCGGACTGTTCCTGCGTCCCCTGGGCAACGTGGTTTACTTCATTCCGCCGCTGGTGATCGATCCCGATACCATCCGGTCGATGATGACCACGGCGCGCGACTGCATCCACGACGTGTTGAGCGAGGTCTGAATGTACGAAGTCTATGTCACCACCCGGTTCTCCGCGGCGCACCAGTTGCGCGGCTACGACGGTAAATACGAAAACCTGCACGGCCACAACTGGACGGCGAGTGTTACCGTCGAGGCGAAGGAACTCGACGAGATCGGGGTCGGCATCGACTTCGTCGAACTCAAGAAAATGGTGGACGATTTTCTCTCAAAGCTGGATTACCACAACATCAACGAAGTGCCACCGTTTGACAAGCAGAACCCTTCGGCTGAGAACATTGCGCGCTGGCTGTTCAAACAGCTGGAAGGGTCTATCGACAAACAGCACGCCCGCGTCAAGCGCGTGGAAGTGTACGAAACCCCCGAAAGCGGCGCCGCTTATTTTGAATAAGATCCCTTCTCCCCTTGCGGGAGAAGGCCAGGATGAGGGGGCTTTATGATTTTTCCTTTATCAATAGCTCACCAACATTTTACTGTTATTTAATCCCCTCAATACGGCCATCGACGACGTCGATGTGCTCCGCCTGCGGATTTTTGGGCAGGCCGGGCATGCGCATGATCTCGCCCGTCACCGGGATGACGAATCCCGCTCCCGCCGACAGTAAAATCTCCCGCACCGTCACCGTAAACCCCAAAGGCCGCCCGTACAGTTTGGGATCGTCGGAGAGCGACGACTGCGTTTTGGCGATGCACACCGGCAGTTTATGGTAACCCCATTTCTCCAGGGTCTTCAGGTCACGCTCGGCTTTTTTGCTGTACTCGATTTTCTCGGCGCCGTACATGCCGTGCGCCACCTTCCAGATCTTCGTCGGAATGTCTTCCGCCCAGTCGTAAAGCGGATGAAACGGGTCGGGTACTTTTTCCGCGTGTTTCATGACCGTCCGCGCCAGTTCCATCGCCCCGTCACCTCCGTTCGTGAAATGATCGCTCACCGCGAAAGGCACTTTGAGTTTGTTCTCGCAATGCTCACGTACGATCTGGGTTTCGGCGTCGGTGTCGGTGTCGAAGCGGTTGAGGCAGACGATGGGGGGTTCGCGGAAGCGCTTGATGTTCTCGACGTGACGGTCGAGGTTGACCAGCCCTTTCGCCAGCCGTTCGGGATCGGGGGAGGTGAGTTCGTCTTTTTTCGCGCCGCCATGCATTTTGAGAGCCCGGCAGGTGGCGACCAGCACCACGGCGGCGGTATCGAGCCCCGCGCTCACGCATTTGATATCGAAAAACTTTTCCGCGCCGAGATCGAATCCGAATCCCGCTTCGGTCACCGCCCAGTCGGCGAGACCCATCGCCATTTTTGTGGCGATCACGGAGTTGCAGCCGTGCGCGATGTTGGCGAACGGACCGCCGTGGATGAACGCGGGCACGCCTTCGGTCGATTGCACCAGGTTGGGCATGAGTGCGTCTTTGAGGAGTGCCGTCATCGCGCCGGTGGCGTGGAGCGAGTCGGCGGTGACGGGTTCGTCGTCGTGGGTGAAGGCGACCAGGATGCGTGCCAGGCGTTTTTTGAGGTCATCGAAGTTATCTGCCAGGCAGAGGATGGCCATGATTTCGGATGCGGCGGTGATATCGAACCCGCCTTCGCGTGGCACTCCCTGCAGGACGCCCCCCAGTCCCAGCACGATGTTACGCAGGGCGCGGTCGTTCATGTCCATCACCCGCCGCCACTGGATGCGCCGGGGATCGATCTGGCTCATGCCTTCGTGATAGATGCGGTTGTCGAGGAGCGCCGAGAGCAGGTTGTTGGCGGCGGTGACGGCGTGGAAGTCGCCGGTGAAGTGGAGGTTGATCTCGTCCGCCGGGTGCACCTGGCTTTGTCCGCCACCGGTCGCGCCGCCTTTCATGCCGAGGCACGGCCCCAGTGAAGGCTCACGCAATGCGAGGCACACGCGTTGGCCCAGTTTCGCCAGTCCCTGGCCGAGTCCGATGGTGGTGGTGGTCTTGCCTTCCCCCGCGGCGGTGGGGGTGATGGCGGAGACGAGGATCAGTTTGCCCTTCGGTGGATGTTTTTCCAGCAAGTTCAGCCGCACCTTGGCCTTGGTATGGCCGTAGGGGACGAGGTCGGCTTCCGCCAGACCCAGCTTCCCGGCGATTTCGATGATGGGTTGCAGATTGGGGGTGGTGGAATCGGATGGCATGGCGTCTCCTCTATTAAAAGATTACAGCCAGCGGTGTTGCCGGTACCAGTTTATGGTGCGGCTGAGGCCCTCCTTCAAATCATAACGCGGTTGAAATCCGTACGTGGCAAAAAAACGTTTGGGCGATGCCGTCCACGCGCCCTGGTCGATGTCGCGGACACGCTGCCGGTCCAAAAGCGGCGGCTCCTTGCTGAACTTTGAAAACGTTTCCGACAGAAACGCCAGCGCCGTGAGTGCGGTCTGCGACAGAACGATGCGGCGTGCGCGTACGTTCAGTATTTCGATCACCGCCTCGGCCACCCGGTCCCACGAATAACACTCGCCGTCGGTGACGAACAGCACCCGCTCGCTTTCCGGAGGACGGGCCGCGGCGTGCAGGATGGCGCGGGTGAGATCTTCGATGTAAATGAGCGACAGGATTTTCGGTTTCCTCCCGATATGCACGTTCCAGCCTTTGCTGATGAGCTTGATGTAGTCGAGCAGGTTGCGATCACGTTCGCCATACACGACGGGAGGACGCAGAATGGTGATCGGCAGGAAACGCGAGAAGGTGAGGGCAATCACTTCCCCTGCCAGCTTGGAATGGCCGTAGTCCGAGTGCGGCCGGCACGACGCGGTCTCGTCGATGGGCGCATCCACGGGGGACGGACCCGAGGCGGCGATGCTGCTCAGGTGAACGATGGACTTCAGGTGCCTGCCGTGTTCAAGGCAGGTTTCGTACAGGCTGTTGCAGGCGGTGACGTTGTTGCGGTTGAAGTCGGACGGTTTCCGAGCCCGCACCGTGCCGCCGCAGTGGAGAACGACGTCCACCTGTTTCAGCAGATCGCGGTAGGTGGCGGGTTGCAGGAGGTCTCCGGTATGCAGATCGATTTTGGTTGTATCCAGCCACTTTGCGCGTTTGGGATTCCGCACCAGCGCCTGAACCGTGATGTTTTGTTGAAGAAGCGCGTCCACCAGGTGGGAACCGATGAATCCGCCGGCTCCCGTCACCAGCACGCGCGCGCCGTAGAGGTCGGGGACTTCGGTCCTGTCCTTGTCAGCCATCGAGGAGCGCGGGCAGGTTGATCATCTGTTCCAGGTGAGCGCACACTTCCGGGGTGAAGCTGTCGGTGGACAGGTCGTCGATGAAGGGCAGGCGGCCGAGAACCGGGACCTTTGACAGGTGCGAGATGAGCGCGGGTTGCAGGGCTTCGACATCGGTCAGCCCGTCCTCCTTACGATCGCTGAAAATCACGCCTTTGACCGGGATGCCCCGGGCGTGGAGGGCGTCGAGGCTGAGCAGGGTGTGGTTGAGCGTGCCCAGTTGGAACCCGGAAACGAGGATGACCGGAAAGCCAAGCGCGGCGATGAGGTCGATCACATGATAGTCAGGAGTGATGGGCACCCGCAGACCGCCAACGCCTTCGACCAGCAAAGGATGGTAACGCGAGGCCAGGGCGCGGCAGGCGTCCTCGATGGCCGCGGGATCGATTTCCCTGTTCTCGACTTCCGCCGCCTGGTAGGGCGCGGCGGGGGTTTTGAGGATCAGCGGACAGATGGCTTCCAGCGGCTCGTTGAGGCCGGAACATTCCAGGAGGAATTTGGCGTCGGAGTTGGCGGCGGAACTGCAATGTGTGTCCACCCCCGTCTCGATGGGTTTGATGAACCCCGCGTTCTGTCCGTGCTGGCGGAACAGGGTCAACAGCACCGCTGTGACCACGGTTTTGCCGATCCCGGTGTCGGTGGCGGTGATGAAGTATCCGTTTGCGGCCATGAAAAGGGGTCTCCTTGAACAAACGCGTTCATTGTAGGCAAGGTGGCGTTGCTTGCCAACGTGAATTTAGCCGGGGGGCTCCCTTTTCAGTGCCCCGGCTCTCTGATATAATTTAAAACATTGGAGTTGTTTAACTGAATCTTGAAGGCGATTTATGAGCGACAAACTTGAAATCCTCTGCCCCTGTTGTGAAGCCAAACTGCAGGTGGACCAGAAAACCGGGCAGGTGGTGTGGAAGGAAGAGAAGAAAAAGCCGGTCGGCAACCTGTCTGACATGGTGAAGGACCTCGACCGTCACCGCAAGGAAGCCGAAAGCCTGTTCAAGAAGCAGAATGAAATCGAAAAGGACCGCTCCCGCCTGCTCGACGAGAAATTCAAGGAAGCGCAGAAGCACGTGGACAAGGACAGCTCCAAACCCCTCCGCGATTTCGACCTCGACTGATCACGCCTCCACTTCCATCCGGTCGAAAGCAAGTTCCACATTCTCCGGCAGTTCTTTGTTCACCGATTCGTGATCGAATTTGTGATTGATGTGCGTCAGGATGGCGCGTTTCGGTTTCAGCATGTCGATGGCCTTCAGCGCGTCGTCGAGGCAGAAATGCGTCGGGTGCGGCTCGAATCCGAGTGCGTTCAAAACGAGCACGTCCAGCCCCTTCAGTTTTTCCACGCTTTCCTCCGGGATGCCGGAGCAGTCGGTGACGTAGGCGAGGTCGTTGATGCGGTAGCCGAGGATGGTCATGTTGCCGTGAGTGATGTCCACCGGCAGGACGTTGAGACCCCCCAGCTCGAACGGGTTGGATTCGATGACGATCGGATCGAGTTGCGGGATGCCGCCGCCCATTGGCTTGTGGCCGTTGAAAATGTAATTGAAGTTGCGCTGGATCGCCTCGAGCGTCATGGCATTGCCGTAACAGGGGATGACGGTTTTGTGGAAGAAATTGAACACGCGCAGTTCGTCGATGCCGTGCACGTGATCGGCGTGGTGGTGGGTGTAGAGCACGGCGTGAATACGGTCGATGTCGTGGTTGAGGCACTGCTGGCGCAGGTCCGTGGAGGTGTCGATCAACAGGTTGAAGCCGTTGTTCTGCACCATGACCGAGGCGCGCAGACGTTTGTTGCGCGGATCGTCGGAGCGGCAGACGTCGCAGGGACAGCAGATGGTGGGCACGCCGGTGGAGGTGCCCGTTCCGAGAAAGACGAGTTTCATATCAGGCCGTTCAGTGTTTCATGTCACACAACGCGTCCGACACACTGCACGGGCTGAACTCGAACTGGATGGTCGAATGGGTGATGTTGAAGCGGTCCTTCAACAACGCCTTTATTTCCTTCAAAGTGTCGTCCACCTGGGAGACCTTGCTGTTGTTCACCAGTGCGTGCGTGCTGAGCGCGTAGATATTTGAACAGATGCACCACACGTGCAGTTCGTGGATGTCTTCCACCGCCGGGATGGCGGTGAGTTCCCGTTCGACCTCTTTCAGCGAGATGCCGCGCGGGACGCCCTCCAGAAGGATGTGGAAGGAGTCTGCGATGATCGACCGTGCGCCCCACATCAGGATTAGGGAGATGAGAGCGGCAATGACCACGTCCAGCACGTACCATTGAGTGTACCACATCACCACACCACCCAGGAGCACGGCCACCGAGGCGAGGGTGTCGCCGATGACGTGATAAAACGCACCTTTCAGGTTGAGGTCGTGGTGATGACCGTGGCCCACGGAATCTTTGAGAAAATACATGACGCACAGATTCGTGACAAGGCCCAGCAAGGCCACTACCATAACCGTCGGCGTGTGCACCGGAACGGGCGACTGGAATCGTTCCATGGCTTCCCATAGAATCCAAAATGCCATTATAAACAATAAGATACCATTTATGAGCGCGGCGAAGATCTCCATCCGGTGGTAGCCGTAGGTTTTGGTGGCGGTGACCGGTTTATCGGCAATTTTGAGGGCGAACCAGCTCAGGCTGAGGGAAAAAACGTCGGTCAGCATGTGGGCGGCGTCGCCCAGAAGCGACAGGCTGTGCGCCAGGATTCCGCCAACCGCCTCCGCCACCATGACGAGGGAGGTCAGGAAGATAGCCAGCTTCAATTTGTTTTGGACCAGGGCGGATTTCATATTTTTGAAACTTTGGTGGGGTTGGGGCATCTAATCCAGCCGACGACACCCATTCCGGAAAATCAGATAGAATCCAGATTTATAAGAGCTTTCTCATTTTAGGTTGAGCCGGAATACCTGTCAAGGAGGTCGCCAGGGCGCTGAAATACCGCAGTTTGTGTTCCTGGAAAGCCCGGCCCGCCAATGCCTTCAATTGAAGACGCAGGATCATTTGTGCTACATTAAAGCCCTTTGAATTTAACATTTATAGAAAGAGGAGTTAAACATGGCGACATTAGTTGCAAAGCAAGCCCCCGATTTCACCGCTCAGGCCGTCATGCCGGATGGGAGCTTCAAAGAGATCAAACTCTCGGACTACCGTGGAAAATATGTGATCCTCTTTTTCTACCCGCTGGACTTCACCTTCGTGTGCCCGACGGAAATCATTGCTTTCAGCGACAAGATCGGCGAATTCAAAAAACGCGATGCGGAAGTGCTGGGCGTCTCCATCGACAGCCAGTTTTCCCACCTTGCATGGCGTAACACGGACCGCAAAAAAGGCGGTCTCGGAAGTATCGACTACCCGCTCGTCGCGGATCTGGATAAAAACATCAGCGCCTCCTTTGACGTCCTCACCGAAGACGGTATCGCGTTCCGCGGGCTGTTTCTGATCGACAAGGACGGGGTGGTGCAGCACCAGCTCATCAACAACCTGCCGCTCGGCCGCAACATCGACGAGGCCATTCGCATGCTTGACGCGCTTCAACATCATGAACAGCACGGCGAAGTGTGCCCTGCGAACTGGAATCAGGGCAAGGACGCCATGAAACCCGGTCCCCAGGAGTCGCAGGAATATTTCCAGAAACACGGTTGATTCCCAAACCTATTCCCTGCTGAAAGCTTTTCAAAAACAGACAGGCGGAACCTGCGGGCTCCGCCTGTTTTTTTGCCTATGATTGTCCTGACAAATGACGACGGGTTTTACGCGGCCGGCATCCAGTCCGTGTGGAAGGCCCTCAAGCCGCTGGAAGACGTGATCATCGTTGCTCCGGAAAGCGAGCAGAGTGCCGTCGGCCATGCCATCACCCTGGCCAATCCGCTTAAAGCGCTTCCGGTGAAAACCCAGGAACACGGCCTCATCGGGTATGCCGTCAGCGGCACCCCGGCGGACTGTGTGAAAATCGCGGTGACGGAGCTGCTGGACGAGCCGCCGGAAATGGTCATCTCCGGAGTCAACCACGGCGGCAACATGGGAACCAGCATCATTTACTCCGGAACCGTGTCGGCGGCAACGGAGGCGGCAACGATGGGCCTGCCCGCCATCGCGGTGTCTCTGGATTCGTGGGAGAGCCGCGATTTCAGCGTGGCGACGGAGTTCATCCGCCAACTCTACCCGCGGGTGCTGGAGCACGGACTGCCGGAAGGGGTGTCGCTCAATGTCAACATCCCCGCCGTGCCGCGTGACGAGATCAAAGGCGTGGCGGTGACGCGTCAGGGCAAGTCCCGAGTCATCGAGAAATTCGACAAGCGCGTGGACCCGCGGAACAACATCTATTACTGGCTGGCCGGGGAGATGACCTTCATGGAAGTGGAGCCGGGTACGGACTGCGAGATGGTGCGGGAGAACTACATCAGCGTCACGCCCATCCATTTTGACCTGACGCGGCACGATGCGCTGGACCGCATTAAAGAATGGAAGTTGGAGTTTTGAGCTTTCAAACGGGGAACAAAAAAAACGGGTTCAGGGACAATCCCTGAACCCGTTTTATTTTTGCGTTGGACTTTAGCGCAGAGCGGCCTCGGCTTCGTCGCGCATGGCCTCCTTGCGGCTCAGCTTGACTTTGCCGTTGCGGTCCACGTCGATCACCTTGACCACGATTTCATCTCCCTCGGAGATTTCATCGCTGACGCGCTTGATTCGCCGGTCGCAGATCTGCGAAATGTGGACCAGTCCGTCGGTGCCGGGGAAGATTTCGACGAAGGCGCCGAAGTCCATGATCTTCTTCACCTTGCCCATGTAAATCTTTCCGACCTCGACATCCTGCACGAGGTTCTGGATGATGCCGATCGCCTTTTCCGCGGCCGCTTCGTCCGCCGAAGCGATGGTCACCAAACCGCTGTCGTTGATGTCGATCTGGACACCGGTTTTGTCGATGATATCGCGGATCACCTTGCCGCCCGGCCCGATAACGTCGCGGATCTTGTCCACCGGAACCGTAATGGTGGTGATGCGCGGCGCGTACTTGGACATCTCCGGGCGCGGTGTTTCCAGCGCCTTGGCCATTTCGCCCAGGATGAACAGGCGTCCGGCCCGGGCCTGTTCCAGCGCCTGCGCCATCAGCTCCTTGGTCAACCCGTCGATCTTGATGTCCATCTGCAGAGCGGTGATGCCGGCATCGGTCCCGACGACCTTGAAGTCCATGTCGCCCAGATGATCCTCGGTGCCGGTGATGTCCGACAGGATGGCGATGTGGTCCTGTTCCTTGATGAGGCCCATGGCAATGCCCGCTACCGGTTTCTTTACCGGCACGCCCGCGTCCATCAGGGACAGGCTGCCGCCGCACACCGAAGCCATCGACGACGATCCGTTGGATTCCAGAATGTCGGAGACGATGCGGATGGTGTAGGGGAAATCATCGCGGCTGGGGAGCATCGGAGCGAGGCCGCGTTCCGCCAGCATGCCGTGGCCGATTTCGCGGCGGCCCGGACCGGAGATGAATTTCACCTCCCCGGTGCAGAACGCCGGGAAATTGTAATGGAGCAGAAAGTTTTTACTGCCGCGGAAATCCAGCGTGTCCATGCGCTGTTCGTCCGACGAAGTGCCGAGCGTGGTGGTGACCAGCGCCTGCGTCTCGCCGCGGGTGAAGATGGACGAACCGTGCGCCCGGGGAACGTACCCGGTCTGGCAGGTGATCGGCCGGATTTCGTCCGGTTTGCGTCCGTCCACCCGGGTCTGCGTTTCCAGAGTCAGGCGGCGCATGACTTCCTTTTCCACTTTCTTGAAGTACCCCTTGATCTCGCCTTCCAGATCCGGGTCGGCTTCCGGGTTGAACTGTTCCTTCATGGATTCCTTCAACTGATCGATGGCATCCTGGCGGTCCTGCTTGCCGGGAATCTGCATGGCTTTTTCCATGCCGGGCGTGAGGAACGCGACGATCTTGTCCTGAAGGTCGGCGTTGACCTCCGGAGCTTCGACCTGCGCCTTTTCCTTGCCCAGCATCTCGCGCAGCTCGACCTGGATTTTCACGATTTCCTTGATGTGCTCGTGGCCGAAAGCCAGAGCCTCGATCATGGTCGCCTCGTCCAGTTCCTGCGCTCCCGCCTCGACCATGGTGATGGCGTCGGCCGTTCCGGCCATGACCAGATTGAGGTCGCTTTCCGCCATCTGTTCGAGAGTCGGGTTGATGAGGAACTTGCCCTCCTTGTCGCGTGCGACGCGGGCGCCGGCAACGGGAGTGTGGAAGGGGATGTCGGAAATGAGCAGGGCGGCCGAAGCGCCGGTGATGGCGGCGACGTCTGCCGGATTTTCCTGATCGTGGGAAATGACGAAACAGACGACCTGCGTCTCTTTCTTGAAATTGTCCTCAAACATGGGACGGATCGGCCGGTCGATCAACCGGCAGACCAGCGTTTCCGGGTCGGAAGGCCGCGCCTCCCGTTTCAGAAATCCGCCCGGGAAGCGTCCCGCGGCGTAGGTTCGTTCACGAAAATCAACAGTCAGTGGAAAAAAATCGATACCCTCGCGGGCGCTGGCGGCCATCGTGGCGGTGACCAGCACCATGGTGTCGCCTTGTCTCACAACGACGGAGCCGTTGGCCTGCTTGGCCAGCCATCCGGCTTCCAGCGACAGGGTTTTGCCGTCCAATACGGTCTCTACCTTCTTTTGCATTCACTTGTCTCCAGTAAAATTAGCGTCGGATACCCAGATCCTGAATGATCTTCTGGTATCGTTCCAGGTCTTCCCGTTTCAAATAGTCCAAAAGCTTGCGCCGCCTGTTGACGATACGGATCAAACCCCGGCGGGAATGATGGTCCTTGCCGTGGGTTTTGAAGTGGTCGTTCAGGTAGTTCAGGCGCTCGGTCAAAAGTGCGATCTGCACCTCGGAAGACCCGGTGTCCTGCTCGGTTACCTTGTACTTCTCAATGATGTTTTGTTTCTTATCCTTCGTTAATGCCATTGCTGACACCTCCTAAATTGGTTCTGCGTTCTGCCGGAGGTGTGCCGAATGTTTTCGTAGAGAAAATTCACACCACGGCCCGTTTGTCACGTCCGGGGAATTTCCCCTGCGAAAACATTCCAGCCACTCCGGCAGGTCTATCAAAAACTCAAATCAAAACGCGTTTGAGCTTAAAAGCAATTTCGTCCGGTTCCAGGTTGATAAACCGGTCCTGGTCCACCAGCGGCTCGACGATGGCCACGAGGCGGTTGTCTTCGTTTGTCACACGGAAGTTCATTCCCGGTCCAAACCGGTTGGGAGAATGCTGAACCCAGGCCTTGGTAAGGGCACGGCCGTGGGCAATGGATTGGACTCGATCCGGATGGACCTGGATTTCGGGCAGGAAATCCAGAGCCTGTTCCGCTTGCAGGAGTTTGGTGGAAAGGTTGCCTTGTTCCTTGGCGAGTTCCAGTTCTTCCAAAGACAGGGAAGACTCCAAATCGAATTCGCCCACCTTCTCCCGAATCAGGTGCGACATGTGGGCGCCGCACCCCAGCGTTTCGCCGATATCATGACACAAGGTGCGGACATAGGTCCCCGCGGAGCAATGCACGCGAAAATGGACCTTCTCGTCGATCTTTTCGATAAACTCGGTGGCATGGATCCGGATATCCACCGGTTTTCTGTCGATAGTAATACCATTTCTGGCCAATTTGTAAAGGGGAATCCCATTCTTTTTTTTGGCCGAATACATTGGCGGCACCTGTTTTTGCAGTCCCACGAAGCGGGCCAGGAGGCTTTTCACATCTTCTTCCGTCACCCCGGCGGGGTCGCGACGCTCCAGGACCTTGCCCTGCCGGTCCTGCGTGTCGGTGCTGACCCCCAGGGTCATCGTCGCCCGGTACACTTTGGTAAGCGGGGTCAGGAACTGGATGACCCTGGTGGATTGGCCGAGGCAGATGGGCAGGACGCCCTCGGCCAGGGGGTCCAGGGTGCCGATGTGTCCGGCTTTTTTGACTTTCAGCAGACGCCGGACCGACCGTACCATGTCGAACGAGGTGGGCCCGGCGGGCTTGTACAGGTTGATGATTTTATTCATCGTCGTCTTTGTGGATTTGCCTCAACAGCTGGGTGATGCGGTCCACCTGGTCTCCGGAGGCATCCAGTTTGAAATCCAGTTCGGGAATCGCTTTCAGGTACAGTCGCTTGCCCAACTGGCTGCGTAAAAATCCCTTCGCGCTGTTCAGCCCTTTCAGGCTTTCTTCCCGCACCTGATCGGTCCCCATGATGCTGACGAACACCCTGGCATGTTTCAGGTTGTCCGTCAGGTCGATCCGGGTCAGCGTCACGAAGCCGATACGCGGGTCCTTCAGCTCGTGCTGGACCATTTTGGACAACTCTTCCAGGAGCAGTTCCTGGACCCGTTCGGATCGTTTGTAGCGAAACATGATGGTTTCCCGGCTTCCTGGGTCAGCCTTTGCCGAGGTTCAAAACTTCTATCTGGTAATCGGTCATTTCGGCCAGGTGCATCTGGTCGATGAAGTTGACAACCTGTTGCATGAGGCCCTCCACATAGGGGCCGTCGCCACTGACCGCCGCAATGCCGAGATGGATGCTCTGGTGCACATCCTGGTCGCCCACCTCGGCGATGCTGATATTGAATTTGTTTTTCACCCGGTCTTTGATGGCCCGGATGATCTTGCGCTTTCCTTTCAGCGATTCGTTGCCGTGCAGGAACAATTTGATGGCGCAACATCCCACTTTCATGGCGGATCCTTGAAAGAACGGGCGCTGTTTCGAACTCGTATTACGGGGCGACTTCTTCCAGCACAAACGGCTCGATGATGTCGCCCTGTTTCACATCCTGAAATTTTTCCAGCGACAGGCCGCATTCGTATCCGGAAGCGACTTCCTTTACGTCTTCCTTGAACCGGCGGAGCGTCTGGATTTTGCCCTCGTACACCACCACGTTGTCGCGCAGGAGGCGGGCGCGGCGGTTTCTCTCCAACGTGCCGGAAAGCACGTGACAGCCCGCCACCACACCGACCTTCGGGATGGTGAACACCTCACGGATTTCAGCACGTCCCGTGACCTTTTCACGGAAGGTGGGCTCCAGAAGACCTTCCATCGCTTTCTTGATGTCTTCGATGGCGTCGTAAATGATGCCATACATACGCACATCCACGTTTTCCTGCTGGGCCATGGCCGCCGCCTGTTCCGTGGGCCTTACATTGAAGCCGATGACGATGGCATTCGAGGCGCTTGCCAGCAGGACGTCGGATTCGGTGATACCGCCCACCGCGTCGTGAATGACCTTGATCCGCACCTTGTCCGTTCCGACCCGCGTCACTGCTTCCTGAACCGCCTGGATGGAGCCCTGCACGTCGGCCTTGATGATCAGGTTCAGCTCCTGGATTTTGCCTTCCAGAATCTGCTGGTGCAGGTCTTCCATGCTGATACGCGGTTTTGCCGACAGCACGGTTTCCCGCTGGCGCTGGAGTTTGAGCTGGCTCAACTGGCGCGCCCGCTTTTCATCCTTGACCACCATGAACTTGTCGCCCGCATCCGGAACTTCCGGAATACCGACCACCTCCACCGGCATGGCGAGCGTGGCTTCATCGATGGTTTTACCGAGGTCATTGTTCAAGGCGCGAACCTTGCCGAAATAGTTTCCGACGATGAACGGGTCGCCCACTTTGAGACTGCCTTTTTCAACGATGATGGTGGCGACGGGGCCGCGTCCCTTGTCCAGATGCGATTCGATGACGGTGCCGCGCGCCCGGACCTTGGGGTTGGCTTTCAATTCCATGATCTCCGCCTGCAGGAGCAGCATTTCGAGCAGGTTTTCAAGTCCGGTTCCCATTTTCGCCGAAACTTCGGCGATGATGGTCTGCCCGCCCCATTCTTCCGGAATGAGACCCTGGTCGGCCAATTGCTTCTTCACCTCGTCCGGCTTGGCATCGGGTTTGTCGATCTTGTTGATGGCCACGACCAGCGGCGTGCCCGCGGCGGTGGCGTGGTGGATGGCCTCCTTGGTCTGCGGTTTCAGACCATCGTCGGCGGCGACCACGAGCACCACGATGTCCGTGATCTGGGCGCCGCGCGCCCGCATGGCGGTGAAGGCCTCATGGCCGGGAGTGTCCAGAAAGGTGATGGGTTTCCCGTTGACCTTCGCCTGGTACGCGCCGATGTGCTGGGTGATGCCGCCTTTTTCCGACTCGGTCACGTTGGTTTTGCGGACGGCGTCGAGCAGGGAGGTTTTGCCGTGGTCGACGTGGCCCATGATGGTGACGATGGGCGGACGCGGAACCCGGTCCTTCTCATTATCCGGTTCGTCCTCATCCTCAAAGCCCACTTCGGACTCAGGCGTGACGCGTTCTACCTCGAAGCCGCGCTGGTCTGCCAGTTTGAAGGCAATATCAAAATCCAGGCTCTGATTGATCGTGGCCATGACCCCCATACCCATCAGGTCCTTGATGAGGTCGTTGGGCGTACATTTGAGTTTGTCGGACAGGTCGCGCAGGGGGGTGGTGTCCATGAGGCGGACCACTTCAAACCCTTCTTCCTCCACAACGGCTGTGGGTGCAGGGGCCGGCTGCGTTGCTGCCGGACGCCTCGGTATGTTCCTGTCACCGCCGCGTTCGCCTTTTTTCTGCGACGGTTGCGGTTTTCCTTTGGCACGGGGCGGCTTGGGCGTGCTCTCCTTGTCCTGGCCTTCTTTTTTGACGATTTTAAGACCCAGCTTGCGTCCGGTCTTGTTCCCGTCTTCGTCCAGCTCTTCCTGGTCAACCGGCTTGACGGCACGGCCGCCGGCGTCTTTCTTTTTCGGCTTGGAGGGCGATGGTTTCTCCGTCTGGGCTTTCTTTTGGGTTGATTCCTTGCCCGGAGCGACTTCTTTTTTGGCCGCGGGTTTGGAGGCGGTTTTGGGTTTGTCGGTTTCTTTCGCTTCGGTTTTTTTGGAGGTTTTGGCCTTGGCAGGTTTTTTCGCGTCCCCTTCTTTTTTCTCTACGGTTTTGGTAGCGGCCTTGGCAGGGGTTTTGGTCGCCGCTTTTTTCTTGGTCGCGGTTTTGGCTGTGACTTTCGAAGTCGCCTTGGCTTTGGTGGTGGAGTTTTTCTTTTTGCCGGCACCGTCAACCGGTTTTTCGGTAAAAAAATCCCGTATGTAATTGGCCATGTCCTCATCAATGGAGCTCATGTGGTTTTTGACCGGGCAGTCTTGATTCTTGAGCTCGTCGATGATCTGGTCATTCTGGACGTTGAGTTCCAACGCCAATTTGTTAATCCTGATTTTAGCCAAAGGCAACCTCCTGAACTGTGGATGTTATTTTAGGTCCTCATAATCATCCCCTCAAACGTTTTCGTACTTCTCCATAAGCAGTTTGGCCTGGGTGATGATGGCCTGAGCCGTATCTTCGTCAATACCTTCGATTACCGCAAGTTCTTCCACTGCGGTGACGGACAACTCGGCAACGGTCTGGAACCCGCTGTCGGCCAGAGAGTCGATGATGGAGGGGGAAACACCCGCCAGCGCTTCAAGCCCGAGTTCCTGTTCTTCTTCCTCTTCTTCCTCATTGTTGTTATTTGCGGAAACAGTCTCTTCCTCCGCCGGCACCGGTACCGCTTCTTCGGCGGGGGTCTCCTCCGGCGCGGATGCTGTGGCGGTTTCGTCCTTTTCTTCACGGGGCTCAGCGGCTTCCGTCAGGGAATCCAGAAACCCGGATTCCAATGAGGGTTTCTTGAGACTGGGGGAGGTGTAAACGAGGTTGTCGTTTTCCTCCACCGTGTTCACCACGGGCGGTGGAGCCGCCGGTGCGGGCTCGGCTGCTTCCGGACGTTTGGCGATCTGTTCCTCTGCAAACTCGACCAGCGATTCGGCTTTTTTCGGACCGATACCGGGCAGTTCCTGCATGCCGGCGGGGCCGCGCTTCACCACTTCGTCGAAGGAGACGATGTTGTCGTTGAACAGGATGGAGACGATCTTCTCCCCAAACCCCTTGGTGTTTTTAAGGATCTCGAAAAAGTCCTCTTTGGGGGAAGTCGAAGTCTGAAACAGGCTGGGTGCTTCCAGCAGACCGCCTGCCTCCGATTCCCCTTTGATATCGATCTTCCATTTGACCAGCTTGGCGGCAAGGCGCACGTTCTGCCCCTTCTTGCCGATAGCCAGCGACATCTGGTCGTCGGCGACAATGATGGTCATCTGCTTTTCGTCCTTGTTCATCAGGATGCGCGAAATCTTCGCCGGGCTGAGGGCGTTGCGGATGAAGATTTCCGGGTCTTCGGAGAACTCGACGATGTCGATTTTCTCGCCGCGCAATTCCTGCACGATGGACTGGACGCGCAGGCCACGCATTCCGACGCAGGCGCCGACGGCGTCGATGTCGCGGTCGTTGGTGCGCACGGCGATCTTGGTCCGGCCGTTGGGCTCGCGCACGATGCCCATGATTTCTACCATGCCTTCGCTGATTTCCGGAACCTCCAGTTCGAACAGGCGCTTGATGAGTCCGACGTGGGTGCGGGAAAGGATCACCAGTGTGTTCTTCGCCGTCTTGCGCACGTCAAGGACATAGGCGCGAACGCGGTCACCGCGGTTGAAGGATTCGCGAAACACCTGTTCTCGTCGTGGAAGAATGCCTTCCGCCTTGCCCAGGTCCACGATGATGTCGCCATGCTCGAAGCGTTGCACGATGCCGTTGATGAGGTCGTCTTTCTTGTCGATGAATTCGTTGTACAGGATTTCAATTTCCGCTTCCCGCACCTTCTGCAGGATGACCTGCTTCGCCAGCTGCGCGGCGATGCGGCCCAAATCCTCCAGTTCCCGTTTCACCAGCACGACGTCCCCGTTCTCCGCGTCGGGGTGCAGTTTCTGCGCCTGCTTTTTGGTGATCTGCGTTTCCGGGTCGCTGACCCGGGAGACGACAGTGCGCTCGGTCAGGATTTCCACTTCGCCGGTTTCTTCGTTGAAATGGCTTTGCAGGGTTTCGAGGTCCGGCAGTTTTTTGCGTACGGCGGCTTCCACAGCGCTCTTGAGAGCATCGATCAGCACGTCGCGGTCGATGCCCTTTTCCCGGCACAACTGGTCAATGATGTGGATGACTTCAGAGGTCATAATTTGAATTCGATTTCCAAACGGGCGGAGGCGATGTTATTCAGCGGAATGGCAAAGGTCTGCCCCTGCGCATCCACGTGCACATCGCCGTCCTCAAAGTTTTTCAGAGTACCCTTGAAGTTTCTGCGGTCGCCGATCGGGGCATAGGTGGTGATCTGGACCTTCTTGCCCAAATAGCGCCGAAAATCCTTTTCCTTTTTCAGCGGCCGGTCCAGACCCGGCGACGATACTTCCAGGATGTAATGCGTGCGGACAATATCGTCCACCTCAATCATGTCTTCCACCATGCGGCTGACTTTCTTGCAGTCCTCCACACCCACACCACCGGGTTTGTCGATGTAAATGCGCAGGATCCAGTTGCGACCTTCGCGCCTGTATTCGACATCCACCAGTTCCAGACCCTGGGCCAGAATGACGGGCTCCACCAGCGATTCAACTGCTTGTGGTATTGAGCCTTTGGACATGGTGTGGCCGGTTGCCGCTAGGTTGCCAGTTTGCATGGTTGTCAAAATTCCGTCTAATGCGCTCTGGAATTTTGACGTACGGTTTGCATGATTCGATACAAAAAAAGCGGGCTGGAAGCCCGCCATCAATGCAGACCGCTCAATTTGTGTAAATTTTAACCGAAATTCGGCGGAGCTTGCAAGCTAATTTCATGAAACGGAAGGGCCGGGAGCAAAATCAGAGTTCCGAAAGCAGCGCCGGAATTTTTTCCAGAATGGCGGGGAAGGGATGGTTAACCGACTCTCCGGTCCGCCGGGTTTTGACCTCGATTTCACCCTGTTCCAGGTTTTTGGGACCGATGACCAGTTGCAGGGGGAAGCCAATCAATTCGGCATCCTTGAACTTGACCCCCAGCCGGTCGGCGCGATCGTCCAGCAGTACCTCCACGCCCAGCTCGGTGAGCCGGCGGTAGGCGGTGTCGGCGGCGTCTTTCACCTTCTCGTCGGAATAGTTGGTGGGCAGGATCACCACCTGGAACGGTGCCAGGGGCGCGGGCCAGACGATGCCCTTGTCGTCGTGGTTCTGCTCGATGGCCGCGGCGGCGGTGCGCCCGACGCCGATGCCGTAGCACCCCATCACCAGCGTCTTTTCCTTGCCGTTCTCGTCGAGAAACCCGGCCTTCATCGCCGTGCTGTACTTGGTGCCGAGGATGAAGATGTGTCCGACCTCGATGCCGCGCCGGATCTGATAGGTTCCGCCGTCGCAGTGCGGGCAGGGGTCGCCTTCCTCCACCGTGCGCAGGTCGCCGACCTGCTCGACCTGAAGGTCGCGCCTGAACTGAACGCCGGTGAAGTGCGCGTCGGCCTTGTTCGCACCGGTGACGAAATCCTGCATGGCCGCCACTTCATGGTCGGCATACACGGGCAGGGGCAGGTTGACCGGTCCGACGTAGCCCACGGGGAGTCCGGTTTTCTCCCGGATCGACTCTTCGCTGGCCGGGTGCAGCCATTCGCAGTCGATCAGGTTTTTCAGTTTGACCGGATTCAACTGCCGGTCGCCGCGCACCAGTCCGGCCACGAGGCCCTTCTCGTTTTCGAGGATGAGCGTTTTCACCAGCTTCTGGGGCGGTACTTTGAGGAATGCCGTCACCGCCTCGATGGTTTTCTGACCGGGTGTCGAGACCTCCGTGAGCGCCTCCGAACCGTTGGCCGCAGTGCCGTTTGCGGGTGGCCGGGCGGCGGCCTTTTCAAGGTTGGATGCGTAGCCGCAGGCGTCGCAGAACACCACCGCGTCTTCGCCGGAAGACGCCAGCACCATGAACTCGTGCGAGAAACTGCCGCCGATGGTGCCGCTGTCGGCTTCCACCATTTTAAAATCGAGCCCGCACCGCCGGAACACGTTGTTGTAAGCGATCTTCATGTCCTCATAGGTTTTCTGCACGTCCTGTTCGTCGGCATGAAAACTGTAGGCGTCCTTCATGGTGAACTCGCGTCCGCGCATCACGCCGAAACGCGGCCGCACTTCGTCGCGGAATTTCGTTTGAATCTGGTACAGCACCAGCGGCAGCTGGCGGTAGGAGCGCACTTCGCGCCGGACGATGTCGGTGATGACCTCTTCATGCGTCGGACCGTAGCAGAACTTGCGATCGTGGCGGTCGATGATGCGGAGCAGTTCCTTGCCGTAGAAATCCCAGCGGCCGCTTTCCTGCCACAGCTCCGCCGGCTGGATGCTGGGCAGGAACACCTCCTGCCCGCCGATGGCGTTCATCTCCTCGCGGATGATCTGCTCGACCTTCCTCAGCACGCGCAGGCCGAGCGGCAGGATCGAATAAATGCCACTGGCGAGCTGGCGGATCATCCCGGCGCGCACCATCAGCTTGTGGCTGATGACTTCCGCGTCGGAAGGCGCTTCCTTAAGAGTGGGAATCAGTAACTGCGAATAGCGCATGCGTGGTCTCGTGAGTTCGTTTCAGACCGGCAAAACCGGTTGAGGGATGATAAGCAACCTGCCGAATAAGTCAAGGGGTGGGAATTTGCGGCGCATCGGATGCGGTGGAGACGAAAAGTTCGTTGGCCAGTTCGATGTCCTGCGGGAAATGAATCTCCAGCCAGCCTTTGTGGATTTCGAGGTAGTGAACGTTGAAACCGCGGTCGATCATTTCCTGTACGAGGTCGGTGAGACGGAACTTGGAGACGTCTTCCGCTTCCTGGATCTGGCCCCGCAGGTTCTGCCGCACGTCGTGCCAGGTTTCGAGGAACTGCTCGGCGCCGGTCTTGGTGAACTTGGCAAGCCCGATGAACTCGTGCGTCGCCAGTGCGGGGTCGATCTTCTTGCCGATCTTGGCGATGGTGTTCTGGTAATCGAAACTGATGGTGCGTCGTCCGCGGTTTCTCTTGTTGCGGCTGATGACGTAATCCGTCGCCTTGCCGTCCACAGAGTCGAGATACTGGATGGAGTTGTCCACCACCAGAACGATGTCTTCGCGTGAAGCCAGCAGTTTTGAGAACACGCCATACTCGACCAGGATGTCGGAGTACAGCATGATGAAGCCGTTCGACATCTTGCCCTCGGCGGCCAGGATGCTGTCGAGCTCGGTGTTCTTTTCGTAATCCGGCGCTTCGATGAAGCTCACACCCTCCGCCCGCATCTTGTCTTTGCCGTGGCCGGTGACCACGGTGATGTCGGTCAGGCGGTTGATGTTGAGCGATTTGATCTGGCGTGCGAGCAGGGTTTTCCCCGCGATGTCGATCATTGCCTTCGGCGTGTCGCCGATGACTTGCTCAAGATCCGGAGCGCGGCCCGCCGCCGGAATGATGACCGGCGTGTTTTTATTGGACTCGTCGAGCCGGTCTTTTTCCTTCACATCGAGGAAGCCCACGGCATCAAAGATGTCGCGCAGCGGCGCGCACATCGGATCGGCCTCAAACGAACGCTGGTTGAGCAGAATGGTGCGAGCGGTTTCGAGCATCGACTTGTACGCGGTGCGCAACAGGTGGTTGGCGTAGATGACGATGTGGAATCCGGATTGTTTGAGTTCGTCCTCGACGATGTTGTTGTATGTGGTCGGCACGCAGACAAGCGGCTTGTCCATCTCCAATTCAGCGAGGAGACTCTGGTAACGTTTTGCAAACTCGAGGATCTCAGAAGGGTCCTTGGATTTGGAATGGATCATGATGCCGTCGGCCCCGGCCTCGAGATAGGCGCGGGCTCGGTCGAGTGCGTCGTCGAGTCCCAGTCCGGCGATCAGGCTTTCCAGCCGGGCGATAATCATGAAGTCGCCGGTCATCTGCACGGCCTTGCCGCGCTTGATCTTGTAGGCGAAGGCCTGCGGTTCCTGCAGGGTCTGCGTGGTGCCGGCCTCCAGGCTGTTGCGTTTCGGGAACACCTTGTCCTCGATGATGACGGCGGAGACGCCCGCGCGTTCCAGTTTGGACACGGTGTATTCGAACATGTTGGGATCACCGCCGGTGTCGCCGTCCACGATCATCGGTTTCCTGGTGACGGCGAGGATTTCCTGGATGGTGTGCAGGCGCGAGTCGAAGCTGATGACCTCGATGTCCGGATGGCCCTTGGAGGCGGAGTCGGTGAGGCTGCTTTCCCAGATGGCGTCGAATTCACGGACCACCTGGTTGCCGTCCGCGTCCTGCCCTTCGATGCGGGCGTTGTCGGCAATGATGCCGCTTAGCCCGTTGTGGGCTTCAATGGCGCGGACCAGTCGGCCCTGTTGGAGCATGTGTTTCAGTTTGCCGCGCCGTTCTTCCGGCAGGGTTTTGTTCAAAAGGGTCATGGCGATGGGAATTCCTGATCCGGGCCGCCCAGCTTTTCGCGGATCCAGCCTGGAACGTAAATGGTTTCCAGATCGAACGATTTCAACACGTTCAGAATGATTTCAATATGTTGAACCGGACTCAGCGTTTTGTCCAGCACAATCAGGTTCCGGCCGTGGACTTTGCAGTGGCCGCTGGCGACGGGAAATTCGGTCTCGTCCAGTCGCGTGACCTGGATTTCAATGTTCAGTTTTTGCGCAACCGCGTGCAGGTCGTCCAAGCGTTGTCGCGTGAGGGCGTCGGGTTCGGCTGGCGGCATGGGCGCACCGGGTTCTCCATCATTTCATGATTCGCATGATGTCGTTGTAGAACGCGAAGATCATGAGGAAGAGGATCATGAACAGGCCGACCTGGGCGGCGCGTTCGCGGCTTCGTTCGCTGACCGGCTTGCCTTTAAGGATCTCGATGAGGAAAAACATGATGTGGCCGCCGTCGAGAATGGGGATCGGGAACAGGTTGATGAGGCCGAGATTGATGCTGAGAAGCGCGGTGAGCCGGATGATCTGGTTGAATCCCTGTTCCGCCTGCTGGCCGTAAAACTGGAAGATCATGATAGGCCCGCCGATGTTCTCCGCCGACACCGAGCCGAAAATCATTTTCTTCACGCTGACGGCGATGAGGTAAGTCAGCTTCCACGTCTCTTCCACCGACCGCCACATGGAACCGAAAAGGCCATACTGTTCGACTTCCATCTCACCCTGCAGGGCGACACCCAACTGACCTATGGTGATGTCCTTGCCGGTTTCGTCTTTCATCTTCTCCGGCTTCGGCGTCAGCTTGAGATCGTAAGTCATGCCGTCTTCACGGAGCACCGTGACATCCAGTTGCTTGCCCGGGTGATCCATGGCGGCTGTCTTGAGGTCCTGCCAGCCGCGGATGGGCGTGTTGTTGATCTCCAGCAGGACGTCGCCTTCCTGAATGCCGGCTGTCTCCGCGGCAGACCCCTCCTCCACGGCAGCGATGCGGCGGACCAGCGGCGTGATGCCGATGAGGCCGACGGTTTCTTTCTCACCCCACAGGTTGGTGATTTCTTCGGAAACCGGAGTGATGGTTTTTTCAACCAGGGACTTGCCATCCTTTTCCACAACGAACTGCATGGGCTCCCCCGGCGCGTCGTGCACGATTTGCAGCAGTTGATCCCAGAACCGGATTTCCTGTCCATTGACCTCGACGATGCGGTCGCCGGTCTCGATGCCCGCCGCCAGCGCCGGGGAGTCGTCCCGCACCATGCCGACGGTGGTGCCCAGTGCAGGTACCCCGTTCATGTAGACGATCACGTAAATGAGGATGGCGAACAGAATGTTGAACAGGGGGCCGCCGAAGGCGATGGCGATGCGGTGGTACACGTTGGCGTGGGAGAACGAACCCGTGGTGTCCGCCAGTTCCTCACCGGGGTCTTCGCCCTTCATTTTCACGTAGCCGCCCAGCGGGATGGCGGCGATGAGGTACTCCGTGCCGCCCTGCTTGAAGCCGACGATTTTCGGTCCGAAACCGAGCGAGAATTTTTCGACGACGACGCCGCACTTGCGCGCGATCAGGAAATGACCGAGTTCGTGAACGAATATGAGGGCGGCCAGGCCCAGCAGGAACACGAACATGTCGATGCCAAAGGCGGCGATGGAATCCAGGGAAATTGCGGCGACGTCAAACATGTCGGATGTTTCAGGGTTGAGCGGCAAGGTCGATCAGTTCCACGCCCGGAGGTACCTGGAACTGAAACTGGGAATCGGAAATGCCGGGATTGTTTTCGATATCTTCAAACATCATCTGTGTCCGGTTCCCTAATTTATCATACACACTGGACCCGATGATTTGGAAATTATTCCGGTCGGCCAAAAGCACCAGGCGATCCAGGCCCTGTTCTTCGGTTTTGGGAATCAATTCCACTACGAGGTTGCCGTCTTCATGTTGAATTTTGCCCACATTGAACGACTCGGTGAGCTTGCCTTCGCCGGACAGGAAGAGGGCGGGGGTGTTCGAGGAATAGATGCTGTCCACCTTCATGCGGGTCACCTGCGACTCTTCCGGCAGGTACAGCCACAACAACTTGTTGTTGCTGATGAGCACCTGTGGATCCGGGGCGTTGTAGGTCCATTTCATCTTACCCGGTTTTTTGATGAACACCTCGCCTCTGGCTTCCTGTGTCTGGTCCATCACCTTCAGGTAGGACTTCTGCACAAATCGGGCTTTGAAGGATTGTGTCGCGTCGTATTTCTTCTGGATGGCGGCGATGATGTCCTGCTTCGATTCCGCCAGCAGGGGCGTGGTGAAAAAGAAGAGAAGGGCGAGGAAAGCAGTGTTTTGAACGATGCGTTTCATGGTTGCCTTTCGGGACTCTTTGCGTGGACCACCCGGCGGTTTTCGATGCGCAGTTGGTTGTCCACGATCTGTTGGATGGCTTGGGGATAAATGACATGTTCCTGCTCCAGGATACGGGCCGACAGCGTTTCCGCCGTGTCGTCGTCCTCCACCGGCACCACGGCCTGCAGGATGATGGGCCCGCCATCGACTTCCTCATTCACGTAGTGCACCGTGCATCCGGAAAACCTGACGCCGTAATCGATTGCCTTCTGCTGCACGTCGAGACCCGGAAATGCCGGAAGAAGGGAAGGGTGGATGTTGATGATGCGGTTCGGAAACGATTCGAAAAACGGCTCCCGCACGATGCGCATGTACCCGGCGAGACAGACGAGATCGACCGCCTTGCCCTGAAGGATTCTCACCAGCTCCGCATTGTACGCCCTCTTGTCGGCAAAGGCTTTGGGATCGACAAACTGCGCTTCGATGCCGTGCTTTCGGCCCCGCTCCAATGCCTGCGCGTCTTTTTTATCGCTCAGGATGACGGCGATTTCGGCGGTCAACCGTCCGTTTTCGATGTGGTCGATGATGGCCTGCAGGTTGGTGCCGCGCCCGGAGGCGAGCACTCCCAGTTTGAAAGCCTTTGAGTTCATGAAATTCCAGCAAGGGATTGGCGGAAAGCCGGTTGGTTCCGGGGTTGCTGCAACCAGATTACCACCGGCGGAAAGCAGGAATCAACGGACTGCGTCGACCTCAGCAATAGGCGGCCTGGATTTGTTTGAGCAGGCCGATGTTCTGGGTGTGCCCGGATTTGTGCGCCCTGATGTGGCCCCGCACCGGTTTTCCGAGCAGGTAGAAGTCGCCGAGAATATCCAGAATCTTGTGGCGGGCGAATTCGTTTTCGTAGCGCAGTTCGGTGTTGAGGACTTTCTTTTCGTCGAGCAGGATGAAGTTGTCCAGGTTTCCCCCCGCGGCGAAACCCATTTTCATCAGCATGGCCACGTCTTTCATGAACCCGAAGGTGCGCGCCGGGGCGATTTCATTTTTGAACTGGTCCGGGCTGGAAAAATCGAATACGTGATCCATCACCCCGATCGGTTCCGGGTACTCCATGTGGTAGGAGACCTTGAACCCGTCATAGGGTTCGATGCTGATGTGAGCCTTGTTCGGGTCGTCGCCGAAGCTGAGCTTTTCCCTGATCACCAGTTCTTCGTAGCAATCTTCCTGGTCCTCGAACTCTCCGTCTTCGACGAGCTGGCAGAAGTCCTTGGCGGAGCCGTCCATCACCGGAGCTTCGTCGCCGATCTTGATGAGCAGGTTGTTGATGCGGTACATGTGCAGGACCGCCATGATGTGTTCGATGGTGGACACCGACGCCGCGCCCTTGCGCAGGCAGGTGGCGTATTCCGTGGACTGCACGTTTTCCAGACGGGCCGGGATGGTGGCTCCACTGGAGATGTCGCCGAAGATGATGCCGCTTCCCGGAGGAAGGGGTTGCATGATGAGCCCGGTTTTGATTCCGGAATGCAATCCACTGCCGCACAACACCACACTGCGTTTCAGCGTTTTCTGTTTGAGTTGCCCGTTGCCGTTGCCGTTGGTGGCGGCGGTGGCCGCACCCGTTTGCATGGCCCGGATGGCGGGAGGCAGGTGATTGACGGTGATTTCGTCTTCCGGGTGCACCTTGCGGCTGAGTTGCTCCAGCACCAGACGCATTTCCTTCAAATTTTCCGGCCAGTCGTAACGGCTGAGGACGTCCATCGCCTCCGGAGACACCTGGTGCGCGGGCAGGTCGCTGCGTTCCGCCTGTTCCTCAAAGAACCGGGTGACGAGAGAGGGAATCATCGCCGCGTGTTCCTTGAGTGGAGGGATGTACACGGTTTGTTCCTTGAGGAATTCGTAAAGATCCGCGTTGAACTCGCCCTTTTCCACCATGTCTTCCAGGTCGCGATTGGTCGAGGCAAAGATGCGTGACGGCAGGAGGTACGCAGACACTTCCGCGGGGGCTTCCGGGTTCAGGCATTCGGCCAGGCGCTCCTGAACCGGACCGGCCAGGGCGTCAATGTTTTTCAGGTACACCACGCGGCGGCGCGATGGATGCGACCGCGAGGGAAGACGTTTGCGGCCCTTGGCCTTGCCGGTGGATTCCTGCGCGAACAGCTCGGATTTGATCTGGTTTGTGGGGCGCAGGCCGCAGTTGAGTTTCACGAACGGCATGTTGTTTTTGCGGCTTTGCTGGTGGATTGCCTGCGCGATGAATTCCTTGCCGGTTCCAGACTCGCCCTGAATCAGCACCGGACGGCCTGTGCGGGCGTGCTGCTTGATGGTTTTTTTCACGTCAACCATCAACTGGAAGCAATGCGGCAGTTCGTGCTTTTGTGGAACGTGGCCGTTGGCACCGTTCTTCGACGTTTTTTGAGAGAGTGCCTTGCTCACCGACTGGACGATCTGGTTCAGCGAAAACGGTTTTTCGATGAAATCGAACGCGCCCAGCTTGGTCGCGTTGACGGCGGTGTCGATCGTTCCATGGCCGGACATCACCAGGACTTCAATTTCCGGGTAATACGTCTTGAGTGTTCGCAGAACCTCGATACCGTCCATGCCCGGAATCCAGATGTCGAGCAGGATGAGGTCCGGAGGGTCGTTCTGCACCATCTCCAGGGCATCCAGGCCGTCCTCGGCGGTGGCGATTTCGTAACCTTCATCGGAAAGAATTTCCTGAAGGGAACCGACTATATTTTTTTCGTCATCGACGATCAACACGCGTTCTTTGTTAGCCAACAGTCTTCTCCGTAATGCAATTCAATAAATTTGATAATCAGGGGGCCAGGACGGGGGAGACGGGTTCCGGTTCCGCCACCTCGGCGCATTTGATGAAATCCATGTAATAAATCTGTTTGCCGGCGTTGATGAAATTCCGTTCGTACTTGGTGCGCGGCGTGTCTTCCCGAAACGTAATGTAACCCTTTTCCGGGTGGCGGTTTTGAAGGGACGACTCGGCATTCAGAAACTCGATCATTTCCTGAAAGTATTCCTCGTGATCGGTTGCCAGCCTCAGCGACCCCTCCATTTTCAGTTTGCGTGACAGCATGGCGATGAAAGGCGGTTTCATCAGCCTCCGCTTGTGATGCCGTTTCTTCGGCCACGGGTCCGGGAAGTTGATATAAACCTCATCCAGCTCTCCGTCCTGAAAAATTCCGGGAACGCGTTCCTTGGCGTCGCCGTAAGCCAGTCGGACGTTGGGTATCTGCAGTCGGTCGAGACGCGTGATCACCTTGCGGATTCCCTTGTGGTAGAAATCCATCGCCACAAAGTTGCTGTCCGGTTCGCGCACAGCCATGTCGATCAAAAAATTGCCGTTGCCGAAACCGATTTCCAGCTTGAGGGGCCTGTCATTGCCGAACACCTTTCTCCAGTCCGGCCACTCTGCAATATCCAGAAAACAGGGATGCGCCTGGACCTTCTCAAAAGGTAAATAATTTTTTGCCATGTTCTATGTCAGGATCCATGCCCTGAATTGTTCAGGCTGTCGTGAATGGTGGTGACCTGCAAAACTTCGAACTCCTGTTGTTTTCCACCAAATTTCAATTCCACGTCGTCGCCTTCGGTTTTTCCCAATAACGCCTTGCCCAGCGGGGAGGCGAGGGAGATCCTGCCTTCCTCCGGGTTCACTTCTTCAGGAAACACGAGGTTGAAGGTTTTTTCCTCTCCGGAATCCAGGTCTTTCAGGAGCAGGGTGCTTCCCAGACCCGAACGGTCCTTGGGGATGCGGTTGATGTCGATGGACACGATGTCGCTGATGCGTTTTTGCAATTGCGAGACACGGGATTCGAGAAACATCTGCCGCTCCTTGGCGGCTTTGTATTCGGCGTTTTCACTGAGGTCACCCATGTCGGTGGCCACTTTGAGTGCTTTGGGAATGTCTACTTCCAGTTCCCGTTTGCTCTCCATTAAATCTTTTTCGAGTTTGTCGATGATCGGAAGTCGCATGAATATGAACCCATTGATAATTCAGGGGAGTCAGTTATTGAGCGCGGCCGAAGAGGGCCGCCAGTTCCTTATAATAAAAGCATCTTCCCGCCCTTGTCCACGGAGTTTTTCTCTCAGGAGTATGGCGTTCTCGTAATCGGGGGCATGGCCTGCAATCACCTGGTACCAGGTTTGGCCGTCGCGGTCCACCGGACGTACTTCGCCATCGTATTGCCGCGAGAGCTGCTCCGCCGAGTTGCGGTTTTCAAAAAGGCCCAGTTGAATGCTGTAGAAAACAGTGCCCGGTCCGCTGGCCAGGGTGACTTCGGGTTTCCGGGCGGTTCCGGATTCTAGCACCGTCACGCGCACCCTTGCGGTCCCCTGGTCGGCCATACCGAGCAGTTGCGCCGCCTTGAAACTGAGGTCGATGACCCGGTCCCCGACAAAAGGGCCCCGATCATTGATGCGGACGGTCACCACTTTTCCATTTTCCAGATTGGTCACCCGGACACGGGAATGAAACGGCAGGGTTTTGTGTGCCGCCGTCAGGGCATTCATATTATACACTTCTTTATTGGAGGTTTCCTGCCCATGAAACGGGTGCCCGTACCAGGAAGCGACCCCTTCCTCGGAAAATCCGTCAGCCCGGTCCAGCGGCTCATACACTTTGCCCTCCACATCATAAGGCATGGTTTCATCCACCGTGGAGGTTTCATGAGAAATGGGTTCGGTTGGCATGTGTTTGGCATTGAGGTTGTCCATTCGTTCCAGTGCGGGGCTCAGTGCCCCGTGCCCGTGCCCCATTGCGGGCGTCAGGTCATGCGTGCAGGCGGAGGCACCTGCCAGTATCCATAATGTAAGCAGGTACTTAAAGGTAAATGAGAGGGGTTGTCGGCTTTCCATTGGGACAGATCCTGATTGAATGATTGATTTGAAGGAGGAAGGGGAAGCCCGCGAAATCAGGGAATCCGGTGAATCAGGGCTGACAGTTTCATGGGCTATCCTATAACCTGTTCAAACTCAATCAGTTATGGATGAAATCGTTTTGATTGTATGAATTTGCGGGTGGGAGGTCAACCTTTATCTGGAAATGTTGTCATGCAGGCGAAACTTCCATAAATCATTGACAGATTTGGGGAAACCAGTGACAATCGTTATATGAAACCCCTTTTTGGTCCCATCGGGCATCTAACAGTTTTTATATCAATATTTTTTTGAATATTTCCTCCCATGCGGGAACACATTCTGGAAATCATCCAGGAGAAGAAGAACATACCGCCTTTGCCGGACATTTTGCACCGTCTGGAAGCCAAAATTGGCAGCCCCAAAAGCCAGGTCAGCGACATTGCCATTTTGATAGAAACCGAACCGATCCTGTCCGGCCGACTGATCCAGCTTTCCAACAGCGTTTTTTTTGGCGGCACCGGCTGCAAGGTGGAGAAGTTGCCCGACGCCATAATCCGGCTGGGTCTGAAAATGATCCTGGACCTCGCTTACACGCTGGAGTTGCCCAAACTGTTTTTACGCGAGAGTGCGTTGAACCAGAAAAAGTTCTGGCAGCATTCGCTGGCCGTGGCCATCCTCGCGCGCCTTCTGGCCGAAAACCTGAAGCCACTGAATTGTGATCCGGACCCCTGTTACCTTTCCGGCCTGATGCACGACATCGGAATCATGGTGTTCAGCTTTGTGATTCCGAAGGAATACGGACAGTTTTTGAAAGATGTGCGCGGCATCAACCAACCCTTGCATGCACTGGAGCAGAAGCGGTTCGGCATCGCCCATCCGGAGCTGGGAGCGGAGTTTATCAGGAAATGGTGGCCGATTCCCTCCAATGTGGTGCTGGCTGTGGAAAAGCATTTTCTGCAGGTGTCAGAAAAAGGAAAAAAGTTTCCCACACTGCTCAGTGTGATCATGGCCAACGACATCGCCAACCATTTTGGCATGGATCACAATATTTCTGCCTACAAGGAGGAATTGGATCGCGGTTTCCTGCAATCCTACGGATTGACCCCCGCCATGCTGGATGAAATGATCGATAAAACCCGCGACAGTCTGCATATGGCGCAGGAAGTGCTTTATAAATGAAACCAATCCTTTATAATTAAAAACTCGTTCCCAGCCGGAACGGCATCAACATGCGGGGTGGACCCCTCGGTGAGGTTCCCCGCGTTCACGCCAACCCTGATTTCAGAAACCGGATTCAAAGCAACTCATCATGCCAGCAGACCAATTTCAAGTAACCTTCCGGGGTGTCCGTGGATCGTTGCCTTCCCCCCAGTTGAGCCACGATATCGAGGAAAAAATTTTGAAAGCGCTGGAAATGGCCAACCCCGCAGATTTGCAGGACGAAGCCAGTCGTCAGAAATACGTCAGTACGCTTCCGGAGCATGTCCGCGGCTGTTTCGGCGGCAACTCGGCCTGCGTCCAGCTGGAAGTGGGGGGCAAGAATCTGGTTTTCGACTGCGGTTCGGGGTTGCGGGAGCTGGGGCATCACTATATGCAACGGGAATTCGAAAAGGGGCAGGGGGAAGTCCACATTTTCCTGTCGCACACCCATTGGGACCACATCATGGGCCTGCCGTTTTTCGTGCCGCTGTTCACCAAGGGCAACCGCATCCGGTTTTACGGGGTTCATAAGGATATCAAGGAACGCCTCATGAACCAGCAGGATCCCCGCTATTTCCCGGTGGCCTTCGGTTCCTTCACGGCCGATGTTGAAGTGCTCACCCTGAATGGGGAAAAGAACATCGTGTTCGGGGAGGAGTCCGATCCGGTCACCGTCACCTGGAAGGAGATGGATCACCCCGGGATGAGTTTCTCCTATCGGGTGGAATACCGCGGCAAGTCAGTCGTGTATGCCACGGATGCCGAATACAAGAAACTGTCGCCGGACGATCTCAAACCCACCATCGACTTTTTCCGCGAGGCGGACCTGTTGATCTTCGATTCCCAATACACTTTCATCGAAGGGGTGGAGAAGGAAGACTGGGGACACAGCTCGACGTTCATCGGCGTGGACATCGCGCTGGAGGCAGGGGTGCGAAACCTGGCTTTCTACCATCATGAACCCACCTACAGCGATTTCAAGCTGGTCAACATCCTCGACAAAACCCGCAAGTACCTGGCTGCCATCGGCGGCGACACCCCCCTGAACTGCTTTCTGGCGCGCGAAGGAAAAACCTTCGACCTCCTTGCGGAATGATTCCAGACCATGGGCCGCGGCTCTCCTTTCCGCGGCGCGTTGCACTTTAGCCATTGACCGGGAGAGGTGCCGATGGCCGACCCCAACCGTTTCCGATTTTCCATAGACCGCGGAGGCACCTTCACCGACGTGTACGCGGAAGTGCCGGGCGAGCCGGGTTACCGCGTGGTCAAGCTGCTTTCGGAAGACCCGGACCACTATCCCGATGCGCCGGTCGAGGGCATCCGCCGTGTTCTGGAAGAATTATTGGGCACGCCTTTACCAAAGGAAGGGTTTGATGCTTCGTCCGTCGAATGGGTGAGGATGGGGACGACGGTGGCGACCAATGCTCTTTTGGAACGGAAAGGCGCAAAGACGGCGCTGGTCGTCACCAGGGGATTCGCCGACGCGCTGGCCATCGGCAAGCAGAACCGCCCGCACCTGTTCCAACTCGCCATTCCCACTCCGCAACCGCTTTACTCGACAGTGCTCGAAATCGACGAACGCCTGCGCCTGCTCAAACCCGATGAAATCGACCGCACCCCACACGCCATCCGTTGTCCTTCCGGCGACGCGGTGGAGGTGCTGGCCACTCCGGAATGGGGGGAGGTTCGCGACGACCTGCAACGTCTCAAGGACGACGGGATCGAGAGCCTGGCCGTGGTCCTGCTCCACGCCTATGCATGGGATGCCCATGAAAAAAAGATAGAGGCACTGGCGCATGAGATCGGGTTCGCGCACGTGTCCGTGTCGTCGGCCACCATGTCCCGCATCAAACTGGTGGAACGGGGGCAGACCACGGTCGTGGACGCGGCCCTCACGCCCCATATCCGGCTCTATCTGCAGGGGTTTCGCGGGCGATTTCAGAATCCCAAAACGGACCTTCTGTTCATGCAGTCGGACGGGGGACTCGTCCGCGCCGACCGGTTTAAAGGATCGAACGCGATTCTTTCGGGACCGGCCGGTGGGGTGGTGGGCTACGCCGCGACCGGGTTCGATCCGCACCATCCGCAACCGCTCATCGGTTTCGACATGGGGGGCACCTCCACCGATGTGTCGCGCTTCGACGGCCATTACGACTGGGTGCAGGAAACCGAAATTGCGGCCGTGCACCTGATGGCGCCGCAGCTGGATATCCGTACGGTGGCGGCAGGTGGCGGCTCGCGTCTTTTTTTCCAGAACGGCATGCTGGCGGTGGGACCGGAGTCCTCCGGCGCGCATCCGGGTCCGGTGTGCTACCGCAAGGGCGGTCACCTCTCTCTCACCGACGCCAATCTCCTGCTGGGCAGGCTGGTGCCGGAGTTTTTTCCACATATCTTCGGTCCCAATCATGACGAACCGCTTGATACAGACGCCACGCGCTTTGCGTTTGAATCGCTTGCACAAAACATCAATGCCGAACAGGAACTTCGAGGCGAAGCGCCGTTGAGTCTCGAAGCCATTGCTTTGGGATTTGTGGAGGTGGCGAACGAAACCATGGCCCGTCCCATCCGCGAGCTTTCCATCGCCCGCGGTCACGATGTGCGCACCCATGCGCTGGCGTGTTTCGGCGGCGCCGGGGGGCAGCACGCCTGTGCCATCGCCCGCTCGCTCGGTATCCGCCGCATCCTCATCCACCGCTTTGCGGGCATCCTCTCGGCCTACGGGCTGGCCCTGGCTGACGTGGTGGTGGAAAAAGAAGAACCGGCGTCGTGGGTCTGGGATGCGAACGGCAAAGCCAGGTGGGAACCGCGCCTTGCAGATCTGCGCGGGAAGGCTCAAGAGGCGTTGCAGGCGGAAGGATTCAACCCGGCCTCCATCGAGGTGCAGGAGTTTTTGAGCCTGCGTTATGAGGGCACCGACCATGCGGTCATGGTCCTGCGTCCGGATGACGACGACTTCGCCACCCCGTTCCGCAACTTGTACCGCCGCGAGTATGGATTCGAACTGGAAGGACGGCCGATTCTCATCGACGGCCTGCGGGTACGCGGCATCGGCAAAACGTCCCGGCCGGACGCGCCGCCGCTCGCGCCCAAACAAACGCCCACTCCACCTGCGGCGCATACCAAGTGTTACTTCAAAGACGGCTGGCAGGAGACACCGGTGTTTCGATTGGAGTCGATGGGAGCGGAGGAAACAATATCCGGCCCGGCGATCATTTTAAATAATACGTCCACCGTACTGGTCGAACCCGACTGCACCGCGCTCATCACAACAGCGGGCGATGTGGAAATCGAAGTCGGAGCCGTTTCCCGGACGAAAGTGGACACGCGCTGGGACCCGGTCCAGCTGGCCCTGTTCAGCAACCGGTTCATGTCGATCGCCGAGCAGATGGGGCATACGCTCCAGCGCACGGCGGTGTCGACCAACATCAAGGAACGGCAGGATTTTTCCTGCGCTGTGTTCGATCCGGAAGGCGGGCTCGTCGCCAACGCACCGCACCAGCCGGTGCACCTGGGGTCGATGGGCGAGGCGGTGCGGGCGCAGATCCGCCTCCATGGCGACGCCATGCAGGACGGAGACGTGTTTCTGTCGAACCACCCGCAGGCGGGCGGAACGCACCTGCCGGACATGACTGTCATCACCCCTGTGTTCAAAGATGGACGCATTGTGTTTTTTGTCGCCAGCCGCGGCCATCACGCCGACATCGGCGGCAGCACACCGGGATCGATGCCCGCCTTCTCCACCCGCATCGAAGAGGAAGGTGCGGCGGTGGAATCGTTTCATCTGGTGAAGGGCGGTGTGTTCCAGGAAGACGCGCTCAAGACCTGGCTCACCACACCGCCGGATGTGACGCGACCTCCGGGCGTACCGCCGCTTTCCGGCACGCGCGCGCTCGCGGATAATGTGTCCGACCTCAAGGCGCAGATCGCCGCCAACCGGCGCGGTATCGACCTCCTCGGCTCGCTTATTGAGGAGTGCTCGCTTCCCGTGGTTCATGCGTACATGGGCTACATCCAGGAGAGTGCGGAGATGGCGGTGCGCGAGGTGTTGAAAGAGTTGTACCGGAAACACGGAGGGCAGCCGCTGGCCGCGGAGGATCGGATGGACGACGGGACTCCGATTCACTTGCAGGTCGGGTTGCAGGAAGATGGCGGCGCGGTGTTCGATTTCACCGGCACGGGAAAGGAGGTGGCAGGTAACCTGAACGCGCCGGTGGCGGTGACGTACTCGGCCGTGCTTTACTGCCTGCGTTGCCTGGTGCGCCGCGACATCCCACTCAACCAGGGCTGTCTCAATCCGGTGCGGTTCGTCATCCCGGAGGGATCGATCCTGAATCCGTCCAGACACGCGCCGGTGGCGGCGGGCAATGTGCTGACCTCGCAACGCGTGGTGGACGTGGTGTTGAAAGCGTTCGGTGCGGCAGCGGCTTCGCAGGGATGCATGAACAACCTCACCTTCGGCAATGAACGGTTCGGTTATTACGAGACCATTGGCGGCGGGGCGGGGGCGGGAGCGGGCTGGCACGGTCGCTCCGGAGTGCACACGCACATGACCAACACGCGCATCACCGATCCCGAAATCCTCGAAAAACGCTATCCGGTTTTATTGCGCGAGTTTTCCATTCGTAAAGGATCGGGCGGGGAAGGGCAATTCAATGGAGGCGACGGACTCATCCGCGAACTGGAGTTCCTGCAACCGTTGCAGGTCACCCTGCTGTGTGAGCGCCGCGTGCACGCACCATTCGGGTTGAACGGCGGCGGCTCAGCCGCACCCGGGGTCAACCTGCTTCTACGCACCGATGGCACCGAGGAAAACCTCGGCGGCAAAAACGAAATCAACGTGAACCCCGGCGACCGTTTGCGCGTGCTCACCCCCGGTGGCGGCGGGTACGGCGAGCCGGGGTTCTGATCTCCACCCCCTTCATCCCTGTTTGAACATGTTGTCGAGTTCCGTGTGGGCAATGTGGTTGGCGTAGTTGGTGATGGTCTTGAGCGCGATGATGCCGACGATCTCAAACACCTGACGGCGGTCGATGCCCCAGTCCTCGAACTCACCCAGGTCCTCGGCGGTCAGCCAGCCTTTTTTCTCCAGTGTGCGGGACGTGGCGTCCACCAGGTGCTGGTCGCGTTCATTTTTAAGCGGCGTTTTGTTTTTGACCGCCTCGACATCTTCATGACTCGCACCGGCTTTTTTTGCCACCATCCCATGTGCCGCCTTGCAGTAACCGCACCCGTTGTAAGTGGACACCGCGAGGATGACAAGCTGCTTCTCGCGTTCGTTGAGCACGGTGTCGTTCATGATTTCCGTGCCACTCATGTACAGGTCCAGGGTTTCCGGGCTGATGGCGAGTTCTTTCAAAACATTGGGCACGAAGCCGAAACTTTTTTCGGCTTTGTCGAGGAGTTCCTGTGCTTTGGTTGTGACTTTTTCCATGACGCCTCCCTGTGTTGCCGGTGAGTATTGGGTTTCTGGATCCGGTCCGTATGAAACCCGATTTTGGGAGTTGGTAGTCCGTGAAGCCGAAAACTTACAAATCGAAATTCACTGGCGCCGCATACTGATCACGACCTTGTTTTCGGAGAAGGCGGACTCGATGGCTGATTGCGCATTCGTGAGCGGCTGCACGGAGGTGATGAGCGATTTCAAACGGTCCTGGTGTTGTGCGAGAATTTCGACGGCCGGCGCGAACGGGCCGCAGCGCGAGCCTTGTACGCACAACTCATCGACCACCAGCTTGGTCATGTCCAACCCTTCGGCGGGCAGGCCGCAGGTGGTTTTGGCGGAGATGGTGCCGCGGGGCCGGACCAGTCCCAGCGCCTGGGCGAAGCCTTCCGGCCGGCCGGTGGCGTCGACCACGATGTCTGCGCCCAGCCCATCCGTCATGCGGTGGATCCGGTTGCGGGCGTTTTCCGGAGAGCAGGCCTCCGTGGCGCCGAACTGGAGGGCGCGTTCGCGTTTCTCCAGGCTCCGCGAAACGGTCACCACCTTCAGGTTGTGCACCACGGAAGCGACGAACACGATGAGGATGCCCAGGCGGCCCGGACCCAATACCACGACCACGTCGTTTTCCTTTGGCGGAGTCATGACGAAGGTCTGCAACGCCGCAGCAAGGGGTTCGATGAGCGTGGCGGCGACAGGATCGATCCCTTCCGGAATTTCGTGGAGAGTGCCTGCGGGAACCACAATCTCTTCGGCGAACGCGCCGTCTTTCGAGATGATGCCGGTGACGGTGCGGTTCTGGCAGTGGCTGGGGATGTTGCGCTGGCAGGCGCGGCAGGGGGTGGGCGACCCGTAGGCAGTGCAGGTGTTGTTGATCTCGGCGGTGACGCGTTTCCCCTTCCATTCAGGGTCCACGTTGCCGCCGGTTTCCGTGACGGTGCCGACGAATTCATGCCCGCAGACGAGCGGCAGAGGCACGGGATAATCGCCGGAGAAGAGAGCCAGGTCGGTGCCGCAAACGCCCGCGTGCTCGACCCCGATCACCACTTCGCCCGCCCCGGCTTTCGCTTCGGGACGGTCCTGCAGTTCGATGGTTCCGGGCGAAATCAATGTGGCGGCGCGGGGCATGGTGCGGCCTCCGGTTGCGGTGTGATGGATCGGCGATTACTTTTTTTTCTTTTTCTTCTGCTTCTGTTTCCAGGCCAGCAGCCAGTGCTGGATGAGCCGCAGTTTCTGCGAACCGGTGAACTTGCGGCGTTTGAACTTGGGTGTCTGTTCGTACTGCAGGCGCGCGATGACCGTCGGCGCCACGGCTTCCTCGATCACCGCACCGCGCTGGGCGTGCTCCAGTTTTTTGGAGTCGCACACCTCGCGGAACGCCACCATGGTGCGGCAGTCCAGCGGCCGGTTCTCGTGAATGGCGCAACTCTGGTCCTCTTCCAGAAACGGGCAGGGCTGGTTGATGACCATGGTGTACCAGTCCACCTTGTCCGGATCGACACCGGACTCCAGCGTTTTCTCCACCTTGTGCATGCTTTTCCCGGCGCGTTCGATGATGGCGTCGAGATCGACGCCTTTCCGGCGCGCGGCGTTCACCATCTCTTCCCATTCCAGTTCGGTGATCATGACGCCGGTGTGACAGCAGTGGGCGCATCCCTTCTGGCAGGTGAGCGGCGGTGCTTTTTCCTCGTAAGCGCGGTCGAGAATTTTCCACAATGCCTGGATGGGGGGAATCTTTTCCTGCTTCGCCAGCGCCTTTGCGCCTTCCAGCAGGTGTTCGTAGGCGTACTGGATTTCCGCTTCGGCGTATTTCTGCTGGATGTACCGGCGCAGGTCTTCCGGGTCCGTCATGCCGTAAAGGTAAATGCCGTTGTGGTCGGCGAACTGGGTGGTCATCGTGAGATTCCTGTGGTTGCGTTATGTCTTCAAGATACCATCCGGGGTAGAAGCGGGGCAACCGGCGAAGTGGACCATGAAAATCAGGGGGAGGGTGCCTGGCCTTTTTTCTGCTTGGCGATGTATTTCATCTGCAGTTCATAAATCAACTGCTCCAGCAGTTTCTGTTCCTCGTGGTCGAGGTTGTTCTGCGTTTTGGCCTTGAGCATGGTGAGGATGTCGATGGTCTGCTGGACCGCGGGCAGGTTTTCCTGGGTCTGGCCCGTCATCGGATCGGGAATGTCGCCCAGATAATAAAAGGCGGATGAGGTGAGTGACAGCACGAAGGTCGAGAAATTGATCTCCATCTGCCCCTGCGGGTCGTGCGCGTGGGAGTCCTCCTGGTCTGCGTGCTTCTGGGCCTCCTTCTCCTGTTCCTTTTTAATTTGCTGTTCCTGTTGCTGGTTGTCCTCCTCAGACAAGCGGGAGGACCGGCGGTCCTGGAAACTGAAACTGCTTTCTTCCTTTTCTTCGTCTTTGCTCATGGCAGAACCCCTGATAAACGGTTTGAAGGAACCGGATTGGAAGGTTGGGCCAAACGGGCGCGACCTGATTCCGGGTCGACGCTCCGGACGCTTTCCCTGATAAAATTAAAACATAGCAATATGGCGGATTCATGTCAAAACAAAGCTGTTGTGTTGTTGCGGCGCATTCGTTTTGTTATCATTTCAGGACTATGGCATACCGATTTCTCGCGTTGGCGATTGTACTGCTTTTCTTTCAGGCCTGCACACCCCGCCAGATGGTTCTCCGCATGGCCTCTCCATTGTTCGAAGGCCAGGTGGCGGCGCTCAACGAGGAGCCCGACCCCAAGCTGGCCGAAAGCGCCATCCCCGCCAGCCTCAAGATGATGGAAGGACTGGTGAAGGCCGATCCCGAAAACGCCTCCTATCATCACAAACTGGCGGAAGGGTTCTGCGGTTACGCCTTCAGCTTCGTTGAAGGCAATGACAACCGACGCGCCTCGGACCTGTACCTGCGCGGACGCAATCACGCCGTGCGGTCGCTTATCCTGAACGGCGCCCCGGAAAACCTCCTGCAACTGCCGCCGGACGAATTCAAGTCCGCGCTTGAGAACCTGGACAGGGAAACTCTCCCGGGCCTGTTCTGGACGGGCCAGTGCTGGGGCGCGTGGCTGATGTTCAACCTCACCGACATCGAAGCCCTCGCGGCGTTCCCGAAAGTGGAAGCGGTGATGCGGCGGGTCCTGGAGTGGGACGAAACGTTTCATTTTGCCGGGCCTCACTTGTTCTTCGGGGGATTTTATGGGGCGCGCTCGCCCATGCTGGGCGGCAAACCGGAACAGGCGCGGCAACATTTCGAGCGCGCCCTCGAGCTCACCGAACACAAATACCTGATCATTCAGGTGATGTACGCCAAAACCCTGGCGGTGCAGACGCAGGACAAGGAACTGTATACCCGGCTTTTGGATGAAGTGGTCGAGACGCCGGAAGGCGTGTTGCCCGGTCAGCGCCTCGCCAACGAGGTGGCGCGCCTGAAAGCAAAACAACTTCTGGAGGATGTGGATGTTCTTTTCTGATCGAAGCGACGGCAACGCAACCCCCCCGGCCCCACGCGCGAAACGCACGCGGTTTCTTTGCGTCGCCTGCGGTATTCTCGCGTCCCTGCTGTTTGCGCTGGTGATGTGGACCGTGCAGGCCACCCCGGTTCACGCCAAGACATTTATCAAACTGTCCACCCTGGCACCGGAAGGGTCGTCGTGGATGAACCGCATGAACGAGCTGGCGGCGGAAGTCGAGAAGGCGACCGACGGCGAGGTGGCGTTCAAGTTTTATCCCGGCGGCGTGTCCGGCGACGAGATCGATGTCATCCGCAAAATGCGCATCGGGCAGGTGCATGCAGCGGGTTTCACCGGCGTCGGGCTGGGGGAAATCCTGCCGGAAGTGCGCGTGCTCGACCTGCCGTTCCTGTTTCGGAACGACAAGGAAATCGAACATGTGTATGAACGCATGACGGGTTATTTTACCAAACAATTCGAGAAGGAAGGGTACGTATTGCTCGGCTGGGTGCCGGTGGGATGGATTCATTTTTTCTCGCAGAAACCAATCGAACAGGTCGGTGACCTGCAGGACAAAAAAGCCTGGATGTGGGAGGGCGACCCGCTGGTGCAGGAAACCTACAAGCACCTGGGCGTCACACCCCTGCCCATGTCCATCACCGATGTTCTGCTTTCACTGCAGACGGGCATGCTGGACACCCTGTACGCTTCACCCGTCGGGGCGCTGGCATTGCAATGGTTCACGAAAGTAAGTTACATGTCGGAGCTTCGTATGGGCAATGCCACCGGTGCGGTGCTCATGTCGAAACGCCAGTTCCGAAAGCTGTCCGACGCGCATCAGAAAGCGGTACGGGAGATCAGCGCCAAGCATTTAAAGAAACTGGTTCAGCAGGTGCAGAAGGACAACGACAAGGCCATTGAGGTGATGAAAAAAAACGGGCTGAAGGTGGCGCCCATGCCCTCGGATGCCGAACGGCAGAAGTTTTTTGATGTGGGGGAGAAGGTACGGAAAGGTCTTGTCGGCAAACTGTTCGATCAGAAGTTACTGGATATGGTTCTTGGCCACCTGGATGAACTTCGTTCCTGAAGCCCCTCACTGGTCGGCAAGTTTGACCGCCGCCCAGTCGCCCAGCTTCTCGCGGTTGATTTTCGCGTTGTGCCGGATGTCTACCGGAAAACCCGGGTGAAACAGCACCATGTCGATGGGTCTCGTGACCGGGTTGCCTGAGCCCAGTTCCAGGAGTTCCGCCAGCAAACGAGTCTTCGTCGCCGGGTCCTTGATGGACGGGGGATCGTTCAATTCGACCACGACAACTGGAATCTGCTGACCTTTGTTTCCAACCCCGACCAATGCCGACCGCCTCACCTGGGGGTGGCGGTTGAAGATGGCCTCGCACATGATGGTGAACAGTGGCCCCGCCTCCGTTTCGATCCTGTGACTTTTCCTGCCGCAGAACCACAACCGGCCCTGCTCATCCAGGTATCCCACATCACCCATACGGTGCCAGGTACGTTCCCCGTCCTTGATTTTTGATTTGCGGTTGGCATCCTCCAGGGACACATACCGGTGTGTCACCCAGGGGGCCGTGACCGCAATTTCACCAATGGTCCCCTCGGGCATTTCCAGCGAGGCATCCCATTGCGGGATGGCGTCGTCAGTGATGCCCAGGATTTTGAGTTTCACGCCTTCCACCGGTTTGCCGACGCAGGTTCCCTCACCTTCCTGAGTGTGCTGCCAGGTTTCGTCCACCACCTCCCGCCGTTCGATCGAACATACCGGCAGGGCTTCCGTCGCGCCGTAGGGGGTGTGGACTTTTGCGTCGGGAGCCAGAATGCGGTCGAATCGTTCGAGCAACGATCCCGGCACCGGCGCCCCGGCGATCAGGATGCGTTTCAGCGGTTCCAGGTTTCGGCCGTGTTCGATGCAATACCGCGTCACCGTGTCCCACAGGGCGGGCGACCCGAAACTGCTGGTGATGTTGAATTGCTTTATGGGACCGAGGATGTTCTCCGGGTTCACCTTTGCCGGGCGGGTGGGGTCCATGTCCGGCAGAACGCAGGTCATTCCGAGGCCCACGCCGAACAGGCCGAACAACGGAAATGTCGGCAGGTCCACTTCCCCAATGGTGATGCCGTAGAGCTGTTTTATCTTTTCGACCTGCAGGGTAAACATCCGGTGAGTGTAAAGCACGCCCTTGGGCGGTCCCGTACTGCCGCTGGTGAACAGGATCGCCGCCGGGTCGTCCGGCCGGGTCGCAACCGGGACCGCATCACGGCGGCCACGAGCGCGCAGGGACCGCAGGGTGATCCCGCTCCACAACCAGCGTCTTCCCACCGTCACCCATTGTGTGACCGATTTGAAATGCCTGCGGTACACCAGCCTTGCGAGATGAGCTTTGGGCACACCGATGAACCCGGTCGGCGCCACGTTCTCGATACTGGTCAGCACCTGTTTGCGGTCGAGACCGGGATCGATCAGCACCGGAACCGCTCCGATGCGGAACAGCGCGAAAGTAAGCGTGACGAATTCGATGCCGAACGGCACCATCACCAGCACCCGGTCGCCGTGGGCAAGCCCGGACTGGCGCAGTCCGTCCGCAAGCCGGTGCGTTTCCCGTTGCAGTTGGCGGAAGGTGATGCGTCGGCCGCTGTCGGCGCGCGGCACCACCAGGGCATCGCGGTTGGGAACGGTTGCGGCCAGGTGATCGACGAGGCAGGCAATGTTTTCCACGGAAGGAGTGGTCATGTCATGAGTCCTGCAGGCCGAGGGCCGCTTTGACCAGTGGCAGGGTGACCTTCTGCCTGCGCGCCAGGGATTCCGTGTTTATACGGGACACAGCGTTTTTGATCGATGAAAAGTCGCGCGGCAGACGGGTGAGCAGATAGTGCGTGATTTTATCCGGAACTTCCAGGTTCATGTCCTGTCCGAGCTTTTTGACCAGCTGCCCGGTGGTGGCGTCGTCGATCGGTCCCAGCTCCGCCGTCACGCCCCATTGGAAACGCGAGCGCAGGTAACTTTCGGTATCAGGCAGGCGGTTGGGGGCAGTGCGCCCGGCAAAAACAATTCGTTTGTCGTGTTCGCGGCGCGTGTTGAAAACCAGGTACAGCTTCTCTTGCGCTTCGGTGTGGCCCGCAATGCGGTCCATGTCATCCATCAGCAGCAGATCCACCGTTTCCAGAGGAGCGAGGGCCGCTTCGTTCGATTTCTCGCCGCCAGCCACGGTTGCAAGAAAATCGTCGCAATGAATGTAAAGGGCGGATTGGGTTTCGGAAGCAAGGTTGCCGGCGGCCATCAACAGGTGGGTTTTTCCGAGTCCTGCCGCGCCTGCAATGAACAGGCTTTGCGAGGGAGCGGTGCCGGGCGTGGAAAACTGCCGGGCTGTGGTGAAGGCAAAGTCCGAACCTGTGGAAAGAATGAAATTTTCGAAGGTGTATTCCGGATGAACGGGAAAATTGAGAATACGTTGTCGGTTGCTGGAATCCTGACGAGACATGGAGCGTTGCCTCAGGGCCTGGAAACCCTTTCGATGGATACGAATCAAGGGCGGGCCCGTCTCATGAAAATGACCGTCCCCGTGTGGCCCGGAATGTCTGAAAGTTTATTTCGGGCCGATCTGGATTTCAATGTGTGTCTTGCCGAGGTGGGACGGCGTCACGCTGACCGTACAGACCTGGCCCTTGCGCTGGTAAAGCATGATGCGTGTGTCGTGCTCCACAATCTGGAGGGGTGTCCAGCCGTTCTGCACCATCTCGGTACGAAAGTAATCCACTACATCCTCGGTCTTGTTCCAGACGGAAAATACCAGCCTGCCCACTTTGATATCACCGCTTCCCGATTCGTAGATGAACGTTTTGCCCCGGTCGAGCTCAATGCCTTTCGGGATGGGGACGCTGGGAAACTGCATGGCCACGGACGGCGGCGGGGATTGTTCCGGTGCGGGGCCGGTGGCTTTCTTCGGCGTGTCCGCGCAACCGGTGAGGCCCAGAAGGGCAAAAACGGCGGTGGCGACAAGGGTCCGTTGGATCGATTCAGTCATTGGAATACATTAACCTCCCAAAATATACGACGACCAGCCCCAGAACGATGATGACAAACCCCAGGCCGCGCAGCACACCGTTTTCAATGGATGGAATCTTTGCAGCCAGGGCTTTGACTTGATCCGGAAAACAGAAATAAGGGATACCTTCAAAAATCATCATCAGTCCGATGGCGGTGAGGAACAGGCTCATGGCGTGTCCACCGTGGAGAGCTCCTGTCTCGTCATGGTTGGGGCAAGGATGGGCGCCTCCCGTGTCTTGCGGATGCAAGCTGAGACCACCCCGATTTCAAAATGGTTGGCTATCAGGTTGCGGGTTGACCGGAACATCCCCCGGAGATGTTCCGCCGATAGTCGTTTTTGATTATCTTTGATCCCATCCATGGAGTCAATATGTAATTGAATCAATAGGATAAAACCGCTGGATTTAGAGTTGTAAATGCAGAAATGGACATTATATAATTTAGTACAAGTCGATGATTTTTGACCAATCCCGAAACAGGTTTTCAGGTTTCCCGCATTCATCTGGATGGAATTTTGCGGTCGATTTGCCCCCACTATCTGTTCAAGCCAAGGATTGTTGGCCGCTTATTCTTATCATTTTTATCCGGCAATGGAGCCTGGCTGGCCCGACCGGCCACGCGATCCAAGCCATTGCCCACACGGTTATAAAACGAGGATTCCCAATGCTTAATCAGTTAAAGAGAGTTTCCGCCATCAGTTTCCTGGTATTTCTGTGGACGTTTCCCGCGACCGTTCCCGGTCCGATGGCCGGCATCGATTTGGCGGATTCCGCCCACGCCCTCAGCAGTCAGAGCATGCCGCTGGGAAGCAATATTTTTGTGGAAATCGCCAAAGAAAAGAATCCGGCCGTGGTCAACATCAGCATTCGGGGCAAGGCGCAGATGAGTTCGCGGACTCCTCGTGGCGGTGATCCCCGGTTTCGCGGTGAACCGCGCGAGCCGTTTCAGGATTTTTACGACCGGTTTTTCGGTCAGCAGGACCCGCAGCCGAGGCGCGGCATGGGTTCCGGCTTCATCATCAGTCCGGAAGGCTTGGTCCTCACCAACTACCACGTCGTGCAGGGCGCGGATGAAATCATTGTCAACATAGACGATGGCGGCGCCGTCGAAAAGGAATACGAGGCAACGCTCGTGGGAAGTGATCCCAAGACCGACATCGCCCTCATCAAACTGGTCCTGGACGGTAAGGACAAGGTGAAGTTCCCGCACCTGGACTTCGGCGATTCCGACAAGCTGGAAGTCGGCGAATGGGTGATGGCCATCGGCAACCCCTTCGGTCTCAGTCATACCGTGACCGTGGGTGTGGTCAGTGCCAAGGACCGCGCCATCGGTTCCGGTCCGTATGATGAATTCATCCAGACCGACGCCTCCATCAATCCGGGAAACAGCGGCGGGCCTTTGCTCAATATCAAGGGCCAGGTGATCGGAATGAACACCGCCATCATCTCCGGCAGCACGGGTGGGAACGTCGGCATCGGTTTCGCCATCCCCATCAACATGGTGAAATCCATCCTTCCCGACCTGAAAGAGAAGGGCACCGTCACCCGCGGCTGGCTGGGTGTGATGATCCAGAAGATCACTCCGGAACTCAAAGACTCCTTCAACCTGAAATCGTTTGAAGGTGCGCTGGTTGGCGATGTCATTCCCGGCGGTCCTGCGGAAAAGGCGGGCATCAAGCGCGGGGACGTGATCGTTCAGTTCGGCAAGGAGACCGTGGATACGATGGAAAGCCTGCCGAAAATCGTTGCCGCCACGCCTCCGGGTGAAGCCGTCAACGTGAAGGTCATCCGTGATGGCAAGCCAGTGAACATCTCCGTCACCATCGCCGTTCTCAAAGATGAAGAGACCAAGGTTGCCGCTCTGGACCCGCTCGGTATCCAGACGCAGGACATCACTCCGGAGCTGGCGCAGAGCATGAACCTGGAATCCATAGAAGGAGTCCTGGTGTCCGACGTCACCCCGGGGGAATCCGGCGGTGAGGCGGGACTGCGTCGCGGCGACATCATCACCGAGGTCAACCGCAAACCGGTGACCAATGTGCAGGATTACCAGTCGGCGGTCCGCGGGTTGAAATCCGGGGACACGGCGCTGATGCTGGTCAAACGCGGCGGCACCACGATTTACATTGCGGTGAAGCTGAACTGATCCGGCGGATCTCACATTCCACAATCACACACGGAGCGGCGGGGCAGGGGCCCTCCCGCTCCGTGTTGTCTTTCACGCCTGAAGAATCATGATGAAGAACCGATGGGTGCGTGCCGTTTGCCTGCTCGCGGCGATCGCTCTTGCCGGCGGACTGGCCCGGGTTCCGGTGGCGGATGCGGGCCCCTTCCCGCGCCGCACGCCGGTGGTCGAAGCGGTCCAACAGGTCGGTCCCGCCGTCGTCAACATCTTCACGGAAGAAGCTCCCCCTCAAGTCAAAAACCCCTTCCGCGATTTTTTCGGCAATGGGCTGCTCGACCCTTTCTTCCGCCAGTTCGACTCGCGGGGATCCCAGCGGCGCAGTCTCGGTTCCGGCGTGATCATCCACCCGGACGGCTACATCCTGACCAACGAACACGTCATCGCCAAGGCCGTGCGCATCCAGGTGACGCTCATCGACAACCGCGAGTTTGACGCGAAGCTGATCGGCGCCGACCTCAAGTCCGACCTGGCGGTGATCAAGATCGATTCCGACCAGCCCCTGCCGCACGTGAAGATGGGCCGCTCGCACGACCTGATGATCGGCGAAACCGTCATTGCTATCGGCAATCCGTTCGGCCTCAAGCACACCGTCACCTCCGGCATCATCAGCGCCCTCGACCGCACCATCCACGCCGGGAAACGGGAAATCTACAACGATTTCATCCAGGTGGACGCGTCCATCAACCCCGGCAACAGCGGCGGCCCCCTGCTCAACATCAACGGCGAACTGATCGGCATCAACACCGCCATCTTCCAGGACGCGCAGGGCATCGGTTTTGCCATCCCCATCGACACCGCACGGCGCATCGTCGAAGACCTCATCGAATTCGGCGAGGTGTTCCGCGGCTGGATCGGTGTGGCCGTGCAGGACCTGACCCCCATGCTGGCGCGCCAGTTTGCGATGGACCACACCCGCGGCGCGCTGGTCACGCAGGTCTTCAGGGACAGCCCCGCAAGCCGTGTCGGGTTGAAGCCCGGCGACATACTCACCGCCATCGACGGCCACGAACTTCTGGACAAGGCCGACTTCAAACGCAAGCTGACGTCGTACACGGTCGGCGACAGCATGGAGATCACCTACCGGCGGTCGGGACGCGACGCCCGCCTGCGGCTGGATGTGGTGAAGATTCCGGACAACGCCGCATTGCAGTTCGCCAAGGAAGGACTGGGTATTGAAGTGCGTGGGATCACGCCGGATCTGCGCCAGCGCTTTCGCCTGGCCACGTCGCAGGGGGTGGTCATCGTCAGTGTGCGGCGCAACAGCGAGACGTACCGGATCGGCATACGTCCCGGTGATGTCATCCGGCAGGTCAACCGGGTGGTGGTGAAGGACCCGGCGGATTTCAACGAAGCGCTCATCGAGGCGCGCAAGCATTCTTCCGTTTTACTGCTCGTTCAACGCGGCCAGTCCGGGTATTATGTCACCCTGAACCTGGAGCTTCCCTGAGTTCCCAAATCCAACCCGATCCCGCGCATCCCCGATGGCTTCCAAAATCGAAAAAGAAATCGAACAACTCCGCCGCGACATCCACCACCACGATCACCAGTACTACGTGCTCGACCAGCCAGAGATCAGCGACCGCGAATACGACCGGCTTTATAAGAAGCTGGAAGAACTGGAAGCGAAGCATCCGGAGCTCGTGACGCCGGACTCGCCGACACAGCGGGTCGGCGGCAAGGCGTCGGAGAAGTTCGATCCCGTCGAGCACAAGGTGCCGATGATGAGCCTCGACAACACGTACAACGTCGAGGAGGTGGAAGACTTTCATCAACGCGTGTGCAAGACGCTGGGCACGGAGGACGTCCAGTACGTGGTGGAGCTCAAGATCGACGGCCTCGGCGTGACCCTCGCCTACGACAACGGCCGCTTCGTGCAGGGTGCGACGCGCGGCGACGGCAAAGTGGGAGAAGATGTCACCGCCAACCTCAAGACCATCCGCTCGGTGCCGCTGTCCCTCGATCAGTCCAAACTGAAACACAAGTACCTTGAAGTGCGCGGCGAGGTGTACATGGACCACACCGGATTCCAGAAACTCAATGCCGCGCGTGAAGAGCGCGGCGAGACGCCGTTCGCCAATCCGCGGAACGCCGCCGCCGGGTCGGTGCGTCTGCTCGATCCCTCCATCACCGCCGAGCGGCCGCTCCGCATCTGGGTGTACAGCGTCGGCCACATCGAGGGCCCGGCGTTCGAGACCCATTACGATGCATTGCAGACGCTCAAGCAACTCGGCTTCCGCACCAACCCGCACACCGAGCTTTGCAAGGACTTCGACGCGGTGCGAAAACTCATCGACCGCTGGCAGGAGAAACGAAAGACCCTGGATTACGACGTGGACGGGCTGGTCGTCAAGGTCAACCGCATCAAGTCGCAGAACAAGCTGGGGTACACCGCCAAGCATCCGCGCTGGGCGGTGGCGTACAAGTACGAGGCGGAGGAAGCGCAGACGAAGGTGAACGCCATCAACGTGCAGGTGGGGCGGACGGGGGCCATCACCCCGGTGGCGGAGCTGGAGTCGGTATTGGTGGCGGGCACCACGGTGAAACGCGCCACGCTCCACAACGAAGACGAGATCAAGAAGCTCGACGTGCGCGTCGGCGACGATGTCGTCATCGTCAAGGCCGGGGAAATCATCCCGAAAGTCGTGCGCGTGGTGACGCCGGAGGGAACCCAACGCGGCAAGCCGTACACCATGCCCAAAACCTGCCCGGAATGCGATACGCCGATCGTGAGGCAGGAAGGAGAGGCGGCGTGGCGGTGCGTCAACGCCTCGTGCCCGGCGCAGTTGAAGGAACACCTGCTCCATTTCGCCTCGCGCGACGCAATGGACATCGATCATCTGGGCACCGCCGTGGTGGAACAGCTGGTCAACTCCGGCCGGGTGAAGACGGTGTCGGATCTCTACACGCTGAAGCACGAGGAGGTGAAGAACCTCGAACGCTTCGCGGAGAAGTCGGCACAGAACCTGATCGACGCCCTCGAGAAAAGCAAGCGGGCCGGATTGAGCCGGCTCATCCATGCGCTGGGCATCCGCTTCGTCGGCCAGCGCGTGGCCCAGGTGCTGGCGAACACGTTTCACACGATTGACGCGCTGGAGAAGGCAAGCTTCGACGACCTGGAGTCGATCGACGAGATCGGCCCAAAGATCGCCGAGAGCCTGTGCCAGTTTTTCGACGAAGACAAAAACAAGAAAGAGATCGCGCACTTGAAAGAGATGGGCGTGGTGATGGAAGAAGAGCGCACGGAGCAAGCCGGGGACGGCGCGCTTTCCGGCAGGCAGTTCGTGCTGACGGGAACGCTGGACAACTTCACGCGGGAGGAGGCGAAGGCGCTCATCCACAAGGCCGGCGGACGGGTGACATCCAGCGTATCGCAAAAAACCGATTACGTGGTGGCGGGCGCCGACCCGGGAAGCAAACTCGACAAGGCGAAAAAACTCGGCGTCACCGTCCTCGACGAAGCCGCGTTCGAAAAACTGTTGAAGGGGTAGGAACCACCGATGCACACAGATAAACCATAGATTCTTCGCTTCGCTCAGGATGAGGGGGGCTTGAACAATTTTGGGAAAATTTATCGAGACACATTTCATCGGCTCATGGATGCCGTGGGTCGGTGGCGGGTTGCTGGCAGGGTTGTTCCTGCTGTTCGCGGGGGTCAACGCGGTGGTGTTTTATAAAGGGGTGATCCGTAAAGAAAAAGTCGGCTCCGGCGTTCCCTTCCTCGGCGGCCTATTCGGCATGATCGGCTTCCTCACGCTCCCCGTTCCCCTCCTCAACGAATTCTTCTGGCTGCCGCTTCTCCTCGATTTGGGATGTGTGCCTCTGATTATTTATTTTCCGATCTGGTGGATGTTCCTGAAAGAAAAATGAAAGGGACCTCCGGTGTACGCAGACGAACACAGATAAAACCTAGATTCTTCGCTACGCTCAGAATGACAGATGGTATCCCGGAATGTCATTCCGAAGAGGTACAGGCGACGAAGAATCTGTGTTTGATCCCCTCCTTTGGCAGGAGGGGAGGGTTGAAAGCATTCTTTTGGAAAAATGAATCGGAAGTTGGATTCGGCGGTGGGGTAAGAAAAAAAAGAGCAGGTTTTAACTTGTGGACGAACTGGAGGGGTTGGGACCGCTTCGGCGCCGGGGGTTGGAGGACCTGCGGCCGCGCGACCGGTTGCCACCGCCGCTGCCTCCACTGCCGCGATTGCCTCCACCTCCGCCGCTTCCACTGCGGCGCGGGGGACGTCCGTTGCGGGCCGGACCGGAGCCGCCGCCGGGGCGTCTCTGCCCGAACGGTCTCGGCTTGCGCCGGGGCGGGGTGCCTGGCAGCTCTTCCTCGAACATCTCTTCTTCCGGCCACTCGACGGGAATCTTCACCGTCAACGTCTCCTCGATGCGCACCAGGTTGTCCACGTACTCCTCGCAGGCGAGGCTGATGGCGTCGCCGCGCTTGCCCGCACGCGCCGTTCTGCCGATGCGGTGGATGTAGTCCTCCGGGTCCTGCGGCAGGTCGTAGTTGATGACGTGCGTGATGTCGTCGATGTGCAGTCCGCGCGAGGCAACATCGGTGGCGATCAGGATGTTGAGTTCGCCTTCGGTGAACTTCTCCAGCGTCTTGATGCGTTTTTTCTGCGGCAGGTCGCCGGAAATCTGCGCGGCGTTGTAACCGTTGTGCTGCAGGCGCAACTCCAGGTTTTCCGCTTCCGCCTTGGTGTTGGTGAAGATGATGACCTTGTCACCCTGTTCCTGCTTGAGCAGGCCCAGAAGCAGGCTGAATTTCTCGTGCGAACCGACGTGGTACATCTTCTGGTCCACCTTGTCCACCACCAGTTTTTCCGGCTCGATGCGCACCGGGATCGGATCGTTCATGTGCTCGTAGCACAGTTCCATGACGCGGTGGTTCAGCGTCGCCGAGAACAGCATCGACTGGCGTTTGTTGTAAGGCGAAATGTTGCGCAGAATGTAGCGCAGGTCCTTGATGAAACCCATGTCGAACATGCGGTCGGCTTCGTCGATGACCAGCACCTCGACGGATTTCAGGCTGAAGAATTTCTGTTTGTAAAAATCGATCAGGCGGCCCGGCGTGACGATGAGCAGGTCCACGCCTTTCCTGATTTCTTCCCTCTGCTTGTCGTAATCGACACCGCCGTAGATGCAGACGGTGCGGAATCCCGTGTGCTGGCCCAGTTCGTGGGCGTCGCGTTCGATCTGGATGGCGAGTTCGCGCGTCGGCGCGATGACGAGTCCCCGTGGCGCCACCCAGGTGTTGCCTTTCTGTTCGGGTTTCGGCGTCCGCAGCAGTTTGGTGAACAGCGCGATCAGAAAGGCGGCGGTTTTTCCGGTGCCGGTCTGCGCCTGTCCGGCGACGTCTTTGCCTTCGAGTGCGTGGGGAAGGGTTTTCGCCTGGATGGGGGTGCAGTGCTGGAACCCGGCACTGCGGATTCCCTCCATGACCTCCTCAGGCAAAAGGAGGCTTTCGAATTCAACTTGTTCCATAGTGGTATTTTGTTTTCCGGTTCACCAGTGGAGGAGGCCGTAAGGCGGTTCGCACGGGATCGATTTCAGGATGGTCCGCAGATTGCGGACTTCGGCACGAGGTATTGATTTTTTACAAGTTGCGCTAGTATATACCAGCTATTGGGGTTTGCAAACCATTACCTCATTTTTCTTGACAACCCCTTCGGGTTGGTGGTTCAATGCCCCTTCTATTTTAACGGCTTCCCTGACAGGTTGCGACACATCTCGCCCATGGAATGCTTCGCCGGGGGCACCCCCGCCGGGTCTGTATTCGGACCGGACAGCGTTATGGATTCTATATAAATCAAACAGTTAACTCTATTTCGAAACAAGCAGGTGGCGATTGATTAAGCACGACGTATTGATAGTGGGGGCGGGCCTGGCGGGAATGCGCGCCGCCCTGGAAGTGTGCAAGGAACTGGATGTCGGTATTCTCAGCAAGGTCTATCCTTCGCGGTCGCACAGCGGCGCCGCGCAGGGCGGCATTGCCGCCGCGCTGGCCAACTCCGAGGACGATTCCTGGGAAGAGCACATGTTCGACACCGTCAAGGGCGGGGATTACCTGAACGACCAGGATGCGGTGGAGGAATACTGCAAGTCCGCCTCGCGTGTCATCTACGAACTGGAACATTTCGGTTGCGTGTTCAGCCGGATGGAAGACGGGCGCATCGCCCAGCGCAGTTTCGGCGGGCACTCCAAACCGCGCGCCTGTTTCTCCGCAGACCGCACCGGACACGCCATCCTGCACGCCCTGCACGAACAGGTTCTCAAAAACAGCAAATCGATCAAGATTTATTCCGAGTGGTATTTCCACGAGCTGATCATCCAGGACAACCGTTGCCAGGGTGTGGTGGTCAGCGACATCCGTACGGGTGAAGTGGAAGTGATCCAGGCGAAGGCGGTCGTCATGGCCACCGGCGGTTACGGCCGCGTGTTCCAGATCACCACCAACGCATTCGCCAGCACGGCGGACGGCGCCATTTCCGCCATCCGCGCGGGACTGCCTCTGGAGGACCCGGAGTTCGTGCAGTTTCATCCGTCCGGGTTGTGGCGGCAGGGCATTCTGTTTTCAGAAGCAGCACGGGGAGAGGGGGGATACCTGCTGAATGGAGCCGGTGACCGTTTCATGGAGAAATACGCACCGTCGCGCATGGAACTGGCGCCGCGCGACATCGTGGCGCGCGCCGAGCAGAGCGAGATCGACGAAGGCCGCGGCGTCAACGGCGAGGATTTCATCCACCTCGACCTGCGGCACCTCGGCGAAAAACGCATCATGGAACGCCTGCCGCAGATCCGGCAGCTGGGCATCGATTTTATCGGCGTCGATTGTGTGAAGGATCCGTTGCCGATCCAGCCGTCGGCGCATTACTCGATGGGCGGCATCCCGACCAACATCCATGGTCAGGTGGTGCGCGATGGAGACGGCACAGCGGTGGAAGGATTCTTCGCTGCGGGCGAGTGCGCCTGCGTCTCCGTTCACGGCGCCAACCGGCTGGGTACCAATTCCCTTCTGGATGCCACCGTCTTTGGAGAACGTGCGGGACGCTCCGCGCTGGAATATGGCCGTGGAGCCACGTTTGGTCAGGTCAACGAAGGCCAGGAAAAAGCCCGCGTGCTCAAATCCATCGAGGAAATCTTCCAACGCGAAGGCACGGAAAGCTACAATGATGTCCGTAATGAAATGAAACAGACCATGATGCGTCTGTGCGGCGTGTTCCGAAATGAAGAAAACCTGAAGGAATGCGTCGATTCCATGCGCGCGCTCCAGGTGCGGTTCAAAAAAGGCAAGGTCACCGACAAGGGCAAGATTTTCAATTCCGAGTTGTATGAGATCATCGAACTGGGCAATATGTTGATGATGGCGGAGATCATCGCCACCGCCGCGTTGAACCGGAAAGAAAGCCGCGGCGGACATTACCGCACCGACTTTCCCAAACGCGACGACGAAAAATACCTGCACCACACACTGGTCTATGGGCAGAACGGCGGCCTGGATCTGAAAACCAAGCCGGTCGTCATCACTCGATTTCAACCGAAGGAAAGAACGTACTGATGGCTACTTTTCGCATCAAGCGGTTCAATCCGGAAAAGCAGGCCGAACCGTATTACGAGGAATTCGAATACGATTTTCCGGAAGGGGCGACCCTGCTGGACTGCATGAACCACATCAAGTGGACCCAGGACGGCACGTTGACCTACCGAATGTCTTGCCGGAGCGCCATCTGCGGCTCCTGCGGCATGAAGGCGAACGGACGCGCCGTGCTGGCCTGCCAGCGCCAGGCCGCGCACCTGTTGAAAGACGGCAAGGTCACCATCGAGCCGCTCGGCAACATGAAACCGATCAAGGACCTGGTGGTGGATTTCAAACCGTTCTGGGACAAGATCGACGCGGTCAAACCGTATCTCGAAAACAACGAGAAACCGCCGGAAAAAGAACACCGCATGAGTCCCGAGCAGTTCAAACTGCTCGACGACACCAGCACCTGCATCATGTGCGGCAACTGTTACTCCGACTGCAACATGCTGGAGGTGGATGACAATTTCCTCGGTCCGGCGGCACTCGCCAAGGCCCAGCGCTTTGTGGACGACTCGCGCGACCAGGCGAGGAAGGAACGCATCAAGGAGCTCAGCAAGCCGGGCGGCATCTGGGACTGCACCCACTGTGCGGAATGCGTGGAACGCTGTCCGAAACCGGCGCGGCCGTTTTACCGGATTAAAGAATTAATGAAGGTGGCGCTGGACGAAGGCGTAACCAACAACAACGGCGCGCGGCACGCGTTGTCGTTCGCGAAATCGATCAAGCACAGCGGGCGGCTGAACGAAAACACCCTGCCCGTCGAATCGGTCGGCTACTTCAACATCAAGGGCCTCATGGACCTTCTGCCCGTCGGCCTGCGCATGGTGCTCAAGGGCAAGGTGCCGCCGATCATCCATCGTTCGATCGATGACCAGAAAGACGTGAAGCGTATCTTCGAGGAGTTGGGAGAATGAAGTTTGCACTGTTCACCGGGTGCGTGTCGAAAGGCGCGACCCGCGAGTTGATGCTGGCCACGACGAAATCCGCCCAGGCGCTGGGTATCGAATACGTGGAAATGAAAAGCGCCGCCTGCTGTGGCGCGGGTGTGCTCTCGGAAAAGAACCCGACCCTCACCGACGCCCTCAATGCGCGCACCTTCGCCATCGCCGAAGAGCAGGGACTGGACCTCGTCACCATCTGTTCCACCTGCCAGGGCAACCTGAAGAAATCCGAGTGCAACCTGAACGATGGCGGCGAATACAAGGATCGCATCAACTACATCCTGAAAGAAGGCGGCCACCAGTACCAGGGCGACAAGATTCAGATCAAGCACTTCTCCAACATCCTCGCCACCGAGGAAGGCAAAAAACGCCTGCGCGAGAAGATCAAGCGTCCGCTCACCGGCCTCAAGGCCGCGGCGTTCTACGGCTGTTACGTGCTGCGCCCGTCCGAACTTTCCGAGTACGACGACCCGGACAACCCGACGGAGCTGGAAGAGTTGTTTGAAATCCTCGGGGCGACACCGGTGTATTACGACAACCGCATCAAGTGTTGCGGTTTCCCCATCATCATGATGAACAAGGAAGCCTCGCACGAAATGGCGGGCAACGCGCTCATCGACGCCGCGCAGCAGGGGGCGGACGTGGTCGTGACCGGCTGTCCGCTGTGCCACCTGAGCCTCGACTCCTACCAGCCGGAAATCGACAACCTGCGCGAGGCCGGCTACGTGATGCCGATCCTGCACCTGCCGCAGCTGGTGGCGCTGGCGCTCGGGTTCTCGCCGGAGGAGATCGGCATGGACACGCACATCGTCTCCACCGCGGGCATCGACCGCATCCTCAAGCAGCACGCCTGAAAACTTTGGTTAGCTTTCTCTAAGTTGGTTTTTCGTAAGAAAAAGCTGTACCATAGCTAAAAGTTCATTTTGCCCCTTCCCTCATAAGAACCAACCTTTCCTTCTATATGAGCCCAAGGAAGAACATTCCCGAATCAGTAGAAAATGAAGTTCTTGTTCAAGTAAGGCGTCGTTGTTCCTTGTGTTTTGGGTTGAACCGAGATGATAAGCCAAAGAGAGGGCAAATTGCCCACCTTGATAAAAATCCGAGTAATAATAATCCTTCAAATCTTGCTTTCTTATGCTTTGACCACCATGATGAATTTGATTCAAGAACAAGCCAGAGTAAGGGCTTTAAGGCAGGTGAAGTAAAAAAATATCGTGAGGAACTTATAAAGCATTTTGGGGTATGGACGAACCAAATAAAACAAAATGAGCTTCTTAATTTTCTCGCTTATACTATTGATTTAGATGTGATGGCAGATGCCGCAATTAAGGTTTGTTCAGGATTAGATTTATACGGGGTGGAGCACGCTTTTGAAGTATTGACAACAGATTCATTTAACCATTGTGATTACGATCTCTTAATTCCCCATCTTTTAGCCTTAGATTATTTCGCCTCTTGGGGTTGGCTAACATATACTGATGAAGAAAAAGAAATTCAAGGTGAAATGCCTCGGGTTTTTGTCACTGTGACACGAAAACCTATCTGTGATGAAGTTGCGAATGCCATATTAAAAAAGCTTCGTGGAGATGGGAAAAATGTTGATCAAATGATTAAGCAAGCCAAAAATCGAGGATGGCTAAAGTAATGTTTCATATCTTATTTTAAAATTTACCCAATAGTAGAAACGAATGCCCCCTGCTACACTGGGTGTGCGATGTTTACGGAAAAATTCCTGATCCGCAAAAAACTGGCGTTGATGGCAGGCGGCCTGTTCCTGTTCGGCTTGCTGGTGGCGAGTCCGCCCCTTGCCGGGCTGAGTGCTGACTCACAGAAAATGGTGGCGGTGACGTTCCTCATGGCCGTCCTCTGGATCGGCGAGGCCATCCCCATTCCCGCCACGGCGCTCATTCCTCTCGTGCTGTATCCCCTGCTCGGCATCCTGCCCAGCAAGGATGTCGCTCCGCATTACGCCAACCACCTCGTGTTCCTGTTCATGGGTGGATTCATGATCGCGCTGGCGATGGAGCGCTGGAACCTGCACAAGCGCATCGCGCTGGTCATCATCCGCGCCATCGGCGGCAGCCCCAGCCGCATCGTGCTCGGCTTCATGGTGGCGACCGCGTTTCTTTCCATGTGGATTTCCAACACCGCGACGACGATGATGATGCTCCCCGTCGGCATGGCGGTGGTGCAACAGATTGCCGTGCAGACACGAGCGAGCAACGGAGACGCGGTCGATCCCGTTGTCATTGAAAAGCAGTTCGGGCTGGTGCTCATGCTGGGACTGGCTTACGCGGCGAGCATCGGCGGGGTGGGGACGCTCATCGGGACACCGCCCAACATCGTTTTCGCCGGGTTTTACAAGAACAGTTTCCCGGAAGAACCCGACATCACCTTCACCGGCTGGATGGGGTATGCCCTGCCGGTGGTCATCGTATTCCTGCCGCTGGTGTGGTTTTACCTGTGCCGTTTCGCAACGGGCGTTTCCATATTTCAATTTCAGGTGGAAGACGGAACGAAGAGCGTCATCGACCGCGAACTGGAATCGCTCGGACCCATGAGCCGTGCGGAAAAGTTCGTCGGCGTGGTGTTTGTGACGGCGGCTTTTCTGTGGATCTTCCGCAAGCCCCTTGCCGTGGGTGCACTCAGTATTCCCGGCTGGTCGGAGGCGTTTCCGTGGTCGTTTTACCTTCATGATGCGACCGTGGCGATCCTGATGGGACTGGTTCTCATGATTGTGCCCATTGGTTTTCCCGGCGGCATGATGCTGGGCGAGCGGCGGGAGTTCTTTGCGCTCGACTGGAAAACCGTGCAGGAGGGTGTGCCGTGGGGCATCCTGCTGTTGTTCGGCGGCGGCTTTGCGCTCGCCGCGGGTTTCCGTGAAACCGGGCTCGACCTGTGGATCGGCGAACGCATTGCGGCGGGCAACGGCATGCTTTCTCTCTGGGGCCTGGTTCTCGTTTTGTGCCTCGGCATCACCTTCCTCACCGAGTTCACTTCCAACACGGCGACCGCGACCATGATCCTCCCCGTCATTGCCGGGGCCGCGGTGGCCATGCCGTACCATCCCCTGCTTCTCCTGATCCCGGTCACGCTGTCGGCGTCGTTCGCGTTCATGATGCCGGTGGCAACGCCGCCCAACGCCATCGTGTTCGGAAGCGGCTGGGTGACGATTCCCAAAATGGCCAGGGTCGGGTTCTTCCTCAACCTGCTGGGAGCGGGGCTGGTGACGGTCTGGATGGTGTGGGTGGTGCGGGGATGGATCGGCTGAACTCTACCGTCCGGTGAATCTGGGCACGCGTTTTTCCAGGAACGCACGGATGCCTTCCTTTGCATCTTCTGTATCGAATCTCGCACCAAACAGGCGCGCTTCTTTTTCGAACGCGTGTTTTTCCAGTTCGTCGTCGCGGGGGAGCAGGGTGGCGAGGATGGCGTTCACCGACCCCTTGCTTTTTCCCTGCACCTGACGGGCCAGTTCAAGCGCTGTCTCCAGCGCCGCGCCGGGTTTCACCACCTGGTGCACGATGCCGAGACGCGACGCCTCCGCGCCGTCGATTTCCTTTGCCAGCAATATCATGTTCATCGCCTGCGTCACCCCCAGGATGCGTGACAGGCGCACCGTGCCGCCGAATCCGGGAAGCAGGCCCAGGTTCACCTCCGGCAGGCCGAGCCGGGAGGCGGTGGTGGCGATGCGCAACGGACAGGCCAGCGCCAGTTCCAATCCTCCACCCAGGCAGACGCCGTCGATGGCGGCGATGACGGGTTTCGGCAGGTGCTCGATCTGGTGCAGGACCGCCTGGCCGCGTTCGGCGTAGGCGCGTCCTTCATTGGAGTTGCGGATGGCGGCGAGTTCCCGGATGTTCGCCCCGGCGGAAAAGAATTTGGGGAGCGCGCTGTGGATCACCACGGTGCAGATGTCGATGTCGCCTGCGAGGTGCTGGATGCGGCAGGCCAGTTCGTCGAGAACGGAACGGCTGAGCGCGTTCACCGGGGGGTGGTGGAGGGTCAGAACGGCGGTGCCGTCTTCGACCACCTGCGACAGATGCGTGGTGTCGTTCATGAGCGCCCCCTGAAAAAAGGTTCCCGCCTGCTTCAGGCATTATATCGCAAGAGGGAGAAATTCAATAATGGAGCCGGGAGGGAAAACGTCCCGTATCAGGACGCCGGTTTCCAGCGCAGTTTGGGATGGCGCGCGGCGCGAGCTTCGTCCGGGCGCGACACCTTGGAGAGATACGGCGCGTCGTGGAAACTTTCGGCGTCGTTCTCCGCCTGTTTGGCGATCTCTTTCATCGCCTGGATGAAGTCATCGAGGGTCTCTTTGGACTCGGTCTCGGTCGGTTCCACCATGAGCGCCCCCTTGACGATCAGCGGGAAGTACACCGTCGGCGGGTGGAATCCCTTGTCGATGAGCGCCTTGGCGATGTCCATGGTCTTCACGTTCTGCTTGAGCTGGTTCTTGTCGTTGAACACGCACTCGTGCAGGCTGGGTCCGGGGTAGGGCAGGAAGTAGGTGTCCCTGAGCCGCGCCTTGATGTAGTTGGCGTTCAACACCGCCGACTCGCAGGCCTGGCGCAGGCCGTCGGGTCCGAGTGTGCGGATGTAAACATACGCGCGGAGCAGGATGCCGAAGTTCCCGTAGAAAGCGCGCACCTTGCCGACGCTTTCCGGCTGGTCGTAGTCGAGCGAAAACTGCCCGTTGTCGTTCACGATGCGTGGCACGGGAAGATAAGGCTCCAGAATCTTTTTGACGCCGACGGGCCCGGCGCCCGGTCCGCCTCCGCCGTGCGGGGTGGAGAACGTTTTGTGCAGATTGAAGTGGAGCACGTCCACACCCATGGTGGCGACCTTGCAGACGCCCATCAGCGCGTTGAGGTTCGCGCCGTCGCAATAGACGAGGCCACCCTTGCCGTGCACGATCTCGGTGATTTCCAGAATGTCTTTTTCGAACATGCCCAGCGTGTTGGGATTGGTCAGCATGATGGCGGCGGTGTCCTCGTCCATCAGGTTGCGCAGTTTGTCGATATCGATCAACCCTTCCGCATTGGAGGGGATGTGCACGACGTCATAACCGCACAGGGTGCAACTGGCGGGATTGGTGCCGTGCGCCGAGTCGGGCATCAGCACCTTGCTCCGCTGTTTGCCTTTGGCCTGGTGGTAGGCGCGGATGGTGAGCATGCCGGTCATCTCGCCATGGGCGCCCGCGGCCGGTTGCAGGCTGACCGCGTCCATGCCGCTGACTTCCTGCAGAAACTCCTGAAGCTCGTGCAGGAGACGCAGGCTTCCCTGGGACAGGGACTCCGGCGCATAGGGATGGTTCTGCGCGAATCCCGGCAGGCGGGCCATGTCTTCGTTGATCTTCGGGTTGTATTTCATGGTGCACGAGCCCAGCGGATAGAACGCGCTGTCGATGCTGAAATTCCACTGAGACAGACGCGTGTAGTGGCGCACCACGTCGAGTTCCGACAACTCGGGCAAATGATCAATGGGCTCGCGGAGTTCCTCCGGCGGCAGAAGAGTTTGCAGTTCCACTTCCGGGATGGTGCTGGATGGCAGGGAGTAAGCCCTCCGTCCGGGGGAACCCAGTTCGAATACCGGGGGTTCCTCGAACACCAGTCCTTTGATGCCGGTTTTGCTTTCTTCCACGTGTGCCATGAAATTCCTTTTTTTGGTATTTATATTGAAATGGGTCAGATTGCTGACTGGGTGTCGTCCGCCTTGCTGGTGTCCTCCGCCTCGTTCATGAGCATGATGGGAATGCCGTCGCGAATGGGGTATTTCAGTTTGCAGGCGCCGCAGAGCAAGCCATCTTCATTTGGCGACAACTGCAGGTCTCCCTTGCACTGGGGACAAACCAGAAAATCGAGCAATTCTTTGTCAAAAGCCATGAGTATTCCAGGTTCAGTCCACCCGCATTCCGTCTGGAGTCCTGGGTGGAGCCGGATGGGAACTGCCATTCAGGCAGGCGCGCACCGTTTCGAAGACTTCGTCAACCGATATGCCTTCCATGCATTCGTTATGGGTGGGGCACGTTCGCTTGTAGCAGTAACTGCAATGCAGTTTTTTGACGATCACCTTGTGATGTGAGCCGTAGGGTCCATTATAAACAGGATCGGTGGGTCCAAACAAGGACACAGTGGGAATCCCCAGCGCCACGCACAGATGCAGGGTTCCCGTGTCGCCGCCGACGAACAGGCTGGCGCGGTCGAACAACGCCATGCTCTGGTGCAGGCTGCTGGGCGGCGCCACCCAGTGCGGTTGTTTCATATGGGAAGCCAGACGGTCGACTTTCCCCTTTTCACCGGGCCCCCAGGTGAGCAGGATGTGGGCCCCCAGTTCGTTGTGAATACGGTCGCCCAATTGGGCAAAACGATCGAGTTCCCACTGTTTGGTCTTGTAACCGACCCCGGAATGGAGCACCACCACCGGCCGCGTACCGAGGTCCGGATTCCGGTCGAAAAATTCCTGCGCCTGATCCTGGGCGGCTTCAGGAATCCGCACCACGAACTCCTGTGACAGGTCCCGGGCGCCGAGTGCGCGGATCATCGACAGGTTTTTATCGACAACGTGGATGGTGCGTCCCACGGCCGGAACCTTGATGTTGGTGAAGAGCGCGTTCCACTGCTCGCGGCAGTCGGTGCGGTCGAAGCCGACCCGGAGCGGCGCGCCGGATAGCGCCGCCAGCACCCCGGTTTTGATGAGCCCCTGGATGTCGATGGCGAGATCGAAGTTGCGCCCGCGCAGTTCGCGGTAAAAGGATCGCATTTCCATCAGGGTCGCGGGAGTGAGGTTCTTTCTCCATTCGCGGGTGCGCACCACCAGCACCTCATCGAGGTCGGGGTTGCCGTCGAGGACGTCCGAAAACTTTTCCTCCACCACCCAGGTGATGTGTGCGTTGGGAAACGTCTGGCGCAGCGTGCGGAGGGCGGGCAGGGTGTGCACCACGTCGCCCAGTGAACTCAGGCGTACCAGCAGGATGCGCCGGATGTTCCAGCCCGGCCCGTTGAGCGGCAGGACTTCCGGTGCCAGGTTCCAGTTTTTGGGAGCGAATTTGTAAATGGAAAAAGCCATGACCGTTCCCACCCCCATCCCCATCAGCACGTCGCTGGGATAGTGCACGCCCTGATACAGTTTGCTGATGCACCCGCCCAGCGCGAATAGAAATACCGGCACCGCGGCGCGGCGGAAATAGCAGCTGGTGATGGTGGCGAATGCGAACAGGTTGGCCGCCTGCGACGAGGGAAGGGAATAGGAATTCGAACAGAAAATCAGCGGTGTCAGGAATTCCAGGTCGTGGCAGGGCCGGGGGCGGGCGAACACCGGCTTCAAAACCTCGTGGACCAGAAAATCCGTAAGCAGAACCGTTGCCGCCGCTGTCAAAATATAATACAGGGCCTTTTCTTTTTTAAGATAAACCAGGGCGCCCGCGGCAACCAGACCGGGAAGCAGATAGACCCTCTTGTCATTCACAGCGACGACGAAAGAGTCCAATGTCGAAAATTGCAAATTCTGCTTGATCCAGTACAATACCGCGATTTCAAATTCCATCAGCAAGTCCAATTTGTGTTGCGTTTCAATGGTTTCCAAGTCTATGGGCATTGCTGGGGGGAGTCAATTCTTTTGTCGGTTGCGAAAGGCCTTGAGAAGTGGGAGTTTCCGGGAAACAGGCACTCATTCTTTTCGCCAGGGACCCGCAGGCGGGAAAGGTGAAAACCCGCTTGCAGACCTGGCTGGACACCGACGCCACCTACAGGTTGTATTGCCATATTCTGGAAGACAGCCTGCGCAACGTGTGTGCCGTGGAAGGCGTGGACCGGTTCGTCGGCATTCATCCTGCTCACCAGTCCGGGTTTTTCGACACGGTGGAAAAATCCGGACAGGTGCGCCTGTTCGAACAGGCAGGGGAACACCTGGGAGCACGCATGCGGAACGCGTTTGAACAGAGGTTCGCCGAGGGGTACGAGACGGTGGTGATCATCGGGTCCGACAGCCCGACTCTGCCCCTGCCGTATATCCGGCAGGCGCTCGACACCGATCGGGACATGACACTGGGCCCGTGTACCGACGGCGGTTATTACCTGATCGGCATGCACCGCAAAGTGACCGACGTGTTCGAGGGGATCGAGTGGGGATCCGAGCACGTTCTGACCGCCACGCTGGAGCGGGTGAAGCAGGCCCGCAACACATTGTTGCTCCTGCCCGTGTGGTATGATGTCGACCGTCCTGAAGATTTGCGGTTTCTCAAAACACACCTTGAATACCTTCAGCATACGGGGCTCGAGGAACACACCGACACCCTGAGCTTTCTTCAACAATTGAATTTGAACTGGGAATCTGCCGTATGAGGTTATTGAAATTTTCCGATCCCGATTACCGGGAAGAAATCGAGCGTCTGGTGAACCGTTGCGACGTGGATTTTTCCACCCAGGACCAAGCGGTGCGCGACATCATTGAACGTGTGAAGAAAGAAGGCGATGCCGCGGTGGTCGCCTTCACCAACCAGTTCGATCATACCGAATACAGCGTGGAGGACCTGCGTGCCACGAAAGAAGAAATCCAGCAGGCCTACGATGCCGTCAAGCTCGAAGAACTGGAAGCGCTGAAGCTCGCGGCGGACAACATCGAGCGTTACCACCAGAAGCAGGTTCAGCATTCCTGGGAATACAAGGAAGGCGAAGTGTACCTGGGGCAAATGATCCGACCGCTGGAGACGGTGGGGGTGTACGTTCCGGGAGGGAAGGCGTCGTACCCCTCTTCCGTGTTGATGAATGTGATTCCCGCACGCGTGGCGGGGGTCGAGCGTATTGTCATGGTCAGTCCCACGCCGCGGGGAGAAGTGAGTCCGCACTGTCTCGTGGCCGCAGACATCGCCGGGGTGGACGAGATCTACAAGATAGGCGGCGCGCAGGCGATTGCGGCCCTGGCGCTGGGAACCCGAGTTATTCCGCGGGTCGATAAAATTGTCGGTCCGGGCAATATTTATGTCGCCCTCGCGAAGCGGCTGGTGTTCGGGCTTGTCGATATCGACATGATCGCCGGCCCGAGCGAGATCCTGGTTTTGGCGGACGACACCGCGCGCGCCGACTTCATCGCCGCCGACCTGCTGTCGCAGGCAGAGCACGACGAAGACGCCGTGCCGATCCTGGTGACACCGTCCGAGGCGCTGGCCGAGGCGACGCGCGACGAAATCACCCGTCAGAAGGCGGAATTGGGCCGCAAAGGCATTGTGGATGCGTCGCTTGAAAACAAATGCCTGCTCATCGTCACCCGCACGCTGGACGAAGCGGTGGACCTGGCCAACCGGGTGGCCCCCGAACACCTGGAACTGGCGGTGGACAATCCCCATGAGATGGTGAAACGGATTCGAAACGCCGGGGCCGTGTTTATGGGCCACTACACCCCGGAAGCCATCGGCGATTACCTGGCGGGCCCCAACCACGTGCTTCCGACCAGTGGAACCGCCCGTTTTTCCTCGCCTTTAGGCGTATACGACTTCATAAAACGAACGAGCCTGATTTCTTATAATAAGGAGGAATTGGACCGTGTAGGGCAGGCCTGTAGCGTACTGGCCGAAATGGAGTCTCTCGAGGCACATTCCAGGGCGGTGAAAATCCGGATTTCATAAGGGGTTAAACCCCCGGAAACCCTTAAAAACAAAAAATTAGAATTTTCTTGACAACCCCAATTAGCCATGTTAAAAATCGGCGTCTTATTATGTCCAAGTGCCCCTATTTGCCCTAAGGCCTTATTATATAAAGGTTATTGAAATCAAGCATTTAGGTTGGCGGTAGTGACTTGATGGCGTGAAAAAGGCTTCAAAAATGCATCCTGTGAACGTCTGGTGGTTGGCGGAATCTGTCGTAGTTACAGGAGCCGAACGTGCCCGAAAATAAAGGAATTGTGAAGAAGTTTTTGAATATAGAAGCATTATCCAAGTTATTGTTTTTCTTTTAGGATACCGGATCTTTCCTTAAGGAGGTTAGACGATGTTCAACGCAGAGGCTAGAAATTCCAAAGTGCTGTCCCTGGCACTGGTTCTGGCGTTCACCTTGTTTGCTCTTCCCGCGGTATTTGTTGATCAGGCCCAGGCCAAGGAGGCGTTTGCTGAGCAGGTTTTTGCTGAGGAAGCGTTTGCCAAGGAAGTATTGGCTGACGAAGAGGCCGCCGGTGAAGAGGGTTCAGGTGCGCCGGAAGTTGAGTGGAGTCAGGACGTGTTTTACAAGGACTGGGAGGGGAATCCGCTCAAAGGTCCGGTAAGCGGCGCGCCTGCTCCTGAGTTGGGGCCGAATGACTACGATAGTTATTCTTTTGTTCCCAGCCGCATCCTGATCTGGATTGCCAACCAGCAGCACCTGTATTTCGGTAGCTTCGTGTTGGCGGTTCCGATTTTTTGTATGCTCATCGAGTTCATTGGTATTCGTACCAAGGAAAACGATCCGGTCCTTTCTGCCAAGTATGACCGGCTGGCTCACGACCTGATGAAGGTTTCGCTGACTGCGTATTCCTGGACGGCGATCCTCGGTGGTATTCTGCTGTTCTCCTTCATCACCCTGTTCCCGGGTTTCTTCAAGTACATGGCCAGCATCTTCCGCCCCGTCATGCACGTTTACGCGCTGATGTTCCTGGCGGAGTCCGGCGTTCTTTACGTGTACTACTATGGCTGGGACAAGATGAGTCAGGATCCGTTCCTGAAGTGGATTCACTGCTCCCTGTCGGTTCTGCTGAACCTCATCGGTACGATTCTGATGTACCTGGCGAACAGCTGGGCGACCTTCATGCAGGCGCCGGGCGGTATCGACGAGCAGGGACGCTTCCTGGGTAACATCTGGCACGCCATTCATTCCACGCTGTGGAATCCGGTTGGCGTGCATCGCATCCTGGGTAACATCGTTTTCGGTGGTGGTATCGTTGGTGCTTATGCCGCGTATCATTATCTGAAGGCGAAAACCCCCGAAGAGAAAGCCCATTACGACTGGGTGTGCTACATCGCCATGTTCATCGCCATCTTCGGCCTGATCCCGCTGCCTTTCGCAGGGTACTGGCTGATGAAAGAGGTGTATGCGTTCCGTCAGCAGATGGGCATCACCCTGATGGGCGGCATCATGGCCTGGCTGTTCATCATTCAGGCCGTCATGATCGGTCTGCTGTTCTTCGGTGCGAACTCCTACCTGCATAACTCGATGTCCCGCGTTAAGGGATCGCATCGTTACATGAAGTACTGCAAGTACATGGTTCTGCTGTTGATCCTCTGCTTCACGGCGTGGATGACCCCGCACACCATCGTTATGACGCCGGCTGAGCTGAAAGCGATGGGTGGCGCGCAGCATCCGATTGTCGGTCACTTTGGTGTTATGTCTGCAAAGAACACCGCGGTGAACCTGATGATCACCTGTACGGTTCTTTGTTTCCTGTTGTATCAACGGTCTAATAAGAGGATCGTGGTGCCCTGGGCGACCATCGGGAACTGCTGGCTGACCGCCATTTTCATCGGCGCGGCCATCAATATCGTGTTCCTCGGTGTGTACGGTTACTTCCTGCCCGCCAACCAGCGCGTGGGTCTTTCCGTTCCTCAGGTAACCACTACCCTGACGACTCTGTTCGTTGGCACGGCCATCAATATCTCCATGTTCAAGGATGCGGAGTCGTTCGGTGAGATTGAGTGGGGTACCCAGTCGAAAGTGGGCACCTACGCCATTCTCCTGATGGCGATCTCCTTTACCTGGCTGATGGGCCTCATGGGTTATATCCGTTCTGCGGTCCGGTTGTTCTGGCATGTTACCGAGGTTCTGCGTGATAACTCGGTGGATGCTTACACCCTGACCATTGGTGAGGCGGGTAAAATCCTCACGTTCAACGCCCTGTTTGTATGGGTGCAGTTCGTGGTTGTTTTCTGGGTAGGTGGCTTGGCTGGTAAGAAGAAGGCCGCAGAGGTTCCCGAAGGGGTTCCGGTACCTGCTCAACAGCAACAGTAAGAAATAGATGAGCCGCCAGCCTCCGGGCTGGCGGCTTGTTTGGAATTTAACTTAAGTTTTTAGTCTTGTATTAGCCGAGGAGAGGAGAAAGGGATGCTTCCAGAGCAGCACGATATTTTGTGGTCTTTTCTCACAATGATGTGCACCATCTTCGCTCTGTATGTGTTCAATTCCGTCGTCCAGATCTGCCGGGCGAAAGAGGAAGTGAATACGACGAAGTGGGGCGTGGTGTTTGGCGTATTTTTGGTCGTTATCTTTGTGATGACCGTCCATATGTTCACTCTGGTTCAGCGCGACCAGATGTTTTTCTTTTTCTTCAGACAGTTGCCGGTGGTTCTGCTCCTGCTCCTGATTTGGGGATATTTCTTTAAAAGCGAAGATATCGAAAGCCAGTCCGAGCCTCTGATTCGGGCCGGCTATTTTTTCGCGGTCGTTTCCATTCTGCTGGCGGGTTACACCAACTGGTTGCCGCAGCAGCGCAGTGATCCCCCGCCCAAGGGGGGTATCGAGCTGACCGGTGAGATGACCATGGAAGAATACACCGAGCTGGGTCGCGTGATTGTTTTTGGTGCAAAACAGGTGGCCGGTCAGAAGGCAATTGGTAAAGGCCAGTGCCCTCTGTGCCACAGCTTCGATCCGGGTGACCATATGGGTCGCTGCCCGAATTTGTTCGGGGTTGAGGAACGGAGTCACTCGCGGGTCAAGGAAGACCGTTACCTAAACTCTCCGATCAAGGTCGGTGAGAAGGATCAGGCTTCCGGAATCATCAAGGGCAAACCTGAAGAGATTCCTGAAGAATATCGCCGCAGTGGCCCCTATGAGCTCGCCGGTGAGGATTACCTGCGTGAGTCTTTGATGTGTCCGTCCTGTTACGTGGTCGAAGGATTCGGTAAGGCGGGTGACACGGTCAGCCCGATGCCGATCATCCACAAGCCGCCGATCAGCTTGAGCCGCATTGAGTTGAACGCGGTTGTGGCCTGGATGCAGGCCAAGGACACCCCCGGAGACTTCGCGAAGGTTACCGTTCCCTTGCCTTCACCGGAAGATAATGCCGCTCAGGAAGAGGAGTCGGCCGGTGGTGATGATGAGGAACGGCCTGTCTTTGTGACCGGTAACGAGCCTATTGAGGAGATCATCAATACGCTGGGTTGCCCGCTCTGCCACAAGATTCCGGGAATTCCGGGTGCTGTGGGTGAGTTGGGACCGCCTCTGTACGAAAAGGTGAATACCCCGAAACGTTTGAAGGACCCGAACTACAAGGGGAAAGCCAAGACTGCACATGAGTACACCAAAGAGTCGATCCTCAACCCGAGTGCGTATGTCGTGTTTAATGAGGAAGCCGGCGAGCCGTATCCGGATGGCGTCATGCCTCAGGATTTTGGCCAGAAGCTGTCGGTCCAGGCTCTCGATAAGTTGGTGGACTTTATCGCCAACACGGAACCTGAAGGTTAATCCTGGAGGAAATCGGGAGGATTTCAATGAATCAAGGTGTTAGAAACGTAGTAATAGGTTTGGTTTTATACGCCGTGGGCTGGGCAGTGTTTCACTTTGCCCTGTTGCCCTGGTTTAAATCCGGGGAATCCGGCTGGTTCCATTACATCATCCAGAACCGGTACTCCGGCTTCGGCATCCTCATGCTTTACTTTGTGGCCTTCAACCTCATTTTAAAGCTGAAGCCGCCGATGTTTATGAACGCAGCTGTCGTTTGGCTTGCGGGTTTGTATTTTTACAAATTCATTCTGTATCCGCCGATCCCCTGGACGCTGCTGATCACCTACATGATGCTGTGGACGATCGGTACGTTTTTGTACATCTCCCAGGACCCGAAGACGTTTACGGAATTCCGTCAGCCCATTGTTCATACCATCCTGGCTGAGACCAAGGGTTTCAGGATTGCCAGGTTGATTGTGTTCACGGCACTGCCTCTGCTTGTTGGTTTTGCCACTTACGACGGCCTTCTGCCGAAGTTTCAGGAGCCGGTAGAGTTGCGGACGGTCCATCCGGCACCGCCCGCCACCACCCGGGTCCATGGTAAGACCTATCAGTTGGAAGGTTTGACCAACCCGTTCCGTATCGATGAGCAGGATAACTACAAGGACAGTTTCCCGTTCCTGGATGCGGACAAGCAGGAGTACATGAAGTATGTAACCGAAGGTGGTACGGTATTTTTTCAGAACTGCCACTACTGCCACGGTGATCAATTGAACGGCTTGGGAATGTTCTCCCATGTTTTTAACCCCACTCCCGCTAACTTCGTCGACCCGGGAACCATCGCCATGTTGCGCGAATCGTTCCTGTTCTGGCGTGTTGCGAAAGGCGGACCTGGTTTGCCGAACGAATCCACTCCGTGGTCCTCGGCGATGCCGCCTTGGGAGGAACACCTCAAGACTGAAGAAATGTGGAAAGTCATCCTGTTTGAGTACTGGTACACAGGCTGGCATCCGCGTACGTTTGACGACGAATCTTCGGTTAAGGGTGGAGAGTAACCGTTCATTCAATGAATTGAAAATTCAAGGTTTTAAATATCTTTCATGAACGAGGAAAACATGATGAGCATTTCCAAGAAGATCGTTAGGCGCTGGCTGGTGACGGCAGTTACATTGGCCGTCCTGAGCGTGCCTTCCATCCTTTTTGCTCAAGACTACCGCAAGCCGGATCCGGTCCAGGAAGACAAGCTGGAACTCGGGAAGAAGGTTTATTTCAAGCGGTGTGTCTGGTGCCATGGGGTGGAAGGTGGCGGTGACGGTCCCTCGGCGGACCGCCTGTTCACCCGCCCGCGTAACTTCATCCAGGGTACCTTCAAGATCCGGACAACGGACTCAGGTGAGTTGCCGTTGGATGAAAACCTGATCAATACCGTTAAAAACGGCCTTCCCGGGTCGGCCATGCCCCCCTGGGGTGAGGTTCTCAGCAATGAAGAAATCGTATCCGTTGTCCAGTTTGTAAAAACACTGGTTCAGGATCGTGACTTCAGCGGTGATTTTGAAGAACTGGCAGTACAGGACTTCGGGACCATGCCGTGGAGTGTTAAAGAACCTTTCTATATGGGTGTTCCGCAGGAAGCCATCGATGCCGGTAAGGAAATCTTCCAGAAAAACAAGTGCTGGGAATGTCACGGTGGCGAAGGCCGCGGTGATGGTAACCCCACCATGAAGGATGACTGGGGATTCCCGATCGTGGCAGCCGACTGGACCCAGTGCTGGAATTTCCGTGGCAGCCGCCGCGATCCCTACAATCCTTTCCATGTTGTTCGCACGGTATCCACCGGTTTGAACGGAACCCCGATGCCGAACTTCAAGGATCAGATCACGGTGGAAGACCGCTGGAAGCTGGCTGCTTTCGTCAACTCCCTGTGTCCGCGGAAGAAAATCGACGCCTTGACCAACAAGCCGGTCAATGACTTCCTGATCGGTTCCAAGTACACGGAAGGTCCTGTCTCCACGGATTTCAACGATCCCATGTGGCAGGCTCCGGAGCACGATCCGAGAATTGTAAAACGCCCGGAAGGATATGAAGGCGACCAGAAATGGCATTACATTGCCCTGGCTGGTCAGATCACCCGCGGGAAGCGCAATTTCGACCCGAAGGTGGACAACCTCTGGGTTATGTCTCGGTGGAGTGCCGAGGAACAGGCTGTGTACTACCTGGTTGAGTACCACCAGCGGTTTCTGGGCGACGATCCTGAGTATCCGGAAGCCGTGGCCATTCAGTGGCCGGGCAAACTGGAGGAACTCTTCGGCGCGGAAAAACCGTATTTCATCTACGGCGATTCCAAAAAGCCGGTTGACATCTGGAAGGCCAAATTCCTTCCGAAGAACTACTCCGCCACCAATGCACCCAACCCTGACGGCTACGACCTGGATATCAGCGTCGTCGAACTGGTTGGTCATGGTTTCGAGGATGTGAAGGAAAAAGAAACCCCCGGTGGTGTTGAAATTGTCAACTCCAAGTTCCATCAGGGCCGAGTGAAAATCATGTTCAAACGGTCGTTGACCACTGAAAATCCGGATCAAACGGATGTTCAGATCCCGACCAAATCTTTTATCCCGATCTCCTTCATGCAGTGGGCAGGACGGGATAAAGAGCATGACGAGCACATGGCGATTTCGACTTGGGCTTACACCATTCTCGAACCGCCTCTGCCCGCAGAGCGCATCTGGCTGCCGCCTATCATGGCTGCCGTTTTCTTCGGCTTCCAGCTTTGGCTGGTGCGGATGACCAAACGGACCCGCCAGATGCATGCTGAAGGGAAAGCCAATTAATTCCCTTTAACGACGCAAAACCAGAAAGGCCCGCCGAAAGGCGGGCCTTTTTTTATTGTCTGAATTATTGTAAAAGCCGGGATGGTACGGTTGGGCCGGGGGGTGTTGCCGTCTGGATTTAAATAACAGGAGAGGAGACGAGACGAGACGGTTCAGGCGCTGATCTGTTCGAGGTCCATGTTGCCTTCGATGATTTCCCGCAGGGACAATTCGTAGAAACTTTTGGGGCTGTCGTACTCAGCTTCCTTCACTTCAATCGTGGGTTGGGCTCCTTTTTCCAGCTGGTGGATTCGCTGGGCCACCAGGATGCATAGCAGATACCGGCTCTTCACCACATCCAGTGCTTTCTTTTCCAAAACAAGAATTTCT
>NZ_JBQKUN010000004.1:0-318556 GCF_052156615.1 Nitrospina sp. P1_D6 | reverse complement strand
AGATCTTCCAATCCCAAAACTGAGGATAACCACCGTAAGGCTTCGTCTCCACGTTGTTCCACCACATGTACTCCTGACCCTTCGAAAAGGTCCAGGTCGACTTGTGGGCCATCGTGCACGTCTGACATGCAATACAGCGGTTCGTATTGAATACGAACGTGAACTGCTCCTTCGGATGCTTCTCCTCGTACACATAGGTCATCATGCGACCCAACTGCCAGTTATAGACTTCAGGCATCTTGTAACCTCCATTAAAACCGTCGCCCTCTCAGAGCTACGGTCCCGGTTGCTAATCAGATTTGAAACACCGCATTCAAAGCCGGCGCGGGCCCCCGAAGGGACCCGCACCCACACTTTAAATTTTCACGCGGATGTACTGACCTGCCAGGTACATCTCGGCGAAGCGGTCTTTCAACGGAGACTCCGGAGTGTAACCGGTACGAACCGGTTCCCACAGTCCCTTACCATGCATACCACCGTCTTCCGCCTTGGAGAACTTGACCAGCGTCTCTTTCGGCGTGGCGTTGATGGCATGGTTGTCTGCCTCGTACCCGAACATGAACTTCATCTTGGATTTTGCCTTATGGAACAGACTGTCCGTCTGATGCATCGGCATCAACCAAGACCGGGTGATCGACTGCTGACCACCGTACCGGAAGTTGGACTGGTACGGAGTGGTCATCGACAACGCGCGTCCGTCCGGGCGCTCTTCGTGCGCTTTAACCGAGCGTTCCGTAGAAGTCCAGCAAGAGTGTTTCATCATTGCCGTATGATACGGATACGCCGGGTTGTACTTCGCACGGAGCATCAGGCGGGCAACCTTGTAGCGCGGATCCGACGGCTTCCAGCCCATGTACGGGCGGTCGGCCGGGTTCGCGTCTACATACACGTAGTCGCCGTCGTTGATACCCAGGTCCTTACACAGGAACGGGTTCATGTGCACCTGCCACTCACCAACACCCGGAGACCGCTTGTCCATGCGGTAAGGATCGCCGAAGTTGTTGTTCCAGATCATGTTCCAGTCAGTCGTCGCCCAGGACGAATGAGCGGTATGTCTGGATTTCGGAGTGACGCAGTAGAACCGGTACCCCTTCTCCCACAAGAAGTTCTTGGTCGTACGTACAGACGACCACGGCTTCTTGATGTTACGAACGTGACGCAGATCCGGATCCTGCTCGTCTTCCGGAATCCCGTAATCGTCCGGGCGGATGTAGGGGTTGGTGGATACGATGACGTTCGGCAGGTAAGGAGTCGCCTCAGGACCTTCCCTGTGAACGATGAAGTTTTCACCCCATTCGATCGCTTCCGGTTCGTCGTTGTAGAACTGGATGCGGCCGTTCGGAGTGTAGAAGGGTTTGGACTCCGTGTACATTTCCCAGAACGGAGACCGCGGGTAGGTGCGGTACAGCAACAGACAGGCACCCGGCTCACCATATTTGCCGTTGATGATGTCGTCGATGTTGTAACCCATACCTGCGGTCGACGTGGTGAACAACCGGCGAATCATTGCCTTCGTCCGGTTGGGAGCTTCACCCTCGTATACCTTCACGTAATCCGCAAAGCGTTTGTCACCGGTGACCTGGGACAGGCGTTTTGCGAACTCGCGGTGGATCAGGTTGTCATCGATCGTGTCGAATACCGGTTTGATGCCGGTGCCGCCCCAGATCTGATGGAACGGGTTCGAACACGCCGAAGTGATCTCGTAAGACTCGAACTCGGCCCAGCTGTTCGCTGCCAATACAAAGTCAGCGTATTCGCAGGAACCGGTGAACTCGATGTCCTGAGCCACGATCATGTCTACGTTGTTGTTGGTGTTGAACACCAGCTCGTAGAACCACTTCGCGTTGTTGATGACGTTGACGTTGACAAACCAGATCAACTTACTCGGAGTCGGCATATGAGTGCGACCCGTGAAGACCTTACGTCCATACCGCGGGGTATTGACGATCAGAGCCTTGTCACGATGCGCCCAGTAACCAACTTCCTCACCCTTCAGGTAGCCTTTAACATTGGCCCAGTCCACGTTCTTGGAGATATCCAGAACGGGGTTGAAGGGATCTTCCGCAACCATGGAAGCGAAGCCCGGTCCCGACCAGTGAGAACCCTGGTAGTTACCGGCCTTGTAGTTACCCGCCCAGGTGTGGGAACCGGAACCTTTCGGTCCGACGTTACCCGTCAGCATGAGGGGAACATACGACGCCCGGTTGTGCATGGTGGCGTGGAAGTAATGGTTGATACCTTCACCGTAGTGAATCTCAACCGGCTTGATGGTACCGATGTCGCGTGCCAGACGTACAACCAGATCCTTCGGGGCATGGGAGATCTGGTTGACTGAATCCAGATCGTAGTCCTTCAGGTGGATTTTGTACATCTCGTACAACGGCATAACGGTGATGGTCTTGCCGCTGACCAGCTTGATGTCATAAACACCGTCCAGGGCCGGGTCGATATTCTTTTTCCGCATCTTCGCGCCAATGTCCTCGCGAGTTACGGCGACCGGTTTGTCGGTGTTGGTGTCCCAAACTACGAAGTCCGGCATTTTGTCCCGGTTGAAGTTCTTCATCCACTTGGTCGTGAAACCATCCTTAGGCAGCGGCTGGTTTTTGTAACCGGGGATGTAGTCGTCCGGGTGCAACCGGATCAGGTTGTCCGTGCGGACCAGCAACGGCATGTCGGTGTAGTCCTTGACGTATTCCACGTCGACCAGACCTTCATCCATGATGATCTTCGCACAACCCAGGAAGATGGAAATGTCGGAGGCGCCGGCGCGGCACGGAATCCAGTAGTCCGCTTTCGTGGAAGGCGGGTTGTATTCCGGGCAGACGGTTACCAGCGTACCGCCACGTTCCATGATTTCCGTGTACCAGTGAGCTTCCGGCATTTTGTTCTCAATGAGGTTTTTACCCCACTGAATGGTCAGCTTCGCATACCGGTGGTCGGCGAAGTCGATGTCGGAAGTCTGCATGCCATGCGTCCAGGAATGACCCGGAGCCTGGTCACCATGCCAGGTGTAGTTGGACCATGCGCGTCCGCCCAGTACCTGACCCGGGCCGCGGCCGCGAATGATCGCATCCAGAAGACCGACCATGTTGGCGAGGCGGTAGATACCATACTTACCGACAACACCCAGCAGGCCCATGCCGCCGCGATACTTGAAAGTACGCGGGCCGGATCCGCCCATGGCTTCGATCATCTCAGGCTGATAACCTTCGTTCTTCAGGCGCTGGGCACCGCGCTGACCGCTATAGGCTTTACCTACGGCAACGTGGCCTTTTGCCAGATAAGTGAAGGTATCGTCCCAGGTCATGCGGACGAATTCGTCCGTGCCCCGGCTGGTGAACTTATATTTTTCCCGGTTCTCCTTGTCCAGATAAGGAAAGCCGTCGTCGGCCCACTGCTTCCAGCCAACGCGCAACATCGGATACTTGTTGCGGTACGGTCCATAAACACGACGCGGGAACGTCATGCCGCGGAGACACATGCGCGGGTTCCACGCTGCGTCCGCCTGGTTGCCGTACAGATCGCGAATCTTGTGGTGATCGTAGTTCTGCTCGATCCGCATCAGAATGCCGTTACGTACGAAACCGCGCACACGACACTGATGGGTGTCGTTCGGTGAACAGCAGTACGTGAACGAACGTTCGTACTTATATTGGTCGCGATAAACTTCTTCCCAACGACGATCCGGATAGGACTCCAGGGGATTCCCAACCTTCACAACGGGTTTCAACTGAGCGCCTACCCTCTTGCTCGAAAGCGCCATGGCCGAAGCCACACCAGCACTCACCTGCAAGAACTTCCTTCGATTCAAACGCATAAACTTAAACCTCCCTTAGGTTAACAGTTGGCTTAAAAACCGAACTTGTATCCTGAAAAAACTTCCCCCGGCGGTCTCACCTGCCGACCGCCCTACCAATCCTCCTTTCTAAATTTCTGAAACCTGATTTTTGATAATTGGTTTTCTGACCCTAGTGACTAAAAACTTACCTGTAAAATTTTCCCAACCTCAATCAGACCTGGCCAAAAAAAAACCTGATACCCGTTTCGGCCTTATTTTAAGCCTCGAAACGAGATACCAGGTTTTGAAAACCGGTTTTTCCAATGCGGAGAATATGTGAATTTTGGACCCGTTCGCCACATGTCGAAAACACCAATCCAGGGCAAAATTAACGTGCTGGGGAATCCGTGCATGCTTCTTTATACTTAAATCCAAATGCCTTGTCAAACCCTTTTTATTAAGCCTATTTGAAAAATTTTACGCCCCTAAACCGGGGTAAAAATTGATTAAATATTAGGCAAAAACAGGGCTGAATTTTCGCTTTTTCCACAGCCTGCTGCGGTCTTCCCGCATTATACAAAAAAACCTTTTAAAAACAATAAATTAAACAAAAAAATGGGTGTTTTGCCTATAAAAAAATGAGTTCATGATCTGCTTCCCATTGGCCAGGATATCAATAAACTCTTAAAAATAAATGTTTTAAATCCAAATCACCGATTCTTCCCCAGATTCCATTTAGCACCCATCCCCCTGGAATTTCATTTTGAAGAAGTCAGAAAAAATTATTAAATGATAAGAAAAAACGGCCTGCAAACTAAAAAAAATGACTGAACCCTAAATAAAATAATGAGTTAAGAATAATCCATCAATAATCTGCATAAAAACCAGAAAAAATCTGTAAATCCTATACTTAATAAATGATCTCCTATTGATGTATAGGGATACATCCCGGTCCAAGCCGGGTCCTTGTTTCCTGGTATGGGGGGCGTGTGTCCTATGTTGTTTTCAGGGATTCGGCCGGGCCAATGCGCTTTTTCTCGGACGGGGGGTGGATTTGGCTTTCACCCCTGCCGGGATTGCAGTTATAATCCCCACTTTTTCAACTCTCCTTTCTGTCGATGAGACGACCACGCATCGCCATATACCCGGGCACGTTTGACCCGGTCACCAACGGGCACCTCGACATCATGAAGCGCGCCCTGTGCCTGTGCGACAAACTGATCGTGGCCGTCGCCCTGAACCCGAAAAAGAATCCGCTGTTCACGGTGGAGGACCGTGTCGCCTTCATCCAGGACGCGGTGAAGAAGTACGATAATATTGTGGTCCATCCCTTCGGCAGTCTGCTGACGGAGTTCGCCGACGGCAAAAAGGCGTTGATCATCGTCAAGGGTCTGCGCGCCGTCTCCGATTTCGAGTACGAGTTGCAGATGGGATTGATGAACCGCAACCTCAATGACAAACTGGAAACGGTGTTCATGATCCCGAGCCAGGAGTTTTCGTTTTTGAGTTCGAGTTTCGTCAAGGAAATCGCCAAGCACGGCGGCGATGTGAGCAAGATGGTTCCCAAAGCCGTGCTGAAAGGATTCACAAAGGTCAAACCGCTATGAAGTTCTCGCAACGCATCCAGAACATCAAACCGTCCATGACCCTCGCCATCACCGCCAAGGCCAAAGCCATGTCGGCGCAGGGCGACAACGTGATCGGCTTCGGCGCAGGAGAACCCGACTTCGGCACGCCGGAGAACATCAAGCAGGCGGCGATCGACGCCATTCACAACAACGACACGTACTACACGCCCGTCGGCGGCACCGACAAACTGAAAGACGCCATCATCGAAAAATTCAAGCGCGACAACGGACTCGCCTACTCACGCGAGCAGATCATCGTTTCCTGCGGCGCCAAGCATTCGTTCTACAACCTGGCGATGGTGCTGTGGGACAAGGGCGATGAAGTCATCGTGCCCGCGCCTTACTGGGTGTCGTACCCGGAGATGGTGACGCTTTCCGACGCAACGCCGGTGATCGTCGAGACCGAGCAGAGCAACGATTTCAAGATCACGCCGGAGCAGTTGCAGGCCGCCGTCACGCCGAACACGCGCGCGGTCATCATCAACAGTCCGTCGAACCCGACCGGCTCCGCCTACACGCGCGCCGAGCTGGAAGCGCTGGCGGAAGTCGCGCTCAGGAACAAACTGATGGTGGTGTCGGATGAGATCTACGAGAAGATCGTGTTCGATGGCTTCGAGCACGTGAGCATCGCGTCGTTCAGCGAAGAGATGAAGAAGAACACCGTCGTCATCAACGGCGCGTCGAAGTGCTTCGCCATGACCGGCTGGCGCATCGGTTACCTCGCGGCGGAAGCGGACATCGTGAAAGCCGTGAACAAAATCCAGGGGCAGAGCACGTCGAACCCCACCTCCATCGCGCAGGCGGCGTGCGTGGAAGCGCTCACCGGAGCCAAGACGGAGACGGCCATCGCCAGCATGGTCGATGCCTTCACCCAGCGGCGCAATGTGCTGATGGACCGCTACGCGGCGATCGATGGAGTGAAATGTTACAAGCCGGTGGGGAGTTTCTACAGCTTCCCGGATTTCTCCGCGTACTACGGCAGGACCCACAAGGGCAAGACGCTGAACGGATCGCTGGACATCGCCGACTTCCTGTTGGAAGAAGCGAAAGTCGCCGTGGTGCCGGGCATCGCCTTCGGCGCCGACGCCAACCAGCGCCTGTCCTTCGCCACCTCCCTGCAGAACATCGAAGAAGGCCTGGACCGGATCCAGAAGGCACTCGCCACTTTGGGCTGAAATTTATAAAGAGGTTGAATCGTCCCCCAACGCCTCCCCTCCTTTTCAAGGAGGGGATTGAGGGGAGGTTACCGATACGCGGAATCGACCTCTTCGATTCCGCTTCCAATTTTCTACTTTTCTACGAAGTCCCGGACGAACCCGCAGACGCATCCAACTGTTCCAGAATTTTTGTGAGCACGCCTTCCATGTTCTGGTAAACCTCGTCGTTGGTGAACCGAAACACCGTGATGCCCAACTTCTCAATGCGTTGTTGCCGCACGGGATCCTGTTGTTCCGCCGCGTCATTAAAATGCGTCGGCCCGTCGATCTCGACCGCCAAGCGGGCCTCGGGGCAATAGAAGTCCACGACATACTTTTCAATTCCATACTGCCTGCGGAATTTGTATCCGTTCAATTGTTTGCGGCGCAGGCGGCTCCATAGAAGGCGCTCGGCGGGAGGGGAATCGCGGCGGAGCTTTTGCCGCAGGGAGGCGAAAAGATTATTATTGAGCCGTTTGGGCATGGAATAATAAAGTCCGTTTTGCAGTGTCTTGAGCGGGAAACTATCTGACGTCTTCAAGCTTAATGGAGAAGCGGGAAAAGTGGAAGAATCATCGGTAACCCCTCCCAGCCCTCCCCTTGAGAAGGGGAGGGGAATAATAAGGTGAAGCCGCCTCAAACCTGTTTACCAAGAACCGCTATTGTGTCGAGCATCCCCCAACACATCCCCTCCTTTTCAAGGAGGGGATTGAGGGGAGGTTACCGATGTGCGGAATTTGGATTTTACAATTCCGCCTCCTCATTATTTTTTTAACCGCCACTAACCGATCTGTTAAACAGGTGATGCCGCCATAAAAAATAATGCGCCCAAAAAAATTCAATTGGACCCAACTTCCAAACACACGTTGCCCGGTGGGATGTTTTCAAGGATAATCGCACGAATGGGTGACGCGGGATCGCTGGGGAAAGTGTGAATGGGTATTGAATAAGGAAGGTCTCATTGCAACCCCCCTCAACCTGGCCTGTCACTCTGTGAGTGCTCCCGCGGGGGGAGAAGGAACCTCAAGCACTCCCTATTCCTCAACGGGAGCATTCACAGAGTGGCGCACCGAGTGCGGAACGCTGCTAAAAATGAAATGCACTTTCCGGGGTTTCCGGGCAAAAAAAATCCCGCCTGTTTGGGCGGGTCGGTGTCTGAACGGATTGCTTTGAATCCAGGCTGCCCAACCGGGGCAGGGGGGTGATGCGGACAGGGGGTCAGGAATTGCAGCCGTCGCCGTCGCAGGAATTCGGCGGCACGTCGGCGGAAGGCGGGGTGCCTTCTTCTTTTTCCTTGTTGCGTTTGGCTTCCACTTCCAGCGCGCACTTGTAGGCGTGAAGCTTATCCTCGATCTTCGGCCGGCACCGTTTGGCCTTGCAGTTGCCGGTGCCCACGCGGATGGCCCGCCGGAGGGCTTCAAAAGACAGCGCTCCGTCCTGGATGGCTTTCATGATGGTGCCACCGGTTATACTTCTACAAATGCAGACTTTTTTGAAGTGATCGACCCAGTCGGTTTCGGTCTTGAGGGTCATATTTTCCTCGCCATGTGATTCGCAGTTTGTCATTATATCTTGGTTTTAGCGTAAGTTAACCCTTTTTTTCAAAAGGTGTCGATGAAGGTTTTCGGCCTTGCCGCGGCCACCGGGGTGCTCCTCGCCTGCTCCTTCCCCCGAATGGACTGGGAATTCCTCGCGTGGGGGGCACTCATCCCCTTGTTTTTCGCGGTTTTCGGCCAGACGCCGAAGCGCGCCGCGCTGTTGGGATTCACCGCCGGCATGGTGTTCTACGGCATCAGCCTGAGCTGGGTGACGAACACTTTAGTCAACTACGGAAACATCCCGACCGCGATTGCCTGGCCCATCCTTTTTCTTCTGGCCGGGTATCTGAGCGCCTACATGGCGCTCTTCTGTTTTCTGACAGTCCAACTCAGCCGCAATCAACCGCTTTACTTCATCGCGCTGACCCCCTTCCTGTGGACGGCGCTCGAATACCTGCGCTCCACCCACCTGGAATACGGTTTCTCCTGGCAGGGGCTGGGCTACTCGCAATACCTCAACCTGCCCGTCCTGCAGATGGCCGACCTCACCGGCGTCTACGGCATCTCGTTTCTGATCGTCGGGGTCAACGCCTGCCTGTTCTACGTGTTCCACCCGCGCCTGCGCAAAGAGACCCCGTGGAGCCGCTACCGCACCCACGTGTCGGTAACCATGTTCGGCGTCTACGCGCTGGTCCTCGCCTACGGCTGGTCGGTGATGAGCGCGCACAAAGAGGAACCGGTGAAGCCGCTGAAAGTCGCACTGGTGCAGGGCAACATCCCGCAACAGATGAAATGGGACCCGCAGTACAAACAGCAGATCCTGGACACTTACCGCGAACTCACGGTGACGGCGGCGGTGAGCGGACCGGATTTCATCGTCTGGCCGGAGGCGGTGACGCCGTTTTATTTCCTCAACGATCTCCAGGGCACCACGGCGGTGGTGACGCTCGCCGACGAGCTCGACACGCCGCTTCTCTTCGGCAGCCCCCGCGCGGAACAGCAGGGCGGCGAATGGGTCTCCTACAACAGCGCGTACCTGCTGTCCGGCGACGGCAACATCCAGGGCCGTTACGACAAGATCCACCTGGTGCCGTTCGGCGAGTTCATCCCGTGGCAGTCGGTGTTGTTCTTCCTCGACAAGATGGTGGTGGGCATTGGCGACTTCGGCCGCGGTGAAGAGGCGACCGTGTTTTCCCTGAACGGGTACAAGTTTGCGGTGTCGATCTGTTACGAGATCACGTTTCCGGACCTGGTGCGGCGTCCGGTGGACCACGGCGCGCAGTTTCTGGTGAACATCACCAACGACGCGTGGTTCGGCAAAAGCGCGGCGTCGTACCAGCACATCAGCATGGCCGCCCTGAGGGCCGTCGAAAACCGTGTACCGATTGTACGCGCCGCCAACACCGGGATCAGCGGCGCAGTCGACACGCTGGGGCGCATCACCCCCACAACCGGGCTGTTCGAGCGCGAGGTGCTGATCGCCAGCATCCAGCCCCGGACCGGCCCCGCCACGCTGTATTCACGGTTTGGGGACTGGTTCTGCTACCTGTCCCTGCTGGTTTCGATCGGCCTGGGAGCCGTGGCCTGGCGACGGACGCGCCCTCCTGCCGCAACCCCCAAATCCACTCCAACCCCGGATGCCCCCGTTCCGTAGGCGCGGAAAACGGTTTTCTTGCGCCGCGCGTTGGCGTACAGTAATCTTTCAACGAGGAGAATGGAATCGATGGAAAACGAGACACAACAGGCCACCTTCGGTGCCGGGTGCTTCTGGCACGTGGAACACGCGTTCCGCCAGTTGCGCGGCGTCACCCACACTTCCGTCGGCTACACCGGCGGACACGTGGCCAACCCCAACTACCGCATGGTGTGCACCGGCGAGACGGGTCACGCCGAAGTCGTGCGCGTGCATTACGATCCGAACGTGGTCACCTACGAAGAACTGCTGAACGTGTTCTGGCAGGAGCACGATCCCACGTCGCTCAACCGGCAGGGACCCGACGTCGGCACGCAGTACCGCTCCGCCATCTTCTACCACACACCCGAGCAGGAGAAGATCGCGCGCGAGACGGTGGACCGGATCAACCAGTCCGGCAAGTACCGTTCGCCCATCGTCACCGAGATCGCCGAGGCGGGTCCGTATTACCTCGCCGAAGACTACCATCAGCAGTACTTCGACAAGCGCCGCCGTTTCATGGGCGCCAACCGGGAGCAGGGGTTTTAATTTCAGTTTCGCGGGAGGTTGTCATGCAGGAAGAACACAACGAATCCAAACCAAACCGGCGCACGGTCCATTACCTGAGCAAGACGCAGATCAAAAAGGAATGGGCGAAGCTCGACCTCGACGACCTGGAAAACCCGCCGCCCAGCGAAGAAACCCTCACCCTTCACGAACTCTACGAAGACGACCTGTTCGGCCTCGGCAACGAATAGGCCGCAAGCGCGGCAGGCAGATGGCTGCCGCTCTTCCCCGCCTGCGATGGTCCACGGACGCACTCCCGAAGTACCTTTCCTGTTTATAAATCCCTCATTTTTTATTTATAAAAAAAATTATAAATATTTATAAAAAATAAACCATTTAAAATTAATGGTTTAAAATGGGGTTGACTTGTGGTAAAAATGTTTATAAAAAAATTTATTAATATTTATAATAAAATTTATAAACTAATATGCCCTCCCGGAAGCAATCCGATGACATCCGAAAATTCCTGCTGGAGCAAATTCCGAAGCATCCACGGGACATCGCCACGGTCGCCATGCACCGGTTCGGACTGTCGCGTCCTGCCATTCACCAGCATCTGGATCACCTGATCAAAAACCATCAAGTGATAAAAACCGGACGCACCAAGGGAGCGCATTACAGTCTCGTTTCCAATTTAAACAAACACCTGACCTTCGACCTGCAAACCGGTTTGACGGAGTCCATGGTTTGGAATGAATATCTGAACGAGGCGTTTTCCATATTGCCTCAAAATGTTTTTCTGATCTGTGAGTACGCGTTTGGAGAAATATTTAATAACGCACTTGACCATTCCAATGGAACGCGGTTTGAAGTCATCACTTCCAACGCCGATCACGAAATCAGAATTGAAATCAAAGACAACGGCGTAGGAATTTTTAATAAAATTCAAACCGCTTTTAATTTGGAAACCGAACAGGAAAGTATTCTGCATTTATCAAAGGGAAAACTGACCACCGACAAAGAGCGGCATACGGGGGAAGGTATTTTTTTCACCTCCCGCCTGATGGACACCTTCATCATTTGGTCGGGAACCCTCACCTACCAAACGAGCATGGGGGGTGAAGACTGGTGGTTAAAGACCGAGGACAAGTCCTTCAAGGGGACAGACGTGGTCATGTTTCTGGATATGACAACACCCAGGACCATGGAAAGCGTGTTCCGCAAATTCACGAGGGATGATGAAGATGAAATTCCCCGCTTCGATAAAACCCGGATCACCGTAGCCTTGAGCAAACATGGAGACGAACGGTTTGTTTCCCGTTCTCAAGCCAAGAGGCTGGTTTCCGGACTGGATCAGTTCCAGGAAATTCTGCTCGACTTCAAGGACGTGAGGACAGTGGGGCAGGGGTTTGTGGACGAGGTGTTCCGTGTGTTTCAGAACAGGCATCCGCACATAAAGATCGAATACACCAACGCCAACGATGATGTCGAGTTCATGATAAAAAGGGGTCTCCCAACTCGAGGAGAAGCAACATAGCCAACGCGCTACCCGGATTTTGGCGGGAGCCTCCTGGCGAACGAACGATGGTCGGTGCACCCGATTAAAAATCCACCACACCACTCCCGGGGGCGGTCCGGCTAGCCGCCGACAATCGTTTCCATCACCACATTGAGATTGGTATCGCCGGCGTTGGCGTCGATCTGGCCTTCCATGTCGCCGGGGGTCGATTTCAGGTTGCCGTCGTTGTCCAGCCGGAACAGCAGGGTGACCGCGCCATCGAACTCCGTATCCGGCAGCATGGCGTCGGCCTGGCCGATGCGGAATTCATACGGAAACTTCGCGCCGATGACGCGTTTGACCGCCAGCGGAGCGCCGCCCTTCACCCCGTGCGGCCGAGCCAGGATGAACAGGACCGGCGTCTCCGGGAGGTTTTTCTGCAATTCCGGGGTCAAAGACAGCGTCCCGGTGATTTCCTTGCCGCCCCGCACCTGCTCGCCCAGCACGATGTTGGCCTGCTTGTTACCGGGCTCCACGTCGATGCGCCCCTCCAGGTCGCCGGGCCGCGCCTTGGGGTCGCCGTCCAGGTCCAGCCGCGCCGACACGGTGAGCGGTCCCTCAAAACTGGTTCCCTGCATCATCACGTCCGCCGGGCCCAGTGAGTACTCCATCGGGAAATTGAACAGGTTGATCTTCTTCACTGCGAGAGGGGGACCGCCCTCCACCCCGCGCGGCCGGGCATAGAGGAAGACCACCGCCGACTGCGTCACCATCGGCGTCTGCCCTTCTCCCAGGGTGATGGTCCCCTCCACCGCCTTGGCCTGGAGCTTCGGATCGTTCTTTTTCTCCAGTTTTTCCACCACGGCGGGAGGCACCTTATGCTCCTTCAATTCCCTCTCGCACGCACTCAGCACCAAAACTGTGGATAAAAGCCCGATTATGGTAAAAAATTTGAAAATGACTTTCAAAGTATATAAATTTTTTGACATGGGATGAATCCTGACAAGGTTCTTTGCATCACAATAGCAGAGGATACAAAAAAATTCATTATTTAGCACATGTGGGTGTAACAGCGAACACCTTTCATTCTGGGGAGGTAGGACGATTTCTTAAAGTGGATGCGCCTTACCGAGACGGTCTTGAAGCAGGAGTTCCGGACCCCAAAAAAAGGAGGGATCCGTATGTTTTATCCGGTCAAAGTTCTCGATGAAAACGGAAATATCAAAAAAGTTCTATCTCCTAAAAAACTGAGCAGGGAATACTGGGGCAAGGTCTTTGACGATAAAAACCGCGCTTCCAAGGGCAAAAAAGGCAAACGTCCGGCGGCCAAAATCGATCCGCTATTGGAACCGGACGAAAACGCATTGGAGGATTGATCCGGGTTCACCAGCGTGAACCGGGGTATCAATCCACCTCCCGACCAACCTCCAGAGGTTGGAGATTCTCCCGCTAATGCAAGGGGAAGGGCCGGGTGCTTCGGCATCCGGCCCTTCTTCTTTTGCAGGAAACCCCCGATGGGAAATGCCTCACCCGCCCCCGAGGGTCCGCGGGCCCAATTTAAAATCCAAACTCAATTCTTTCCCGGACCCGGTGAACGCGGGGCCGATTTCCCGGCCATGGCGCGGCGGTAGTCCTCGCCTTCCATTTTCACAAACCGGCACATCTCGGCAAGCCGTGAGAAGATGCGGTCGCCCACCTTTTCTTCCAGCGTCTCCTCCCCCGTCCAGGTTCGGGAAGCATCGCTCCGGGAAAATTCCACGTGCGTGTCTTTCGTTTTCTTTTCGCGGTTGGGCTCCGACACTTCATCGGTGTAGTTGGTGGTGAAGACGGTCACCTTGTCGGCGGCGTTGTAGCGATTGGAGATGATCTGGTCGAGCATCGTCAACTCCCACTCCGTGTTGCGCCCCTTCGCCAGTTCGTCGATCACCAGCACCGGCGCGTGCACGAACGGATTGATGATGGCCTGCTCGGAAAGGTCCTGCGAATACCCGTGCCGGATGTCGGACAACAATTGGAAAAAGTCGATGAACTTGCCGTGCACGCCCTTCTCCAACAGAAGAGCCTTCAAAATGCTCACCGCCAGGTGCGTCTTGCCCACACCCGGTGTGCCCATGAACAAAAGACCGCACTGCGGTTTCTGGTCGAAGTCCTTCACAAAATCCCGGGCGATCCGGAGGGCCAGCTTGTTGGTCTGCGATCCAATGGGATGGTAGGTTTCGAACTGCGTTTCCAGGTATTTCCCTGGCAGGTTGGCGTCGTTGAACCGGTCGAGGTGTTTTTTCAATTCGGCGCATTCGCATTCCTGCAGAAACGAAATGCCCGTCTCATCTTCCGCGAACACATAACCGCGTCCGTGACAGGCTTCACAGGCGAAACATTCGCACACCGCCGCACGCAGCCGGCCTTCCTGGTTGTTCAATACATAATGGTTGCCGCGGCAGGCCTTGCAGGTTTTTGCGGACGTGGTACGGGGACGGGTCATCTGGCCGCCTTTCCGAGTTCGTCTTCCACCTGCTCGCGCATTCCCGTCAACGACACGCGCGGTGAAGTCGATCGCGACTGCCGGGTGGCGGTGCGCCAGGCCGTTTCAATGGCGCGGCACAACACCTCCACGGGCACGCCGCGGTTTTCCCACTGCGTGATGAGGTCGTAATCGCTGGCGGACAGCGACAGGCCCGATCCCTTGAGCGTCAGAAAAAACTGTTCGACGTGGGTCAGGTAATTGAGGTTGTCCCGTTCAAGGAGACTCATGCGAACGTGCGGCGAAAGGATGAATGGGGTGAAGTGTTACCGAATGGTACTGCCTGCCCGGTTTCTTTTCAAGCCGTAATGTCGAGAAGCGTTCCGGTCATGTCGTCGGCGGCGCGGATGGCGCTGGCGTTGGCGCGGAACTGGCTGGAGGCGAGAATCTGTTGCACGATTTCTTCGGTGATGTCGACGTTCGACAACTCGAGGCTTCCCGACTGCAGCGTGCCGAGCGAGTGGGTGCCCGGACTGCCGACAATGGGTTGACCTGACGAACCGCTGACGGTGAACAGGCCGTTGCCGAGAGCGTTCAGTCCGGCGGGATTCTGGAACCCCGCGAGTTGCAGTTGACCCAGCGTCTGCGTCTGTCCGTTGACCAGAGCGGAGACGCTTCCGTCGGAGCCGATACTCACATTCTGCGCGTTGCCCGGAATGGTGATTTCCGGAATCAGCGGATGCCCCTCGGCGGTGACGAGCCGGCCGCTGCCGTCGATCTTGATTGCGCCCAGGCGGGTGAAGCCGGTGCCGCCGCCCCCCAGCGTAACCTGAAGAAACCCGTTGCCCAGAACCGCGACGTCCAGCGGATTGCTCGTCGGGACAAGGGGTCCCTGCGAGGTGGACCGCGTCACACTCGCGGCGCGTGCACCGCCGGAGGCGTTGTCCACAATGTTGACGCGACTGCTTTTGAATCCGGAGGTCTGTACGTTGGCGAGGTTGTTGGCGCTGGCCTGCAGTTTCTTGCCAGCGGTTTGCAATCCGGAAAGCGAGGAAAACAAGGAATTGATCATGCGTCACCTCCCTGATGGCCCGGTGCAGGCCACGGCTCTTTTTACGCCGCCGCCGGTTCCATGCCGGTGACCGGCTCCATACCCGTGACGGGTTCCTGACTTGTGACGGGTTCCGCCAGCACAGCGGGTGCGGCGATGGGTTCGAGCACGGGTTCCACCACCGGTGCAAATATCAGGGGGCGGATCATGGCGGTTTCATCACAGCGTTCCTGCTTCGGGCACACCTTGCAGTCTTTCCAGATTTTTTCCGGCAGGCGGTTTTTGTCGATCACCTCAAACCCGAACCGGTGAAACAACGGCACGGCGTAAGTCAGCACGAACACGTGCGAGTACCCGGCGTGGATGGCGTCGTCGATGCCGCCTTCAATCAGGCGGCTGGCGATGCCCGTGCGAGCGTGGTCGCGGTGCACGGCGAGCGACCGGATTTCGACCAGGCCTTCGGCGCCGTAGCTCAGCGCCAGGACGCCTCGAATTTGTCCGTCCTCCCGGTAAACGCGGAACTGGTGCAGGTTTTTCCTTACGTCCTCGAGCAGGCGCGGCAACATGAGGCCCGACTCCGCGTAATCGTTGATGAGGTTCAGAATGTCTTCGGCGTCGCCGGGTTGTGCGTGTGTGATCATGCAGTAAGGGATTCGCTGTTTTCTTCGGGGTCGACGCCGTCCATCACCGACAACGCGTAATCGAAATCGTCATAATTGACGATCTCGCTGTCGGGGTACGATACGATCCGCAGGTTGATTTTTAGAAACGCATCCGCCGGACCGGGGTTGAGTGCATCTTCCACGTCCGACTTCAGCCGGTTGGCCATTTGACAGGCGGCATCACCGCAAATTCCGGGGAGAAGCACCATGAAATCGCCGTCGTTGACCCGGAACAGCAGGTCGCCATCGCGTGAATTTTGCTGGAGAATGCGGCCGATCTCGACGAGAATTTGATACCTGTCTATGTCCCCAGTATTCATGAGATCATCCCAATAGTCAATCTGCAATTTGACGCAGGAAAGGCTCTTTTCGTAACGCCTTGCGCGGTCGAACTCGCGTTTCACCGCCGTGTTCAGGTACGACTCGTTGTACAGTCCGGTGACGGAATCCAGGAGGGATTGATTTTTCATTCCTTCCATCAGGAGCACGTTGTCGATGGCGATGCCCAGCTTCTCGGCGGTGCGCTCCAGGTAGTCGGTACGAAGGCCCTCATGGAACTGCGCCGGGTCGATGCTGCCCAGGCACAGCGCGCCGGCCATCTTGCCGTGCAGGAGGATCGGAATCAGGGCTTCAGAGCGGATGGGTCCGGAATCGGTTTCGGCGAACAGCTCGGATCCGGCTTCCAGGTTGTTGCGCATCAACGGGCCCCAGCCATCCTTGAACCAGTCGAACAGGGTTTCCTGGTCGATCAGGCGCAGGCTTTCGATGCCATCCCGCGGCGTGCCCTGCGGCAGGCTGGTAGCGATGAAATGATCCGCGCCATCCACCAGGCAGATCATCACGCCCTGGATGCCGAAGCGCTTGATGATCTCGCTCCGGATCTCGCTCGCCATCTGCATGAAGTTGTGGCTGTACAGACAGATGCGCTCGATTTCGAACAGGTGCTCGAGGATGCGCTCATTGCACTCCGCCACTTCCATGAACCATTCGAGTTGACCCTTGATGTGTTCCTTGTCCTGCTGGACGCGGCGCAGGATGCGGTCGGCGATGCTGAGCGTCTTGAGCGGCTGCACGGGCAGGTCGGTTTCCTCGATGGTTTTGATCCGGGTCAACAGCTCCGGGTAATCGTTGAAAAACTCCGGGTGTTCGTTCAAATACAAAGCCACTTCGTCGTTGTTCATACTCGCATCCTTCCCACTACCGGTGAATATTACAGGTGCGGAAAACCGGGCTTTCCCACCCCCGTCCGGGCAAAAACAGAAAATATTGAAATTTCAACACTTATAAAAGAGGCCGATTGGAGGCCCTCTTATAAGCTATTGATTCTTTTAAAGTTGATTAGGTAAGCATTATAACCGAATTCTGTTTAACTGTCTCCATAAAAATGCAATCATCTGATTGATTTTTTGGAGGTTATGGGAGGGTGCGGAAATCAGGGGAAAACGGGAAAGGGCCAACCGGGCGAGGGGTTCAAGGGTAGGGGGGCACGGCGGGCGGGGCGTCGTCCGGCGGCTGGGTCGGAGCGTCTTCGCCACCCAGGGTCGGTGACTCTTCCAGCTGGGTTTCGGGGGTTTCGGTTTCCACCGCGGGTTGTTGGAGCGGCGGCTGCGGTGGCGCCTTGCGCCCGCAGGCGGACAACACCAACCCCGCCAGCAACAGGACGATCAGCAATCGGCAAAATGTTTTGAGGTGTGGCGTCATTTTGAGCGTTGGTAATGTGGATACAAAGGAAGATTCATGAACCCCCCTCATCCTGGCCTTCTCCCGCCAGGGGAGAAGGAACCGGGCTACGCCCGGAAGGAACAAGTCGTATTCAGCAAGTGCAGGATGACCCTCGTTCGCCCGTAACGCATCAGCCTGTTTGGCGCGGGCCACGCCCGCCCACGCACGAGGTGATTCGGGCTACGCTCCAGGAAAATATTTTGAGTTTGGAACGCGCCCAAAAACCATCGTTCGCCCGCAACGTATCAGCCTGTTTGCCGCGGGCCACGCCCGCCCACGCAGTGGGGGCAGGTTATTTCCATTCTTTGGTCACGCGCTTCAGTTGTTCCCGCACCTGGTTGCGCGCCGTGCCGCCATAGACGTTCTTGCGGTCCACCGCGCCTTCAATCGACACGTAATCGAAAATATCCTTCTTGAATTTCGGCGAGAAGGTTTTGTATTCGTCGAGCGACAGGTCGGTCAGTCCCTTGCTGTGTTTCAGGCAATAGGCCACCGCCTTGCCCGTCACCTCGTGCGCATCGCGGAAGGGCATGCCCTTCAGTACCAGGTAATCGGCGATCTCCGTGGCCGTCAGAAACCCGCTGGCCTCGAGCGTGGCGATCGACGGGGCGGTGAACTTCGCCGATTTCATCATGCCGTCGAACACGTCGAGCGCGGTCTGCACGGTATCGACCGCATCGAACAGCGGTTCCTTGTCCTCCTGCATGTCCTTGTTGTAGGCCAGCGGCTGGCCCTTGAGCAGAGTGAGCAGGTTCATGAGGTGACCGTACACCCGTCCCGTCTTGCCGCGCACCAGCTCCGCCGCGTCCGGGTTCTTTTTCTGCGGCATGATGCTGCTTCCCGTGGTGAACGCGTCGGACAGCTCCACCAGCTTCCACTCACTGCTCGCCCATAGAATGAGTTCTTCGCACAGTCGGCTGAGGTGCGCCATGAGTAAAGACGCGGCGGCGAGGAACTCGACAACGTGATCGCGGTCGCTCACCGCGTCCATGCTGTTGTGCGTGACGGCCGGGAACTTGAGCAGGCGCGCGGTGTAGTGGCGGTCGAGGGGGTAACCCGATCCCGCCAGCGCCGCCGATCCCAGCGGCATCACGTTCACCCGCTTGAGGACGTCGTCGAGGCGGGCGCGATCGCGTCCGAACATCTCGACGTAAGCCAGCAGGTGATGCGCCAGCGACACCGGTTGCGCCCGTTGCAGGTGCGTGTAACCGGGGATGATGGTGTTGACGTGTTTTTTGGCCTGACCGATCAGCGTTCGGCCGAGCCGTTTCAATGACCGTTCGATGTGCGTGATCTCGTCGCGCATGTACAGGCGCAGGTCGAGCGCCACCTGGTCGTTCCTGCTTCGGCCCGTGTGCAGTTTGCCGCCGGCGGGACCGATCTTTTCGATCAGCCGCTTTTCGATGTTCATGTGCACGTCTTCGAGTTCTTCCCTGAAGACGAATTTGCCACTCTCGATTTCTTTCAGGATGGATTGCAGGCCGCCGATGATTTTTTTCGATTCCGCGGATGTCACCAGCTTCGCCTTCTGCAGGGTTTTACAGTGGGCGATCGAGCCCTGGATGTCGTAGGCGTAGAGCCGCCGGTCGAACGACACCGATTGCGAGAACCGGATCATCAGGTCGTCTGTCGCCTGCTCGAATCTGCCACTCCACGGTTTTTTCATTTGCGGGGCCCGAATAATAAGAAATGAAACAATAAGTTAAGGCGAGATTGTACTGGCACAAGGCAGATGGGGCAAATTTAATTTATTGACGGGGCCGGGAGCTACGAGTCCACCAGTTCCAGCTTCAATTTTTTGCCCACGGCGCTGGCGGCGCGGTTGAGGGTATTGAGGGTGACTGAAGGGTTTTCCGGATCGAGCAGGCGGTCCAACGCGGCGCGGCTGGTGTGCATGCGTTGCGACAACTCCGGCTTTTTGAGCCCCTTCTCTTTCATCGTTTGTTCAAGCTGGTACGCAAACACACGTTTCAAGGCCAGAGTGTTGGCGGCATCCAGCGTCCCGTCTTCTTCCAGCAACGCGTCCAGGGTCGATCCCAGGTGCGGATTCTTTTTATGTTTTTTACTCATGGGCTTCCAATTCCCTTCTTCTTTTTAAAGCCAGATCCTTATCCGGTTTCGGTGTTTTCTGGGATTTTTTGATGAACCCGTGCAACAACACCATGCGTTCCTCGTGAATACAAAAGATAACGCGGGCAATGCGGTTTTCCAAACGGGTGCGAACCTCCCAAAGTCCCTGACCCAGAGGACGGCAAGCCGGCATGCCAATGGGCCAACCGTATTCGACCGTTTTGATGTCAGCTCCTACAGCAGTTCGATCGGCTTTGCCCAACGACAGTAACCAGTCCCGAACGGGTTCCGTCCCCTGCTCGGTTTTAAAAAATACCGCCGGAACCCGCTTAAGATCCATAACAAAAATGTATCAAATTTGGTACATCAATTCAAGAAAAGTTAACAGGGAAATGGCTACTTCCATTTTCCCTCCGGCCGTGGGCCGGTCAGGCCGACTTGCTCCACTTTTCTTCGTGGACGATGTGGACGGGGGTGCCTTTGGGCAGGACGTGGGCGAGGAAGTCGAGGTTCCATTCCTGGATGTTGGGACAGCCCGCACTGCCGCCGCGGTGGTCGTAGTTTTTCTTGAAGAACTCGTTGGTGCGCGCCACGTTGACGCCGTGGATGCCGTAACTGCCCGGCACCGGTTTGCCCAGCCGCTTCATGCCCAGCCACCAGTGGCCGATCTCATGATCCGGGTCGCCGAACGGAATGGCGCGCACGATGGTCTTGCCGTTCACGTCTTCCTTCTTGTACCAGGTCGGTTTGAACAGCTTGTTTTCGATCTCGTACTCGCCGACCGGCGTCTCTTCATCCTTGCGACCGAAGATGGCGGGGATCTCCAGAATTTCTTCATCGTTGTAAAAAATCTTCAGCATGCCGGTTTCCAGGATGCCCAGGATGTACCAGCTCTCCGCATTGGTGGAATACCTGGCGATGCGTTTGCCGTCGAACAGCAACTCCGTCGTTCCGTTCTTCTTCACGTACCTGGTGCGCGGGTCGTCGTAGATGCGCTTGACGATGACCTTCAGGTTCTGCGGGACCTTGTTGTTCTGGATCATCTGGTCGATCATCTGCGCCAGTTCCTGGTTTTTCTTTTTCGTCACCACAAGGTCGCGCTCGAGTTTGTCCAGCTCGATTTTGATCTTCTTCACCTCCTGCGGGGAAGCCATGCCGAGCTGGCCGAGCCGTTCGTAGATCATGTAATCGACGCGCTTCTGCGTGGCGGCGTCGAGCACCAGCCCATAAACGAACCACAGGCCGAGCACGGTGACGGCGACCGCGGACCCCGACCACGCCAGCGCGCGGCGGGTGCGGGAAGACAGGCGGTAACGGGTGACTTCGCTCCGCACCTGGCTTTCCTTTTTCTCCAGCGCCTGGAACCCGGCGTCCTTGAACTTGTCGTGCAAACGGCGTTCGAGGTCGGACAGGTGCGGCAGGTTGTCCGCCAGCTTGGCGCGGATGGCGTCCAGGTTCTCGCGCGTTTTACGGTCGTAACTGCCGACCGGATCCTTGTTGGCGATCAGGTTGTACTCGGCGATCGTCAGGACTTTCAATTTGGATGTCTGCGCCATAGAGGTGTCGGTAATGACCTTATCCGCTCACCCGCCGAACACGCGGAAGCGGGAGTTGGTTTTGTATTTTTCCAGGTAACTCAGTATAACGCGGTCGTCCTCGTCCAGCGCCGGGCAATTTTGCATGTTCGACGAAAGGCCGCGCGCAATCTGGTCCATGCGGCCCGCCAGTCCCGAGTCCATGGTGTAAAAAAGCGAACCGCGGTTGTTGGTGATGTTTACCACCTTGTTCTGCGGCACCATGCCGAGAATGTGAATCCGCTTTTTGTACTGGTGGTACTTGTCCAGCGTGTCGAGGTACTGACGCAGGCGGTCGAGCGCCGGTGGCACTTCCTTCAAATCCTCGAGGCGGTTGAACACGAGGCCCATCTGTTTGTTCTTCATCGACTCATACACCGCCGCCTTGCCGTCCTTGGCCTGCACGCGCTCGATGTATGCCTTCTCGATACCCGTCAACTGGCCGCGCGCGTAGTCGGCGTTGAAGTCTTCGTAATAATCGATGAAGGTGTGGAGCGCGTCGATGCTTCCGTTGATGGCAAGCGTGTTGCTGAGGTCGAAGACGAACGCCACCTGGTCGATCTGGCAGATGAGCGACGACACATGATTGACCCCGCCCGCCGGGGTGTCGAGGATGGTGTGCTCGAAGCGGTCGAACACGCCGCGCAGGAAATCGAGGAACAGCAGAAGAAACTCCGGCTGGTTGATGCGCTTTCGATGCTCGCGCTTGCCCAGAATCGGCACCTCGCCGCCAATCAGCGAAAACCCGTATTCCTCGATATGGTTGATGTAGTCGTCGGGATCGGGACGCGATCCGGCGTCCGCCTTCATCATGACCGCGCGCAATTTGTCCAGCGGGATGGCATGGACGAGGTCCGCCACCTCGCGCAGTTGCGCCGGGGTCTGTACTTCGCCACGACGCAGAAACAGTTCGTGGAGGGTGTCGGCGAACTCAAATCCACCAAAATGAAACAGCTCCGTCTTGAGAGTCTGGTAGCGGCTGTACTGTTTCTGCAGTTGCGCATCGCCGGCCTCGATGGTGCCTTCGGTGTAACGGCGGAAGGTGGACAGCATCTGGTAAACCGTGCGGAGGAAATCGACCTGGTACGTCTTGTTGGCGAGCGCCTCGAACAGGTCGTAGAAACTGCGTGACGGGTGGCTGTCCAGCAGGCTGGCGATGGTGGGGAGGCGCAGGTCGAGATCGACCAGGCAGATCGGCCGGTTCGTCTGCGTCGATTCCAGAACCCGTGTCAGGGCGGCGGCGGTGTTGATCGCCAGTGTCGTCTTGCCGATGCCCCCCTTCGGGCCGATGTACGAAATGATGGACATGAAAAACAGTGGCTCCTTTTGTAACCCTTCTCCTAGTCCATTAAAAACTCGAGCGCGCCGGATCGGTGTTCATCTGTGTTCATCTGTGGTTTCTTGCCCTTCTTTTTTCCCACCGCGGCCGGTACCGGCGATCACCAGCGTGATTTCACCCTTCCATTTTTTACCACGGTTCGTTTCAACCAGTTCCTGTAAAGACCCGCGCAGGATTTCCTCGTGCATCTTGGTCAGCTCGCGGGCGATCACCGCCTGTCGGTCGCCGAAGGCATCGAGCAGTTCCGTGAGGGTTTTCTCCAGGCGGTTGGGGGACTCGAACAGCACCACCGCACCGGGCAGTTGCGAGAGCGATTCGATGGTCGCCTTCCTGCGTTTCTTGCGCGGCAGAAACCCGGCGAAGGAAAAGCGGTCGATAGGCAGACCCGACACCGTGAGCGCCGCCATCACCGACGAAGGTCCGGGAATCGAAACCACGTTGATGCCGGCTTCCAACGCCTGCCCGACAAGGTAGAACAGGGGATCCGAGATGCCCGGCGTGCCCGCGTCGGAGATGAGCGCGACATCCTCCCCGGCCTGCAACGTTTTCAAAAACTGCGGCGCTTTTTTGATCTGGTTGTAACTGTTGAAGCTGGAAAGGGGCGTGCTGATCTGGTAATGATCCAGCAGGATGCGCGACCGGCGTGTGTCTTCCGCGGCGATGAGCTTCACCGCGCCCAGGGTCTCGACCGCCCGGTAGGTGAAGTCCCCCAGGTTGCCGATCGGCGTGCTGACTATGTATAAGGTACCGTCCTCGTGGCTGGCCATACCCCGCATTGTACGGTCAGGTCCGCACAATCTCAATAACTAACTGGATTTCAACGGGTTAAGGAGGCGGTGGCGCGGGGCCTTCCGGGAGCGGGCGGTGTGGGTGCGGCGCGGTCCCGGGATGAAACAGGGCCGTCAGTTTTTATGGTCGGTGCCGGTTTTTTCCGCCGACTCATCCTTCACCAGGGGGACCACCTTTTTTTCGCTGACTCCCATCTTGCAGTTGCCGTCGAAGACCGCACCGACTTCAATGAAGATCGAGGGTGTGTCGATGTTGCCGACCATTTCGCTTTTGGCGTGGATCTCGACGCGCTGGCTGGCCTTGATGGTGCCGTAGATTTTGCCCTTGCAGATGACGGTGCCCGCGGTGATGTCTGCTTTCACCACACCTTTTTCACCGACGATCAACGTGTCCTGCGTCTGCACTTCGCCTTCCAGTTGACCGTCCATGCGCACGGTGCCGGTGAAGCTGAGGGTTCCTTTGAAATGGGTCTCCTCGCCCATGTACGCCTTGATGTCCTTGTTGGTTTCCACTGGCTTCGCCATGCCTCCTCCGCTAGTTGCTGGTTTTGAATCGAACATTCCCATAATCGTTTTTCTTTCAATTACTTGATTATCATATCATGAATGCGTTGTAAATCGTCATTGTTGTAATACTGAATGACCACCTGGCCGCCCTTCCTGCCCGCCTTCACGTGCACCTTGGTACCCAGCTTGCGCTCGAACTGCTTTTCGAGGTCTTTTATGAATATGTCCTTTTGGGCGCTTTTTTTAGTGGCGGTGGATGAGGGCTGGCTGATCCGCTGGGCCAGTTGCTCCAGCTGCCGTACGGTCATGCCCTTTCGCACCACCAGCTGGCGCGCGTCTTCGCGGTCGCGTTCGTTGCCGATGGCAAGGAGCGCCCGGGCGTGGCCCATGCTCAACCGCTCGGCGGCGAGATCGTCCTTGATCGGCTTCGACAGTTTCAGCAGTCGCAGCGTGTTGGCCACGGTCACCCGGTTCTTGCCGACCCTCTGCGCCACCTCGTCCTGGGTCAGGCCGTAGTCCTGAACCAACCGCTGGTAGGCCTCGGCTTCCTCGATGGGATTCAAATCCTGGCGGTGGATGTTTTCGATGAGCGCGATCTGGAGCGACTCGGTGTCGTTGACTTCACGGATGACCACCGGAATGTCTTTCTTCCCCGCCGCCTGGCTGGCACGCCAGCGGCGCTCGCCGCAGATCAACTGGTAGCCGTCGCCCTGCTTCTGCACGACGATGGGCTGGATCACGCCGTTCTGCTTGATCGATTCCACCAGCTCGTTCAGTTTTTCGTCGTCGAATTCCTTGCGCGGCTGGTTGGTGTTGGGCACGATCTGTTCCAGCGGCACCGTGGTGACGCCGGCGGATGGGGCCGGCGCTTCGGTGCTCTCCGGCGCGTCTCCAAACAGCGCGTCGATGCCCTTGCCCAAAGCTTTGCGGCTCATGGCGTCACCTCACTCAGATTTGGGGACGGATTCCCCTGCCGCGAACGCGTGCGGGCTATGATTTCTTTGGCCAGTTCGACGTAGGCATCCGCGCCTTTCGAGCGGCTGTCGTACAATACCACCGGCTGGCCGTGGCTCGGTGCCTCGCTCAACCGCACGTTTCGCGGGATGACGGTCTTCAGCAGAAAATCCTTGAAGTATTTTTTCACCTGGTCCTGCACCTGCCGTGTGAGGCTGGTGCGGGCGTCGTACATGGTGAGCAGGATGCCTTCGATGCGCAACTCCGGGTTGAGCACCTGCTTGACGCGCTTGAGTGTTTTCATCAAATGGCTCAATCCCTGAAGCGCGTAATATTCGCACTGCATCGGCACCAGCACGGAGTGGCATCCGGTGAGCGCATTCAAAGTAAGCAGGCCCAAAGACGGCGGGCAGTCGATGACCAGAAAATCGAATCGATCCAGCGCCGGCTGGAGCGCCTGCTTCAGGCGCGATTCGCGGTGCTCGATGCCGACCAGCTCCACTTCCGCCCCGGCAAGATCCACCGTCGCGGGAACGATTTTGAGGGTATCGATTTCGGTGGCATGGACCACGTCGTCCAGAGTGGCCGAACCCATCAACAGACCATAAATACCACCGTTGCCGTTGGGAGTGACGCCGAGGCCGCTGGTGGCGTTGCTTTGCGGGTCGATGTCCACAAGCAATACTCTTTTGCCTGCAAGGGCAATGCATGCGGCCAGGTTCACGGCGGTCGTGGTCTTGCCGACGCCGCCTTTCTGATTGGCGATGCTGATGATCGAAGCCATTTGGATAGCCTCCAGGGTGGGAGAAAACTCATTCAATGTAGCACGGAATTTTATACCCCGCCAACCGAAAAACCCCGGCCATGCGGCTTGTGACCCGATTTCAACCGGTTCCGTTCGTCCAGACAAAAGCCTCAATGTTCCACGTGAAACAGGGCCTGAGACCCCATTCTATGTATTGCAGTTGAATCCCTCACAAATTCATTCATATTCCCCCCGGGCGGGGCCCGGTGTTTCACGTGGAACATTGGGGAAGGCGGGGGATTATTGAAATGGTTGATTGAGGGTTTTGGCCCCGGAAAAAGGGAAACTTCAGTGTTGGAGGCGGAATACGAGGAGCCGCGACTCTTTGCCGTCATGCCCGAAAATAGGGAAGGCCTGGTCTAATACAAAGGGGCTGGTGGCCGGGATGGTGGCCTCCCCTTCTTCCAGACCCTTTTTCACCACCACCCGCCCTCCCGGTTTCAAAAACGGCCGGGCCCAGTCGAGGCATTGGCCGGTGGAACCCACCGCGCGGTAGGTGACGCAATGGAAAGATTCTGCCAGAGCCGGGTCGCCTGCCGCCTCTTCCGCCCGGGCGTTCACCACTTCGAAATCGTGGAACCCCAGTTCCGACCCGGAGGCATGCAGAAACCCGGTTTTCTTGCGCAGGCTTTCGAGCAGGGTGAGGGGAAGGTCGGGAAACAGGATTTTGAGCGGAATCGCCGGGAAGCCTCCGCCGGAACCGATGTCAAGGGTTCGCAAATCCGGACTCACCGCCCGCGCGTATTGAAGGGAGTCGAACACATGCCGGCGGATCACTTCCCCCGCGTCTTTTTCAGAGGTCAGCTGGATTTTGGGATTCCATTTCTCCCACAGGCGAAGGAAACGCGACAGGGATGAAACGACAGCCGCGGGGTCCGGGTGCTTTGGCAGGTTCAGGTTGGGGTGACGCAGGAGGTCGGCGATCAGTCCTTCCACGGCGGGATCACTTTTGCAGGACTTTTTTAAATTCCGCCGTCATCACAGGGAGGATTTCCAGCACGTCACCCACGATGCCGTAATCGGCGACGTCGAAGATCGGCGCGTTGGGGTCCTTGTTGATGGCGACGATGCAGCGCGACGAGGACATTCCGGCCAGGTGTTGCACGGCGCCGGAGATGCCGCAGGCGATGTAGAGGTCGGGGGAAACCGTCCGGCCCGTCTGCCCGACCTGGTTGGAGTACTCGCGCCAGCCGTTGTCCACCACCGGTCGGCTGGCGCCCACCGCCGCGCCCAGCACTTCGGCCAGTTCTTCCAGCAGGGAAAAGTTTTCCGGCTTCTGCATGCCCATGCCGCCAGATACGATGATACGGGCTTCGGTGATGTCCAGCTTGCGTCCGGCGGCCTGCACCACTTCCTTCACTTTCAGACGGAGGCCGTTTTCGGGGATTTCCGCTGTGACCGGCTCAACCGGCGCGCCATCGCCGGGGGTGGTCTCACCGGGACGGAATACGTTGGGTCGGAGCGTGAGAATGCAGGGCCGGGTATCGCCGAACTGGAAGGTGATGTGCGCCTTGCCCGCGTACACCGGGCGGCGGGCTTTCACCACCCCGCCTTCGGCCTGGAGTTCAATGCAGTCGGTGGCCAGGCCCGCACCCAGTTTGGCGGCAAGAGCCGGGGCCAGTTCCTTGCCGTGGTTGGTGGCGCCCATCATGACCACGTCGGGCTTTTCCGACTGGATCCCGGGGACAAGCGCTTCCACCAGCGCAAGGCTGTTGAAGGTTTCCAATGCCGCATGCTGAATGTGGAGTACCCGCGCGACACCACAGGTAGCAACCTCTTCCGGAATTTCGGCACCGGGTGCGGTGGCCACCACGGCCGTCACCTTCGCACCCAGTTCACCGCCCAGGGCTTGGCCCGCATGGAGCGCTTCCAGGCTGACCGGTTTCACCTGACCGCCCAGCACCTCCGCCAGAACCCAGATCTGTTTGCCCTCGCTCATGGCTCTCCTCTTGATTGAAATTCACAATCCCGTTCGGGGCACCCTGCCAGCGAGCCTATTCTAAACGGAACCGGGCCCGTTCGGGGCGATTTTTTATCATGCCATTTTGGGCATTCTAAATATCTGCCGCTTCAACCGGGTGCAGGAAAAATAAAAACCCCGGGAACTTGCGTTTCCGGGGTTTTTTGGGAACTGAAAAAAAAAGTTACTTCTTGAGAGTGGCCTGAAGTGTGATCTCCGGGCCCGCCAGTGCCTTGGACACCGGGCAACCGACTTTTGCGGCTTCCGCGATTTCCTGGAACTTGGCGTCATCGATGTCCGGGATGGTGGCTTCCATAACGAGATCGATCTGGGTGATGCCGAAGCCCCCTTCGACCTGGTTCAGGTGAACCGTTGCCGTGGTGGCCACCGACTCGGGCGTGAACCCGCTCTTTCCCAGAGTGGCGGAAAACGCCATGGAGTAGCAACCCGCATGTGCGGCGGCGATCAGCTCTTCGGGGTTGGTGCCGTCTCCGGATTCAAACCGGGAAGGAAACGAAAAGGGGCCCTCGTAGGCACCGCTTCCGAGTTTCATGGTTCCTTTCCCCTCTTTCAAACTTCCGTTCCAGCGTGCAGATGATTTTCTTTCAGGCATGGTTCTCCTCTCCAGAAAAGAAATAAATTTTTATTGGGAGTATTTAAAGATTCGTATCTGATGGGTTGACCTGTCCAAGGTTATATTTTTAGAGGAAGGAATGGGTAAAAAGATTTATTTTAGGCGCATTTTTTTAGCCTCTTTCGGAGTGCGGGCAATTTCAGGGATCAGGGAATATGCAGGATTTCCTTTATTTTCCTCATAAACTGCAATTTGGTATAGGGTTTAGGCAAAATGCCGTCGCACCCGGCCTGGCGGATGGCCTCCAGGTCCGAATCCCGGCACAAACCGGTGAGGGCGATGATTTGGGCCGGAAACCGTTTCTGCACCGATTCCATCCTGCGGATGGCTCGAGTGGCGGCCAGCCCATCCATTTTGGGCATTCGCATGTCCATGAAAACAAAGGGAAAGGGATCCCTTTGAAACTTGTCCACCACTTCCATCCCGTCGCTGGCAAACTCCACCATGAACGGAAAGGCATTCATATAGTACTTGATCAACAACTGCTGCTCCGGGGAATCCTCGGCAACCAGCACACGCACCGATTGAATGGGCATCGGCGCCATCCCGAGCTGGCCTGTCCGGTCCTGCAGGGGGGTGGAGGCGGGAGCGTCCAGAATATTTCCCGGGGACCCGAATTCCAAGGGGCAGCTGTCGGGCCATAGCACCGGGATCTGGTTTTTTTTTCCAAAAATACCCGTATCCGCTTTTTTAAATCCGGACAAGACCGTTTCCCTCGGGCCGCAAATCTTTCTGGACATCATATGGATACCGGGGCCTCCCTTGGAATCCGCCCCCTCCCTGAGCTCATGCTTCAAACTCGGGAAAGTCGGTGCCCGGCCGGGATTCCTGGTCGTCGTACATGGCACCGTTACGGGTTTTAAAAAACAGATCCAGCGGGATGGTTTCCTGCTGCAGAAATCCGTTTTGCGGCAGGTCCCCATTGGAAACGAGTTCGACCACCGCACAAACGGAAGCCGCAGTGGTCCAGGAAATGGCGCGCCAGTGGTTGCCCGCAATTTTTCGCGGGTAATAACTGCGCACAAACTCCGCCCGGCCCAGTTTTTTGTTCCGCCAGCCTTCCACCGCCGCATACACGAACACCACGTCGTCGTTCACCGGCGGCTTGGCGTTGACCAGGATTTCCCCGGCCATTCTGCGGTCGTTGCGCATGTGCAGTTCGTTGAAGAAAAACCGCATCAGTTTGTTGTGCCCGGGGTAGCGGATGGTTTTGTAATTCAACCGTTCCACCTTGCCGTCGTAGGCCTCGCACATGGTGCCAAGGCCGCCTGAGGTGGAAAACGCCTCCAGTTGCATGCCGTCGATCACCACGGTCTCCAGGTTTTCCATCGCCGGAACCTGCGCGCGCTGTCCGTCCTGGATGACATCGCAGTCGTTCAGGTATTCATTCACCACCCCCTCCGGCGACCAGTTGAAGGCGTAACCCAACAGCCCGCTGGGATTCTGCGGCAAGGCGCCGACGCGCAGTTCGATGCTCCTCAATTTTTTGAAGGTCTTGGCAAGCTCCGCACCGACAATGCTGATGTACCCCGGGGCCAGCCCGCATTGGGGCGCAAGAATCCCTTTGCCCTTTCGGGCCATTTTACGGATTGCCGCCGTGGTGGACACGTCTTCCGTCAAATCAAAATAATGTATTCCCAGGGAGTGGCCACACTCGGCCACCGCTGTGTTCAGGTCATAGGGCAGGCACGACACCACCGCGTCATGACCGCGCATCTGCTTACGCAAGGTCGCAACCCGGGTCGCGTTTCCCTGCTTCACCGCAAACGGCAGGTCCTCATGAGTTTCGCTGTCCAACCCCGTTACAACGAAACCGGATTCATGAAGCAGGATGCCCACCAGTCGGCCCACTTTTCCCAGGCCGACCACAAGCACCGACTCGATTTTGCGATTCATATCCTAAACCCGAACCCACTGAATTTCATGGCTGACCATACCTATATTGTATGATTATTCATAAATGGATGTCTGGAATTTCATCCAGAATCCACAGAATTTTTTACTGCAAGGGGCCGCGATTCCTTATCGGAAATCCGGAAAATCGCCCTTAGTCTAAAATGCTGAATGTTTTACAAATAGAACAAATATCATTTGGTATTTTTGGCATGATTTCTGCTTATTTTAACGCAATTGAACTGTTTTCAAAGGAAACCTGGAACCATGTTGAACGGACAGATTTTCAACGCATCTTCATTCAAGCGGAATCAGCCCAAATATCTCAAAGCCGTCGCTCTTCTTGCCCTGTTGACCGTTCTTTTCCTGGGGACCTCGAATCCGGTTTCAGTCTCCGACTACACCAAAACGATGAACAGTTCGGTTGCCTCCCGGAACTGACCCCTGGGAGCTTCATTCCCTGAAGTCGGGAATGACCATTGGTTCTCGGTCCACCTCCTGCTCACCTGCACGGACTCTCCTTTGTATAGACTTCAAACCTCCATGTAAAAAGGGGGAGGCTGGGGCCTCCCCCGGATTACACTTCCTCACCCGATTTTTTCCCAATTAAAATTTCCCCGGTGGCAAAAACAGGGAAAGGTTCAGGATCGCCTCGAATTCAAAAAACTCGCCCGCGGCACCCAGAATCAACAGGAACAAATAAAGGATCAGCAATCCCCATCCCCACCTGGCAAGCTTATTGTGTCGGACCGGGTCTGAAGCTGAGGGAAGGGCGTTGCGGGAGGAAGCAGCAGGGTCTTTGGAGGAAGGGTCCATGGACTTTTGCCCAATTTGGAAAGAGGGAGAACGCGGCCGTCGGTCACACCACTTTGATTTCGTCCCGCAGGATTCCAAGCAGCTTGGAACTGATTTCCTGCGGACTGCCTTCCAGCATCACGCCTTTCTTGCGTGCGGGGGGTTTGGCCAGGTCCACCTGCGTGATGTGATTGGCCGCCGCTCCCTGTGTCGCGGGATCGAACCCGATCGCAGCCGCATCGAGCACGGCGATCTCTTTTTTCTTTGCGGCCATGATGCCTTTGAGCGACGGCAGCCGCGGTTCGTTCAGGCCTTTCTGACAGGTCAGCACAGCGGGCAGGGGCGTCTCGATGATTTCCGACCCGCCTTCGATCTGCCGGGTCACCTCGGCACTTTTCTTGTCGTCCGCGAGGGTCAGTTTGGTAATGACGGAAACGAACGGCAGACCGAGCAACACCGCCAGCGACGGACCCACCTGCGCCATGTCGTCGTCCACCGCCTGGCGGCCGCACAGGATGAGGTCGTGGTCGAGCGTGCGGATGCCCGCCGCCAGTACCTGTGCCACGCCCAGCGAATCCAGTCCCTCGAATGCCGGATCGAGCAGGTGCACCGCCTTGTCCGCACCCATGGCCAGTCCCCTGCGGAGGGTGTCCTTGAAATTGTCCGGGCCCATGCTGATGAGGGTCACCGTGCTTTCGCCGTCGCTTTCCTTGATGCGCACCGCTTCTTCCACCGCGAATTCGTCGTAAGGATTGAGCACGCGCGGCAGGCCTTCACTCTGCACCTTGCCGTCCTTGATTTCGATCGCCGCTCCGGTGTCGATCACCTGCTTGACGCATACGAGGATGTTCACTGTCGTCTCCGTCTGAATTGAAGGTTTCCGTTCAGTTTTGTTGGAAATTATCCCACGCTTGCCTGAAAATGTTAACAGCCAAAGTCAACCCGTCAACCCCTGAACAACCGCCTTTGCCGAATCCAACTCCAATCCAGCACCACAACACGCCACCGGGCCCCGGCGAAACGCCGGCTCCCGCCCGTCCGGCAGCCGAAGAGCACCTCATCCTCTGGGCGCGGGCATTCATTTACGTGTGGGCCGTCGCCTGGTTTTCGCTGGTGAGCGCCGACCCGGACCTGTGGGGCCACATCCACTTCGGTAAAGAAATCGTCGAACAGGCTGCGGTCCACGACACCAATCCGCACTCCTACACGGCGGAGGGTTACCGCTGGATCAACCACGAATGGTTGATGGAGGTGATCTTCTACGGCATCTATGCGGCGGCGGACTCCACCGGTCTCATTCTGGCCAAGCTGGGCCTGGGTATTTACATCATACATTTGCTGTCCGGTCTGCACTTTGCGCGATCGCGAAATGTCACCGTGTACCTCGGCCTGTTCCTGCTGGCGGTGCCGGCGATGTCCGCCGGGTTCATGACGCGCCCGCACCTGGCGACGTTCCTGTTTCTCACCTGGATGGTCGTCGTGCTTCAGAAGTTTTTCGACGGCAACCAGCGTGTGATCCTCTGGATGCCGCTGATTTTCCTGGGATGGGTGAACAGCCACGGCGGGGTGGTCGCGGGTCTGGGCATCTTCGGCCTCATCACATTCATCGAGGTGGCGCGCGGATGGAAATCCGGAGAGCGCGCCCCACGTCTGCTGGCGAACGTTTTCGTCCTGTGCTGCGCTGCGGTTTTGATGCATCCCAACCATTACAAGCTGTGGGGGTTCTTTTACGAATCGCTCGGCCGCGAGAGGGTCATCACCGAATGGATGCCGGTGCCGCTATGGACCACCGATTACATTCATTACAAATTCCTGGCGGCACTGTTTGTTGTGAGCTGGTTTTTGCCGACGAAAAAACGCATCTGGGAAATCGCGGTACTGACCGTGGCCCTGGTTTACGGATTCAAGCACCAGCGCCACACGGTGCTGGCGGTCATCCTGTTGCTGCCGTACCTTTCCATGCAGTACAGCCTGGTGCTGGGCAGGCTGGATTTCAGGCCGCACTACGTTAGGTTGTCCAACCATTTCCGCTGGGCGGCGCAGGCGGTGCTGCTGGTGTTCATGATTTTTTTCCTGATCAACCGTTGGCAGTTGTTTTCCGGCAACAATTACAAAATATGGGTCGAGGCCAGCGTGTATCCAACGTATGCCGCCCGTTTCATGCAGGCCAACGGTCTATCCGGCAACACGGTGGTGCCCTTCGACTGGGGCGAGTACTGGATCTGGAAATTTCCGCAGGCGAAGGTGTCGATCGACGGCCGCTTCCGCACGGCCTACCCGCAGAGCATCATCGATTTGAACGCCGCATTTGCTACAGGCAGACCGGAGGGGGACCGCCTGCTCACCGACTTTCCAACGCAGTTCGTGTTGACGGGACATCATGAAGCGGCACACCGGGCCATGGAAGGCAAGCCCGGCTGGGTGAAGATCTACCAGGACCCCATCTCCAAAATCTTCGTCCGGAAAACGGAGCCGCCTTCGCCGGAGTTGGAAAAGCATCGCAAAGGAGGGCTGATCGACCCCACCTCCCCCGTCCCTTACGAGTTTCCGGGCTGATATGAAATTGAACCGGGGGTCCGGTTCAAGTTGAAATAGAAGCAGGACGGGCGCAGAATGGATGGAAGGAAGGAGTCTGGTATGAACAGCGTCATTCTGGGCGTTTTCGGGGGGCTCATTGTTCTGCTCGTGGTGCTGGTGGTGCAGAACACCATCGGGCCGATCGTCGCCCTGGGCCTGGGTTTTCTGGTGCCGCCCGTGATCGGGATTCTGACCGGATACATGATCGGCGCGGGCACCACCCTGCAGCGCAAACGCAGCCCGGTTTTCTTCTGGACCTACTTCACCCTGTTCACCGTGCTGGGCGCGGTCATTCTCTACATCGGGCTCATTGCCACACCATCCCCCGAAGTCACTCCCTGAGCCTCACCGAATCCGTTCCTCGATTTTTTTGAGCGCGGCTTTGATGTGGTCGGCGAGCGCCTGGCTGGATATGCGCATCACCTGCGCCGCTTTTTTCTTTTTGAGCCCGCCGTAAAACACCAGGCACACCGCGGTCAACTGCTTGTCGGTCAGCGCCGCGTCGTTGAGGTCGATGGACGCCGACTTCAGATGAGAGTAGTCCGGCCGCGGCTGATAACCGCCCACCGGCGCGTCCCACAACCCCGTGTTCACCAGCGCCTCCAGGATCTCCGGAGACGTCGGCCGAAGGTGGTTGTCGGTTTCATCCATCGCATCGGCGGCAAACTCCGCGTCGGTGGCTTTCGCTTGCCTTCCATCACCCGCCCCTTGCACAACCGCCAGCGGGTAACGTTTCAGAAACGAACCGACGCCCCACTCCATCAGCTCGAACCGGTAATGGTACTGGCACAGAGGCATTCCGTTGCGGACAGGTTTGCCCACGCCCTCCCCGCCCGCACCGGACAGGGTCACCGATTCAACTTCCCCCCAGCAGGGTTTTTGGGACCACCGTCCCACTTCGCATGATTTTGGTTTCCGTTGTTCCCCTTTCATAGACCGCCTCAATGCCTCTCCCTGTTTCGCAGGTACTGGTGAAACTGGTTTTCGTCGCCCTGCACATACAACCGGAACCAATCCGGCGGACAGGGATCGGCGAGGTCGCGCATGCACTCCGGCGGCAAGCCGTCGCCCGCCCCGCGCACCGGAACACCGTTGACGTATTCTCGTCCCCCGGTGCTTTGCACCCGCCAGTACTCGCGGCCCAGCCGGAAATGAAACCACAGCTCATCGAGACTCGATCCTGCCTTGTATTGAACGTTACCGCAGTAAAAACATTTGAGGCCTGCTTCGAATGGAGCGAGCCCTCGCCGGCCGCAACCCTTTTTCACCGTCTCCCCGGTCTCCAGCGTGATCACCGTCACCGGACAGCGCAGCAGCCTCCGGCCCGGCGTACGGGATACGCGCAACTTCCGGATTTTCAGGCGCCTCGAGAGGTCCCCCGGATGCGCAGCGGTCCCCTCCGCAGGTTGCGCGGAAGAACATCCGGGCGTCACCGGCCCGATTTTATAATGACGGACTTTTTCCGGTTGCGGTTTCAACGGTATCATTCCTTTATCCGGTCGCATGACAACTCCATTTTTATCTTTTTAATACAGGCCCATTGCAACTGAAGGGGACTTTTGTCCTTTCTTGTGTTATAGTGTGGGATGTTTGTCCTCTTGTCAACGGATATTTTTGGAATGCCTAATTTATGAACAAGGTGTTGAAACGAATCGAAACCCTGCAGAACGGAGAGCCGCTAACCGGCTTCTGCCAGGAGACCGGTGTCAATTACGAGAAGCTGAAGAAATGTTTTCAACGCGACACCCTGCCGGACACGGAATCGCTGGCCAAAATCGCAACGCACTTCCGTCTCGATCTGCAATGGATGGTGTCAAGTACCGGAGGAGTGTCTCGACTGCACACGCGCATCGGCAAGAACCTTAAAGAATGCCGAAACATGAAGGGCTGGTCGGTGGACGAATGCGCCGCGCGCATCGGCATTCCGGGCCACGTGCTCGACCACTACGAAAGGGGAAAGGTAACCTTGTCATTCGACTTCCTGCAGGAGGCCGCGCGCAGGCTGAAGGTCGATTTGCATGCGCTTTTGTCGGAGGACCGGGGTTGGACGGTGCAGGTGCCGGACCTCAAAGTGTTCCAGACGACAAACACGTCTGTTGCGCCGAAAATGGCAAGCGAGGATTACGTTTCCATTCCGCTCACCGGCTCCGCCATTGCCGCAGGGCACCCGATCATTCAGGAAAACAATATCGAGGATTACGTCCTGCTTCACGTTCGTGCGGCGGGCAAACGCACCAACCTGGTGGCCAGCCGGGTCGACGGCGATTCCATGGAACCGATGCTGTCTTCGGGGGACATCGTGGTGATCGACCGCAACGACAGGAAAATCGTGAAAAACAAGATTTACGCCATCTTTTACGATGACGGGTTGACCGCGAAGTACCTCGAACGCAAAACAAACCTGCTCATCCTGCGGCCGATCAATCCCACCGCCGACGTGCAGATCGTCGATCTGCACGAGAACCCCGACCCCATCGTCGGCCGCGTCATCGGCGCGTGGAAGGAGCTTTAGTAGCAGTAATTAAGCTACTCATTCCCTGAAGGAAGACTCGATCGGTCCCTCACCTGAATAAAGCCGTATCCATTTTCAGTTTAAAATTTACAGTTCCGTCGGCCAGGTCACATCCCTTGCCGCATCGAAACCAATCTTTTCGTTGATGGTCAGACGGGGCAGGGTGGCGATTGCAGACTCCGCCGCCCGGCGCACGCTTTCCACCCAGGCGTTGGCCGCCAGCAGGGCATCCAGCTCCGCCTGTTCCCCGGCGGTGAACGACCCGTTGGTGATGCGGTTGAGCAACAACTCATTCGACCGCGCCAGCATGCGGTCTTTCATCGTGCTGTCGTACACCGCACCGACTCTCCGGTCGGCTTCCTGCCGGATCGCGGTTTCCAACTCCGCCACCGAAGGCACATAGGGCACGATGCTGTTCCCCGCGCTCACCCACGCATCCAATGCCTGCCAGTGCCGGTTGGCCGGATCGGAGGAGACGATCATCTCTTTGCCATCCTCCACAACCTCCACACTGCCGTCTTCCAGGAAGCGCGCCGATTCGATCTCCGCCCACGCTTTAACCGGAATCAAAACCAAAAACAGAATCAATCCCAGGGTGCGCATGAAGTATTCCTTTCTTTTAATCATTACAGTTCCGCGTCGCAGGTGAACAGGCCGTCTTCTTTTGCCACCGCCGGGTTGCCCGCCGTGGCGCCGCTGAAGCCGTTGAGTTTCACCCACACGCCTTTGCTGGAAATACTGGACGCGGCGATGGCGGAACCCGATCCGGTTTTGTCGCCCACCGACACCTCGTTCACCACCGGGGTCGTGTCGTTCAACGCCAACGTGCACGCCGCGCGCATCGGCGGCACCAGTTTCAATCCCAGCGTCACCTCGCCCGCCCCGTGCCAGCCGCCGGTCATGCCGAATCCGAACAGGCGGTAATACCGTTCCGCCAGTTGCCGTTCCACGTCCGGCGCGCGTTTTTCAAACGCCGTGCCGATGCTTCCCGCTTCCAACTGTACACGGGCGATGTCGATGACGCCGTCGGCATTCGACGGCCAGCCAAATGCGATCTGCAAATGATCGTCACCGTTGGTGCCGAGGGTCTTTCCCGACAACCCGCCGAGCGTCCACGTGGCGGTGCACTTCTGCCAGGCGGTGGTCAAATTGCAGGTGAGGGTAGCCCCGAACCTGGGCCCGGAAGGCGTGCCCCCGTTTCCGAAGATCTGGTCGAGCCGCGCGTTGAAGCCGCGGGCGGAATCGGCCTTGGCGTAATAGGTCAGGGTGACGGTTTGCCCGGCGAAAGTACGCACACTTTCGATTAGGTGACGCAACTCAGGCGGCGCTCCATTCCCTCCAGCCTTTTCCATTGAGAGAAAATACTGCGGCTCGCCGGGAACATCGGTTTGACCCAACGTAAATATTTGTCGAGAATACACCGTGGTGTTGCCGACGCCGCCAAACAGTTTCCATCGGTCGGGACCGTACCCGCCGTTGGGGTTGGCAAAGCTGGTCCCCCGTTGCCACAGGCGAAAATCCCCATTGATAACCACATTTTTCCACTCTCCCGAAATAACAGGGTTTTGGATTCCGAAAGAATCCAGAGCCATCAGGTTACCATCGGTTTGAAAATACAGCTTGCGTTTGCCGGAGGGCGGATTGGAAGGGGGAGTGGCCTGTTCTGAAAACATCACACTTTCATCCGCTTCCAGGTCACCCTTGTAAGTGATGGCAGCGGCCAGCCCGGCCCACGCCAGCACCATCGCGATGCTGCCAACAATCAAAAAACGTTTCATGATGAGATCACTCCTTTAAGGAAGGGGTTGAGGGGAGTAGTGAATGGTGAGGGAGATTTCTGAACCCGCCACCGTAGATCCCACACCTTTCACTTTAAGACCGAAGTCTTCCAGCGTGGAAAAGTTGAGCCCGGTGACTGCCGCAGCGCCCCTTTGGTTTCCGGCCGAAAGGGAGGCAACCTTGTTCTGCTCGACACCGTTTTTAAGCACATCGATGGAAAACGCCGCGCCTTGTGGAGCCTGACGGGCAAACAGGGATATCTTGTTGATGGTTACGGCGACTTCGAAACGGAGCCCGTCATACACGACTTCCTGGTCGATGGCCGCGCCGCCCAGATGCACGCTCAGGGTCTGCGCCGCCGTTTCGTCCAGTTTGTCAGCCCAACTGGCCACGTCCGAAGACCACGAAATACTCCCGGTATCGGGTTGGGTGAGATTCAATCGGGGGGTTTGTGTCGGCATGATTACTGTCTCGCGAAAGTGTGTTCGATGGTGATCTCCAGCGAATCGCCCGCGCCCTTGTTCTTTACTGGAAAGGTGATGCGGGAAAGCAGACTGCCGCCCGAGACGGCGTTCAGCAGGCCGACCTCCTTCAGCGCACCCGTACCAACGCCGGGACCGAAGTCGGCGACGTACACGACCTTTTTGGCCGAACGCGTTTTGGAAGTGAAGGGGACGCGCGCTAGTTCGGTTTCAAGCGAGGTATCTCCCGGCGACTCAGCGGTCTCACCCGTCCCCACCGCCATGTGGCTCATCGTCGCCTCGGCCTGTTCCGCAAGCTGGTCGGCGATGTGTTGCAGTCCGGAATCTACAATCATGGGTGTGTCTCCTTTCTATAATGGTTAGCCGTTCCTTCACCGAGCCGTCGGGCGCGGTGAGGGTGAAGGTCACACGTTCTTCTTCAATCAACCCGCCGTTCACAGCGCCACCTTGCCACCCCAGCCGGTATCACCCCAGCTCTGCACACCCCAGCCGTCGGCATCGTTGGTGAATGCGCCATCGGCAACTGCCAGGGTCTCTGTAAAAGAGGGAGCATACTGCGCGAGGGAGGACCACGTTTCGCCAGCAAAGGCGGTATCGTTAAAGTCTGAGCGGGTGGATTCAGCCGGGAACAACCGCAGAGTGATCAGCAGGGTGTGCAGGCGCCCTTCCCTGCCGGAGGCCAGCCGTTGCGAGCCTGGCAGGACCTGTCCCAGCATCCACGCACTTCCCAGGTCCGATTGAAACTCGACGATATCGCCCGGTTCCAGCTCCAGGTGATTCGGGAAGACTTCGATTTCAACCAGGGTGTTGGGCCCTGTGGACTCGCCCAGGTAAAACCGGGCGAGGTCATCCGCCTGCTCCGCTGCCTGGGTCCAGTCAAAATCGAATTCACCGGGATGCTCCTGCTGTCCGTAAAGCGAAATGGAGGCGGCATTGGATACGGAGGTCCAGCCCCGCCGCACACCCTCCACCCAGTCGCGGTGGTAACGCAGTTCGATGTGGTTGGCGATATCGTCGAACGGTGTACGCTGAAACCGCATGCGCGGCAGGCCCGTTTTAGGATCGCGGACCACATCGTTGTCAGATAGCGTTTTCACATGCAGACCGACCACGGCGTCGAATTCGTTGAGCGGACGAAATTTCAACCGTACTCTGCCTTCCGCATCCCAGGAAAGGACGCACCGGCTCTCTCTCATCCATTGCCGCCACAAATCACGAAGCGGCTTCTTCTTGTCAACAATGCCGGCCAGTTGGTATCCACCGGACACCGCAGCAGCCAGGGCAGTCCCCCCGCTGTTGAAGGACGCGTCGTCTAAATCCAATGCATCCAGTGAAGCCGGGTTCAGCAAGGACCAGCGGAACAGGTGATCGGGACGTTCGAGGACGGCGTTGGGGGTCCCGGTGATGGTGCCCGTCGCGTCGTCCTTCACGCCATCGACCTCGGCGCTCACCGCATCGGTGGTCACCAAGCGGCGGCGTGCGAATTCGATTTCAAACGCGGCGTGGATGATGAACGCGGTGCGTCCGTCCTGCGTGCCGGTGTACTCGATCTCCACCACCCGGTTGGTGAACCAGCTCCAGTCGCGATCGACCAGGCCGGTGATATCGAAGAAATTGATGACCGTCTGCGTGGTCTTGTCGGTGACCGCCGCCACCACCGGACTCGATCCATGTTGAGTGACGGTCCCACCCTTTACTGTATCGAGGCTGTTGCCCTGCGTCGCCGGATTGGGCGGGTAGAACAGCGTGCGTTCGACCGACAGGATTTCGAACCACATGGAGCCGTTGTTCAGTTTGAAATTCCAGGTGTCGCCGCCGGCTCCGCCGCTGACCGTGAAGGTTTGCGTGTAATCGAAATCGCCACGGCTGGGATTGAACGTGCCGACGGTGCGCACGTCCGCGCCATCGACGAAGGTCGCCACCGGATTGGTGCCGGTAAAGGTGATGGTTTTGAAGCGCCAGTTGACGCGGAACTCGGCGCTCAACACGCCCCCCGCAGGCGGCGCGGGAAAGGTGATCGGGATGGAAAACGGGCCGACGTCAGCCGGACCCGTCACCTTATGATCGCCGCCGGGTCCACTGCTCGCCCCCTGCACGATGATGTGGTCGGCTTCCGACGTCGCGCCGTGCAGGTGGTCGGGGTTGTTGACCGGAAAGCCCAACGTATCAAGATGCGTGTGGGTGATGTCCGTCGAGCCCGAAGTCAACGCCCCTTCGTCCGCAGACGGAGGCGACAACACTCCCACCTGGCCCAGGCCTTCAAAGCGGGCGACCACGCTATCGTTCGGCAGTTTTTCCTCGACGAAATGCTCAACCCGCAGGAAAACCTTATTGATCTCGCCGATCGAAGGCATGGCGTCGGTCTGTTGCAATTTCAATAAAGGTTGAAACTGATTGATCCGCGCGTACTGCGTTTTCCCGCCGGGATCCATGGCCTTGATGGCGTCCACCGCCGTGTTGCCTCCCGCCACCGTATCGAATTGCGCCTGCAGAAACCGTGTGTCGATGGATTGCGTCCGGCACGGCTTTTCAGTGAACACCACCTCTCCCTTACTGACATCGATGCTGTAGCTGGCCGGATCAGCGGGCACACCCGCGACCTGCACGTTGCGGATATCCTTAATGGGGTAAGCCGGGTCGGAGAACAGGTAGCGGTGATCGGTCACCCACTCCAGCACTTCATCGCCGGCGTAATGATAATCGTTGACGCCGCTGCACCCGGTGAACGCGGTGGGGGTGGTGCCGGTGTAGCCGATGAGGTCGTCGTTGACCACCAGGGTACCGGATTCGGTAAAGCCGGTGGTATCGGCGACGTCCAGCGTGGTGGCTCCCGGTGTGGCGACCGAGGTCATGCGTGTGGTTCGGGTTTTCCTCACCAGCACACCGGGAGCCCGGTCCACCCGGCCGAACACGATGGGACACATCCGCCCCAGGTTCTTCTCCGGTGCCTGAGGGTAATCGGTTAAATTGATGGCACGCCCGAAATGAATGCGTCCGAAATACTCATGCAAATTTACCAGGCGAAGGCGGCAAAATGCGGGGTCGTACTCGATGGGATCCACCAGCCGCCCGGTGAGAAGCGGCACCAGGTCGTTCTCATCCAGACCCGCCTCCTCGAACCAGTGATAGAGGGTCACCGTCGCTGCTTCCGGCGGATAGATTTCAAACAGGTCGGAGAAACGCTCCGCTTTTTCCGCGAACACCGCCGGTGCGTTGATCAGCGTGAGGTGCACGTCCGGATGCGATTCCGGAGTCGGTCCGCCGGTCCTGCGGTTGTCGAGTTCGCCCCAGTCGGCCACCAGCGCCAGCCAGGTTTCCTGACCGGTGGACATTGACCGGTCGGCCAGCCGCACCGTCAGCGGTGGGTAGCCGTTGACGGCGGACCAGTCGATTTTAAGCAAATGCACCGACTGTTGTGCGGTCTGGTTTTTGGCCGTATCGAATGTGGGAGGGAAGGTACGCATGAAGAAAGATGAATCGGGTTATTCAAGGGAATGGTTGCCGCTGTTCATCAAACGAAGGCGGTCGTGAATGGAAACGCTGTCCTGTTTCTTGCGGCGGTGGCATTCTTCACGAACACGCGCCTGTATGATCTGCATCAAAGCGGCCTCCCAGTCAGGCGTCTTCTTGAGTTCGCGGTAGAAGTCGGTGCGCAACGAAACCGGTTGGGTGAACGCGGGAGTCCCGTCTTTCAACTTCACCATCACCGGAAACACAAACGTGTGCCCTACTTCCTGAATGCCTTCCACCTGCACGTCGAACGTCAGGTCTTCCAATCGGGTGTTCTGCCAGTCGATCATGAGATCATTCCTTTCTAAGAACGATGCTTCCGGAAAAGCGTTCCGGCACGGTTTCTTCAAACTCGAATTCATTCATCCAGCGTACGAGGTGCACCGGCCCCTGGGGGTCGACGTACTCGAACGTGTGAAAGGACTTCCGCACGGCCTGGAAAAAGGTTTTGAGCGCTTCATGATCAGCGGGGGTGATGCGTTCGAACACCAACTCCCACTGCTCGCGCAGGCTTCCGGTGTCCTGTACGTGCAGAACGCCGCCTGCCGTTTCGCCCGTTACCTGCGAGGGATATTTCGCAGTCTTCTTCAATGGAAAGCGCGGTGCCTTGCCGGGAATCCATTGCGCCATGGGCTCGGCCTGGGTCGGGTAATAAAACGCGAGGCTCATCGTATTCCTTTCAATCCGAACAGGCGAAACGGTTGCCACAACGCTTCCACCTGCGCGGGCATATGGTCGCGGTTCATGGCAGAGAGGCCCGTCACCTCCTCACCGGATTCAAACAGCCACTTCTGGTTGGCATAAAGCAGTTGCGCCCAGACAAGGATGCCCTGCTTGATCGATTCCGGCACCGCTGCGGCTGCGCCGTACCCGGCGACAAATTCGATTTCCACCGCGTTGGCCGGGCGCAGACCGGATGGCCAGGACGCACCCTGGTTGAGCACGAGCCGTCCCGGTTGGGAGGCCGTGTCCACGAAATACTTCGTGCTGTCGAACGTCGCCGGTTGGTTGTCCGCATCGTAGGTTTTGAGGAAGCTCACCGACTGCAGGGGCGGCAGGGGCAGGTTAATGACGGGGGAGGCGGCATCGAAAGAATCAACAGGCAGGTCGAAGTGTCCGGAAGAAGGCGTGTTTTTCCAGTTGGTGCGGGGGAATCCGTCGAGCCACAGCGTCCAAGTCTGGGTGACGAGCGCCCGGCCGGTCCACGCTTCGCAGGCGCGGCGCACGCCGGCGAGGATCCGCGTGATAAGCACGTCGTCATCGGATGACGTCACCTTCAGGTACGCCTTGACCTCGGAAAGGGAAAGCGGTTCTTCTGCGGGTGCGGTTTTGAGGGTTCGGGCCATGGAAAAGGATTCCTATATATAAGGAAAGGTTGTTATCGGGAAACCGCCCCTTTCCCTTCCTTTATAAGGAAGGGAAAGGGAGTCAGGAGGGGATTGCCCAATCACGCTATCGGGGCCTGGGCGGGGTGGCCGCGCAGGACGGTTCCTGCGGCCTGTATCGAAGGCGTGGTGCCGGTGATGGTGAATACCGCACGGATGTAGCGCTTGCTTCCTTTATAGCCGACGCCCTGGATGCTGTTGGCCGACAGGTCGGCGAGCGCGCCTTCCAGGTCGCCCGCCGCGACGGCGGTGTAGGTGACATCGTCATCCGACTCTTCCACTTTCGGCGTGTAAACCTCGTCGGTGTCGGTGGTGTCGGCGGCACCGGCACTGAACACGACCATGGCGGCGTCGTAACCTTGCAGGTCCACGCCGGAGCCGTTGCTGCTGGCGGTGTAGGCGGCGGGAGCAAGAGAGTTCACCGCGTCCACATTGCTTTTCATGTCTCGCATGTTGTCCTCCTGGGTTGGGAGATTTAAGAGTGAAAAGAAGAGATAATCATCGTTCACCCTCACCCCAGCCCGTCACTCAAAGAGTGCTCCCATCAAGGGAGAAGGGGTTTTAAAAGTTCCTTCTCCCCTTGCGGGAGAAGGCCAGGATGAGGGGTATAAATAATCCCTTCCCTGCCTACGCGGCGATTTTCTGGATGACCAGGGCTTCGAAGTTGGTGACGTCGCCGCCGGTGCGCTTGGTCGTGTAGAACAGCACAAAGGGTTTGGCGCTGAACGGATCGCGCAGCACACGCACGCCGGAACGGTCGACAATCGTGTACGCCTGCTTCCAGTCGCCGAACGCAATCGGCAAAGCGTTGGCGGAAACCGACGGCATGTCCTCCATGCGCTCGATCGGGTGACCCAGCAGCATCTGCGGTTCGCCTTCCTTCAAACCCGGTTCCCAAAGGTAACTGCCGCCGCCGTCTTTCAGCTTGGAGATGACCTCGATGGTGGAACGCGACATGATCCAGCGTGCGTTGCGGATGTAAGGCGTCTTGAGAGCATAGAACGCGGCGCGCAGCCCATCGGCGGTGATCTGGCTGGCGTGGCCGGAGTTCACCTGCCGCATCTGGCCGGGATTCGTCGTGCCCGCGGGGTAGGTCAACAGGCCGCGCGGTTTGTCGATGCCGTCGCCGTTGATGAACGCGGCATTCTCGACGTACGACATCTTCGCCGCGATCTTGTGGCTGAGCCACTCCTCGACGTTGACGCGCGCGTCGTCGAGCAGTTTCTGCGTCGCCTTGGGCATGGCGTAGAGCTCGTGCACCGGAATGCGGCGCACGCCGATGGTGGGCGTGTCGGTTTCACTGCGCACGCCGGTCTCGGAAGTCCAGCCGACTTCGCTGTCGCTCAGGTCTTCCGGAATCTCCAGCGCGTCGCTGGAGATGGTCTCGACCGCCGCCAGGTGACGCAGCGGCGAGCTTTCGGTGATCTGCGTGATGACACGTTGCGAAATTTCCGACGTCACCCAGTAACCGCCCTGCGGATCGCTGTCCACCGAGAGCAGTTTGACCTCGTGCGGAGAAAGCGCGCCTTCGCCTTTGCGCAGGTAGGTGTGGATGGCCTGCTTGCGTTCGGGATCGACGCCATGCTGTTTGGGGAAGCCGTCGTCAAAGATCGGGCGGTTGAGTTGCGTTTCGATGCGCTCCATGCGGCTTTTGATTTCGCTCAGGTCCTGCACCTCGTACGCGAGGCGGTCGACCTGGTTTCCGAGAAGCGGATCCTGCCGGCCCTTTTCCAGTTCGCTGAGACGCTGGTCGTTGCGCGTCTTGAATTCCTGGAAGGAACGATTGATGTCGTGTACCAGTTGTTTGATGTCCTGCATGGGTGGGTCTCCTTGTGGATGGGAAATATGAAACTTCATTTAGTGAAAGAGGAAGGAATGCGTTTCAGGCCCGCAACGTGCTGAGCAACGATTGAAGCGAGTCGGCAAGCGCCAGGGGGCCGTGTGTCTTGACCCGCGTCACGCCCGCTTCCGGGTTCATGGGAAATGTGACGAGGCTGTACTCGAGCAGGCGGATTTCTTTCAGATGGCGCACGCGGAAGTCGTTGGCGTCGGTTTCCTCGCGCACCGTCTGGAATCCGATAGAGAGTCCGGTGTGACCGCCGATCTGCGCCGCCATCTTCATGAGGGAGTGACGCTCCCGCGCCGCCTGCACGTTGAGGTCGAGCTGGCCGCGCACGAACAGGCCGTGGTCGTCTTCGCGCGCTTCCAGGTTCCAGCCCACCTGGCGGGCGGGGTCGTGGTGGTCGAGGATCGGCACGCGGCCATGCGTCTCCAACAGCGAGTGAAGGAACGCGCCTTTGTGCACGACGTCGAGGCCGAGATCGACGTTGCCGAAGGTGGCGGCGTAACCTTGAAAGCGGCCCGTGTCCGACACGTCGTCGAGTTTGAATGCGAAGGATTTGTACTCCATATAAGAACACTCCAAAAGTGGCACGCCAGGCGTGAGCGGTTACAGGGGTGCAGAAGCAGAAACTATCTAATGAAGAGTGGGAGAGTCCGAATTGGGATAGGACACTGGTTTTTGGCCAAGCGGGGTGAGGTTTTGCGGCAGGAAGAGGCGGTTGCCATCGGGCACGGCGGCGTAGCCCACCATCTCGCGCTTCTCGTTGAGGGTGAGGAAATGCGACTGCACGGCGCGCCGCCATAACGAGTCGCGGTCTTCAGACAGGGCGTCGATGCGGTCGGCGTCGTAATCGAGAAACAGTGCGTCGCCGAACCGCGGCAAAAGCCAGTTGTTGAGCGCGTCGCGCAGTCGCGTGAGCAGGGGCAGGACCACTTCCGTGTACAACGCCTTGCGCGCTTCTTTGCGGTTCTGGTAGGTGGCGGGTTGCAGCCCGATGAGCTCCGGCGGCACATTGTAGATCTGCGCGATCTGCAAGGCGCTGAAACGCAGGCCGTCGATCCAGTCCATGTCGCGCGGCGAAAGGCCGATCTCTTTCCACTCGATGTCCTCTTCCAGCAACAAAGGCGCGCGTGCGTTGGCAATGCCCTGCACCTGGTCACGCATCTCGTCCTTGAGGCGAGAATACTGCTCGTCGGTGAGACGCTTCTTCGACACCAGCGCGCCGGAAGGCACGGCGGAGTTTTGCAACAAGGCCGCGTTCCATTTGTCGGACGCATTCATCTTGTCCACCGAGAGCGCCGCCACCTGCACCGGCGACAGGCCGTACCAGTCGTCGAGCGGATGAAACAGTTTGAGATGCAGCACCTGCTCCGGCGCAAAGCGCACCGTCTGCCCGCCGACCGTGTACTCGTAGCCGCGGATGAAGCGGGTGGGATCGGGCAGGATGGTGATGCGGTCCGGGCGCAGGGCGTAGAGTTCCGTCGGCGGGGTTTTGGCGTGCGCGGCGCGGTCGGGTCCGACCGCTTCCACATAGGCGTTGCCGGAGAGGTAGAGGTGCGCGACACAACGCTCGATCAACTCGAATTTGCCCTGGAAGGGGTTGGGCCGGTCGAGCAGTTGCAGGAGCGGGTGGTTGGAGACCTCTTCCAGGTTGCCGTCGGGTTTGCGGTGGTAGAGCGACCACGGCACGCCGGCGGCGGCTTCGGCGATTTCTTTCACGCAGGCGTGGACGACGCTGTTCTGCATGTAGCCCTCGCGCGCCAGCGATTCGTAGCTGCCGCGGAGACCCGAGCCGGGACGCAGCGGCATGAGCAGGGTGAGCGCGCGCGTGGTGGCGCTGACTTTGCGTTGAAACCAGTCGGTGATGTTCATAAGAGAGGCGTTTCCGTCGAAGGAAGGTTGGAAAGTGAAACGGCAGGGAAGGGAGCAGAAAACCCTCAACCCGTCCTGCATACAGCAGACAGGACAAGGGGAATTTTGGCTAAACGGTTATGTAAAAGAGGGTTTGCGGATTTAAAAAGGAGGGTTCGGATAATGACTGGTTTCAAACTTTTGAAACCATTCCTTTTTAAAAAACCTGTTCCAATCACAAAAACCTCACCCTTGGGCCGGAGTGGTGCGCCTGGGTGATGAGGGAGAAGGTCATTTCGAGGGCGTCGGGGCCGTCGTCGTGGTCGGCTTTGGGGAAGTAACGGAGCTGGTCCAGGAGCTGGGTCTGGTGGCGGCGGAAGCGGATGACGCCGTTCTTGATCTGCGGCTGAATCTTGGTGATCCTCAGCACTTTGTCGGTATTCGGCCTGAGACCCTCGACGGGCAGATACAACCTCCGTTTCGCGCTCTCCTTAATAACGAGGTCTTTGAACAGCTCCTGGAACTGAATCTCCTCGATGCCCAGCACGGCGAGTCCGTACCGTTGATGGCAGGCGAACAGGTCTTCCATGATGGCATCCGGGTGCCGCTTCTGAATGTCCGCTTCCAGCACGTCGATGCAGCCCTCCGCGTCCACGCCGGCGATGACGATGGCCGAGGGATCCGCTTTCTGCGACTGCTTGCCGAGTGACGGATCGACGGCGCCGTAAATTTCCATATAAGCCCCCTCCGCCAGTTTGCGCGCCACATCGTCTTCTTCCACGTAACGAAACCAGCCCTCCTGGAACAGGCAGTCATCGGGATTGATCGGCTGGTTCTGCTTTTCCGAATCGAAGTACGCCGGGCCGTCGCTCACCCGCATCTTCATCAAATAGTAATAGTCCTCGACCTTCGGCCACAGCACCTCGGTGCCGGCCAACATCTTCTTTTTATGCTGGGAAAAAAACCGGTCCGCCTCCTTTTCCTTGCGCGCGGCGAACAGGTGTTCCCATTCCACCCACAACGGCGACGCCGACCACGCCATCACGGCGCGCCAGGTGTCGGCCTGCCAGCCGGGCCGCTTCAAGAGGTGCGCCAGGAGCGAATCGTAATGCAACAGCGTGCCGACGACGAGGTACACGGAGTAGCGTCCGCCGATCTTCATCAGCGCTTTGAAAAACCATTCGCGGTCTTTGGCGCGTTGCTCGGGCGAATCGATGTTCTCGTCGCTTTCCAGATCGTCACATATAATGAGGTCTGGCCTTCGATGACCATGCCGGGCGCCGCGCATGGCCTTACGTTTGCCCCAGCATTTGAGTTTGACGCCGTTGGCGGTGATGACCTGTCCCGATTTCCACGTCCTGCCTTCGCCGCAGGCCTGCGGAAAATCTTCGCGTAGCCTCTCGTTGACTTCCAGCTCCGCCTTGATGAATTCGAGGAAGTCCGCCGCCTGTTCGGTGGTGTCCGACACCAGGCCGATGAACTTGCGTTTCTCTGTCGCGATGCACCACAACGGCAGGATCAGGGAGGTGATCGTCGATTTGGCGTGACCGCGCGGCGCCGCCTGGGCGATGCGGGAGGGGAACGATCCCTTGCCGCGTTGTTTCGGCGACTGGGCGCGGTCGATCGCCTGCTGGAACCGCCGGTAGAAGTGGCGGTGCATCTTCGACGGTTTTTCCGTCAGGTAATGGGGAAAGTAGGTTTCCGCGAAAAACTTCAGGTCCCGGCACGCCCGTTGCCGCCGTTCCTCTTTATGCCCGGCGCTGGTGCGTCCGAAAGGGGTGATGGCGCGGGCGAGGGTGCGGCGGATGTCCGCGTAGCCGTTTGCCAGCCTGGAAATGTTTTTGAATCCTGCCACGTCTCTTTCACCTTTTCACCGATGGCTTCCAGATGGTCGCCGACGAACTGCGCCATCCCCTCTTCCCCGCGTTCCAGCAGAAACCGCACCACGGCGCGGAGCGCGTCGATCAGCAACGCCTCCTTGTCCGCCGCCTGTTCCTGCAGAAGCGTTTTGCGGATGTCGAGGATGTGGCCGACGTACATGCCGTGGATGCGGTGCAGCTGCACCTCTTCCGGCGCGTGGTGCAAAATCTCCTGGATCGATTGCCGAAGCGCGGTCACCTCTTCCAGCAGAACTACGAGAGTGGGATCAGGCGGGGTGTCAGTCATGGTTGTTTTCCGCGGCGCCGATGTTGCGGTTCACCACACGGTTGAGTTCGTTGAGCTGTTTGAAGATCCTGCCGATGGCGCTTTCGGTGCGGCCGACGGTACGGTGAAAGCCGTCCTTGTGCACGAACTGCTCGTACAGGTATTTGTGATCAGCCAGACGCGAACGTTCCAGCAGTTCCAGGTCGCGCTCCAGTTTGTCGATGCGTTTTTCCAGCACGCCGCCCCGTTCGTCGATCTTCGCCTTCAGTTCGGTTTTGACTTCGAGGAAGTGGCGGTCGTTCTCCGCGATGAGTTTTTTCATCAGCCAACCCACCACCCAGATGCCCGCGGTGAGCAGGAGCGTGATGTAGGGCGTGAGGATTTGCAGGAACGAAAGGGTCATGGCTTCGGATTTGGGGGGTGGAATGATGGAAGAATGCTCGCGATCCTGCGGCGTGGCCGACACAGGAAGGAAGAAAAGAACAAACCCGGCCGGGAAAATTCGTATTCAATTTTTTTTTATCGAAACAGGTTTTTGGAAACGCCGGCACGCAAAGTGCCGAGACCGATGCCTTCCAGCAGGGTGTTGAAGTGCGGACTCGAGACCAGTTCGGTCAGCGACGCGTCACCCGTCATGAGATTGATAATCGAAATGGCGACCATCATCGCCGCGACCAGGTAGGTTTTTTTTCCTCGCAACCAGTTCATGATGTCTCCCTTAAATGATAAAAACCAAAAACAAATTGAAAGAGGCGGGAGGAACGGACCGGACGTTCCGGTCCGTTCCATATACAGGCAGGGGTCGTCTTGTGCGCGGCAAGACGGGTGAGGTGAAGAACCGGCAAACGGCCCGGGCTGTCGACGGGATCCCCGTGATCGCGCGTCCGCCTGCGTTCAGCCGTTGGCGACCGGTTTCTACCAACAGCGCACGGCCCAGGGTATAAAGCCTGTAACCTTATATTTTTGAATGTGTTCTGATACCAAAAAAGGAGGGGCGGGTTTTCCACAAATTGAACACCTGTGGAAAATATGTGAGTAACAAATTTTTAATCAGGCAATTAACCTGTTATTGCACGACTTATTTTTGAAAGAACTTTCTGCCCGTTTTTTGTGGTTGAATTGGTTCAGACCGTTTTATATATTCAACGCGTTCTCTCCTCACATTTATATTTCGTCCACACGATTTTTCTCAAGTAGAAGGGGCTGGGTTTATGGACGCTCTATGGAAGAATTGTCTCGATCACATCGAACAGAAAATTCTTCCTGAAAACTTCAACACATGGTTCACCCCGCTTTATCCCTGCGCCAAAAACGAAAACACACTCACCCTGGTGGTTCCCAACCGTTTCTTTGAACGGTGTCTTAGGGAAAACTATTTGGAGTTGATTCAAGAGACGCTGGAAAATATCGCGAACAAGAAACTGGAAGTGTGTTTTCAGGTAAACGGTGTTTCAACCCCGTCCAACAGCAATGGAAATGGAAATGGCAACGGGCATCACCCCGTTTCGGCCCCGTCTGAAGCGGGAATGGAGACCCCTCCCCCTTCTTCACCACACGTGGAAGTGGGTGAATCTCCGCGCGCGGAAAGTTTCCTGAACCCGAAGTACACGTTCGACCGTTTTGTCATCGGGCCCAACAACCAGTTCGCCCACGCGGCGTGCCAGGCCGTGGCGCAGAAACCGGCGTACACCTACAATCCGTTGTTCCTGTACGGTGCGGTGGGTCTGGGAAAAACGCATCTGCTGCACGCCATCGGCAACCAGATTTCAAATCAGAACCCCAACCTGCGCGTCCGTTACATTTCCGCGGAACGCTTCACCGTCGACCTGATTGAATCGATCAAACGGGACAAGATGGCCGCGTTCCGGGAAAGGTACCGTCCTCTGGACGTGCTTCTCGTTGACGACATTCAGTTCATTGCAGGAAAAGAACGCACGCAGGAAGAGTTTTTCTACACGTTCAATTCGCTGTACGAGTACCACAAGCAGATCGTCGTTTCGAGCGACCGGTACCCCAAGGACATGAAGAACATCGAGGAGCGTCTGCGTTCGCGGTTCGAAAGCGGACTTATCGCCGACATCATGCCGCCGGACCTCGAAACCAAAATGGCGATTCTTTACAAAAAGTCGGATATCCATGAAAAGGAAATTTCGCAGGACGTCGCCATGTTCCTCGCCAACAACATCAAGTCGAACATCCGCGAGCTGGAGGGCATTCTCCTGCGCGTGATCGCCTACTCTTCTTTCACGCGGCGCGACATCGACCTGGAGCTCGCCAAGGAAGTGTTGAAGGATTTCACGGTGGACAAGAACAAGAACTTCTCCATCGCCAACATCCAGAAAACCGTGGCGCAGTACTTCAGCATCCGGGTGTCCGACCTCAAGTCCAAGAAGCGGTCCCGGGACATCTCCATCCCCCGCCAGATCGCCATGTACATCTGCCGGGAATACACCCAGGCGTCGCTTCCGGAGATCGGCAGGCAATTCGGTGGAAAAGACCACACCACGGTCATTTTCTCCCACCGCAAGATTTCCTCGCTGGTCAAGGAAAACAACGAGATGACCGGGTCCATCCAGCAGATTCTGAACATCCTCGAAAGCTGAGCCATTCCTTAAAAATTTGTGGAAAACCTGGGCAAAATTTGTGTCCTAAAGGGGCCCTATTCGGGTATAATTATATAAGGTACGAATCTGTCCCCACCCGCAATGCGTTCGAGGCGTTCGGCCACATGAGTTGTTAAATCAATTATTCCTTTAAATTCATTAATTTAGACTGATTTTCCACATTCCCACAGCGCCTTCTACAACAACTATCTTGTTATTTATTATTTCTCTCTGATCTGGAACTGATGGAAACACCGCAAAAGGCTGTTTACGACTCGTCCAATATCAAGGTCCTGGAAGGTCTGGAAGCTGTCCGCAAGCGACCCGCTATGTACATTGGGGGTACAGGCCAGGACGGGCTCCACCACCTGATTTACGAGCTGGTGGACAACAGCGTGGATGAGGCCATCGCCGGATACTGCACCGAGGTTGAAGTCCAGTTGCACGTCGACAGCAGTGTGACCGTATCGGACAACGGCCGCGGCATCCCCGTGGACCACCACAAGGGCAAGAACATGTCTGCCGCGGAAGTGGTGATGACCACCCTGCATGCCGGCGGCAAGTTCGACAAGGACACGTACAAGGTGTCGGCGGGCCTGCACGGCGTCGGTGTTTCGGTCGTCAACGCGCTGGCGGAGACGCTGGAACTGGAGATCAAGCGCGATAACCGGATCTACCAGCAGAAATACGAGCGCGGCAAACCGGTCACGTCCCTGGAAGAAGTGGGGCAAACCACCACCACCGGCACCAAGATCGACTTCCGGCCGGATCCCGAAATCTTTCCCGACACCAATTTCAGTTTCGACATCCTGTCGAACCGCCTGCGGGAGTTGTCGTATTTGAACAAGGGCCTGCGCATCAAGATTCACGATGAGCGGGACGGGCGCAGCCACGATTTCTTTTTCGAGGGCGGTATCCAGTCGTTCATCGACCACCTGAATAAAAACAAAAAGACCCTGCATCCCAAGCCGATCTACATCGAGCGCGAACGCGACAACATGTTCCTGGAGTTGTCGATGCAGTACAACGACAGTTATGCCGAAGAAATCTTCACCTTCGTCAACAACGTCAATACCAGGGACGGCGGCACGCACCTGAGCGGGTTCCGCTCCGCCCTCACCCGCACCATCAACAGTTACGCCACACAGAACAACCTGCTCAAAACCGCCGGCGTCAGCCTGACGGGCGAGGATGTGCGCGAAGGGCTGGTGGCGGTGATCAGCGTCAAGATCCCGGATCCGCAGTTCGAGGGCCAGACCAAGGGCCGCCTGGGCAACAGTGACGTCAAGGGCCAGGTGGAGCAGATCGTCAACGAAAAGCTGGGCCAGGTCTTCGAGGAAGAGCCCGCGGTGGCCCGGTCCATCGTCGGAAAGGCCATCAGCGCCGCTCAGGCACGCGAGGCGGCCAAGAAAGCCAAAGACCTGGTTCGGCGTAAGAGTGCGCTGGAAATCAGTTCCCTGCCCGGAAAACTCGCCGATTGCGCGGAAAAAGATCCGGCCGAGTCCGAACTGTATATCGTTGAGGGTGATTCCGCCGGCGGTTCCGCCAAACAGGGCCGCAACCGCAAGTTCCAGGCCATCCTGCCTCTCAAGGGAAAGATTCTGAACGTTGAAAAAGCGCGCTACGACAAAATGATCAGCAGCGACGAAATCCGCGCCCTCATCACGGCGCTCGGCACGGGCATCGGCAAGGACGATTTCAACGTCGACAAGATCCGTTACCACAAGATCATCATCATGACCGACGCCGACGTGGATGGTTCGCACATCCGCACGCTCCTGCTCACCTTTTTCTTCCGGCAGATGCAGGAGGTGATCGAACGCGGATACCTGTATATCGCCCAGCCGCCCCTGTTCAAGATCAAACGCGGCAAGTCGGAAACGTACATCAAGGACGAAAAAATCCTGTCGCAGTACCTGGTCGAGCAGGGCAGCGAGAACCAGGAACTCCACATCGCCGACAACGGCAACGCCTACGCCGGACCCGAACTGGTCAAAATCGTCAACCAGTTGATCCAGTACCGCGATTGCACGGACATGATTTCCAAAAACAACATTCCGGCAGAGGTTCTGGACGCTCTGGTGAGCCAGACCATGGATGAGAACACCTTCCGCACGCTGGGCACCATGCTGAAAACCATCGAGGACATCATGGACCAGTTGATCGATGCCGATTGCCGGGAACGGTTCGAACTCGGAGAGGGTCTCAAAAACGTGCCCATTGTCCTCAAAAACGGCGAGACGCTGGGCGAGGATGAAGTGGCGGAGTTCGGCAAATTCGGCATCGAGTTCGACGATCCGGAGGGCAACACCTACCGCTCGAAAACCGAGCACGGCCAGAAATGGATCCAGGTGACGACGTCGATCAAGGATTTTTACATCACCATCGACTACGATCCGGAAAAGAATTTTTACCAGTTCCTGTTTTCCGGCCGTCGCTGGGGCCGCGAGTTCGGTGTCCAGTTCAACGCGGAGTTCGTGAAATCCCCGCTCATCAAGAAACTGTATTCGTATTACGAGCCGATCCGGGGGCTCGACCGGCCTCCGTTCACCCTGAATTACAAGAACGAGTCGCGCCAGCTTCCCAACAAGAACGAACTTCTGGACGCCATCATGGAATCCGGCAAGGGCGGCATGTACATCCAGCGTTATAAAGGCCTGGGCGAGATGAACCCGGACCAGTTGTGGGAAACCACCATGAACCCGGAGTCGCGGGTGCTGCTGCAGGTCCGCGCCGACGACATCGTCGAGCTGGAGGAACTGTTCTCGACGTTGATGGGCGACGCCGTGGAGCCGCGCCGCGAATTCATACACAAACACGCCATGGATGCCAAGAACCTGGATATCTGAGCCGGCCACCGCGCAAAACACACAACGACCTTAACCAAAGACACGACCCATGGGCCAGACCGTAGAGCTGATCAATATCGAAGACGAGATGCGGAGCGCGTATCTCGATTACGCGATGAGCGTCATCATCGGGCGCGCGCTTCCGGACATCCGCGACGGACTGAAACCGGTGCACCGGCGTTCCCTGTACGCCATGCACGACCAGGGCAACGTGTTCAACCGGCCCTACCGCAAGTCGGCGCGCATCGTCGGCGATGTCATCGGTAAATACCATCCCCACGGCGAGATGGCGGTGTACGACACCATCGTGCGCATGGCGCAGCCGTTCGCCCTGCGTTACCCGCTGGTGGACGGACAGGGCAACTTCGGGTCGGTGGACGGAGACTCCGCGGCCGCGATGCGCTACACGGAAATCCGCATGCGCGAGATCACGCAGGAGCTGCTCAACGATCTCGAAAAAGACACCGTTCAGTTCATTGCCAACTACGACGAATCGACGACGGAACCCACGGTGCTTCCGGCGGCGTTTCCGCATCTTCTGGTCAACGGCTCGTCGGGCATTGCCGTCGGCATGGCGACCAACATTCCGCCGCACAACCTGACGGAAATCGTCAATGCGGCCATCCACCTCATCGAAAACCCGGGGTGCAGTATCGACGACCTCATCAAAATCGTGCCCGGGCCGGATTTCCCGACGGCGGGGCTGATTTACGGCACCGCCGGCATCCGCGCGGCTTACCATACCGGACGCGGGCAGATCAAGGTGCGCGGCCGGGTGGAGATCGAGGAAAGCCCGAAAGGCGACCGCGAATGGATCATCATCCGCGAGTTGCCGTTCCAGGTGAACAAGGCGCGCCTCGTGGAAAAGATCGCGCAACTGGTGCGCGACAAGAAACTCGAAGGCATCAGCGACCTGCGCGACGAATCCGACCGCGAGGGCATCCGTGTGGTGATTGAACTCAAAAAGGGCGCCAACAGCCAGGTCATCCTGAACACCCTGTACAAGAACACGCAGCTGCAGGAAACCTTCGGCATCAACCTGCTGGCGCTGGTGGGACGCGAACCGCGTCTCCTGGACCTCAAGGACGCGCTCGAGCAGTTCGTGCTGTTCCGCCGCGAGGTCATCACCCGCCGGACGGAATACGATCTCAAAAAAGCACGCGAGCGCGAACACATCCTGGAAGGCCTCAAGATCGCCCTCGACCACCTCGATGAAGTGGTGCAGTTGATCCGCCAGGCCGCCGATCCCGCCAGCGCGCGTGACGGGTTGATGACGCAGTTCGGTCTGTCGGAAGCGCAGGCCAAGGCCATCCTCGAGATGCGCCTGCAACGCCTCACCGGGCTCGAGCGGCAGAAGATCGTGGACGACCTGGAAGCAGTGCGCAAGGAAATCGCCGAATACGAAAACATCCTCGCCCACGAGGACGTGAAGCTCGAAATCATCAAGAAAGAACTGGTCCGCATCCGAGACAAGTACGGCGACGAGCGCCGCACCGAGATCGTGGTGACGGACGAGGCGGAGATCGACATCGAGGACCTCATCGCCGACGAGGACGTCGTGGTCACCTACTCCCGCGGCGGCTACATCAAGCGCCAGTTGATCGACAACTACCGCGCACAGAAACGCGGCGGCAAGGGCATCAAGGGCATGGCGGTCAACGAGGAAGACGTGGTGCACCAGGTGTTCGTGGCGTCGAACCTCGACTACCTGCTGGTGTTCACCAACCTTGGCCGCGTGCACTGGCTCAAGGTGTATCACATTCCGGAAGCGAGCCGCATCGCCAAGGGGAAGTCCATCGCCAACCTCATACAGTTGCAACCGGACGAGAAAATTGCCAGCATCCTCACCGTGGACACGTTCGAAGCCGACAAGTTCATCACCTGCGTCACCGAGAGCGGCATCGTGAAGAAGACGTCGATGCAAGCCTACAGCCGGCCCCGCCAGGGCGGCATCATCGGCCTCACGCTGGACGAGGGCGACCGCGTCATCACCGCGCTCATCAGCGACGGCAAACAGCACATCCTGATGGCCACCCGCTCCGGCATGGCCATCCGCTTTGACGAGCAGGACGTGCGCCCCATCGGCCGCACCGGACGCGGCGTGACGGGCATCCGTTTCAAGGACGGCGACCGGGTGGTGGGCGCGGAAATCGTGGAACCGGGCAAACACCTGCTGGCGGTGGCGGAAAACGGGCTGGGCAAGCGCACGCCCATCGACGACTACCCCGTGCAGGGCCGCGGCGGCCGCGGCGTCATCACCCTCCGCTGCAACGAAAAAACCGGCCACCTCGTCGGCGTCGAGCAGGTGCAGGACGACGACGAACTGCTGGTGGTCACCTCGCGCGGCAACATCGTCCGCATGGAAGTCAGTGAAATTTCCGTCATGGGCCGCAACACGCAGGGCGTGCGCCTGGTCCGCATGGAAGAAGGCACGCAGATCGTCGGATTTGAAAAACTCGAAGACTGATCCCTGCCCGGTCACCAAACCCCATTAAGGCGGATCGTGTTGGATTCTCGAATCGCATTCCAGTTCCAGTTTCTGATTTGGATTGTGGCGCTCGTGTTCATCGGCGCCTGCCAGCCGGACTCCGAACCGCGCCGGTTACTGGAAAAGGCGCACGACCGGTGGATCGACGGCCACAGCCACAGCGCCGTCGAACTGTTCCGCGCCGTCATCGAAATCTCGCCGAAAGGCCCCATCGCGCAGGAAGCCCTGTTCCGCCTGGGTGAAATCCATTACTTCGACCTCGACGACTACGAAAAGGCCCTCGGTTTTTTTCAGGACGTGGCAAAACGCAACCCCAAGGGACCCTTCGCCTACGATTCGCGCAAGTACATCGCCGAAATCGTGGAGCTCAACATCAAGGACCTCGACCAGGCGATCATCGAGTACCAGAACCTGATCAACCTCAACGAGCGTCCGGATGAAAACGCCGAGCACCAGTTCCGTATTGCGTCGATCTTTTTTAAAAAACACAACTACGACCAGGCGTTGATGGAACTCGAGATCCTGCTCGAGAATTACCCGAAATCCGACTGGGCGGAACGTGCGTATTTCCGTATGATGGAAATCCTGTTCTCTCTCAAGAAATGTGAAGAAGCGCGCGCCCGTTACACCGCGTTTCAAAATGCGTATCCACGCAGCGATTTCGAAGGCGACATGGAATTCATCATGGCCTCTTGCCTGGAGGAAGAGGGTCAACTGGACCAGGCGTACGAACGGTTTCAGGGACTGGATGGCAATTACCGTTACCCGGCGCTCATCAAAATGAAACTGGAAGGGCTGGAACAGCGCATCAAAAAGGGTGGCCGCTCGAAGCGGAAAATCCACCGAAGCCGCAGAAAAGATTAGGAACACTCATGCTCGATATCAAACTCATCCGCGAAGACACCGCAGGCCTGCGCGCCCGGCTGGCCCAGCGCGGAAACGCGTATGCCGACGGACTCGACCGCCTCGCCGGGCTCGATGCCGAACGGCGCGACGCGCAACGCGAGGCCGATTCGCTCAAGAACAAAAAGAAAACCCTGTCGAACGAGGTGGGCCAGCTCAAGAAAAAAGGCGAGGACGCCACCGTGCTCATGGACGAGGTGAAACAGATCAACGTGCGCATCAAGGAACTCGACGATGCGGCGGAAGACCTGGAACGGCAGGTGAGGGACACGCTGCTGGCCATCCCCAACGCGCCCAGCGACACCACCCCGGAGGGCAGGGACGAGACACAGAATGAATTCGTGCGCGAGTGGGGCACGAAGCCGCAGTTCGATTTCAAACCGAAAACCCACCTGGAGGTGGGCGAGGCGCTGGGCCTGCTCGATGTCAAACGCGCCGCCAAAATTTCCGGCGCGCGTTTCGCCGTGTTCCGCGGTCAGGGCGCGCAGCTCCTGCGTGCGCTCATCAACTTCATGCTCGACGTGCAGACCCGCGAGAACGGCTACACGGAGTTATACCCGCCGGTGCTGGTCAACGAGGAAAGCCTGGAAGGCACCGGGCAGCTGCCCAAGTTCAAGGAAGACCTGTTCCGGCTGGAAGACGATTATTACCTGATCCCGACCGCCGAGGTGCCGGTCACCAACTACCACCGCGACGAGATCCTGAAAGAGGACGACCTGCCGGTCAAGTACACCGCCTACACCCTGTGTTTCCGGCGTGAGGCGGGATCGTACGGCAAGGACACGCACGGTATCATCCGCCAGCACCAGTTCGACAAGGTGGAGCTGGTGCAGTTCGCGCACCCGGACCGCTCTTGGGACGAGCTGGAAAAACTGCTCTCGCACGCGGAATCGATCCTGCAAAAACTCGGCCTGCACTACCGCGTGATGAACCTGTGCACCGGCGACCTCGGCTTCTCCGCGGCGAAGACGTACGATCTGGAAGTGTGGTTGCCAACCCAGGACACGTTCCGCGAAATTTCGTCGTGCAGTAATTTCACCGACTACCAGGCCCGGCGGGCGAAGATCCGTTTCAAAAGCAGGGATGACGGCAACCAGCTGGTGCACACGCTGAACGGCTCCGGCGTGGCGGCGGGACGCCTGTTCGTCGCCGTCCTCGAAAACTACCAGCAGGCCGACGGCACCGTGGTCGTGCCGGAGGCGCTCCGTCCCTACATGCACGGTCTGGAAGTGATTGGCAAACCCGGCTGAATCTGGTACGGTTTCGCAGTTTGCGGAGCCGGGCGCGGGCCGGACGGGCCCCAAAGCCATGACTTCTTGCAGTTTGGGCCGGACTTGGGTACATTGAGGTCACCGAGGGCGATACCGAATGAATGGAGGGATGGCCGAGTGGTTTAAGGCGGCGGTCTTGAAAACCGTTGACCGAAAGGTCCGTGGGTTCGAATCCTACTCCCTCCGCCAGATACAGCGGGCGGGCGGCCCGTTTTAAAAAAGAAAGAAGGGGAACCCCGGCTGGAGCGGTGCCGGGACGTCTCGAAAAAGAAAACGAATACAAGGAGAGGTGGCCGAGCTGGCTGAAGGCGCACGCCTGCTAAGTGTGTGTAGGGCTTAAACCTTACCGAGGGTTCGAATCCCTCCCTCTCCGCCAGTCATTCCAAAAAAGAGGGTTGAGCCCATCGACAGGCTTCAACCCTCTTCTGGTTTTTAGAACAGGAGTTGTGACTCATGAAAGCCTACCTGGTGCATGAATACGGCGAGTCCGCGAAGTTTGTCGAGGGCGAAGCCGCCAAACCCGCCGTCCAGCCCGGCCATGTGCTGATCGAAACCCGGGCCACCAGCCTCAACCCGGTCGACCACAAAATCCTGACCGCCGACCTGGGTATCAATCCGGACCTGCCCGCCATCCTGCACATGGATGTCGCGGGCGTCGTCGCCGAAGTCGGTGCCGGGGTCAGCGATTTTCAAGTGGGCGACGAAGTGTACGGGTGCGCCGGAGGGCTGAAGGGTCAGGCCGGAAACCTGAACGGGGCACTCGCCGATTTCATGCTGGCGGACGCCAACCTGATCGCCAAAAAACCCACCACCCTGGGCTTTGCGGAATCCGCCGCCCTGCCCCTGGTCAGCATCACCGCGTGGGAAGGCCTGTTCGACCGGGCCAAAATCGCGCAGGACGACACCCTGCTGGTGCACGCGGGAGTGGGCGGGGTCGGGCACATCGCCATTCAACTGGCCAAAACACGCGGACTGCGCGTGGCCACCACCGTCTCCACCCAGGACAAGGCCGACCTCGCCAAAAGCCTCGGCGCGGACGATATCATTTTCTACCGCGATGAAAGCGTGGCGGATTACGTGAAGCGCCTGACCGGCGGCAAGGGGTTCGATGTGATCTACGACACGGTCGGGGGAGCCACCCTCGACAAATCTTTGGAGGCCGCCGCGCCGTGGGGCCGCGTGGTGTCGATCATCGGCCAGAACACGCACGACCTGACGAACATGCATATCAAGGGATTGTCCCTGCACCTGGTCTTCATGCTGTTGCCGATGATCACGGGCGAGAAGCGCGCCGATCACGGTCATATCCTGAGCGTCGTGGCCCGGCTGGCCGATTCGGGAAAACTGAAACCGCTCATCCACGAGAAACGGTTTCGCTATGCCGAGGCGAACGAAGCGCACGCCCTGTTCGCCAGCAACAAGCACACCGGGAAAATCGTGCTGGAGAATTCATGAGTAGCGCCTCTAGTCAGAACTAGACACCAAATCCATAAAGTAGTTTTAAGCAATTTTTTATAGGAATATAAATGGATAAATAGTATTTGGGATTTAATGGGAGGGGCCAATGTTTTGGGAATCGGTGTTTGGAGGACTAAAAATTTTAACTTATTGGGAAACTTACGTAGCTGGTTTGGAATACTTATTAATTATTTTTCTCCCATTGTTGTTAGTTACGCTAATCATGGAAAAAAATGAAGGCGTTGGAGGTGCAATTGGCTGCCTCACGATGATTTTTTTACCGATTTTGCAGGTCTTTGCAGTTGCTGTGTTTATTTTAACTTTGGCGCCAATTATTTTTGGATTTAGCGATGATGTTATTTGGAGCTTCCCCTGGAAAGTAATTAATCTTGCCACTTGGCCTTTTATTAAATTCATTGGGATTTTAATTATTGTGTCAATTGTTTTTGCAATGATCCCGTTGATTGGCAGAATACAATCCCTTCATACGCTCGTTATAGGAGGCGTTGCATTAATATATGTTTTGGGTTTGTACCAAAATATTTATCCTAGCTTAGTCAATGGCCCACTTGTTTTCTTCCCAGGAATTTGGTTTCTCATTGGCCTTCTTGTGCTAGGTGTTATTTTAGGGTGGGTTGGGATAATGGTTGTGGCCGCTCTGGTAATGGTTGTTATGAAGGGTGAAGAAAACGGAATGGAAATCGTCATGTTCCCAATAGGTGCAATTTTTGGTTTCATTCCTGTTTTTATTTATGGGGCATGGTTGGGAGCCCAAGTAAAAGGCCTTTTAAATTAAGATGCGAAGAAAGCTTCTTTTTATTCAACCACTTGAGATTTGTGGACGGGGGCTTGCCGTTTCTGGTAAAGTGGCTCTACCAAATCGTTTTATTGAATAAGAAATTCCGTTGCCACCGGGTTCCAGCCGGGGCGGGAAGGTTATTTGTGAAAACTTCAATGAAATCATTGTTTCGGACCGCGGTCCTTGCTATGGTAATCGCTTTTCTCGGCGCGGCCTGCTCCATGGGCGACTCCGACGGCAAGGACACCGCAGGCGCGGTGGACGTCGCGGCGCTCAACGAAAAACCGCAGGACGTGGAAGGCTCGTTCTCGCGTGAGGCCCCGCCTCTGACCGACCAGCAGATGGCCGAGGGCTCCGCCACCGAAGTGGAGGGACACCCGGACCTCGAGCAGGCGGAAAAGGTGAACCGCAAGCTGGTGGTGCCGAAAACAGTTGAAGGAAAATGGAAAGCGGTTAAAATACTGGTCCGCGACAAGACCGACGACGAGAAAAGTGAAACGAAAACGGTGACCCTCGGGGACAGTTTCCCCTTGGGCACGAGCGGCATCACGGTCACGACGGGCGCGTTTCTGCCCAACTTCGTGCTGACCGGATCCGAGATCACGTCGAAGGGCAACGAGTTGCAGAACCCGGCGGTCCGGCTGGTCATCACCGACAGCGGCAACCTGATTTTCGACGGATGGGCGTTTGCCATGTACCCGGCGATGTACGCGTTCGAGCATCCGCGCTACAGTTTGCAGTTGATGGATTTCATTCCGGAATCCGTAGGTTGACCGCGCCAGGCATGGCGGCGGAAGCCAATTAACACGACATTCGAATTTTAAAAGATCATGCGCCCATAGCTCAGCTGGATAGAGCGACGGTTTGCGGAACCGTAGGTCGGAGGTTCGAGTCCTCTTGGGCGTACTTATTTTTTCCTTGGGAGAGGTGGCCGAGTGGTCGAAGGCGGTTGACTCGAAATCAGCTGTACCCTCCGGGTACCGTGGGTTCGAATCCCACCCTCTCCGTTCCTATACAGGGAACGGGTAACGGGGTAATGCCCGGTGGGCGCATCGATGGTCCCCCAGCCCAATCTTAATGACAACCCGTTTCCTCTAAATTCCGAAACAAGGAGAGGTGGCCGAGCGGTTGAAGGCGCACGCTTGGAAAGCGTGTGTAGGTGACCCCTACCGAGGGTTCGAATCCCTCCCTCTCCGCTCTCCTCTACGAGAAGGGGAAGTTGGCGACTTCTCCGCAATCCCTGCGATGGCCGGTGGACGCAAGTCGATGGGTACCCCCCTTTACCATGGGGACTGAAAGCCCGGTGAGAGGTGAGAAACGACGGGATTTAAAAGCCTTTTTGAATTCAGGCCGTTGCTCCCGGGTTCTGCCGGATTAAGGTTGGAATCGGGTGCCGTTTTGGCATAAGATGGTCGAAAGAATTTGGCAGTTTTGTTGGGCCTCACGCAACGAGGTCTTGTAAACCCCGCCAGGTCCGGAAGGAAGCAACGGTAGCAAGTTTCCTTGGGTGCTGTGAGTTCCCCAACAATTCTGCCTTGAATTTTCCCCAGCGTCCGCTGGTCCCCTCCGCAGGTCGTCACGCATGGATTACCAGGTCTCGGCGCGCAAATGGCGTCCGCAGAAATTTTCGGAGCTGATCGGGCAGGAGCATATTGTCCGCACCCTGAAAAACGCCATCGAGCTGGACCGCATCGCGCACGCCTACCTGTTTTCCGGCACGCGCGGCGTCGGCAAAACCACCACCGCACGCCTGCTGGCGAAAGCGCTCAACTGCGAACAGGGTCCGACGCCCGAACCCTGCGACACCTGCACCCACTGCATCGAAATCCGCGAAGGCAACAGCCTCGACGTGCTGGAGATCGACGGCGCGTCGAACAACGGCGTCGCCGAAGTGCGCGACCTCATCGAGAACGTGCAGTACAGCACGTCGTCGTGCCGCTTCAAGGTGTACATCATCGACGAAGTGCACATGCTGAGCCGCAGCGCTTTCAACGCGCTTTTGAAAACGCTGGAGGAACCGCCGCCGCAGGTGGTGTTCCTGTTCGCGACGACGGAACTCATCAAGATTCCGGAAACCATCCTGTCCCGGTGCCAGTGTTTCGAGTTCAAGCCGCTCAACCATGCGCAGATCTGCGCCCAGCTCGAACTCATCTGCAAAAAAGACAACATCGCCATCGACCAGAAAAGCCTGGAAGAAATCGCCACCAACGGCGCCGGGAGCATGCGCGACGCACAGAGCCTGCTCGACCAGGTGATCGCCTTCGCCGGGCGCGAGGTGGACCACGCGTCGGTGGAGTCGGTGTTGGGCATCGTCGGCCAGGGCATCCTCGAACAGTTCATGGACCGCGTCATCGCAGGCGATGCCGCGGCGCTGCTGGGTCTGGTGCAGGAAGTCGCCGACCGCGGCAAGGACCTGAGCCTGTTCTGCCGCGACCTCATCGAATACGTGCGCAACCTGATGTTCGTCAAGGTTTCGGCCAAACCCGAAACGCTGGTCAGCACCCGCACCTGCGACATCGAAACGCTGAAGAAACAGGCGGGCCCCCTGGAGACGGACCAACTGCAGCAAATGTTCACCGTGCTGTCGCGTGCGGAGATGGACATGAAACGCGGTTCCCTGCCGCGCCTGATTTTCGAGATGGCGGTGTTGCGTCTCACCGACGTCCGTCCGTACCAGGAGATCGACCAGTTGATCCAGAAGATCAACGCCGCAGGTGGCGCCGCACCCGTTCCGTCCTCGGCCGGAGCCGCGGTGGTGACGCCGCAGGCTGCGCCTGTTTCGACCCAACCGGCCTCCGTTTCCGTGCCGGTGCCGGCCAGTGAACCTGCGCCCTCCGCCCCGCCCGTGGCCATGGCACCCAGCGCCCCGGCAGGATCGCAGTGGGAGCAGATTCGCGCATTGGCCAGCGAGAAGAAACGGTCGCTCGGCACCTTCCTCGACAACTGCACGGTGGTGGCACTGGGCGAAGACGGTTTGCACCTCAGTTTCCCCGATCCGTACACCCGCGACCTGGTGGGCAAAGAGGAAAACCTGGAAGTGATCCGCGACGCGGCGCAGGCGGTGTGCGGGCGCGCGGGCATCCCGATCCAGCTCGACATCGCCAACGGCAACGACGGCAACGGTGCGGACGAAAGCGACGCACCTGCAGCATCGGTCGCGGCAGCGGCACCCAGCGCGGCACCCAGCGCGGCACCCGAGGGCACGGCTCAAAAAAAAACGGCAAAACGTTACGATAAAAAAGGCAGTCCGTCGGAAGAGGAAATCCTGAAAGACGCCCTCGACATTTTCGGCGGCATCGTCATTCGTTAAACGCAAAAGGAACTCATCATGTTCGGTAAATTCGGCGACCTCATGAAAAACGCGCAGGCCATCCAGGAAAAGATGGCCGAGATGCAGAGCGAGCTCGCAGGCAAGACCGTCGAGGCCTCCGCCGGCGGCGGCATGGTGAAGATCACCGCCAACGGCCTCAACGAAATCCTGTCGGTGCACATCGACGAAGAATTGATCAACATGCAGGACCGCGCCATCCTGGAAGACCTCGTCACCGGCGCCATCAACGAAGTCCACCGCAAGGTGCAGGCCCTGTCACAGGAAGAGATGGGCAAGATCACCGGCGGCCTGAACATCCCCGGCCTGTTTCCGCCCCCGCAAGCATGAAGCGTCCCGCACCCGTCACGGAACTCATCGAAGAGCTCAAGCGCCTGCCCGGCATCGGGCAGAAGACCGCCGAACGCCTGTCGTTCTACCTCATGCGCGGGCCGAAAGAGCAGGCGGAGAAACTGTCGCGCGCCGTCGTCAACATAAAAGAGAAGATCGTGCTGTGCAAAAACTGCCACGGCATCAGCGACAAGGAACTGTGCGACATCTGCTCCGACACCCGCCGCGACCACGGCGTCATCTGCGTCGTCGAGGAACCGTACGACGTGTACGTGATGGAGAACGTCGGCGACTTCAAAGGCGAGTACCACGTGCTGATGGGCGTAATCTCGCCGCTCGACGGCATCGGCCCGGCGGACCTCACCATCGGCGAGTTGAAGGCCAAGACCGAGACGCGCGAGATCAAGGAAATCATCCTCGCCACCAACCCGGACATGGAAGGTGAGAGCACCGCCGTGTTCATCGCGCGCATGATGAAGGGATACAACGTGCGCGTCACCCGCATCGCGCGCGGCCTGCCGGTGGGCGGCGACATCGAATACGCCGACCCCGTGACCCTGTCGAAATCGCTGGAAGGGCGCACCGAGATGAAGTTTTCCGACTAGCGGGCGTGGTCCACAGCGAATGGGCGAATGCGGGGTGCCGCGAACGAGAGTCCGCGAGCGCAATGCTAGATCGATCCCGCCGCCTCCGGGTGCAACCCGGTTCCCCCTTGTGAGGGGGGCCAGGGGGGTTTTCCCTGTCAGTTGTCATTCTGGGCGTCAGCGAAGAATCCATGGGTTGAATTGCACCCACCGATCATCGTTCGACCTGCACGCAAAGCGGTCCAAACCTTTGTCAAAGGGCCTCCGTGGCCTTTTCCCCGACCATCGTTCGCCCAATATGCATGGCCGATTATCTGATTTTGAATGGGAAGGTCTGCTTCCCCCGCAGGGGGTGGTTTTGACTTGACCGGTCGGGTATAATTGCGTAAATTATGGGGTTTTCAGAAGCACCCGATCCCGAAACTACCATTCCGGAGTGGCGCAATGGTAGCGCAAGCGGCTGTTAACCGCTGTGTTACAGGTTCGAGTCCTGTCTCCGGAGCCAGATACAGAAAAGCCGTCCCCGCACCCCATCGCGGCGGACGGCTTTTTGCTTTTCGGCGTTCCCCCTGTCAATCAAGCTTTCAATTCCCGTTTGGCTTCCGCGAAGCGGATGAGGTGGTACACCTGCGTGTTGTGGGGGACCGGGACGCCGTGCTTCTCGCCCAGCTTCATCACCGCGCCGTTCAGCGCATCGATCTCGGTGCGCTTGCCGGCGCGCAGGTCCTGCAGCATGGAAGGGATGTGACGGTAGGTTGCGGGCAGTTGCTTTTTGTAAAAGGTGTCGAGGTAGCCGTCCGCCGACTCCCAGTGCGTGCGGTACCCCGCCGCCAGCATGACGGCGAACACCTCGCGCGCGAGGGCGTCCATCAGCCGCCGCGTGTCTGGCGATTCGCCGAGCAGTCCGTACGGCACGTCGAACAGCGTGCTCAATCCGTTCAGCATGCAGTTGTACAACATCTTCGCCCACAGGTCGCGTCCCACCGTCTTCGTCACCGCCGACGGCAGACCGCCGCCGTCAATTGCCACACTCAACGGTTTCAAATCGCTCACTTCGTCCTGGAACAACGACCCCACATGGACGGTATCGGCGTGCACGGTGACATCGACGTGATGCGGTTCCGGACGGGTGAAGCCGGTGATGACGCGCGCGCTCTTCACTCGCTTGTTCGGAAAGTGTTGCGCGAAGACCTCCGCATTGCCCCAGCCGTTCTGGCACAGCACAAACGGAGTGCGGGCATCTTTTATGAACGGAACCGATGCCAGGTCTTTTGCCGCCGATGCGGTGTCGAACGACTTGGTGCAGACGAGGATGAAGTCGTAAGCGGTGTTCTCGAGTTCGGCTACCGACTGCACCGCGCCGAACGCGGCCGGCGGCGCGTGGACCTCGCCGAACAGTCCCGTGCGAGTGAGGCCATGCTGGCGCAGCGCCTCCACCGTTTGCGCGCGGCCGACCACATCGACCCGATGCCCCGTCTTCACCAGGCAGGACGCGATCCCGAGTCCCACCGCCCCGGCTCCGTAAATCAAAATTTTCATGTCCGCATTGTATCACCCCACTGCGTGGGGAGGAAAATGGGTACTGCCTGATGGTTTCTGCGATGATCGCCGGGCCCGTTTCGAAGTTTTTCTTGATTGCCGCGGGCCCCGCCCGCCCATTGCATGGGAGGCGGATGGGTCCTTCTTCGGTTCCTTTGCGCCGGGGCGTTGTCCGAAAAAAGCGCACGCTCAATTCAGGTTGGATAAGCGAAGCCGGTGATTTAAAATTTGTCCACCAATTGATAACCCCATAGCAAGGTTCCATTCAAGCGCCATGTCCGATCCCGCCTCCAACGGCCAGACCGATTACGTCGTCGACAAAGCCGAAAGCCGGTGGAGCGACCTGTGGAAGACCGAGGACTGCTGGGCCATCTGGCTCGGACTGTTCCTGCTGTTCGTCGGGCTTGTCGTGTACCTGCCGAATCCTCCCGCCGGACTCGACTCCAAAATCGCGGAAGCCAGCGCCGTTCTGGAAAAGGAGTCGAAGCGCGCGCCGTTCCGCACGCTCGCCTGGTTTGAAGCGGATGACGCGAAATCGGCGTTGAAAGCCACCGGCGAACCGTACGCCAAAACCATCAAGCAGTGGACCGGCAAACCGCACAAGTGGTCGGGCAATCCTCTGGATGCGTTTTTTCTCTCCGAAGAACGTGCAAAGGCCAAAGCCGCTCTGGGGAAGAAAAAGTACGAAGCATTGAAAGCCGAATCGGAAACGTTGAAGGCCGCCGCGCAGCGGGCCGAACAGCGCGCCGGGTCGGCGGGTTTCAACGACGCGGCGCTCAACGCTCAGGCGAAAGACGCGATTCAAAAATACCGCGATCACCTGCGCAACGTGGCCGCCGCCAAAAAGAAAACCAAAGCGAAGGCGTACAACCAGATTCCATACCTCCTCGCTACCGGACTCGCCATCGCGCTTCTGTTTGCGCTCGGCATGCAGGTGATGAACGGCAACGGCCTGGCATTTCTGAAAGGCTTCGCTTTCATTTTCATGCTGGCGGTGCTGGCGTTTTTCTTTGCGGCGCAGGCGGACATCAAGTCGCTCGGCATCGGTTACGCGGCGTGGGCGATCCTGCTGGGCCTGCTCATCAGCAACACACTCGGGACGCCGGAGTGGGTGAAGCCCGCGGTGCAGGTGGAGTATTTCATCAAAACCGGACTGGTCCTGCTCGGTGCGGAGATTCTGTTCAGCAAGGTGTTGACCATCGGCCTGCCGGGCCTGTTCGTCGCGTGGGTGGTGACGCCGGTTGTCTTGATCACCACCTACTGGTTCGGTCAGCGCGTGTTGAAGATCGAATCGAAGACCCTCAACATGACGATCAGCGCGGACATGTCGGTGTGCGGCGTTTCGGCGGCCATCGCCACCGCCGCCGCGTGCCGCGCGAAGAAGGAAGAGCTGACCCTCGCCGTTGGCCTGTCGCTGGTGTTCACTTCAGTCATGATGGTGGTGATGCCGAACCTCATCCTCGCGCTCGGAATGGACCACGTGCTGGGCGGAGCGTGGATGGGCGGCACGATCGACGCCACCGGCGCCGTGGCCGCGGCCGGGGCGTTCCTGAGCGACCGTGCGTTGTACGTCGCCGCCACGGTGAAGATGATCCAGAACATCCTCATCGGCGTCATCGCCTTCTGCGTCGCGCTGTACTGGGTGACGAAGGTGGAACGCGATCCCGCGCGGCCGCGTCCCGGCCTCATTGAAATCTGGCATCGTTTTCCCAAGTTCGTCATCGGCTTCGTGTTTGCCTCGATCCTGGTGTCGTCGATTTACAGCGGACTCGGACCCGGCGTGGGGGAGGCGATGATCACCGACGGCGTCATCAAGGGCTGGACGAAGATCGGCCGCGGCTGGTTTTTCTGTCTCGCGTTTGTCAGCATCGGGCTCGCCACCGACTTCCGCGAGCTCGGACATTACTTTCACAAAGGCAAACCGCTCATCCTGTACCTGTGCGGGCAGACGTTGAACCTGATCCTGACTTTGGCCATGGCGTACCTGATGTTCTTCGTTGTCTTTCCGGAGATCACGGCGCAGATATGAAAACGGAAATCAACCAAACCCTTCCGGGCAGCGTCCGCAATTTTCTATTGGGGGTGGGGTTGCTGTTGGTATTCGCATTCGGCTTGCTGCCGTGGGTGGCGGATCACCTGCCCTGGGCGGAGAATGTGGCGGCCTCGGTGAAAGCCAACGGACTCAACGCCTCCGGCCTGTTCTACACCGATGTGGATTATTGAAACTGCGTGAAAGTGGAATCCGCTAGCAGATGCGCGGCAGCTGGTCGCCGCTCAGCATGTCGAGCAGGCGCGTGGTGCCGAAGGCACTGTGCAGGGTGACGCGTCCGCGCGCTTCCTCCTTTTCCACGGTGCCGATGCGTAGGGCGTGGCGTCCGGTTTCGTGCCGGCGCATGATCCGAACTGCCGGTTCCGCCTGCTCTTCCGGAACGAACGCCACGCACCGTCCCTCGTTGGCGACGTAAAGCGGATCGAATCCCAAAAGCTCGCACGCGCCGCGCACCGCGTCGGTCACAGCGATCTGGGTTTCCTCCAGCGCGAAAGACAAAGAAGAAGCCCTTGCGATTTCCACCAGCGCCGTGGCCAGTCCGCCGCGCGTCAGGTCGCGCAGGCAATGCACGTCGATGCCGCCTTCGATCAGGTCGCGCACCATGCCATGCAAGGGCGCGCAATCGCTTTCGATCGCCGACTCGAACCGCAGGCCTTCCCGCACCTGCACGAGTGCCATGCCGTGGCGTCCGACATCGCCGTTAAGAAGAATCGCGTCGCCCGCCTGAACGCGGCCGGGAGCAACAGGTTGCGGTGCGATCACCCGCCCCACCCCGGCGGTGTTGATGAACATCCCGTCGCCCTTGCCGCGCTCGACCACCTTGGTGTCGCCGGTGACGATGCGCACCCCGGCTCTCTCCGCGGCGCGCTGCATCGACTGCACCACCTGCCACAGCGTTTCCATCGAAAGTCCTTCTTCGAGGATGAAGCCCGCGCTCAGGGAATCCGGCACCGCACCGCACATGGCCAGGTCGTTCACCGTTCCCCACACCGCGAGCCGGCCGATATCGCCACCGGGAAAGAACAGCGGATGCACGACGTAGGAATCGGTGGTGAACGCGAGTTCGCCCTCGTTCACCGGAAACACCGCGCCGTCGTGCTGCGTCGCCTGCGTGCCGAAAGCGGCGGCGAATATCGTGTCGATGAGCTGGTGCATCAGGCGTCCGCCGCCTCCATGCGCCAGCAGGACCTGCGGAGTGTCGTTCAACGGAACGGGGCATTGCAGTCCATCGGCAAAAGTACGGTGTTCCGGTTTGTCCACGGTGCGCTCCTTATGAAGGGCGGTAACGGTAATAGGCCGCGCAGGCGCCTTCGGTGCTGACCATGGTCGCGCCCAGCGGTTTTTCCGGTGTGCAGCGCGTGCCGAACGCCGGGCAGTCCGAGGGCTTGTCCAGTCCCAGAAGAATGCGCCCGCTGATGCACTCCGTGTTTTCTTCCACGCGAGGTGAAGCGATGCCGAAACGCCGTTCCGCATCAAACGCTTCATATTCCGGGGTCAGGCCCAGGCCGCTGGCCGGGATTTCGCCGATGCCCCGCCAGGCGCGCGGCACCACGCGAAACACTTTCTGGATCAGCTCCTGCGCGGGACGGTTGCCGGCGCGCGTCACCGAACGCGTGTACTGGTTTTCCACCTCGGCGCGGCCGCTTTCCAGTTGGCGCACGCACAGGTACAGACCGTGCAGGATGTCCACCGGCTCGAACCCCGTCACCACCAGCGGCACCCGGTAGCGTTCGGCGATCGGTTCGTATTCGGTGAAACCCATCACCGTGCACACGTGGCCCGCCAGCAGAAACCCGTCGATGCGGTGTTGTTCCGATTGCAGGATCGATTCCACCGCCGGCGGCACCAGCACCTGCGAGACCAGCATGGAAAAATTTGTGAGCCCGCGTCGCTTTGCCTGGTGCACCGCCATGGCGTTGGCGGGAGCGGTGGTTTCGAATCCCACAGCGAAAAAAACCACCTGCCGTGCGGGCTGTTCTTCCGCCAGCTGGACCGCATCCATCGGCGAGTACACCATGCGCACATCGCCGCCTGCCGCTTTCACCGACAGCAGGTCGCGGCCGGTTCCCGGCACCCGCATCATGTCGCCGAACGAGCAGAGTGTCACCCCCGGTTGCTGAGCGATGTCGATGGCGCGGTCGATCAACTCCACAGGCGTCACGCACACCGGACAGCCGGGTCCGTGCACGAGCGTGATGGGTTCGGGCAGCAGCTGGTCGATGCCGTGCTTGACGATGCTGTGCGTCTGCCCGCCGCAGACTTCCATGATGCGCCACGGTCGGGTGACGGTTTTGTGTAAAGCGTCGGCGAGGCGCCGCGCGGCTTCCGGATCGCGGAATTCGTCGAGGAATTTCATAATGGGGTCACTCCTCCTCCGGCGGCGGGGAATCGAGCCGGCCCATTTCTTCCAGGTACTTCAGGGCGCGGTGCGCCTCGGCTTCATCGACGCGGCTGATGGCGAACCCGGCATGCACGATCACGTAATCGCCCACCTCCGCCTCCGGCACGTAGGACAGCCAGGCTTCTTTCACGATGCCGCCGAAGTCGATGCGGCCTTTGCGCGTCAACGGATCGCCTTCTTCGATGCTTTCGATTTTTCCCGGTATGGCCAGGCACATAGTAAAAACCAACTTCCCTCTTTCGTTCCCTCTGCTCCGGGACGATGTTCGCGTGGCAATTTTAAAAACCCACAGATGCTTGGCTGGCGCTCAGAATGGCAAATCAGGCCCCAGCGTGTCATTCCGAAGAACCGCAGGCGACGAAGAATCCATGTTTTCTTTCACATTATCGTTTTCGGCGCTTCTTTTTGCAGGGCGGCGAGGATTTGCCCCACCGCCACGCCGCCGTCGTTGGGCGGGATGCGCTGGTGCCAGGACGGCTGGAATCCCGCTTCGCGAAGCGCCGTCACCGTCATCTCCGTCAGCACCCGGTTCTGAAAACAGCCGCCGCTCAGCACCACGCGCGGCTCCCCAACCAGTTGCGCCATGCCCACCACGATGTCCGCCAGCGTATGATGAAACGTGGTGGCGATTTCATTCACCGCGCGGTGCCGGGCGAGGTCGCTTAAAATCTCCTCGATCATCGGTTGCCAGTCCACCACGTAAGTGTACCGGTGCACGGCTTCCGCCGGAGACTTCCCCGACCCCACTTCCAGGATTTTGAATGTGTAGCGTTCGTCGGACCACGGAATGCCGATGGAGGATGGACCTCCCGAGTTGCGGGGCGAGCCGACGATTTCCTCTTCGCTGATCCACGGTTCGCGGGCGGGGGACCTGACCGGGCCCGCTTTGCTTTCCGCCGGTGACAGAAAAATTCCCGTGGCGAATTCAAGCCGCATGGCCCCCTGTCCTTCGTAACGGTTGTGCAGGCCGAGTCCCAGCAGGGCCGACACCGCATCGAACAGGCGTCCGGCGCTGGAAGTGCGGGGCGCGTTCATTTGTTTTTCCAGCATGCCGCAAAGCACGTCGCGTTCGGGAGGACTCCATCGCAATGAATTCATGAGGTCGTTGCGTTCGAACACCTCCACTCCCAGCATTTCATAAAGCAGACCCAGCGCCGCGCGGCGCGGCTCGCGCACCGCCTGTTCCCCGCCGGGAAGCATGAAGGAACGGAAATGCCCTTCGCGTGAGAACCCTTCTTCCGAAACCAGCAGAAACTCGCCGCCCCACACCGTGCGGTCGAGTCCGTACCCCGTGCCGTCCCAGCTGACACCGAGCGCCGGAGGCGGTACCTCGTTGTCCACCATGCACGCCAGCACGTGCGCGAAATGATGTTGCACTGCATCGCGCGGCAGGTCCCGGTCTTCCGCATAGCGCGTCGATGCGTAGTCGGGATGAAAGTCGTGCACCACCAGTTCCGGCTGGATCCCGTAAAACCGCGTCAGCGTATCGATCGTTTTTTTGAAAGTGGTCACCGAATGCGGCGATACGAGGTCACCGATGTGCTGGCTGAGCGCAATCTCTCCGTTTTTGTACAGGGCGACGGTGTTTTTCATGTGCGGTCCCACGGCCAGCACCTGCAGGTCCACACTGCCGAACCCCCAGTGCCGCGTGATGGGAAACGTGGAGGGTGCGAAGCCGCGCCCCCGGCGCAGTACCATCTCCCGGCCCAGCACCACCCGCACAATGGAATCATCCACATGGTTGACGATGTCGCGGTCGTGAACAAGAAAGCCATCGGCCATCTTGTTCAACCGTTGCAGAGCCTCGTCGTTTTGCGTGCACAGGGTTTCCTCAGAAAGGTTGCCGCTGGTGGCGATGACCGGGCGACCGAGTTCGCGTGCGATCAAATGATGCAGGGCGGTCATTGGAAGCAGGACGCCGAGGTACGGGTTGTCCGGTGCGATGTTGTCGGGAAGCGAGTTGTTTTTGCGGTGGAGCAGAACGATGGGTGTTTCCGGTGACAATAGCGCCCGCCGTTCCATCGGGGACACGTCGCATACTTGCTGGACCGATTCCAGATCCGGGAACAGGACGGCCAGCGGCTTTTCTTCGCGCTGCTTGCTTTTTCTAAGTTGGCCGATGGCCTCCTCGCTGCTGGCGTCGGCCATCAGGTGGAATCCACCGAGACCCTTGACTGCAACGATGCATCCGTCACGCAAGGCCTCCACCGCGCGCATCAAAGCGTCGTCCCCAGCGGCCAGTTCGGTTCCGGCGGGGTCGAGGTAAGAGAGCCGTGGGCCGCACTGGGGGCAGGCGTTCGGCTGGGCGTGGAAGCGGCGGTTCTGCGGGTCCTCGTATTCGGCGAGGCAGGCCTCGCACATTTCAAATACACGCATGGATGTATTGGGCCGGTCGTAGGGAAGGGCGGTCATGATGCTGAACCGCGGGCCGCATCGCGTGCAGTTGGTGAAGGGATACCGGTGACGCCGGTTTTGCGGATCGAACACTTCCTCCAGGCAGTCGCCGCAGGTGGCGATATCCGGAAGCACCCAGAACGACTTTGCAGTTCCGTCGGAGCTTTCGCGGATTTCAAAAATTTCATAACCCTCCGGGTCGAGATACGTGTGTTCCAGACCCTGGATGTGAGCGAGCGGGGGTTTTTCCTCATCGATGCGATAAAGGAAGGCGTCGAGATTGGACAACGGGCCTTCCGCATCGATCACCACCCCCTGTCCCGTGTTGGCGACCCAGCCCGTGAGGTTGAGGTCCGTGGCCAGGTTGTAGATGAACGGACGGAAGCCCACGCCCTGCACCTTGCCGCGCAGGGTGATGCGGATGCGCGTTGTGATGTCACCGGTTTCCATGTCCCGACGAATCCTCCGAGAGATCTTCCAGTTCCACGCTTTCGATCCAGATCTCCTGCGCCTGCGGGTCGGTGGTGTCGGTGCCGACCTCGATGTTCACCCGCGCGCCTTCGGCCACGGTCCCGACCGCGGCATCCTGGAAATGTTCCATGAAGTGTTCCGGCGAGATGTGCGCCAGAGCCCCGAGCTTCACGTTCAACCCCACCACCCGCGCGTTCTGGTGGTTCAGGGAAACCGACAGGATTTTGCGCATCAGGTCGTTCATCAGCGATTGTTCATGCATGCCGGGTTTCCTTCATGAGAGTGTGAACCTGGTCGAGCACTTGGGCGGCGAGTTCATCCAGCGAAGCTTCCACTTCCGGGGACATCCCCTGCCCCGGCGAGAACGCTTTGCCCTCGATGCCGAACACGACCACGCGCGGTGGCAGTTTGCCAAGCGCGCGCGCCATCTCCACTGCGTCGTGCACGCTGAAATTGTGGGTCGAACAACGCAGGAAGCGGGCGTTCATGCTTTCGGCGCTCACGTCCCAGCGGTGCACCGTGCCGGGGGTCGCGCCCGATTCCACCGCGTCGATCAGGACGGCGGCGTCGGGTGATTCCAGCGCCTCCATCACCGCCGCGCCCTCGCCCTCCACTTCCCGCACCGTAACGGCAGGCGAGGAAATTTGTTTCGCCAGCCGCTGTGCCGCGTGGCGGCCAGCCGCATCGTCACCGCGCCACAGGTTGCCGATGCCGAGAACGAGAATAGGGGGCGAATCTGTCATGGAGAGTCCTTTCAGCAACGGTCCACTTCCATTTTCAGGAAGTGCGTGGCGCAGGAGATGCACGGATCGTAATTGCGGATCGCCTGCTCGCACTGCCATTGCAGTTTGTCGTCGGGAAGATCCATATACTGGGGAACGAACTGCCGCAGGTCTTCCTCAATGGTCTTCTGGTTCTGCGACGTGGGCGGCACGATCTTCGCGTCCTGGATGAGGCCCGCGTCGTCGATGCGGTAGCGGTGGTACAGGATGCCGCGCGGCGCTTCCGTACAGGCGTATCCGGTGCCCGCTTTCGGTTCGATGTCGAGCGCCGGCCGATCCGGCATCTCGTAATGGCGGATCAGGCGCAACGCCTCGTCCACCGCGAACAGCGCCTCCACGCAACGCACGATGATGCTCTTGAACGGATTGCGGCAGGGCGCCTTGAGTTTCGCCGCACGCGCCGCCTGCCTGGCGACGGGCGGAAGCTGGTGGTGATTCAGGTTGAATCGCGCCAGCGGCCCCACGAAATAATTGCCGCGTGCTTTCAATACCGAATGTAACGCGTTGGACCGCTCGACGTGCTGTTCCTCAAAATGATCGTCGTACTCGCGGGCGGCGATGTCGAGTCCGCGGCTGGACACGATGCGGCCTTCGTTGAACGGGTATTCCTCCGGGTGGTGGAGGGCGACGAATTCGTAGTCCACTTCGAAATCGGGAAACGGCAGTTTCGCGACGAACTCAACCGCCTGCAGCGCGAAGTCGCGGCACCACTTCAGATTTTCCTCCAGCTTTTTGAAATCGGTTTTGCGCGGCACCTTGTAAAATCCGCCGACCTTCACGTTGATGGGATGAATCTCGCGTCCGCCGAGGAAAGCGACGATCTCGTTGCCGTGTTTTTTGAAACGCAGAACGTTTTCGATCAGCTGTTTGTGGTCTTTCGCGATCTGGATGGCGTCGTGGTACCCCAGGAAATCCGGCGCGTGCAGCATGAAGGCGTGCAGGATGTGGCTTTCGATCCATTCGCCGCAGTAAATGAGGCGGCGCAGGGCGCGGAGTGGCGGGGTCATGGTCACCCCCAGCGCGTCCTCCATGGCGTGCACCGCGCTCATCTGGTAGGCAATGGGGCAGATACCGCAGATGCGCGCCGTGATGTCCGGCGCTTCGGTGAACTGGCGGCCGCGCAGGAACGCTTCGAAAAAACGCGGAGGCTCGAAGATTTTGAGTTGCACGTCCTTCAATGCGCCGTCCTGTATTTTAAGATACAGCGCGCCCTCGCCTTCCACCCGCGCCAGGTAATCGACTTTAATGGTCCGGGTTTTTTTCATACGCTTCGCTTTCCCTGCGGAACTTTTTGGTCCAGCCGTAAACCCCGCGGAACACGCGGCGCACGCTGTCCTCGTCGATACCCATGTCCAGGAATGCGCGGCTCATCGCATTCGTGTTGGCTTTTTCCTTGGGACCGAAGCAGGCGTAACAGCCGCGGTTGTAACTGGGGCACAGCGCGCCGCACCCGGCGTGGGTGATGGGACCCATGCACGGCGTGCCGTGGGCCACCATCACGCACACGTTGCCCGCGCGTTTGCATTCCAGGCACACGCTGTGCGGGGGCGTGTTCGGTTTGCGTTCATTTAGAAACGCGTTGATCACCTCGAGCAACTGGTGCTTGTTGATGGGACACCCCTGCAATTGAAAATCGACGGCCACGTGTTCTTCGATGGCGGTCGATTTTTTCAGGCTGTCGATGTAATCCGGCGTGGCGTACACGATGGAGATGAATTCGTTGACGTCCTTGAAGTTGCGGAGCGACTGGATGCCCCCGGCGGTGGCGCAGGCGCCGATGGTGATCAGTGTCTTGGAAATGCGCCGGATCTGGTGAATGCGCTCGGCGTCGTGCGGGGTGGTGATCGATCCCTCCACCAGCGACACATCATAGGGCCCTTTCAGAATGCGGCTCGACGCTTCCGGGAAATTGGCGATGGTGATGTGCTCGGCCACGGTGAGCAGTTCGTCCTCGCAGTCGAGCAGGCTCAACTGGCATCCGTCGCAGGACGCGAACTTCCACACTGCGAGTTTCGGTTTGCGGTGCGACGGTTTGCGTTTGGCCGTGGGTTTCTTACTCGCCATGTCAGATCTCCCGCTTGCCGAACAGGCGGCGGATGCGCTGGTACGGAAACACCGGGCCGTCCAGGCACACGAAGTCCGGTCCGTACTGGCAATGTCCGCAGAACCCGATGGCGCACTTCATGTTGCGCTCCATGGTCAGGTGAATGTCGTCGCCGCTCAGTCCCTCATCCATCAGCTCGTTGACCGTGAACCGCATCATCACCTCCGGCCCGCAGATCATGGCGACGGTCTGGTGCGCGTCGAACTTCGCTTTCTTCACGATCTGCGTCACCACGCCGACGTTGCCCAGCCAGCCACGCTGGGCCGTGTCCACCGTCGCGTCCACTTCCAGGTCGAATCGGCCGCGCCACGCCTCCAGCTCCTTGCGGAAGATCATGTCAGCGGGCGTGCGGGCCCCGTACAGGATGAACACGTCGCCGTACTTTTCCCGCCGCGCCAGTACCTGGTAGATGGCGGGACGCAACGGTGCGAGCCCGATGCCCCCGGCGATGAACACGACGTCGTTTCCTTCCGCCGCCGCCACCGGCCAGTGCGACCCGAACGGGCCGCGGATGCCGATGACGTCGCCCTTCTGCAGTTTTTTCAGGTGGCGCGTCACCGTGCCGACAGAGCGGATGGTATGGAGCAGGGTTTCCGGTTTCTGCGGATCGCCACTGATGGAAATCGGCACCTCGCCCACACCGAACACGTAAAGCATGTTGAACTGACCCGGTTTGAAATCGAACCGCCTGGCTCCTTTCACCGGCTGGGTCTCCAGGGTGAAGCTGTCGCGGGTTTCCTTCTGCACGCGCAGGATGCGGTGCGGTTCCGGGATCATGGGTTGAGCCATCGGTTGCGCGGCGGCGAACATCAGACCGTGCTCCCGTACACGTCCATCAACTGAATGCGCGTGTGTTGCAGGCGTTCGGCGGCGATGATGAAGAACCGCCGGAACAGTTCATAACCCAGTTCGTGATCGGCCTCTATTTTTTTGCGCAGGCAGGCGGCATCCAGCGCGATGGCCCGCACGAGGGTCATTGCATGCGCATCGAAATGCCACAGGTGAGGCGGCGCCAGCCACGACCAGCCGAGCACCTGCCCGCCTTCGACGGTGTCCACGATCATCGGCGGCTTGTTGGGCGGCGCCATCTCCAGCGCCACGCGTCCGTGCCGGATGATGTAAAAATGATCCGCCGCCGCCCCTTCGCGAAACAGGAACTCCCCCGACTCGAACCGCACGTTCGATGCGCAGCCGATGACCAGCTTCATGTATTTGTCCTGCAATCCTGCGAAGAACGGATGTTCGGCGAGAATGGATTCCAGGGTTTTCAAGTTGGTTTCCTGCGCGTTCATGGCGGAGACTCCTCGTCCTCGTGGTTGACGGAAGGGGGCGGCGGGATGCGGATGGCGGCCACTTCTTCCGTGATGTCGATGCCCACCGGGCACCAGGTGATGCACCGCCCGCACCCGACGCATCCGCTGGATTCGAACTGGTCATGCCAGGTGGACAGTTTGTGCGTCATCCATTGGCGGTAGCGCGACAGGGTGGAGTGGCGCACGTTGCCGCCGTGGATGTATGAAAAATCCAGGGTGAAACACGAATCCCAGCTGCGCCAGCGCTCGGCGTGGTCGCCGGAAAGGTCGGTGACGTCTTCAACGGTGGAGCAAAAGCAGGTGGGGCACGCCATGGTGCAATTGGCGCAGGCGAGGCAACGTTGGGCGACCTGTTCCCAGCGCGGGTGTTCGTAATTGTTCTGCAGGAGTTCCTGGAGGTCGTCGCTTTTCATACTGCGGCCCATCTGCTGGACGGCGTTGTCCCGGGCCTGTGCGGCTTTTTCGGTGTCGGCGGCTTTCGCCTTTTTAACCGGGACCCTGGAGAGCAGGCGCGCGCCGGCGTCACTGCCCACCTCGACCACGAAGTGGGAAGTGGTTTTCTGCACGATCTCGGTGAGCGCCAGGTCGAATCCCGATTCCGCTTTCGGGCCGGAGTTCATCGACACGCAAAAGCAGGTGTTGCCTGCCTGCGTGCATTGCACGGCGATGATGAACGCACGTTCGCGGTGCGCCTTGTAGATGGGATCGACGTACGGGCCTTCCAGGAACACCTTGTCCTGAATGCGGATGGCGTGCAGTTCGCAGGCACGCACTCCCAGTAATGCATAGCGCGGCGCGTCTTCTTCGTTGGGTGTGATGGCCATGCCACGGCCCTTGCGGTCGGCTTCCCACAATTTCTGGCGCGGGGGAAACAGGAACTGTTTCCAGGAATGGGGACTGATGATGTACCCGAACAGCGCGGCGTCCTCGCGTTTTTTCAAACGGTAGATGCCGCCTTCCTGTTCGTCGGTCCAGCCTTCGGGGAGGTCCTTGATCGACCGCACTTCATCGTACACCACCGCCTGGTCACGGAGGGTGGGTCCCACCACCCGGTAGCGGGCACGGCGCAGAGCCTGCAGAAGGGCGTCGAGTCCCTTGCGGTCCAGCAAAACCTGTTCGCCAACCTGCAACTCCGCCATAACCCGTACCTTTCGAATGGTGGGTCGGATACCTGTAGTTTACTCCCTTTGCGGGAAAGGTCCAATAAGTCTCTCCAGAATGGGGATGTCGCGTTGCATGGCGGGGTCGAGGTGGTCCCGCAGCACGCCCTTCGGCCTGGCGTGTTTGTTTTTACATTCAATGGATTGCGTTGGCGTGAGGATCCAGTCGAGCGGAATGTCGTAAGGCATGACCTCCCATTCCGCATCCACCAGCTGCAGGTCGTGCACGGTGGTGACGATGACGGTCTTTTTCGTGATGAGTTTGAGGTCCGTGGCGATGCCGAACTCGAGGTCCGAGTAGCCCCCGCCCTTGCCGATGCGCGTGCCGTTTCTGCGCACCGCCACCGACCCCGCGCTGATGAGGTCGATCGCCGGCATCTCCTGCGGCGTGACGGGCACGCCGAACTGTTCCGATCCCGATATGCTCGCCGCTTTTTTGAAGTTGCGCGGATCGATCTTTGCGGGATCGAGTTTCAGAAAACATTTTTCTTTTCTCAGGCGCGGCACCGCCATGAACACGGTTTTGCCGTCCTCAAGCGCCGCCTGGCGCAGGAACCGCTGGGGAGAATCGGGATTGCACTTGAGGGTTTTCGCCTTTTGATAGCAGGGCAGTGTGCGCAGGCGTTCGACCGCGGCTTCGGCACCTTTGAAGTTCGGGATGCGGCCCTTGATGGGAAACGGAAAGCGCGCGACCTTCTCACTCTTCATTTCCGACCACACCTCCTGCCGTACCGACTGTTTGGTTTTGCGCTTCATGGTTGTTTAAATCGATTCCTCTGTAATCGCATTCAATAGAACCACTTTATTGGCGTGGGACCCAGGAATTTCCCCGTCTGTCCGATATAATAAGGTATGCATTTCCTAAAACTCGCGGTGGGGGTGGCGTTGCTGACGGCGGCGCTGGGCTCGCCGGAAAAAATCCTGGTCGGGCATGCGGTAGAGATCCTCTCCGGCGACGCCTTTGCGCTCGAGGTCGAGAATAAACGATACAAGGTGCGATTGGAAGAAGTGGACGCACCGGAGCCGGGCCAGCCGTTCGGCAGGCAGGCGTTCGATTACCTGGACGAATTGATCCGGCACCGCGCCATCCGCGTCGACGTCTCCTTCGTGGACAAGGACGGCTGGCACGTGGGCCGCGCTGTGCTGGCGGGAGGCCGGGTGGTGAACGACGAGGTCATCGCCCAGGGCTACGGCTGGCATTACCGCGCCACACCCGATCCCGACGAGCGCCTGACCACGCTGGAGCACCACGCCTTCGCCCACAGCCTGGGGTTGTGGATGCAGGTGGAACCCGTCCCGCCGTGGGAACACCGCCGCGAGAAGGTCATTCCCGCCGCGCCTTGGAGCCAGGCGGAGATGGATTACGACCGCGTCCTGCATTACGGGATCATAGGCGATCCCCGGAGCCGCACCTACCAGTGGCCTGCCTGCCGGGGGTATTCGCGCGCCGTGCGGATCAGGAAACCCGTCATTTTCCAGACCCGGAAACAGGCCCAGGAGCTGGGCTACCGGCCCGCCCGCCATTGCCCGTCCTGAAGCCAATCCAACCACCGATACACACAGATGAACACAGAGTTCCCTGGGAGGGAGATCAAGGGAGGGATCATCGGTAACCTCCCCTCAATCCCCTCCTTGCGAAGGAGGGGGAGTGTCCAAGAAGAAAGCACCGATAAAGAAGAAGGAAAAAGCCCCCCAGCCCCCTTCGGAGAAGGGGGGCCGGTTATCCCCCATTTCTTAATAAAAAGTCCGGCCAGAGCAACTTCTTGCATGAAAAACAGTTGTTGGACTTTCGCGGAAGCGTTCCTTTATATATAATCAACCATCATGAACAACGCCGACGACAAACAGACTGTGGCCGGGAACGGTTCCGTTTCCTCCTCCGGTACGCGAGTGCCGGAATTGCTGGCCCCTGCGGGCAGCCCGGAGAAGCTCGATTACGCGCTGGCCTACGGCGCCGATGCGGTCTATGCGGGCATTCCGCGGTTCTCGCTGCGAGCGCGCGAAAATCCGTTCAAGGACGCGACGCTGAAAGAGGCCATCGAGCGCACGCACCGGATGGGGCGGAAGATTTACATCACCGCCAACATCCTGCCGCCCAACCGCAAGATCGATTCGTTCAAGCAGTCGCTGGCGTTTTATGCGGATGCGCAACCCGACGCGTTCATCATGGCAGATCCGGGGATGATCCGCTTCGCCCGCCGCGAGTTCCCGCACGTGCCGGTGCATTTGTCGGTGCAGACCAACACCATCAATTACGAGTCGGTGCAGTTCTGGTACGACGAAGGCGTGAGCCGCATCATCCTGTCACGCGAGTTGTCTTTGCCGGAGATCGCCGAGATCCACGAGAAGGTGCCGGGGATGGAGCTGGAGTCGTTCGTGCACGGCGCAATTTGTATTGCCTATTCGGGCCGGTGCCTGCTGTCGAATTATTTCAACCACCGCGACGCCAACCAGGGCACCTGCACCAACAGTTGCCGCTGGGAGTACAACGTGCACCAGCAGCCGCACGAGTCGGCGCCCGTGCAGAGCACGCACCAGCCGGAAATCCTGAATGGCGAGTATTTCCTGGAAGAGCGCGAACGGCCGGGCGAGCTGATGCCCATTGACGAAGACGAGCACGGCACTTACATCATGAACTCGAAAGACCTGCGCGCCATCGAGTACCTGAAACCGATTCATGACGCGGGCGTGTGTTCGTTCAAAATTGAAGGCCGCACCAAGACCATCTACTATCTGTCGATGGTGGTGCGCAGTTACCGCCGCGCCATCGACGACCTCGCGCGCGGCAAGGGATTCGATCCCAAACTCATCGACGAGATCAACAAGACCGCCAACCGTGGCTTCACCTCGGCGTTTTTGGTGCCGCGGTCGGATCACCAGACCGAACGGTTCGATTCGGCGCAGGAAACCGACCTGCCGCAGGTGTTCGCCGGACAGGTGGTGGATGCGCGTCCCGGCTGGATGGAAGTGGAAGTGAAGAACCGGATTGAAGTGGGTGACCGCGTCGAGTACATCTCCCCCGCGCGGCAGAGTTACTTCCACATCGCCGCCATCGAAAATGCGAAAGGCGAAGCGGTGAACGTCGCGCACGGCGGCGCGGGAAAGGTGTGGATCGCCACCGACCAGACCGTCGAGCCCTACGCTCTGCTCAGCCGTGTTGTCACCCAGCAGGCGGCGGACGCTTTCTCCCTGCACACGCAATAATCACCCCACGCCGAGGTTGCAGCCGGTTTTCTGTAAGGGAAACGGTTGGGTTGCGACTCCCCCTCACCCAGTACGCGGGAAAACGGGTGCGGGATCAGTTTCCGTTGCCCGGTTTGTTGGGGCGCTGGGAGGTTTCGGCGAACCAGAGGACGATGAAAATGACGACCGTCAGCCCCGCCGCCAGCCAGAAATCGAAGCTCTTGTTCTCCAGGTCGAAGAAGTCGTAAGTCATTGTTCCATCAATGATTAGGATGATGACGGCAATGCTGAGAAGGGCGGCGACTTTTCTCAAAACGGGGTCCTCGACATTCGGAAGAAGCGGGCCCGGCGGTGTGCGGTCCGCCGCCCTGTTGGGGCGGGGGTCCCGGAGCGGGTTGCCTGGATTAGAATGAGGCCTTCGGCCAAATTATTTTTGAAACCGGGAGCGGCTTGCTTATATAATATGGGTCGCCTCAATTGTTATTTGAATTTTAACAAGTTACAGGCCGAGCGCAAGCCGGATTCCGGTCTCCCCACAATTTTCAACCGGACGGCCCATCCTGCGTGATTCTCAACCGCATTTATAAAGAGTGGACATTAATATATGGCGATTCCAATTCGACAGGCGATGAAAGTTGGGTTTTATCTGTTCAAGCAAAAACTCCTCGGTAAAAAAAAGTATCCGCTGGTGTTGATGCTCGAACCCCTTTACCGTTGCAACCTCGAGTGCACGGGCTGTGGAAAAATTCAGAAACCCAACGATATTCTCAAACAGTATCTGAGCGTGGAGCAGTGCCTGAAAGCCGCGAAGGAATGCGGCGCGCCGATCGTCTCCATCGCCGGCGGCGAACCGCTGATCCATCCGCACATCGTGGAGATCATCGAAGGTCTGGTCAAGCAGGGCCGCTACGTGTACCTGTGCACCAACGCCATCCTGCTTGAGAAGTACCTCGACCAGCTGCCGAAATCGCCGTTGCTCACGCTGTCGATTCACCTGGACGGCATGAAGGAACACCACGACCATATCTGTATGGAAGAGGGCGTGTACGACAAGGCAATCGATGCCATCCGCGCCGCCAAGAAAAAAGGCTTTCGCGTCACCACCAACACCACGTTCTTCGATGGTGTTTCCGTTGAATACGCGGAGCAGTTTCTCGACCACATCCGGCCGCTGGGCGTGGACGGCATGACGGTGTCTTCCGCCTTCCAGTATCCGGATGCGCCGGACCAGGAACATTTCCCCGGCCGCGCGAAGACGATGGAATTTTTCGGCGACCTGTTGAACCGCAACAAAGACGGGCGGTGGAACTTCAACCACTCGCCGTTCTACCTCGACTTTTTGCAGGGCAAGCGCGATTACGACTGCACGCCGTGGGGCAATCCGTGCTACTCCGTTCTCGGCTGGCAGAAGCCGTGTTACCTGCTCGACGAGGGCTACGCCAAGAGCTTCCGTGACCTGATGAAGACCACCGACTGGGACAGTTACGGTCACCGCAACCACGACAAGTGCCGCGACTGCACGGCGCATTGCGGCTACGAGGCCACGGCGGTGGAGGACTCGACGCGCGGCCTGCGCAACATGGTGTACTCGGCCAAAGCCGTCTTCCAATAGTCCACCACGTACGTGGACAGGCAGATGGGTACTGCCCGGTGGCCCCGTTCCGAAAGTTTACCGGTAATTGCAACCCTCCCCTGATTCAGGGGAGGGTTTTTTATTCCCGTCTTTTTTAAATCCATTGCGTGACCCGCAAAATCCCTGAAAAACGGGATTTCAGGTCCGTCCGCTTCCCTTGTTGTGCAACGCCCCGCCTTTTGCTATAATTTACTAATTCTAAAAAATTCAACCATTTACCCATAGAAAATCATGACAGATTCAGTTCCGGTTCCTCGGTCAAGGGCGGGTTGGTTTGGAGTGCTTGCGCTGGTTTTTATAATCGGGTTTGCCGGATGCGCCTCCTCGATCACGCCACGGGAAAAACTGGATGCCCGCAAACGCTACAACGACGCGCAGAAATACAACACCCTCAACATGCGGGACAAGTATTATCAGGAACTGGTCGAGATCATCAAGGAGGTTCCCGACGATCCGTTTTACCGCGTTGCCCTGGGTGCGGCGTACTTCAAGGACCGGCAGTATCCACGCGCCGAAAAATCCTTCCTGCGAGCCATCCGGCTGGATTCCGAATACATGCAGGCGTACCAGTATTTGGGGCGGTTGTACATGGAAACGGAGAGATGGGATCGTGCCATTGTGCACCTTAAAAAATCACTGGACGCGAAGAAGGTGCTGAACCCGCAACAGCTCTACAACTGGCTGGCTTTCAGCTATTACAAAAACGGGCAGTACAATGAGGCGGAACGCGCCTGGCAAATGGCGCTGGACATCAAGGACAGTGACCAGATTCGCATCAACCTGGCTCTTGCCTACAAAAAGGCGGAGCAGTACGAGCTGGCCTACAAAAGTTTTCAGAAGGCGGTGGAATTGAATCCGGAATCCGCCCGCGCGCACTTTGAACTGGGTCAGCTGTTGTTTGACGAAGGGGATTACCTGCGCGCCCGTCCCCACCTTCAGGAGGCGATCAATCTCCAGCCGTTGAGTGAGAACGCCCGCACTGCCAAATCCATGTTGAACCGCATGAAGGTTTCGCCCAAGAAATAGTATGGAAGACAGTTTCGGCCAATATCTGAAACACCAGCGGGAGTTGCGGAGCGTCACCCTGGACGACATCGCCAACTCCACCCGCATTCCCACGCGCCACCTGGAAGCCCTGGAAGAAGACCGTTACGACGACCTTCCGGCGGAGGTGTTCATCAAGGGGTACATCCGCGGTTATGGGGAAGCGCTGGGTGTGGATGCCAACGAGCTGTTGACCGCCTATGACGAACGCATCGGCAAGGACCGGCGCGAAGTACGCGAACAGTCGCTGAAGGAAGTCGTCCAGCGTGAGCAGAAAAAATCTTTCTGGCAGACGCAGATGAAGCTGGTTGGGTTTGTGGTTGGACTGGTCCTGGTGGGCTGGCTGGTGTGGGTGACTTTCCAGTCTTCCCCGCCCTCCGTGCCGGAAGCGACCGTCCCCCCACCTGAAATGAAACAGGAAACGACCCCTCCGGTCCACACGGAATCCGAACCGACCATGGGCTCGGGTCCGCAGCCCGGTCCGCCTCCCCAGGGAGGGGAAGCCCCTCCGCCACCCGGCTCGGGAATGGAGACCACCGAGGCAAAAACCACCTCCATGACCGGTCCCAAGAACGACCTGGATGCCGCCGCCGGGGAAAATAAGATTTCGGAATCGGAAAATGGTGGTATAATAAACGACCTGCAAGATCAATTAGTTCCGACAGACCGAAGCTCATTGAACACACCGGGTTCAAGCCATTCCGGCGCTTTTTCTCTGGAAATCCGCGCCAGCGAAAAAGCCTGGTTCCACATGATCGTGGATGAGGGAAAGGAAAAAGATTTCACTCTGCAACCCGGCGAGCGTATCGTATTGCAAGCGGAGAACCAGATCCTGGCGGATATCGGAAACCGGAATGGGTCGGAATTTTTTTTGAACGGGAACAAGTTTGAACTGCCGGGGACGCAGAACGTGGTCCTCGACTTCGTATTCAAAGCCGAACTGGTAGAGTGACCTATGGCCAAAATCGATGCTTTCTTCAAACTGATGAACGAGCAGGGAGCTTCCGACCTGCACCTGGTGGCCGGGTCCCAGCCGGTCCTGCGTATTCATGGCGACATGGAACGCGTGAAGTACAAGGTTCTTGAAAACGATGAACTGAAAGCCATCCTCTACGAAATCGCCCCTGAAGACAAGATCAAGGTATTCGAAGAAACCGGCGACATCGACTTCGCCTATGAAGTTCCCGGCCTGGCCCGTTACCGCGCCAACTACTTCCAGCAGAAATGGGGCGTCGGCGCCGTCTTTCGCGAGATTCCCAGTGAAATTCTGACCGCGGAACAGCTGGGCCTTCCGCCGGTGCTCACCAAGCTGGCCATGCTGCACAAGGGCATGGTGCTGGTGACCGGCCCCACCGGTTCCGGCAAGTCCACCACCCTTGCGGCGATGATGGACTACGTCAACAAGAACAAGAAAGCGCACATCATCACGGTCGAAGACCCCGTCGAGTTCGTGCACAAAAGCGCGAGCTGTGTGGTGAACCACCGCGAGGTGGGCGTGCACACGAAAAGTTTTAAAGCCGCCTTGAAGGGTGCGCTGCGCGAAGACCCGGACATCATTCTCGTGGGTGAGATGCGGGACCTGGAAACCATCGAGCTGGCGCTGGAAGCCGCTTCCACCGGTCATCTCGTGTTCGGTACCCTGCATACCCAGAGCGCGGCGAAGACGGTCGACCGCGTCATCGACGTGTTTCCCGCCAACCAGCAGGCGCAGATCCGCACCACACTTTCCGAAAGTTTGAAAGGCGTCATCGCGCAGAACCTGTTCAAGCGCGTGGACAAGAAAGGCCGTCTGGCGGTGCTGGAAGTGCTGGTGGTGACGCCCGCGACCTCGAACCTGATTCGTGAAGGCAAGACGTTCCAGATTCCCTCCGTCATCCAGACCGGGAAAAAATACGGCATGCAGTCGCTGGACGACGCCATTCTGGAAGCGTTGCAGGCAAAGAAAATCAGCCCGGAAGACGCGTACGACAAATCGATTGTCAAAGAGCGGTTCGTTCAGTACCTGAAGACACCACCGGAATTCATTTAAAGTCCGTTGCAGGGGTGCAACCATGAGAAAAGCCGAAATCGACCACATTCTGACAACGATGCTGGAGTCGTTCGGAAACATCTCCGACCTCAACATCACCGTGGGCAAACCGTTCCAGGTGGAAAACTCGGGCCAGTTGACGGAAGTGCCCATGCACCCGCCGATCCCGAAGATCACGGCGTTCCAGGCTGAAATCTTCGCGCTGAACCTCATCGGCGCCGACCGGCGGCTGAACGAAATCCTTCTCCGCGAGGGCTCCTGCGACTGTTCGTATTACATTCCCGGCAAGGCGCGGTTCCGCGTCAACATTTTCTCCCAGCGCGGCAACTACAGCATCGTCCTGCGTAAACTGGAAACGCGGATTCCGTCGATCGAGGATTTGAAACTGCCGCCGCAGTTTGCCAAGGCGGCGGAGGAGAAAAACGGCATGGTGCTGGTCACCGGGGCCACCGGTTCCGGTAAATCGACCACCCTCGCGGCGCTGCTCAACAAGATCAATCACGACAAATCAGTGCACATCATCACGCTGGAGGATCCGGTGGAATTCGTGCACCCGCATTTGCAATCCACTTTCAACCAGCGGGAGCTGGGCGGCGACTTCAACAACTTCGCCACGGGCCTGCGTGCCGCCCTGCGTCAGGCGCCGAAGGTCATCCTGGTGGGTGAGATGCGCGACCGCGAAACCGTGGAGATCGGCATGAGCGCCGCGGAGACGGGTCATCTTGTCATGAGCACCCTGCATACGGTCGACGCGGGGCAGACCATCAACCGCATCGTCGGCATGTTTTCGCAGGAAGAGGAACAGCAGATCCGCATCCGTCTCGCGGATACCGTGCGCTGGGTCATCAGTCAGCGCCTGGTGCCGAAAGCGGGCGGCGGACGGATTGCGCTTCTCGAAATCATGAACAACAACATGCGCATCAAGGACACCATCCTGAATGGGGAGGAAGAGGGAAAGACCTATTACGACATCATCCGCGAGGGTGACGCCTACGGTATGTGGACATTCGACCAGCACATCATCAAGCTGTATCGCGAAGAACTCATCACCCAGGAAACCGCTCTCGCGTATGCGTCACGGCGCAACGTCGTGGCGCGCGGCATCGACGCCATCAAGTCCGAAAGGGGCGAGGCGACGACGGACATCGAGGAGCTGGCCCTGGACGATTCTTACGATCAGGAAACCGGGTTTGCCAAAAAGAAAAAAATGCGAAGGTGACGCGGCAATGCGTCCGAGGAGAGTCTGAATGCAGGTTACATGCAGTCAGTGCAGCAAGACGATCAACATTCCGGATGAAAAGGTCCCCAAAGACAAGGCGTTCAACCTCACCTGCCCGGCGTGCAAAACGAAGAACCGCGTCGATCAGCACCTGAAGCAGGAGGATGAGGAAGAAGAGGGCATGGAAGCCATGATGCTGGTGACCGACGAAGCCTTCGAAGAGGATGAGGCCCCTCCCATTTATGAAGAGGGTGACAAGGTCGCGCTCATCATGGACCCGATGAATTACGATGCTTTCGCCGACGTGCTCACCGAACTGGGTTACAAACTGGAAACGGCCAAGTCACCGGAGCACGGCGCGCACAAACTGAAGTTCTTTCACTATCATGTGGTCGTGTTTCACGAAAAGTTTGGAGGGGAAAGTCTGGAAGAAAGTGCCCTTTACAAGTATGTATTGAACATGCCCATGAGCCTGCGGCGGAAAACCTTCATCTCTTTGGTCGGGAAGGAATTCAAGTCCACGGACAACATGGAAGCCTTCGCCTACAGCGTCAACCAGGTGATCAACGAAAAGGATCTGGACAGGCTGGACGTGGTATTGAGGAAAGGCATATCAGACAACGAAATCTTCTATAGGATCTATCGCGAGACTATGGACGTTCTTGGAAAAGTGTGATTATGAGTCTCAAGGATACTCCGACAATTCAGCGGTATGCAGATGGAGACATCATCGTTTCGGAAGGAATTGTCAGCAACAACGCATTCATCATCATAGAGGGCAAGGTCAACGTCACCAAGAAGGTGGACAAGAAAAGCGTGTTGATCAACACCCTCAAGGCAGGGGACGTGTTCGGCGAAATGGGTTTGATTTCTCAGACCGTCCGGAGCGCCAGCGTGGTGGCGGTGGGCAATGTGACAATCGGGGTGATCGAAAAGGAACAGTTCAATCACCTTGTGGAAAAGTTGCCGGACGATGTGCGGCTTGTGGTCAAAGCGCTTGTGGACCGCCTGCGGTTTACCAGCGAACAATTGTCGCGCATCGGACTGGAGCTGGAAAAAACGCGCAGCGTCATCTCCTCCTTTTCGATTAATCAATAAGGGGACGGAATAAAGCCATGCCAACTTTTACTTACAAAACGACGGTAAAAGGGAAAACGCAGACCGGCGAAATTGAAGCCGATAACGAGCAGGGCGCCCGGGCCAAGCTGAAGCAGAAAAACATCCGAGTGGACAGCCTCAAAGCCAAATCCTCGTTTTTTTCATTGGAGATTGGTGGGGGAGGCAAGAAGAAACAGAAAATCACCGAACGCGACGTCGTTATCTTCACCCGCCAGTTTTCGACGATGGTGGATGCGGGTCTGCCTCTGGTGCAGTGCCTGGAAATTCTCGGCAAGCAGTCGGACAACAAGACCTTTGGCGACATCATCATGGATGTCAAGAACGGCATCGAGCAGGGCGCCAACCTGTCCGACTCCATGCGCCGGCATCCCAAGGTGTGGGATGCCTTGTACTGCAACCTGGTGGAAGCGGGCGAGGCCGGTGGTATTCTGGACACCATCCTGTCGCGTCTGGCCGCGTACATCGAAAAATCCCTCGCGCTCAAGAAAAAAGTGAAAGCCGCGATGGTGTATCCCGGCGCCATCGTCACCGTCGCATTTGTGGTCGTGGCTTTCCTCATGATCTTCGTCATCCCCGCTTTCGCCACCATGTTCGAGGGCAGCGGTGGCGAGCTTCCGGGTCCGACCGCCATCGTCATGATGGTCAGTAACTTTTTCCAGAACCAGTGGTACGTGATCATCGGCGGACCGATCCTGTTCTTCATGATCTTCAAACGGGTGTACGCCACCGAAAAGGGGAAGGTGGAAATCGACCGGTTCGCCCTCAAACTGCCTGTGTTCGGCATGCTCATCCGCAAGGTTTCCGTGGCCAAGTTCACCCGCACCCTCGGTACCCTGCTTTCCAGCGGTGTGCCCCTGATCGACGCGATGGATATCTGCGCCCGCACCTCCGGCAACAAGATCGTCGAGCGGGCGATTCTCAACACCATCGAATCCATCAAGGAAGGTGAAACCATCGCCGCACCCCTGTCGCGCGAAGATGTGTTCCCGCCCATGGTCATACAGATGATCGACGTCGGTGAATCCGCCGGTGCGCTGGACGGCATGCTGATCAAGATCGCAGACTTTTACGATGAAGAAGTGGATACGGCGGTGGAGGGCCTGACGGCACTGCTCGAGCCGATGCTCATGGTGTTTCTCGGTTCCGTGGTCGGTTTCATTGTTGTCGCCATGTACCTGCCCATATTCAAGATGGGCGAAAACTTCTAATCGGTGTCCGGTGCACTCCCGTGCACCCGCACAGGTCGACTGAAGGGGCAAACCGGGTTCGCTCTTGCCGGGGCCCGACGACATTGAGGAGACCATGTTTAAGACCCAGGATTATCCTGATAAAGAGCTCCTTCTCCGGGTCAAGACGATCATGGTGTTCCGGGTCGTGTTCCTGACCGGGTTCGTCGCCCTCGCCATCGCCTTCGAGCACAACGCCCGTTACGAAACCCCCATCATGCCCCTCAGCATCGTGCTGGGAAGCGCTTATTTCCTCTGCATCATTTATGCCTTGATGTTGCGGCTCAAGATGCCCCTCGTCTGGGTGGCATGGGCCCAGGTGCTGGGCGACCTCACCACCGTTGGCGGGTTGATCTACACCACCGGTGGAATCGAAAGTCCGCTCTCTTTCGTCTTCCTGTTTGTCATCATCGCCACCAGTGTCATGTTGCCGCGGGCGGCGGTGTACCTGGCGGCATCGGGGGCCAGCATCATCTACGGTCTCCTCGTGGACCTGGAATACTTCAACGTGATCCGCCCGATTTACTTTTTCCAGAAATCCAATATCTCGTACCAGGGTGCGTACGGCTTTTACATCATTGCCCTGAACCTGGCCTCGTTTTATTCGGTGGCCTACCTGAGCAGCATCCTCAACCACCGCCTGCGCATCATCAACGACGAACTGCGTTCCAAAAGCCTGGACCTGAAAAAGCTTCAGGAGTTTCATAAGAACGTGGTGCAGAACATGGTCAATGGCCTGCTCACTACCAACCATGAAGGACGCGTCACCTCCGTCAACACCGCCTGCGAACAGATAACCGGGTGTACTGCCGATCACAGCCTGGGCCGCATGGCGTACGATTTGCTTCCGGTGCCGCCATTGAGGTCGTTTTTCCTCGACCGCCAGTCGGTGCAGTTGCCCGTAACGCTGGAAGGGGAATTCCAGCGCAAGGACGGCGAGACCATTCTGGTTGTCATGAAAATCAGCTCGCTCATCCGGCCCAGCATGGACCCGTTCAAGGACGGCTTCAAGTCGGAAGGCTACATCGTGGTGCTGGAAGACCTGACGGAAATGCGCAAGATGGAGGAAAAGATATTGCAGTCGGAGCAGCTGGCGGCGGTGGGTCGCTTCTCTGCCGGACTCGCGCATGAAATCCGCAACCCGCTGGCATCGCTGAGTGGTTCCATCCAGGTGCTTCGCGATTCGCTGCAGGTGGAGGACCAGTACAAACGGCTCATGGATATCGTCATCAAGGAAACCGACCGGCTGAATTCCATCGTCAAGGATTTCCTGTCTTATTCCCAGCCGCGAAAGTCCAAGACCACGGTCATCGATCTCACGCAGCTGCTTCAGGATGTGGTCATGCTTCTCAAGAACAGCAATGAATACGATTCTTCCATCGACATTGTTTTGAATGTGCCGTCGAAACACGTGGTCGTTCAAAGCGAGGAAGACCAGATCAAACAGATGGTGTGGAACCTGTGCATCAACGGCATCCAGGCCATGGACAAGAACGGTACCATAGGGCTGGAACTGCGGGAGGTCCAGGGTCACCGGCATCGCGATTTCCAAACCGAGCGCAAGGGCGTGCTGCTGATCGTAGAGGACCAGGGCCGCGGTATCCCCCCGGACAAACGCAAGCAGATATTCGATCCTTTCTTCACCACGCGCGAAGAAGGCGTGGGGCTGGGCCTTGCGACGGTGACCAAGATCGTCCAGCGCTTCGGCGGGCACATCGGGGTTGAAAGCGAAGTGGGCAAGGGCACCCGGTTCGAAATCTTCCTTCCCCAGGAACGCGCCCTCGTTGGAACCCGCAAACCGGAACAGGAAAAGCGGTCGCAAACCCTGTTCCCGAACTGATTCCTCCGTTTCATGACTTCCTTTACGCTCTACCCGGAAAAACGTTTCCGCTTTCCCGATTTTAAAAACGCCCCGCTGTTGAACCGTCTTCGATGGAGCGTGTTCTTCGTCCTGTGCCTGGTGCTTGCGGCCTGTGCTTCCACCCGGGAAAACATCGATATCACCGACATGGTGGTCATTCCGGCGGGACCCTTCACCATGGGCCTCGACATCGACAACCCGCAGGGCTGGGGCGATACCGACGAGCAACCCGTGCATACGGTGCATCTCGATACTTACGCCATGGACCTTTACGAGGTGACGGCGCAGCAGTTCGCGGAGTTTTTGAACGCGCATCCGGAAAAGGCGGACCGTTTCATTGAACTGGGTAAAGCAGTGACGGTGGAGAAGGTGGGCGAACGTTACCGCGCGCGGCCGGGACTGGACCGGCATCCCGTCAACCGGGTGTCGTGGTACGGAGCGGATGCCTACTGCCGGTGGGTGGGCAAGCGCCTGCCGACGGAAGCGGAATGGGAAAAAGCGGCACGCGGAACCGAAGCACGCCTGTTTCCCTGGGGAGATGAATTCCCCACGAACGACCGCGTCACCTTCCGCCGTTCTTTCGCTGACCTGGGTTTTCAGGTGATGGAACCGGTCGACGCCCTGCCCGAGGGCCGCTCGCCTTACGGTCTGCATCACATGGCGGGCAATGTGTGGGAGTGGGTGGGCGACTGGTATGGTCCCGCCTATTACGAACGCTCGCCGCAAAAAAATCCTACGGGGCCCGAATCCGGCGACTCGCGCGTCCTGCGCGGCGGCAACTGGTACTTCAAAGCTTATTACCTGCGCACCACGTACCGCTTCAACGAAGAACCGCACGCCTTCAAAATCTGGCAGGGCTTCCGCTGTGCCCGGTGAATCACCGGAGATAAATGGCTACTGCGTGGCGGGCGAACGATGGCCGGCGGGCGCGATCATGATGGGGTTGTGTTGGCTTCGGCTCACAGCCGTGCGGCGGATCGCCGCTGATGGATGGCCAATGCGTGGTGGGCGAACGATGATCCGCAGGCGCAATCCGAATCGGGTTACGTGGGCTCCGATTCCCTGGCCGGTCCGTTTTGTTCCCCGGGCTGCTTGAGCAGTCGCTGAAACAAATCAGCAAGCACGGAAACCTCTTCTTTCCTGAAACATTCCATGAAATGCCGGCGTACGGCGGCGTGGTACACCGGCCGCATACGCTGTTGCAGTTTCCGTCCTTTGGCGGTGATCGCGGCATAGGCCCCCCGCGCGTCCTCCACGCAGGCCTCTCGCCGAACCAGCCCCTCCGCCGCCATGCGGTCGATCAGGCGGGTGACATTGAACTTTTTCAACAGGGTGGCCTCGCCGATCTCCGTCAGCCGGAGCCGGCCGCCGGTCACGCGGGACAGTTCCAACAGCACGTCGTACCAGACCAAAGGTGGAAATCCCTGCCGTTTCAGGGCGGACTCGACCCGGTCCATCGCCACCTGGTGCCCTTTGATGAGGCCCGTCCACGCTGTTTCTTCCAGTTGCGTCAAGTATTTAGCGGCCATGCGGTCACCTTACAGATTTTTTGTTGCATTCGCAACCAAAAAAATGCATTCTTTTAGTTGTATTTGCAACAAATTTATTTCTTGATTGGGAGATTTTATGATGACAAGGAAAATCAAACGGAATGCGATTCAGCAACTTTTGAACGAGGGCGCCAACCTGACGCTGGTGGAGGCACTGCCACGGGAGCACTTCGAACAGGGCCACCTGCCGGGGGCCATTCAGATCAATTACGATGAAGTGGAGGAGAAGGCGCCGAAGCTGTTGCCGGCGAAGGAGGCGAGGATTGTCGTGTACTGCGCCAGTGAAACCTGCCAGAGTTCGACAAAGGTGGCCGAATCGCTGGTGGCGATGGGGTACACGGATGTGTCCCGGTACGAGGAAGGAAAGAAGGACTGGTTGGAACACGGCCTGCCCGTGGAAGGAGCGGCCGTTTCCAGGTAAGAATAAAAACCCCCGGCCCGTGCAAATCGGGCTGGGGGTTGAATTCCGGTTTATTTCCCACCGGCCTGTTTGGCGACGGCGTCCGCCGCTTTCTTCGCGGCTTCGGGGTCGCCCAGGTAATAACTCTTGATCGGCTTCAAATTGTCATCCAGTTCGTATACCAGCGGAATGCCCGTCGGGATGTTGAGCTCCACAATGTCGGCCTCGCTGATGCTGTCGAGGTGCTTCACCAGCGCGCGCAGGCTGTTGCCGTGGGCGCAGATGAACACGCGCTTGTTTGCCTTGATCTCCGGCACGATGGTGTCGTTCCAGTAAGGCAGGAAGCGGTCCACCGTGTGTTTCAGCGCTTCGGTCTTCGGCAGGTCGGTGGCATCGACCCCGGCATAGCGCGGATCGTTGTGCGGCAGGCGGTCGTCGCCGTCGGGCAAGGGCGGCGGCGGGATGTCGTAACTGCGCCGCCATATCTTCACCTGGTCGTCGCCGTGTTTCTCCGCCGTTTCTGCTTTGTTGAGTCCCTGCAGGTTGCCGTAATGGCGTTCATTCAGCCGCCACGAGCGGTGGACCGGAATCCACATCAGGTCCAGTTCGTCGAGCGCGATCCACAACGTGCGGATGGCGCGTTTCAAAACAGAGGTGTAGGCCACGTCGAACGTCAGCCCGGCCTCGCGGATGAGCTGTCCCCCCTGTCGGGCTTCATCGCGGCCCTGGTCGGTGAGATCCACGTCGGTCCAGCCGGTGAAGCGGTTTTCCAGGTTCCAGATGCTCTGGCCGTGGCGCATCAAAACCAGTTTATGCATTCGCAAATCCTTGAAAAGGGTTATATGATGGATGGCGGGCCGGGCCCGCCGGACTGAGTCCGGTGACAACAGGATAAATTCGGAATTGCGCCCACGGACCATCGCCGTAACCACCGGGCAGTAGCCATTTTGCGGCGGGCCGGGCCCGCGGCAATTGGCGTTTCCAAAGTCCCCGGTTTTCGGGAAGGCCCGATTGTACCGCATCGCCCGGAAAATGGCGAGTCCCCTCAAAGAGAGGGAATAAGGTAGGGATGGTTCACCCTGTTACTTTCCTCCCCTCCTTTCCAAGGAGGGGATTGAGGGGAGGTATTGGTGGAGGCAACCCGTAAAACGGGTTGCCCTTCAAAACCCCACCCCCACCCTCCCCTTGGTAAGGGGAGGGAGCTTTTGAGTTTTCTTCTTCTCTTGGGGGAGCACTCCAGAGTGACGGGCCAGAATGAGGGGGCTTAATGATTCCCCCTTGTAAGGGGGGCCAGGGGGGTTCTTCCTTAAGCGGTTCCTGAGCGAAGCGAAGGAACCGGATGAATCGAATGCACTGGGCAAACCAGATAAGGGGTTGAGAGATGGAGTTGTATCAATCGGTGAGGTATATCAGCGCAGATTCGGTTCATTTTATTGAGGAAATGTATTTGGGGTCCCTTTTTAATGACGAAGAAAATCTGAAAAAAGAGGGTTTCCTTATCATGGAAGCGCACCTTCCAAGCATTAAAAGTGACCTTTCCGAAAATTCCAGAGACAGGGAGTTTTTAGCGTTTGTCGCCGAAGTGATGAAGTTTCCCGACTACTTCGGAAAAAACTGGGATGCGCTGATCGATTGCATGAGCGATATGGCCTGGTGGCCCGCCAAAGGATATGTATTGGTTTTGCACGGGGCTCAAAAAATGTGGTGCATCTATCCCTTACTGATTGGCAACTTTGTAGAATGCTGGTTATTTTGCGCCGAGCGTTGGAGGGAAAGAGAAAAGCCCGTACCCTTCCACCTGGTTTTTGCGTTTGATTGAAACTTGAGAGGTTTCGTTATGTTCCTCGAAGTCGAACCCTGCGGCAATGTGGATCAGCCGTTCAGCATGATGTACCGCGAGATGGAATCTCCGCGCGAGGTGTACGCCATCAAGTACACCGTGCAGGGATCGGACCAGCCGGTGCAGGTGACCGGATGGGACGCGGAAACCAACGCGCCCTGCCCCGCTTACGCCTGCCGTGTGGAAGAGTCCGGCGACGGCGTGGCCCTGCTCATCTACGGCGGCACCGGAGGCCTGCGGCTCAAGGGGCTGGACGATGAATCCGCCTGGGACCTGCACAGCGCCCATCAATGGGGCGAAACCCACCTCGTCTATCCCAAAGACGCCTTCATTGTTTACAAGGATGAGTTGTAACCGGGGTGCTCCCCCTTCTCCGAAGGGGGTTGGGGGGCTTTTCCCTTTAGTTCGTCACCTTGAGCGTAGCGAAAGGTGACCACTTCAAATAATACAAGCAAACCCATCGAGATCCTTCGCTAACGCTCAGGATAACAGCGGAGGAATCCCCCTAACCCCCTTTACAAGGGGGCACCGGTTTTTCTCCACCGGCCACCGCAGTTACCATTGAGCAGTAGCCATGTTGCCTCCGGGTACTTACCCGGGTCAGCCTTTGGCGTCTTTTTGTTTGTGGAACTGGCGGCCGGAGCGGTCGCCGGGATCGCTGGTCACTTCCTCGAGAACCAGCTGGCAGATGCGCGTCTCGCCGGGTTTGGCCTCGATGACGAACGGACCGTGGTTCAGCATCTCCAGGGTGATGATGCCGAGGCCGGTGCCGCAGTGGATCATCGGCGCGGTCATGTGCACCATGAGTCCGAGGCGGGCGATTCTGCTTTTGCCTTCGACGCGGCCCGCCAGTCGCGATCCGGGCGGGAACTCGACTTTCTCGAAAGTGGAGCCAAGGTAGATGCGTTTCGGCTCGATGCGGTAGCATCCCTTCTCATCCTTCGGCACTTCAATCAAATACTGCTCGCTGAACTGGCGATAATCGAATTGCTCCGGGTTGACGGTGATGCCGGAAACGCCGTGCGGCTCGTACTCCGGTTTCCAGATCCACAGCGGCTCGCCCAGATGCAGGTCGATCGACGTGGTGTCGATGTTGGCTTTTGACGGAGCCGGATCGATGATCATGCGTGCGTCGGCCAGCGCTTTGTGGATGTCGTCGCCACTCAGAATCATACCTGCACCTCTTTCGTGATGTGTGCGGGTTCGATGGCCCCGCCACGACCGGCAGCCACGCAATGCAAAAGGTATTCGCGGTTGCCCTTTTGACCCGTGATGGGCGAGGCGGTGAGGCCGCACGCGACCCAGCCCTGCTCCGCCACAAACGCCGTCAACTCGGTGAGCACCTTTTCGTGTTTCGCCGGATCGCGGATGACGCCCTTGTGCTCGACCTCACTCTTCCCTACCTCGAACTGCGGTTTGACCAGCGCGACAAGGTCGGCTTCTTGTTTCATCACCGCGAACACCGGAGGCAGGATGAGTTTGAGCGAAATGAACGACACGTCGATCACCGCAATGTCCACGTGCTCATTGTCCACGTCTTCCAGTTTCAGGTGGCGCGCGTTGAAGCGGTCGCGCAGGACCACGCGGTCATCCGATTGCAGTTTCCAGTCGAGCTGGCCGTACCCGACATCGAAGGCGTACACCTTCTTCGCGCCGTTCTGCAGCAGGCAGTCGGTGAACCCGCCGGTGGAGGCGCCGATGTCCGCCGCCGTTTTACCCTGTACATCGATGCCGAACGTGGTGAGCGCGTGTGTCAGCTTGACGCCACCCCGGCTGACGAACGGGTTGGGGTCTTCCACCAGGAGGGCGGCGTCTTCCGCAACCATTCTTCCGGGTTTGTCCAGCACCTCGTCCCCAAGCCGGACGCGCCCGGCGAGGATCAACCCCTGCGCGCGCTCGCGCGAGGGCACGAGTTTTTTTTTACCAGGAGCTGGTCGAGCCGCAGTTTATTCGTCTTCTTCGTCATCGTCGTCTTCTTCGTCGTCCGCCAGAGCCGTATCGCCGCCGAACAGCTCCGCCACCAGTTCGCCTTTCTGGTTGCGCGTCAGCTTTTCGATCTTCTGTTCCGCTTCCTGCAGTTTCTTGGAACAGATGCGCGACATCTTGATGCCTTCTTCAAAAATCTGGAGCGACTTGTCGATGTCGAGTTCGCCTTTTTCCAGCTCGGCGACGATCTGCTCCAGCCTCTGCAGCGCCTTTTCAAACTTCATCTCCGCCATATATGGACTCCCTTATAAAAAGAGAAGGTTTTTATTGGAAGGATCCTTGTTTGCATTTCACTCTTTCGTCCCGTCCACCGTGCAGTCGAGTTTGCCTTTCGACAGGCGCACCTCCACTTTATCGCCCTGCTTCATTTGCTCCGCCGCCTTCACCGCCTTGCCGGAGGCGGTGTCGGTGGTGATGCTGTAGCCGCGGTCGAGAATCGACAGCGGACTGAGCGCGTTTAAATTTTTGGCAACGCCTTCGAACTGTTGCTTGTGCCAGCGGAACTGCGACGCCATCTGTTTCACCAGCCGGTGCTCGAGGTTGGCGCGCCGGTCCTCGCCGTGTTTGAGGTCCCACTGCGGCGACGCCTGCATGAGCCGGTGGACCAGTCCGGTGGCCCGGTTGCGTTGCACCAGCACCCATTGATCGAGCCCGCGAAGCAGGCGTTGTGTTATTTCATCCAGCCGTTGCGCGGGCTGTTCGAGGATGCGTTGCGGCTCGCGGAAAAAACGCCGGTCGATGAGCCGCCGGAGGTGCTCCCTGTACTCGCCGATCTCGTCTTCCATGCCGTCGATCAGCGAATTGATGAGCCAGCTCAGGTCCTCCATCACGTCCTTGAGGCGCGGAACCGCGAGTTCCGCCGCGGCCGACGGCGTCGGTGCGCGCAGGTCGGCGACGAAATCGGCGATGGTGAAATCGATCTCATGCCCGACGGCGGAGATCACCGGCAACTCCGATGCGTGAATGGCGCGGGCCACCACCTCCTCGTTGAATGCCCACAGGTCCTCGATGGAGCCACCGCCACGTCCCACGATGAGCACGTCGAGATCCTCGAGCGTGTTCATGTGGCGGATGGCTTCGGCGATCTCCTCCGCGGACCCCTCACCCTGCACCCGCACCGGGTAGAGGAGCACCGACACTTTGGGATTGCGCCGTGTGATGACGTTCAGCAGGTCACGGATGGCCGCTCCGGTGGGCGACGTCACGATGCCGATGCGCCACGGGAATTCCGGGATGGGTTGTTTCTTCGCCTCGTCGAACAGGCCTTCCTTCTGCAGTTTTTCTTTGAGCTGTTCGAACGCTTTCTGCAGTGCGCCCAGTCCGCGCGGTTCCAGCGAATCGACCACAACCTGGTATTCGCCTCTCGGTTCGTACACGTTGAGCCGGCCGCACACCAGCACCTGGTCGCCGTCGGCGGGCTGGAACTTGGTTCGCTGGCGGTTGCCGCGGAAGAACACGCAGCGCACCTGCGACTTGTCGTCTTTGAGACTGAAGTAAGCGTGGCCGGAGTTGGCGACGACGTAGTTGGAGATTTCGCCCTCCACCCACACCATGTCGAACGCCTCTTCGAGCAGGGCGCGGATGGTGCGGGTGAGCTCGGTGACGGTGAAGACGTGACCGCTTTCGTCCTCGAGGGGGGCGTCGCCGAAAGGTTGCGGGGAGGACTGAGCCATGGAGGCGATTCCTTAAATACTCAAAACGAGTGCCGCGCTGCGGACAAAAGCAAACCGCGCGGGCGGCTCACAGATTGTGGATGGACTTGAACGCGGTCAGCGTGTTCTGCATGAGCATGGCGATGGTCATGGGTCCCACGCCGCCGGGCACGGGTGTGATGAACGAACACTTCTCTGCCACGTTGTCGAAATCGACATCGCCCACCAGCTTGCCATCCACGCGGTTGATGCCGACGTCGATGACCACCGCGCCGTCTTTCACGAAGTCGGCGGTGACGAACCGCGGTTTGCCGATGGCGCCGACCACGATGTCCGCTTCCCGTGCCACCGCCGGCAGATCCTTGGTGCGCGAATGACAGATGGTGATGGTCGCATTGCGCTGGAGCAGCAGCATCGCCATCGGTTTGCCGACGATGTTGCTGCGGCCGATGATCACCGCACGCTTGCCTTCGATATCGATCTTGTAGTGGTCCAGCATTTCTATGATACCAGCGGGGGTGCACGGGGCAAGCGTTTTGACCCCGCTGGCAAGGTGGCCGACATTCACCGGGTGAAAACCGTCCACGTCCTTGCGCGGGTCGATGGCTTCCAGCACGCGTTGCGAGTCGATCTGCTTCGGCAGGGGCAGCTGCACCAGGATGCCGTGGACCGAATCGTCGCTGTTCAGGTCGCTCACCAGCTTCAAAAGAGTGGCTTCGTCCGTTTCCGCGGGCAGGTTGTGGGACAGGGACTGAAACCCCATCTTCTCGCAGGTCTTGTTCTTGTTTTTCACGTACACGGCGGAGGCCGGGTCTTCGCCGACCAGCACCACCGCCAGGCCCGGCACCTTGCCGGTTTTATTTTTTAGCTCCGTCACCTCCGCCTGGACGCGGTCCTTGATGACCGAGGAGACGAGTTTTCCGTCGATGAGTGTCATGATGCGTGAGTTCGAGTGGGTTGGGGTTGCCGTTACAGGATTCCGGTTTCGAAAAAACAGGCCTCATCATACCAGAACCGGGAAAGATTGGAACCGCCCGGAAAAAAGATTCGTCGCCTATGGAAAAGTCAGACCACCAGTTCCAGCAGGAAATCGAATTCAGGTTCAACCTGTTTTTTGATCGAGGGGACCATCTCGGGAATGAGGTCGAGGTGGGCCCAGTATTCGTCCGGCACGCTGCGGTTGCCGGACTCCATGTCCGGGCTGAACTCCATCTCATGGCACAGGTAATCGGCCATCGCCACGATGCGCGCGTCGTCACGGTATTCCCCGGCCTCTTCAGGCCGGTGGTGGTAGCGGGTGGCTTCCGCGTGCATGGGAGGCAGTTTCCAGGACTCGAACAACACCGCGCCCAGTTCCGCATGGTCGAAACCAAATTGTTTCTTTTCCAGTGCGCACAGGTCCTGTTCTTCCGCCGCCTGTTGCGTCAGGATGGCGGAAACCGCCCTGGGTTCACGCACACACAGGAGGATGCGGCCCATGTCGTGCAACAGGCCCACCAGGTAGTAGCGCCCGGGGCGATCACAACCCATCCGCATGGCCAGCCGTTTGGCCAGCACGCCGCAGGCCACGCTGTGCCGCCAGAACTGGTCTTCGTTGAACAGGTCGTGCGGCACGCCGCGGAAATTCTGGATCACGGACATGGAAAACAGCAGGTCGGCGAGGGGTTCCGTGCCCACCAGCGCGATGGCGTGGTCGAGGCTTTCGATTTTGCGTTCGAAGCCGTAGAAAGGGCTGTTGACGATCTTGAGCAGGCGGGCGGAGAACCCGGCATCGCACCCGATGATGTGGCCGATGTCGCGGAAGGATTTGTCAGGATCGGTCAGCGCGTCGTAGATGGCGAAAAAGTTTCTTGAAAGCGCGTAAACTCTATCCTGATTGCGGATAAAATCCTGCGCGGTCTCGGTATTCACGACTTCCTCCCGAAAAAAACGTTCAGGCGATATTCAATTCCTTGATCAGTCGCGACAGGTAAGACCGCTGAACGTCCAGAATCTGTGCCGCCTTGGTGCGGTTGCCGCTGGTGGACTTGAGGGTGTTGAGTATGAACGAGCGGCGAAACGCGTCGGTGGCGTCTTTGAGTGTGGCGCCGACTTCCACATCCAGCGGCGCCTTGGTGGATTCAAACGGAAAACTGTCCGGCCGGAGTTCCTCCCCTTCTTCCAGAACGATGGCACGCTCGACCGCGTTTTCCAGCTGCCGGATATTCCCGGGCCAGTGGTAACCCTGGAGATAGTTGACCAGTCCCTTCGGAACTTTTTTTGGTTTTCCTCCTTCCGGAGTGTGCTTGCGTATGAAGTAATGAAGGAGGTCCTCAATGTCTTCATGGCGTTCGCGGAGAGGCGGCAGTTCGATATTGATGACGTTCAGACGGTAGAAGAGGTCTTCGCGGAATGTGCCTTCCTTCACCATTTTTTCCAGATCGCGGTTGGTGGCGGAGACGATGCGGACATCCACCTGCGTCTGCGAGGTGCCGCCCAGCCGAATGAACGATTCTTCCTGAATGACGCGCAACAGCTTGACCTGCATGTCGAGGGGCATTTCGCCGATCTCGTCCAGAAACAGGGTGCCCCTGTCCGCGGCCTCGAACAGGCCGATTTTACGGCTGTCCGCTCCGGTGAACGCCCCTTTTTCGTGGCCGAACAGCTCGCGTTCCAGGATCGATGCCGGAAGCGCGCCGCAGCTGATGGAAACGAAAGGGTGCGTCTGCCGGGAACTGCGGTCGTGGATGAGGTGAGCGAACAGTTCCTTGCCCGTTCCGCTTTCGCCGGTGATCAACACCGCCGCCTTGGAACTGGCCACGCGCTCGGCCTGGCTGATGGCGCGGCGCAGAGGGGGGCTTTCCCCAACGATGGAATAACGCTGGCGGTACTTTTCCTGGAGGCGGTCGAACTCCTCGCCCAAAATTTCGTTGTTTCGGGTGAAGTTCAAAAACATCGCCATCATGCGCGAAAAGCGGTCGAGGAACACGTGGTCCCCGTCGTCAAACGGGGTGTCGTCTTCCTTGTCCAGCATCTGCACCACGCCCAGCACTTTGTCGTCGAGCATGAGCGGAAAGCAGGCGATGGACTGCACCTCCATGTCGGTCATGTCGCTGACTTCCCGGAACCATCTTTCGTCCTTGCGCACGTTGTTGGAAATGATGGGTTCGCCCGTTTTGGCAACGATGCCGGCGATGCCCACCCCGAGCGGCAGCTCCACCATTTTCAGCTTGTCCGTGCCTTCCCCCGAGGCCTGGTAAAATTGCAGGGTGCCGGTCTTCTCGTTCAGCATCAGCAACGATGCGTTGCGGCACCCCACCACGTCCAGCCCCGTCTCCAGGGAAATCTTGAGCAGGGCATCCACCTCCTCGAACGTGGTCTTGAACAGGGAAGAGATGTTGCGGATCGTCAGGATGTTGGCAAATTGATTGATCTGTTTCATGATTCAGGTGACAGAACTGCGCGGGTGTGTTTCAATCCGGTCAGTTTCCATTGGCAATGAATGAAGGCGGCACTCGGGCCCCACATCCCCTGCGGGTTCCGATACGTTTGATATTATTTTATAATTGCCCGTTTTTTAGCTTATTGTAAACGGTTTGATGCGGTATCGGACAATTTATTATAAACCTTTTTGCTGAAAGCATCCAAAATAAACCAGATTGTGAATATGTTTCAAAGCGGTATAAAACAACACCTTACTGCCTTAATGGTGCTTGCGGTGCTGGGTCTGGTGGCAGGCGGGGCCACACTTTCCACTCCTTTTGTGTACGAGGACCCCTCCTTCATCCTTGAGGACCCACGGGCGGGTTCCGTGGCCAAGGCCTGGGAGGGGCTCTCGCTGGAGAACGGGTACCGCCAGCCGGTGTTGTTTTTTTCCTATGCACTGGACGGGGTACTCGGAGGCGGCTCGGCCTGGGCTTTCCATTTGACCAATGTGTTGATCCACGTGGCGGCGGGTTGGGCCCTTTATTTTCTGCTGGTGGAAGCGGTTGCGCGAACGCGGGACAGGCCGAAGTCGGAATGGGGGTATGTGCCGATGGTGGCTGCAGGGTTGCATCTCGTTCACCCGCTCAACGTTCAGGCGGTAGCTTACCTTTCCGACCGGGGGTCCCTTCTGTCCACGTTGTTTTCGCTGCTGGCGGTGTGGAGCGTGGCCCGGTTTGCGCGGTTGAGACAGGAAGCACCCAAAAGTTTTGCCGGATCCGCCTGGATGCTGGCGGCAGTGGCTTTTTTTGTGCTGGCGGCGGGCACGCATCCGGCCGCGGTGTGCCTGCCGGTGGTCGCGGGGGTGTACCTCATTTTGTTCGGTCAGGACCCGGCTCTCAAAAGGGAGCTCAAGGTCGGACTCGCGGTGATGATTCCCATTCTCCTCTACATGGCCTGGAGGGCGCCGGTGGACCCGTCGGCGCTGGCTGCGGACGATGGGGCTCCGGGCCGCTGGGATCACCTTGCAACCCAGGTTGGATACCTCTGGTTCTATTACGGGTTCAAATACCTTCTGCCGTTCAACCTGAGCTTTCTACCGGATGCGGCCCTCGCGGGTGTGGGCGATGCGGGGGTGTGGGCGGCCCTGGTATTGACGCTGGCCGTGGCGTGGCTGGCCTGGAAAAAAACACAGTCGCCCCTGCTGCGGTTCGGGTTGATCTGGACCGGTATTGCGTTTCTTGCCAGCTCGGCCCTGGTGCCTCAATCTCCGCTGGTTTCCGAAGCGCGGTTTTATCTGCCGGGAGCGGGTCTCCACCTCGTCGTGGCCTGGGCCCTGGCGCGCCTCACCCACCGGGTGCCGGGACGTCTGGCTCCGATCGCCGCCGGACTGGGAGCGGTGTTGCTGACCCTCACCGTGTTGCGGGGCCTGGTGTTCACTTCCGAGGAAACGCTGTGGCGGGATGTGCTGAACCAATCCCCCGGCCAGCGAGTGGCGGCCATGCAGCTGGCTTCGTTTTATGAGCAGGCGGAAAAGCCGGACGAGGCGGAGGCGGTGCTGAAACAGGCGATCGCGGTGCGGCCGGATTCCGAAAACCTGCGCCTCAAGCTGGGGCTTTTGTATATGAAGCAGGAGCGGTTCGATTCCGCTATCGAGCAGTTCGAGGCGGCCATCCACGGCGGCACGCAGAATCCCGTCGCCTACTACCACGCCGGAAAAGCGCTGGTCGAGCAGGACCGCGGGGCGCAGGCCGTGCCGTTTCTGGAGCGCATCATTCAGGGCGAGAACCTGCCGGGCAAATACTATTACCTGCTCGGGCGCGCCTACCACCAGGCCGGGCGGCTGGACGACGCCTTGAAACAGTTCCGCCTCACCGTCAAAAAAGATCCGGGGAACGCGCTGGCATACAACCGCATGGGCGAAGTGTACTGGGACACAAAAAGCTACTTCTTCGCCGATGTCGCTTTTCAGCAGGCGTATGTGGCGGACAACGCATCGGTGCCCATCCTCAACAACCTCATCAGCTCCAGCATGCTGATGAAGCATTATGAGGAAGCCATCGAGTACTGCGACCGCCTGCTGGAGATCGACCCCGACAACCCCAACGCCCGGCAGTGGAAGATCGCCGCCCAGCGGTTCCTGAAAACGGAGAAGAAGGAAGAACCCCCTGCGGTGGAAGGAGGAGATTTCAACCGCTCTTCTGAATGAGCGGGGGAATTGTTGTTCTTTCGACGGGGTTGTGGTAACTTTTCTGGCTACGCGCCGAAGTGGTGGAATTGGTAGACGCGCCGGACTCAAAATCCGGTGGGGGCGACCCCGTGTCGGTTCGACTCCGACCTTCGGCACCACCCCGAATTTGCAAGCCCACCCCGCCCCGGGTGGGCTTTTAATTTTTGTTGGCGTCATACCCTCCCCGGCATCCCATAAAATCAATGCCCGCCGAGCAGCCCCACCTTTTCTCCCCCTTTAAAGAGTATTTTTATTTTTATTCCCGGCCCACCGTTGGTACAATTCCGCTCATCCCCCCTTCAATATTCCACGCAACTCACTTTCCTATGGAGGTCTTGACACATGGAGAAGACGGAACTCGTCCGCCGCCTGAAGGACGCCAAAAAAGCATCCGGCAAAACGTATGATGAAATCGCCGACGCCCTGGGCCTGTGCAACGGCTACGTGGCGCAGTTGTTCCAGAACCAGGCGCAGTTGAAAGACGGCACGGCGGAGAAACTGCAAAAGGTCGTGCCCGGCATCAACGCGGAGATGATCGAGCAAATGAAACAATGCCCGATGCGCTCGTACAACCCGATGCTCATTCAGGAGCCGAACGTGTACCGCATGACGGAGATCTGCCTGCACTACGGCGAAGGCATCAAGGAACTGATGAACGAGAAGTTCGGCGACGGCATCATGTCGGCCATCGACTTCAAGATCACGGTGGACAAGGTGAAAGGCGACAAGGGCGAAGACCGCATGGTGGTCACCATGAACGGCAAGTTCCTGCCGCATATCGAGCAGGTGCAGTAAAGGCGACGGTGGGGAGGGGTGCGTTCCCTCCCCCCTGTGCGTCTTTTTTACGTCCCGCCTTCTATGGTAGAGTATGCGCTGTCAATTCTGCGGAGACAATCATGGTGGAACGGCGTCAACTGGACAAGGCGGAGATCGAGGCGTCCAAGAAAAACCTGGAGCGGGCCAGGCTCAACAAGTCGGACCTTGAAGGCATCGACCTGAGCGAAGGTTACATGAAGGAAGTGGACCTGGAGCGGTGCAACCTGAAGCGGTCCAATTTCAAGAACGCGTCGATCAATGGCGGCTACTTCAAGGGAAGCAACCTGTTCGGATCGAACTTTTCCGGCGCGTCTTTGATCCGCGCCGACTTCACCCGCACGAACCTTTCCGGCGTGAACTTTCGCAACACGGACCTGAGCGGCGCGAAGTTCCACCAGGCGCTTTTGAAACGGGCCCAGTTCCAGGGCGCGAACCTGGTGCGCTCGGAATTCCTGGAAGCCCAGATGAATGAAGCGAATCTTTCCGGCGTCCGCCTCAACAAGTCCGACCTGCGCGGCGCGATGATGATCGGCATCAATCTCGCCGGGGCGCAGATCCCGCAGTCGCACCTGAGCAAGACCAACATTTCGAAAGGCGACCTCACCGGCACCGACGTGAGCGGTTGCAATTTCACCGGATCCGACCTGCGCGAAGCGGTTCTCCGGGAAACCAATTTCGAGAACGCCATCCTCGACCGCACGTTTCTGAAAGGGGCCGACCTTGCGGGGGCGAACCTGACCGGTGCGCGCCTGCGCGGCGCCGACTTTGCCGAAACGGTTCTGGACGGCGCCAACTTTTCCGGCGCGGACCTCTCCCTCGTCACCAACCTTTCCGCGGAGAGGCTGCAAAAGGCGGTGCTCGACCAGAACACCAAACTGCCCGATCACCTGAAGGCCGAGTCCGACGGCAACGGCGGTTACACCGTCACCGAACTGCCGCGCGAAGCGTAACCCGGGTTTGCCGGGTTTCCACTCCCGCCTGCGATAACCGACGCCGATTCATCCCCACGTAGTGGTGTCAGCTGTACTTGGACATCACCTCTTCCGGATACGCTTCCAGCCGGTGGACCGACAGGTCTGATCCCTGCATCTCTTCCTCTTTAGAGAGGCGGATGCCGAACAGCGAGTCGAGCGTTTTGTAGATGACAAAGCCGAACACCACGGCAACGCCCACCGCGATGAGGGACCCGATCAACTGCGAGAGAAAACTCACGTCCCCCAGACCGCCGAGCGCCTTCTGGCCGAAGATGCCGCAGGCAATGCCGCCCCACGTACCGGAGAGGCCGTGCAGGGGCCACACGCCCAGCACGTCGTCGAGCTTCAGTTTTTCCTGTTCCCAGATGAAGCCCTTGACGAAGATGATCGCCGCGATGCCGCCGATGAAAAACGCGCCGATCGGGTGCACCTGGTCGGACCCGGCGCAGATGGCCACCAGTCCCGCCAGCGCGCCGTTGTGGATGAAGCCGGGATCGTTCTTGCCGATGACCAGCGCGAACAGGATGCCACCGACCATGGCGAACAGGGAATTGATGGCGACCAGCCCCGTGACGCCGGTCAGCGTGGCGGCGGACATGACGTTGAATCCGAACCAGCCGATGCACAGCATCCAGCTTCCCAGCGCGAGAAACGGGATGTTGCTGACCGGGATCGGCGTGCTCTTTCCCGACGCGCTCCACCGGCCGAGGCGCGGACCCAGCACAATGACGCCGACCAGCGCGATCCACCCGCCCATGGAGTGCACCACCACCGATCCCGCGAAATCGTGAAACGGTTTTCCGCCCAGTCCGGCCAGCCACGATCCGTCCTGGCCCAAAAACGAGATTTGGCCCCACACCATGCCCTCGAACAGCGAATAGGTGAAGGCGACAAACAACGCCCCCGCCAGCGCCTGTGTCCAGAACTTGGCGCGTTCCGCGATGCCACCGGAAATGATGGCGGGAATGGCTGCCGCAAAGGTGAGAAGAAAAAAGAAATGCACCAGCTCGTAGCCCTGTTTGTCGGCGACGAGGGTCTCGGCGGAATCGTAAAAATACACGCCGTAGGCGATGGCGTACCCGACCGTGAAGTACACCACCGTGCAGATTGAAAAATCGACGATGATTTTGACCAGCGCGTTCACCTGGTTTTTCCTGCGCACGGTGCCGACCTCCAGAAACGCGAAGCCGCCGTGCATGGCGAACACCATCACCGCCCCCAGCATCATGAATAAAACGTCACCACTTGTCTCCAGAGTTTGAATATTCTGTTCCATACAGTCACACTTCCTCCCTTAACGTTTTGCACGTAAAGAATCCCCCTTCTCAGTGCGACTTTTCCTCCCTTGAAAAAGTCGGGTTGAGTATAATGGATGGACTGCCAAACGGACAGGGATTATTGGCCCGTCCGGGTGTTCAAAATCCAAACGTCCTTCCCTCCTGACACGAGCATTGCATGGCCCAACTCATACAAGACCTCACCATCCTCCTGCTCGTTTCCCTGCCAATCACGGTCCTTTTTCACCGATTCAAGCTGCCGACGGTGGTGGGGTTTCTGGTGACGGGGATGCTGATCGGCCCGCACGGGCTGGGGTTGATCGGCGACCTGGAATCGGTCGAGCACCTGGCGGAGATCGGCGTCATCCTCCTCCTGTTCATCATCGGGCTCGAATTTTCGCTGAGCCAGATGCTGAAGCAACTGGGGCGCATTGTGGGCACCGGCGGATTGCAGCTGGGCTTGACTGCGGTGGTGTGTTTTTTCCTGTTTTCGGGGATGTCGTTCCCGGTGAACCAGAGCGTGGCGCTGGGCCTGTTGATTGCGTTGTCCAGCACCGCGATTCTGCTCAACATGCTCAATGAACGGGTGGAGCTCGATACCCTGCACGGGCGCATCGCCGTCGGCGTGCTTTTGTTTCAGGATGTGTGCGTGGTGCCGTTCATGCTGGTGGTGCCGCTCCTGGGGCAGATGGAAACCATTTCCGGCTGGAGTTTTCTGTGGGCGTTCGTGAAAGCCATCGGCGCGGTGGGCGGCGTGTTTTTTCTTTCCCGTCTGCTTGTTCCCCGTGCACTGGGAAGGATTGTGCAGGTGGGGAAGCGGGAACACCTGACGCTGTTCGTCATCTTCATCATTCTCGGAACCGGCTGGGTGTCGCACCAGATCGGGTTGACTCTGGCAATGGGTGCGTTCATCGCCGGTCTGATCCTTTCCGAGACCGAATACAACCACCAGATCATTCTCGACATCCTTCCCCTGAAGGAATATTTCGTCAGCGTGTTTTTCACCTCGGTGGGCATGCTGATGCAGGTGGAGGTGTTTCTGGAACAGCCGGGGTTTTTACTCATGCTTGCGGCGGTGGTCATTGTTGTCAAGGCGGTGATGGCGTTTGTTGCCGCCATTCTGGCGGGCACGGCGCCGCGCATCGCTTTCATCGTCGGCATCCGGCTGGCGCAGGTGGGTGAGTTCTCCCTCATTCTCGCGGCGGTGGCTCTGGAGACGGGGGTTTTTGATTCCAGGCTGTACCAGCAGTTTCTGATCGTCTCCATTTTGTCCATGATGGTGGCCCCGTTTCTGATCCAGGTGTCTTCCAGCCTGTCCCTGCGCCTGTTCAAGGGTGGGCTCGCCGCCGATACCGGCACGCAAAGCAAGGCGACGCAGGTGAGCGATCACGTCATCGTGGTGGGGTACGACACGGTCGGGCAGAACCTGTCCAAGGTGTTGAAGGAGGTCCAGATCCCCTTCACCGTGGTGGACCTGGATGGCCAGCAGATCAAACGCGCTTTGGTGGAGCAGTGCCATGGGTTCTACGGCGACGCGACCCAGCGCTCCACCCTGCTGCGTGCGGGCATCCGCCAGGCCAAGATGCTGGTGGTGTCCATCCAGGAATTGAAAGCCCTGGAACAGGTGATCCGTCTGGCCCGGCAGTTGAACCCCAGCCTCTACATCCTGGTCAAGACCCGTCTGGCTTCGGAGGTGGAGACGTTGACCCAGGCGGGCGCGGACCTGGTGATTCCCGCCGAGTTCGAAACCTCGATTGAGATTTTCTCGCGCGTGCTTCGCGAGTTCGGCATGCCGCACAACGTCATCGAGCAGCAGGTGGAACTGATGCGTCTGGAAGGCTACCGCATGTTGCGCGGGTTGTCTTTGAACATGGACAGCCTGGCCAACTTCTCAACTTACCTCACCGCCTCGCTCAGCCGCTCATTCCTGGTTCTGGAGGGTTCCTGGGCCAATGGAAAGACGCTCAGGCAGATTGAGCTCAAGACCAAAACCGGTGCGACCCTCATCGCGGTGGTGCGCAACCAGGTAGCCCAGCCGAATCCCGTCGCCGACTTCACCATCGAACTCCGCGACGTGCTCATCCTGTTCGGTTCCCACGCGCAGCTGGACCAAGCCCATCGCCTGTTGCAGGACGGACCTTCAACGAAGTCCGAATCCCGAGCCAAGGTCAATTGAAGCGGCCGTCCGGGAAGAACGCACCCCTGTGGGCGGTCCCGTGTTGCAACCTGGTATGAGTTTTGTCTTTTAAACGGTGGCGCGGGTCGCGGGCTTCTTTTTTGGAATGCGTACGGGTATGGGGCTTGCGGAGCCTTCACCGCCTGCGAGGTATTTGGTGGGTATGCAGGATTTGAGGGTGGGCAGGGTGTTGCCCTTGATGTCGTGTCCCCGTACCCGTGCAAAGGCGGCCATCAACTGGGCCATGTAATGGGCTTCCACAATGTCTTCCAGATCGAAGCAGTTGACGCTGGTGGGCTTGGCGGGTTTATCCGGGTTTTTGATCACCAGGTGCGGCCGGAAAAATCGGCGGCTACCGGATTCCATTTCCAGTGACACCGCGACCCGCTGAATCTGCTGGGCGTGATACGCTTGCTGTTTCCAGAAAAAAAACGAGTCCGTCATCAGCAGGGAGCGGCTTTCCGTATTCAGTAATATACGGGGCCGCCGGCAGACCCATTTTGCCAGGAGCCACGCCGCCAAGGCGGTGAGGCCGGTGTACAGGAAGAATTCAATGAAATCGACTGTCACCAGAAACAGGGTTACCAGGATCAGGGCCAGACAGCGAAGGTAGCGGACACCGTTTTTCTGGCTTCGGGTGAGCCTTTTGGTCAACACCACGTCCGTATTCTGGTAGGCTGTTTCAAGAGACATAGGAGTTCCGGGAGATCAGAGTGACACTAATTACTTTAAGGGAACCTGCCAGGGTTGTCAAACACGCTTATGACCACATCGGAAAACCCAACTCCAAATAAATCAAATAATAAGAACCGGCTTGCGGTGGCCGGCAGGTGGTTTCCGGTGGCCGGGCTGGCTTTGCTTCTGGCGGCGTGTTCCGGCACCCGGCCGGATCATCTGGGTGTGACCGACGGACGCCTCGCCCCCTGTCCGGATTCCCCCAACTGCGTTTCCAGTTTTGCTTCCGACGCCGAGCACCAGGTGAAACCGCTGACGTTCAAAAGTGAACCGGAAGCGGTGATGAAGGCCATCCGGGAGGAACTGGCCAGTCGCGACCGGGTGGAGATCATCACCCGGAATCCCCATTACCTGTATGCGGAGTTCACCAGCCTGGTCTTCCGTTTTGTGGATGATGTTGAATTCCTGATTTACGCGGAGACCAAGACCCTCCACTTCCGTTCCGCCTCGCGCATCGGACGCAGTGACCTGGGCGTCAACCGGAAGCGCATCGAGTCCATCCGGAAAGCCCTGGCCGCAAAGAACCTTTAGCGTTTTCCCAGAGTCGGCAGTTCCAGCTCCAGTTTTTCTGTGAAGTTCTGAAACAAATCCACGGCGTGTTTTTTGTCCGGTTTGGGATGGCTCCACTCTTTGTGGAAACCCGGGTTCACCTGCAGAAACGTTTCCTGCGGGTAGGTGGTGTTGGGGTACACGAAGAAGGCGAAATCCAGGAGATGCGCGTGCCGCCGGACGCGCGGAAACAACTGGTAGATCGACGGCCGCAGGGTGAAGTGGTTGCTGTCGGGAAGGAGCGGTTTTTCCGGCCACCAGAACGCGGGCACGAACACGATGTTGGGGTCGCCGAACAGGTAAACGGTGATGCCCTCCGCCGGGTTGCCGGGCAGGCGCGGGATCATGAGGTACAGTTCGTAGCCGCGCTGCTGCTGGTTCTTCACCGCCTGCTGGCGCAGATAATCCGCCGCCTCCTTGACACCATAACCGGAGTTCATGCCTTCGACGTAGAGAAGCCGGTCGAGCTCGTGCAGGGATGCGGTTCGCGGATCGTTGAGCAGGCGGGCGTCCCACACCGCCGCGGTGAGACCCGTCACGAAAAGCAACAAAACCAGGGCGCCCGATTGCATGCGCGGCGGGACCGCCGATGAGGAAGCCCTGCGTTTGGCCAGGCGTCCGGCCAGCCATCCCGCCACGCGGTCCACGGTCAGACCGGCAATCAGCGCCGCCGCCGGAACCATCGGTAAAAAATATCGCGAAAAGAATCCGTTGGCCACCAGCACGATCGCCAGCCCCGGAAGAACCAGCCAGCTCCATAGTGCCATTTCCGCCCGGTCTTTTTTCTGGATCAGTTTCACCAGTCCCATCAGCAGCAGCAACGCCACGGGCCAGGTCAGGTAGGTGGCGAAAAATTCATGGGTGATCCACAGGTTTCGGATCCAGATCATGAACGGGAAACGGACCAGCTCTTCCAGCGGAATGAAGTAAGCCAGGTGATGCAGGAACGGCAGGCGACCCGGCACGCGCACCGGCGGCGCCAGGTAATAGATGACCGCGTTCATCAACAGTGGAATCGATACCGCGACGCCCAGCTGCATCCAGAATCCGGTCCGCTTGTGCGCGCCCCACATGAAAAACATGAGGACGGGAATGAGGATCCAGAGGAGAGCGCTGGCCTTGGTCCACAGCATCAATGCCCACAGCACGCCCAGCACGCGGAAGGCTTTTTTGGGGTCCCGGGTTTCGTGGACGATGTGGAAGGCCCAGCGTAACGACCACACCCCCAGCGCGGTGAGGAGCCCGTCCACCAGTGCCAGCCGGTCGAAGAACAATGTGTAGGGGAGCAGTACATAAAGAAGGGCCGAGGCCACCCCCGCGCGGAGGGAAAACAGGTCGCGCCCGATAAAAAATACACCCAGCATGGCGGCCCATCCGGCCAGCACCGACACCACCCGTCCCGCCACCAGCGGATCGTCGAACAATGCGAGCGTCATCGCGTTCAGCCACATGAACAAGGGTGGCTTGCCGTCGGTCATCGAAATCAGGATCTGCGTCGGATCGCTCAGGATGATCTGCGCCCAGTGGATGTAGATGGCTTCGTCGGAAAAGATGGGCAGGCGCGTGAGTGCAAACAGGCGGGTCCACGCATACAGCAGGGTGAGGAGGGCCAGCGCGAGCGCTTGTTTACGACGGTGTGACGGGGATGGCGTTTGTGTTTGCATGGCGACGTTTAGGTTTTAACAGAAAAGCGCCACACAAAACAATGGTAACCAGCGTGATTCCCGCACCGAGGCGGAAACTCCACGGCCGGTACTCGAACCGGATCTGGTGCGTTCCGGCGGGAACCACCACCGCACGGAATACCAGGTTGGCGCGGTAAAGCGGTACATCCTCGCCGTCGATCGACGCCTTCCAGCCGGGATAATGTGCGTCCGACAGCACGAGCACCTGCGGCTCGGGCGTGGTGGCAGTGAGCGTCACCGAACCGTAATCGAGAACGAGGTCGGCGACGGATCCCACCGGCCGGGGTGAAGGGGTTTCCGGATTGTCGTCGCCGGTGCATTCAAACCCCTCCGGCGGCTTTTCCAGGATGACCTGCCGGGAGAAGTCGTTGCGCCCGTCCAGAAGCTTGGCGATGATGTGTTTTTCGTCTGCAACCACCCTGCACTCTCCCACCAGGAACCCACGCGGCAGGAAACCGGTATTTTTGTAAACCTTCAACTCCGGGTAGGCGGGATCGTGAAATTCCACCGGCTCAAGTTTTGGCGATGCCAGCGGGTCCCGGCTCACGATGTACTGCACGTTGGCGAGGCGAAGCAGGTTGAGACGGTTTTCGAACGGCGGCACCCGGAGGATTTTGCGAAACTTGAGATAAAGGTTCTGCCGCATCACCGCCCAGCCGTCCGCCTGGTAAATTCCGGGCACGGTGCGGATGGGAAGCGGTACCTTGGGACCCTGGATGAGGTTGCCGCGCAGGTTCACCCTGGCGATGCCTCCATCCTTGGCCCGCTCGGCGTTGTCGGCAATGTAAATACGTTCCTCGCCGGCATGGGTCTGCATGAAACGGGTCAGGGGATCGGTCGCTTCAAAGTCTTCTATCGGCACTTTGTGATGAAAGCCGTAGCCGCTGAAAACCAGGTCCAGTGCCAGCACGAACAACGCGGCCCCCAGCCACCGCCGGGGTTTTCTCTCCGTGCGCAGAAAGAAAAACAGCATCAGGCAGAACAACGACAGGAACGCCAGCAGGCGTTTGGAATTGAACAGGTTGATCCTCACATCATTGTAAGTGGGCGGCACCAGTCCCGCTTCCTGCATCGCCCCCTGGATGGCCGGTTCGAACGCATTGATCAGGCCGAACAGGACCATGCCCGCTGTGGCCAGGCCGATCCACACCGGCCCGCGTTTGATTCTGGCCGTGGGGGTGGACCCGGCATCGCGGACAATTCCATCCCACCCCCACCCTGCAAGAAGGGCGAGCATCACCACCGCGGGCAGGATGAATTTGACCGGGTAACGGAAGGTGTCGAAAAACGGGACGGCGGCGTGAAAGAGCGGATACAGTCCGCCCGCCGGTCCCATCGCCACCAGCGCCGAAAGCACGGCAACCCCCGCGCAGACCCGGGCGCGCAGACCGCCGCGCAATAACGCCAGCCCGGCCAGCAGGAACGGAATCGCTCCCACATACAGGGAGCGCAGCCACACCTGGTTGGTGCCGGAAGCATCCGGCTGGCTCAGGTAACCGTAAGGGTCGAGGAAGAAAAACTGGAGCAGGTCCTGCGGCATCATCGACCAGCGTGCCGCTTCGCCGATAGGGAGTCCCCCGGCCCGTTCGGTCAGCTTCGATAATTCATAAGTCGGGAAAAACTGCACCGCAATGAGTCCGATAAAGACGGCAAAGAAAGTGCCCAGGTATGCCAGCCGCCAGCGCCAGGCGGGAAGGGATTCCTGCGGGAACAGGCTTTGCGGCCACAGGGCGAACAGGGTGAGCAGGCCGAACATCTGGTAACACGTCTCCACGCCGCCCGCGAGGAACATGCACGCTCCAACCACAGACGCGGCCAGTCCCCAGCACAGATCCCGCTTTCGCAGTCCGGCGAAGAAACACAGCAGGAGAAGAGGAATCCAGGCAACGGGCATGAAAGTGGACAGGTAAATGCGCACGGTCACCAGGTACCCGCCGAACATGAAGATGAGAGCCGACACCAGCGCCGCGCCTCGACCGCAGTGCGACGCGCGCATAAGGAGATACATGAACCAGCCCGCCAGTGCATAATGCAGGACCACCGTGAAGTTCACCGCCAGCACAAAGGGAAACGCGATGAACAGGAGACTCAGCGGGTAAAGGATGGCCGGTTGAAGCGTGGCGAACAGCGGGTTGCCGCTCAGGATGTACGGGTTCCACAACGGGAAGGTGAAATCCCCCACCTGTTCCAGCCACAGCATGCGGTAGGGAATGAAGAAGGAAATGAGGTCGCCGCCGCCGAAGATGAAATCGCCGCCGACCATGTCGTGAAAATACAACACGGCCAGGGCCAGGAAAGCCAGGCCGGAAAGGGCGATTTCCTTCGCCGTTAAAAAAATAGAAAGAGGACTCTGCCCGGGGGCAGGGTCCTCTTCCGAGAGGGGCGTCATGCTACTACGATCAGTTCACGGTACCCGGGTTGAAACCAGACTGGTCGGCATACGTGAACGTGTTGGTCGTCGAGTCATCCCAGGTGATGGTGATGGAGGTCGCCGCGGAGGCGGTACCGGTCGTACCCGCCAGGTCCGTTTGCGCCAGTACCGAGGTGGCGTCGTAAGTGGACGTGGTGTCCAGCAGGTACTGGGCATGCAGCAACGTGATGGATCCACGCAGTGCCGCAAGCGCGCCCTTCTGGCGTGCCGTCGAAGCGGCGGATTGCAGGTCCAGGAATTTGGGAATGGCCACAGCGGCCAGAATGCCCAGAACCACGATCACCAAAATCAGTTCAACCAAAGTGAAACCTTTTTCATTCTTTTTTCTGGATTTCAACATGATTCCCTCTCCTCCCTTAATGTTTAACGGAATCTTCTTTAGATAATGTAGAATTTCTTACCCAATCAACTATTCAAAATGGAATGATCGGCTGTTTGTATACCCTGAATAGAGCAATTGTCGTGCCAAGCAACCGTTTCATTCCCCTGCCAAATCCGAGAGATCAAATTAAAGGATTATTTTCCAATAAGTTAAATTAATATTGACTCGAAAAAAGATTTTTTCATCCCAGTCCCCCTAGTGGATGGGTTCTCACCCAGCCCCCAGGGCGGGCTCCTGTTTCCCGGGTTTAAACCATAATAATACTAATAATAACAAAAGGTTAACCGGCTTTTTCGGTTTTCTGCCCCCATTCCGGGTTGCTGATTTGGATGTACGAAAATTGTCCCAATCTGACATTATTTGTCAGTAACCGTCTATTTTTCAACACTTTTTCGGGTACCGGATATAGCCGGCCGGAACCCGGCCGTGTGCCGGTCAATCCCAATCCGAGTCCGAAATCCGTTCCACCGCCTGCTCCAGTTCGCTGTCCGGTACTTGAAATTTCCGGCTGATCGCCCCCCGGGACCGGTCGTAGGCCCAGCGGACCACCTTTCCGTTGTTGCGCTGGTGGTAGATGAATCCATCGACGTCGAACGAGGTGAGCGTGGTGCCCGCCTCTTCGGGAGAGAGAATCTCGCTTCCTGTGGCCCGAACGTACACCCACAAATTGTCGTCCCTGTCCAGCCCGGTGGGTTTTTCCTTGCGGCGCGGGTCGTATCCTTCCGGGATTTTATTGAGGTCGGAAAACGGGTTTTCCGGGAAGGAAGCTTTTTTTCCCTGGAGCATTTGTTCTCCCATGACCGTCAGCAGATTCGAGCGCAGGATTTCGATGGTGGTGGCTTCGGCGGTGACTTCCGCCTGACGCGCCATATCGAACATGCGTTGAATGGCCACGGAGGCCAGCAGGCCGATCATGACAATGACCATGACCATTTCAATGAACGTGAAACCCAGCTCCGATTTCCAACCGGATTGGCGGCGGACCGAATCGTGATCGGGTTTGAACATGGCAGTCACCTCAGCGCCATTTTCGACATATCCCACATCGGCAGAAAAATGGACAATGCAAGAAACAGGACCATGACGCCCATCACCACAATGAGGATGGGTTCCAGCCAGGTGGACAGGGCCTTGATACTGCGCTCCCCTTCCTGGTCATAATAATCGGCCACCTTGAGAAGCATTTCATCCAGGGCGCCGGAAGTTTCCCCTGCCGCCACCATCTGCACCACCAGGATCGGCACCCATCCGCTTTCCCGCAAAGGCTGGGCCAGCCCCTTGCCCTCTTCGACGCTATCGATCAATTTCATCAGGGCGCCAGTCAAAACGGTGTTATCCACGACTCGTGCCGACACGTGAAGGGATTCCAGAATGGGCACGCCGCTGCGCTGGAGATTGCCAAAGACGCGCGCGAACTTGGCCATCGATGACCGCAGGTGAATGGGCCCCAGAAGTGGAATCTGGAGTTTGATGTAGTCCCACTGGTGTCGGCCGAACTGGGTTGCCGTGTAACGACGAAACAGGTAGATGCCGCCCGCCACGACCACCACAAACGAAATCCAGTGTTTCACGAACATGCCGTGGATCAGCACCAGAATCTGGGTTGGCATGGGCAGTTCCACCTTGATGGTCTGGAACAGGTTGATGAACACCGGGACCACCTTCCACATGAGAAAAGCGATGGCGATCACCATCACGCCGAGCACGATTTTCGGGTAACGAAAAGCCGCGCGTACCTTGGCGTCGGTCTCCTGTTGTTTCTCCAGCAGGTCCGCCAGCCGGGCCAGAACGTCTTCCATGATGCCGCCGGTTTCCCCGGCTTCGATCATGTTGATGTAAATATCGGGAAACACGTCCGGGTGACGGGCCATGGCGTCGGAAAGCGCCAGGCCGTCGGCAATGTCATCCTGTAGTTTACGAACGACCGCCTTGAAGCGCTGGTTTTCCACCTGGTCTTCCAAAGCCTGCAGGATGGAAAGAATGGGAATGCCGGCGTTGAACAGGGTGGACATCTGCCGGGTGAACAGAACGATCTCCTGGGTTTTGATCCTCTGGAAACGGGTAAACAGGTCCGTTTCCATTATGGAAGGCCGTTCCCGCCTGACCGTCTCGATGGCCACGGGGTAGTGGCCCATGCGGCTCAATTCCAGGCCCACGTCCTGCTGCGTGGCGGCTGTCATCGTTCCCGATATCAGGGTCCCCATCCGGTTGCGTGCCTTGTATTGAAATTGCGGCATGACGGCTCCTGTTAAAACGTCGAGTCTTCGGTGAATGTCATCCGGTTCAACTCTTCCACCGTGGTCATTCCATTCAGCACCTTGGAAAGTCCGTCCAGCCGCAGGGTACGAAGTCCCTGCGAGGACATGGCGCGGTCCCGGATGTCCATGGGTGCGCTGCGGTCCAGAATCATTTTGCGGATGATGTCATCCACCAAAAGCACCTCGTAAATTCCGACGCGGCCTCTGTAACCGCTTTTTTTGCAATTCTTGCACCCTTCGCCCTTGTAGAGGGTCAGCCCGTCCACTTCGAAACCCTGTATGTTGAAGATTTCGATTTCTTCCGGGGTGGGAGCGCGTTCCGTTTTGCATTCCTGGCAAATGCGTCGAACCAGGCGCTGGGCCAGGATGCCGACGATGGAAGACACCATCAGAAACGGTTCGATGCCGAACTCCGCCAGCCGCGAGATCGTGCTCGCGGTGTCGTTGGTGTGCAGGGTGCTCAACACCAGCTGACCCGTCAGCGCCGCCTGGATGGCGATCTGTGCGGTCTCCGCATCGCGGATCTCACCCACCATCACGATGTCCGGGTCCTGCCGCATCAGGGAGCGCAGACCCGTGGCGAACGTGATGTTGGCCTTCGGGTTGACCTGCGTCTGGCGGATGCCATCCAGCCGGTATTCCACCGGGTCTTCAATGGTCTTGATGTTCTTGTCCGGCGTGTTGAGCTGGCTGAGCGATGCGTAGAGCGTTGTGGTTTTTCCGCTTCCTGTCGGTCCGGTCACCAGAATGACGCCGTAGGGGTTTCTCAGCAACTTCTGGAACTTTTCCAGGCTGCCGCCGATCAGGCCCAGGTCGTCCAGCGAGAGCGACAGCTTGGACCGGTCCAGGAGGCGGATGACGAGATTCTCGCCGTAAATGGTGGGGCAGGAAGAAACACGGAACTCGATGTCCCTGCCCTGAAGCTTGCGGGAAAATCCGCCGTCCTGCGGCGCCCGGGTTTCGGCGATGTCCAGGCTCCCCATGACCTTCAAACGGGAAATCAAGGCGGACTCGATGGATTTGGGTATGCGTTTGGCCTCGAACAGAACGCCGTCAATACGGTTGCGGATGAGAAGGAATTTTTCGTACGGCTCGATGTGGATGTCGCTCGCACCGTCTTCCAGGGCCTGGCGCAAAATCAGGTCCACCAGCTTTTTGACCGGCGCGTCGTTGCTGTCCGCGACCTCGGTCTTGACGGGTTCGTCCACCTTCTTCCTGGCTTTTTCGCCCACGCCCAGGTGGTTGACCACATCCTGGATGTGAGACGCCACACCGTAATACTCTTCAATCGCGCGGTGGACCTCGGATTCGGTTGACAGCCAGGTCACCACATCCATCCCGGTTTTCACCGCGATTTCATCGATGGCAAACAGGTCGAATGGATTGGTGATGGCCAGGTTCAGTTTTTTGCCCTCCACTTTGAATGGGATGAGCATGTACTTGCGGGCAAATTTTTCTTCGACCAGGTCGGTGGCCTCGTTCGGAATCTTGATGTTTTCCAGGTCGGCCTGCGGAATGTCCATTTGCTCCGACAAGCTGGATACGAGGTCCTTGTCCGTGATGTATTTCATCTGCACAAGGACTTTGCCCAACTGCATGCCGGTTTTTTTCTGGATTTCCAGCGCCTCCAGCAGTTGGGATTCGTTGATGGCGCCCGCCCGAATCAAAATGTCTCCCAACCGGAGCTTTGACTTGATAGCCATAAACCTCGGACCAAAAAAATTGAAATGACAGGGTGAAAACCCTAGTATTCTACCCTTAAAGCTTTGTTTTTTAAAGAATAAAATGCTATTTGGGCTATATCCGATATCCGCAAACCAAACTTTTTGCGGTTGGGTGAAAACCGGGGACACCCTTTCTGCCAAACAATCCCTCCATTTATTGGAACGCCGTTCCATCAAAATTCCAACTGTTTTCTCGTGGTTGGAGGGTCAAGCGGCCATCGGCCCGGTACCGGGTGGGGCGCGTTGATGCTGTTTTCAGGCGGCCCGGTTTCTGGTAGGTTGAGAAAAACAAAGCGACTGCCATGACTGCCGAAAACACAACCCATCTGGAGTGCCCCTCCTGCGGGAACAACCTGACTCCCCGCAGTGTGGCGGGGGTGAGCGTTCATGCCTGTGAAGGGGGGTGCGGCGGTTACTGGATCGGGAAGAACAGCCTGAAGCGGTTGCCCGAGAGGCTCCCGGGGGCCGGTGCGGAACTGCTCACCGTACCGCGTTCGGACGGGGTGCATACGTTCCGCAATGTGGATCACATCTGTCCGCATTGTCAAAACACACTCCTGTACCGCCACTGGTTCAGCCGGAAACTGCAGCTGGAGGTCGACCAGTGCTCGAAGTGCGCCGGGTTCTGGGTGGAGGTGGGTGAGCTCGCACCCATCCTCACCGCCGGCCTGGACCCTGAAGAAAGAAAACAGCGCGCCGAGGCTTATTTTGAGGTGGTCATCCGCGACAAGGTGGGGGGCATGAACCTGGTCAATGACGACATGATGGATGCGGCGCGGCACATCGTGCAGATCTTCCGGTTCCTGTGCCCGAGGGAATATTTTCCGGATGCCGCGCTGTTGTCAAACATCCTTCGTTGAGGACCCGGCGGAAGGCGCGTCGGTATTCCCGTTATCCCCACCCGATTCGAACGCACGCGCTCCGGACGGAGCCCCCACTTCCGTTTCCTCCCCTCCCGGCCCGTTGTCGCTTGAGAATTCCGGATCGATGGCTTCCTGCATGGTTTCCGCCACCGATACGGCGGACAGGGGGGACGGACGCGACGGCACGGGCACGGTCGGCACGTTTTCTTCCACTTCCGGTTCCGGCGCCACCACCTCCAGCCGGAAGGCGTAACTGCCCAGAACCGCGAACACCATGGTCTGCATGGTGAAGAACCCCGCACTGCCCAGTACGTCCAGCATGATGCCGCCTGCAATCGGACCCAGGATGGCCCCCAGCCCGAACACCAGCATCAAACCACTGCTCGCCTGGATCATCTCCTCCGGCGGAACGTGGTCGTTGGTGTACGCGGAAAGGATGGAATACAGGGGCAGGGAAAATCCGCCGAACAACATGGCCAGAAACAGCAGTACGTTCATGCCTTTGTTTTCAAAAACCAGGAGGGCGAGAGAGACGAACGCGGCGGAAAACGCCACCACGGCAATCACTCTCTGCCGGGTCATGCGGTCCGCCAGCCAGCCCAGAGGCCATTGGAACACCATGCCGCCCAGAATGACCACCGCCATGAAAAGCGCGATGTTGGAAACCGAAAGCCCCAGCTTGGATGCGTACACCGCACCCACCCCCCAGAAAGCGCCGGAGGACACACCCACCGCAAGCGATCCCACCAGCCCCAGCCGCGCCAGGCTGAACAGGCTGGCCAGTTTGGGTTTCGGCGGGTTGGTGATCTGGGGCGCCACCGTCGCAGTGGACAGCAGGATCGGCACCGACGCCATGGAGATGACCACCGACACCAGGATGAACAGCATGAAGCCGTGCGGGTCGTCCACGTTCAAAAGCATCTGGCCCAGCCCGCTTCCCAGGAACTGGATCACCATGTACAGCGACAGGATTTTTCCCCGCATCTCGTTGCGGGTGAAGTGGTTCACCCAGCTCTCCACGGTGATGAAGATGCCGACGAAACAGAATCCCGTCACCAGCCGGAACACCAGCCAGGCAACAGGATGGACAAACACCATGTGAAGGAGGATGGTGCCGGACGCGATGGCGGCCATCGCCGCAAACACGCGGATATGCCCGACTTCGTGGGTGATGCGGATGACCCATAGCGACCCCACCAGGTAACCGATGTAATACCCGGACATGATGAAGCCGGTGAGGAAGGGGGAAAATCCTTCAAACGAGGCGCGCAGGCTGAGCAGGGTGCCCTGCAGACCACTCCCCAGCATAATGAGGAAAAGGCCGAACAACAATGTGCGCAGTGAGGTGAGTGTGGGCAGCATGGCTTCGAGTCGTTTTTTTATACCTTTTCGGGTTTTCGTCTGAATGCATTAAATTTCATATGAAAGGAACCCGCTTTTGATTTCAAGAACAATCCCTTCCTCAATCCAAATATTTTTCCGACCTGTTTTTCTACGTCGGACATTCGCTTAATCCACTTGGGCTGGTATTGAAATGTTTCCTCCCGATCCGGGAGCAGGCTGGAAAAATTTTCCCTCCGGGGCAGGATTTGCCCGGCTCCAGGCCGGCTTCGTTTCCGCACCTTCAACCCCGCAAACCCGCTCCTGGCAAGAGGTTCCCGGGTTTTATCCGTTTTGGCACACCCTTTGCTTTTCAAGGGGGAACCAAAAAGCTGTGCCCTGGGCCAGCGTGATGAGGAAACCATTGTGAACACTCAAAACAAAAACATCCTTGCACAACTGATCGGGCCGGGGCCCCAGTCCAGGCAATCCGGGTTCCAGCCCGGGAGCAAGGAAGCGGGCGCGCCGGACTTCGACAAGTTCATGCAGAACGACACGCGCACCGTGCGGCAGGACCATGTTTCCTCTTCAGACGCTCACCACCATGACCGCCGCTTCGACGACACCCGTACCGAATCACACAACCGCACTCGCGAATTCGTTCACGAACCGAAAACAGAAACCCGTTTTGCGAAAACCCATCAACCCCGTACCCACGACTCCAAATACAGAACAACCGCTTCGGACAATACGAAAACGCAGTGGGCAGATGGGAAACAGTCCGGTCCCATCCCGCAGGAAACTTCCCTGCAGGCGTTGCTCGCCTTGTTGCAGAACGCCGGGGGTTTGTCCCCACAGGCGCAGGCGCTTCTGGACTCGGCCGAAAATTCTAACAAGCCGGGCACCGATGCGCTCATGCAACTGCTCAACCAGCTCAAAACCGATCCGGACCTTCAACTGATGAACCTGATCTCCGGTCAAAACGGCGGGGCGTCGAAAGACATGCTCATCGAACAGCTCCGGCAGATGGACCTCGATCCCGGGGTGCTCGACCGTCTCATCGCTGCATTGAACGATGACATGAATCAAAACGGTCAGGGCGGTGCGTTCCTGATGGCGTTGAACGGATTGCTGCAGGCCCTGCAGAACCTCCAGGTTGAAAACCCGGATGATGGCATGGCCGTCCAGTCTGCGCAGAACAACGGGGCCAACGCTACCGTCCTCGAAAAGAAAGTGATCGACGCCTTGATGAAAGCCGGCCTCACCGAAACCGAAGCGCGCAAGATTCTCGAAGATGCGCGCGGCATGAACGGCTCGGACAGCAAGGTGGATGGTCGCATGGTGCTTGCCAAGCTGGCGCAGAGCCTTTCCAAATCCAGGGGAGCCGGCCAGCCGACACCCGACACGCAAACCGAATCCGCCGCGCCTTCCCGCGAACCCAGGCTGAACCTCGACACGCGTTCCACCGACGCGAAGATGAAAACCCCCGCCGAACTGATGGGGGATAAATCCGGTTCGCAGACCGTTTCCAACCTGACGCACGAAGGCAAGGCACAGACGAATCCCGGCATGCAGCCGCTGAACCCGAACGCGACCGCACCGAAACCCGCCGCCGTATCGGCTCAGGCGGCAACGGCAACGGCAGTCAACGGTATGAACACAGGTGGCGAAGCCACGCAGACCGCAAACCAGACCGCTCCGGTTGGCGCCACGTCCACATCACCCGTTTCCGACAAAGCCGGGGAGGGATTCCGGCCGATGATGGCGGAGACCTACAGCGCCCGTGGCGGGGTCGAAAAACCCGTGACCGCACAGATCATCGAAAAGGTGGCGTTCCGCAACCTGGGTCATTCGCGCGAGGTGCACATCAAACTCGACCCGCCGTCTTTGGGCACCGTGCGGCTGAACGTTTCGTCCAGCGGCGAAACGGTGCGCGCCACCCTGGTGGCGGAAAACCACGCGGTCAAGCAGGCCATCGAAGGCAGCCTCACGCAACTGCGCGACAGCATGCACAGTCAGGGCGTGAAGGTGGATTCCTTCACCGTGCTCGTCGGCGGCAACCACCAGGGGCAGTCATCGCACCAGCGCCAGGAACAGGTGCACGCGTTCCGGCCGTTTGACCCGGCACAGGGACCCGATGCGTCCGGACCGGTGGAAGAAGTCGCTTTCACCCGGCCGGTGTTTTTCAACGAATCGCAAACGATCAGTTTATTCGCATAACTCTTTAGGAGGCATTGGCCATGTTGGATGGTGTTTTACCGTACGCGGAATCGAACAAATCCACTGCGCCCACCAGCGCCAAGAACACACTGGGCAAGGATGATTTCATGAAACTCATGATCGCCCAGCTCAGCAACCAGAATCCGCTCGACCCGATGGACGGCCAGGAGTTCAGCGCCCAGCTGGCGCAGTTCAGCGCGCTGGAACAGATGACCAACGTCAACACCAACATCCTGAAACTGATCCAGTCGCAACAGGCCGCCACCAATTCCAGCATGATCAACATGATCGGCAAGCAGGTGGATGTGCAGGGCAACACCGTCGCCCACAAATCCGGCGACACGCACAACCTCAGCTACTCGCTCGCAGAGCAGGCGGACACGGTGACGGTTGAGGTGTTCGACGCGATCGGTTCGCTGGTACGCACCGTCACGGGTTCCGGCGGCAAGGGCGGCAACACCGCTGTCTGGGATGGATTGGACGCTTCGGGCAACCCGGTGGCCGAAGGCAACTACACCTTCCGCGTGAAGGCGACCAGTCCCGCCGGCAATACGGTGGAGGCCACCACCTTCACCAAGGGAACGGTGTCGGAAGTCCTGTTTGAAGACGGCGACACCTACGCCATCGTGAACGGTACCAAGATTTCGGCAGATAAAATTTCCAGGGTTTCGCTCTAATAAAAATCGATAAGGAGAGATGTCATGTCACTCATAGGCTCCCTGTTCTCCGGTGTTTCCGGCTTGCGGTCGAATTCGCAGGCCATGAACGTCATCGGCGACAACATTTCCAACACCAATACGGTTGGATTCAAAAGCAGTAAAAGCGTGTTCGGCGATCTGTTCAGCACCGTCCTGACCTCCGGGTCGGTGACCTCGCAGGTGGGGCAGGGCACGCAGTTCATAGGATCGTTGCAGGATTTTTCCCAGGGCGCGATCGAAAACAGCACCAACTCGCTGGACATGGCCATCGACGGCCAGGGCTTTTTCATCGTCAACAACGGCCAGGGAAATTTTTACACCCGCGCCGGGCAGTTCCGCATCAATGACAACGGTGTGGTGCAGGACATCGGCGGAAACATTCTTCAGGGATTCCGTGTCACCGGCGGTACCGTGAACAACACCCTGGAGAACGTGGACCTCGCCGGAGTGCAGTCCGCCCCCAATGCCAGCACGCAGTTCACGCTGGGAGCGAACCTCGACGCACGCTCCGCGGTAGGCACCACGTTCACCTCACCGATCACGCTGGTCAACTCGGTGGGCAACCAGGTGGTGGCTTCCATCACCTTCACCAAGGCGACCAACACCACGGCCACCTTCCCGGCCACCACGCATACCCAGTGGGACTATGCGGTATCGGTTCCCGCGGGAGAGGGCACGGTGGTTGCGGCCACGGCCAATAACAGCGGTTCGCTGGTGTTCGACAATACCGGGACACTGGACGGCGTTCTGGACAGCGGCGGCACGGTGCTTTTCGGCGGCGACGTTCAGGATCTGACCGTCACCATCGACTTCACCACGGCGTCGCCTCCCGGTGCCGCGCAGAACATCACCTGGGACCTCGCCGACACGACTGGCATTGCCACCAACGGCAAGGTGACCGGGTTCGCCGCCACCTCCAACAACAACTCGGTGGTGCAGGACGGTTTTCCGACCGGCGTGTTGACGGGAATCAGCGTGGCCAACGACGGCACCATCAACGGCCTGTTCAGCAACGGCCAGTCGGAGTCGCTCTTCCAGCTGGGTCTGGCTGATTTCCTGGCCCCGACCGGGCTGACGCGGGTGGGACAGAACCTGTTCGCGGAATCCGGGCTGTCCGGGCAGCCGGTCATCGCGGCGCCTCAGACCGGAGCGTTCGGCTCCGTGCTGGGAAGCACGCTGGAGCTTTCCAACGTCGACCTGGCACAGGAGTTCGTCACCATGATCAAAACCCAGCAGGCGTTCCAGGCGAGCGCCCGCATCATCACCACCACCGACGACCTCCTTACCGAGACCGTGAATCTCACACGGTAATCGTCGAAACCTCCTGCCCGGGTCCCGTTTGCGGGGCCCGGGTTTTTTTATGGCGAATCGCTTCCCATGAATCAACAGGCGGTCATGGGACCTCCGCCATCGTCGGTCGGCAAAGCATTGCCCGTATTGCCCCGGGCCACGCCCGCCGGACTGAGTCCGGTCGCAACTGGATGAATCCAGATTCGCGCCCACGGATCATCGCCGTGGCCGCCGGACAGTAGCCAAATTGCTACGGGCCACGCCCGCCCCACGACGTGGGGAGGAAACGGTTGGTATCTGGACCGGGCCCGCCGACCATCGTCTGGAGACAAAGCATTACCCATAATTGCTGCGGTCCACGCCCGCTTTGGGCTTGACAAAGCGGTCAATAAAAATAGAATAAGCTCAAGCAATCTAGGTGATTACAGGCACGTAGCTCAGGGGTAGAGTACTTGCTTGACATGCAAGGGGTCGGCGGTTCGAAACCGCCCGTGCCTATTTTCTCAATATCAGGATCCTCCAAGGTCTTTTTAAGCAAAAAAAGGGCATCATGTGCGGATCGTCCCATGATGCCTTTTTACGTCTTATGAACGAACAAACCCAGAACAAACCGGCGCAAACGGAATTCGACCTCGACACCATCCGCCACAGCTGCGCTCACCTCATGGCGCAGGCGGTGAAGGAGCTGTTCCCCGAGACGCAGGTCACCATCGGGCCGGTCATCGAGGACGGGTTCTATTACGATTTTTACCGCGAGACGCCGTTCGTTCCCGAGGACCTCAAAAAGATCGAAAAGCGCATGAAGGAGATCGCGAAGAAAGGTCTCGACATCCAGCGCCAGGAGATGCCGCGCGACGAGGCGGTCAAGTTCTTCAAGGACCTGGGCGAGGACTTCAAGGTCGAAATCATCGAGTCGATCGACCAAGCCGACGCCATCTCCGCCTACTCGCAAGGGGATTTCACCGACCTGTGCCGCGGTCCGCACGTGGACAACACCAAGCGGCTGAAAGCATTCAAACTGCTGTCCACCTCCGCCGCCTACTGGCGCGGCGACGAGCGCAACCCCGTCCTGCAGCGCATCTATGGCACCGCCTGGCGCAACAAAGACGAACTGAAGGAATACCTTGACCGGCTGGAAGAGGCGAAGCGGCGCGACCATCGCAAGCTGGGCAAGGAGCTCGACCTGTTTTCGATGTCGGAGGACGTGGGCCCCGGGCTGATTCTCTGGCATCCGAAGGGATCCCGCATCCGCTACATCGTCGAGGAGTTCTGGCGGCAGGAACATTACAAGAACGGTTACGAGCTGGTGTACACGCCGCACACGGCAAAGTCGGATTTGTGGCAGATCAGCGGCCATTTCGATTTCTATAAAGAGAACATGTTCGCGCCGATGGATGTCGAGAACAAGGAATACATCCTGAAGCCGATGAACTGCCCGTTCCACATCCAGATTTACAAGTCGCACCTGCGCAGTTACCGCGACCTGCCCCTGCGCTGGGCCGAACTGGGAACGGTGTACCGCTACGAGCGGTCGGGCGTCATGCACGGGCTTTTACGCGTGCGCGGCTTCACTCAGGACGACGCGCACCTGTTCTGCGCGCGCAACCAGATCGAGTCCGAGATCGAACGCGTGCTCGCATTCGTGCTCTACATATTGCGCGCGTTCGGCTTCGACCAGTACAAGGTGTTCCTCAGCACCCGGCCGGAGAAATCCGTGGGCTCCGACGACGACTGGGCCACCGCCACCGACGCCCTGCAGAAGGCGCTCGACAAGTCCGGCCTCGACTACGAGGAGGACCCCGGCGAAGGTGTGTTTTACGGACCCAAGATCGACATCAAGATCAAGGACAGCCTCGGCCGGTTCTGGCAGGTGTCCACCATCCAGGTCGATTTCAACCTGCCGCACCGGTTCGAAATGTCGTACGTCGCCGAGGACGGCAAGCACCATCAGCCGATCATGATCCACAGGGCGCTGATGGGGTCCATCGAACGTTTTTTCGGATGTCTGATCGAGCATTACGCGGGGGCGTTTCCCCTGTGGTTGGCCCCGGTACAAGTGATACTTTTGCCCATCACGGATAGCCAGAACGCCTATGCCGAAGAGGTGGCGGCGAAACTGGAAGAAAACGGAATCCGGGTGGAAAAAGACTTGCGAAATGAAAAGATTGGGTTCAAGATAAGGGAGGCCCAAATGGCCAAAACCCCTTATATGTTGGTTTTAGGCGACAAGGAAGTGCAATCCGGGCAGGTGGCCGTCCGCAAGCGGCGCTCTCAGGATACCCACACCCTGTCATTGGATGATTTCTTGAAACAGTTGAAGCACGAGATCGACACCAAGGCGATCGATGTGCTTTAAAGCGTTTTTTCATTTGAAATTGAATAGGAGACCTTTGTATTAATAAAAAACAGCGTATCAACAACATGATCCGTGTCAAGGAAGTCACGGTGATTGGCGCCGATGGCGAACAGTTGGGAACGTTCCCCACGCACGAGGCCCTGTCGATGGCGCAGGAAAACGATCTCGACCTGGTGGAAGTCGCGCCTCACGCCAACCCCCCCGTTTGCCGGATCATGGATTACGGCAAGTACAAATACAAGCAAAGCAAACGGGCGCACGAAGCGAAGAAAAACCAAAGGGTCATTCACGTCAAGGAAGTCAAATTCCGGCCGAATACCGACCAGCACGATTTCAATTTCAAAATCAAGCACGCCCAGCGTTTTCTTGAAGCCGGGGACAAGGCCAAGATCGTGATCTTCTTCAAAGGCCGGGAGATCGTTCACCGCGAAAACGGGCAGCGCCTGCTGGAACGCGTGGCCGAAACGCTGGAGGATCTTGCCGATATCGAACAGGCTTCCAAGCAGGAAGGCCGTACGTTGACGATGATTCTCGTGCCGAAAAAGAAAAAGGAAGTTCCGACGAAAAAGGAAGATGCGGCCGAAGCCTGAGCGCCGGACCGTGACAGGAATAGAGAAAAGGAAAACGGAGTCAGCACAATGCCGAAGATGAAAACCAACAAGAGCGCCGCGAAACGATTTCGCAAAACGGGGACGGGCAAGATCCGCAGGAACGCCGCGTTCACGAGTCACATCCTGACCAGCAAAACCACTAAACGAAAACGCAACCTGCGCCGCAGCCGCACCCTGACCAGCGGCGACGCCAAGCGCATCAAAGCCCTGTTGCCTAATTGAGCGAACCGGGAGAACACCAGGAGAATCTGAAAAATGCCAAGAGCCGTAAACGGAACTGTATCCCGTAATCGCCGAAAGAAAGTGTTGAAGCTGGCAAAAGGCTTCCGCAGTGTGCGCAGCACCGCGTACCGCAAGGCCCGCGAGGCGGTTGAGAAGTCGCTCAGCTACGCCTACCGCGACCGCCGCACCCGCAAGCGTGATTTCCGCCGCCTGTGGATCGCACGCATCAATGCCGCCGCCCGCGCCGAAGGACTGACCTACAGCCAGTTCATGCACGGCCTGAAGAAAGCCAACATCGACCTGGACCGCAAGGTGCTGTCCGACATGGCGATCCACAACGAAAAATCCTTCAAGGCACTGCTCGAAACCGCCCGCTCCAATCTGAATTGACCGGCCTGCGGCCAGACGAAACTGGCTGATGTTCCAAGGGCGGGTTTCGGTTTCCCAGTGCAATCGGAATACAACCTGTTTGCCCCCGGCCCAGCCGGGCCAGTTTTCCCCAGACCTTGCCTGGTATGATCGATCAGATTGACAACCACCGCCGGGAATTCGAAGAAGCCTTGGCCTCCGCCTCCACTTCCGCCGACCTCAAGGACCTGCGCACGCGCTACCTTGGAAAGAAGGGGCACGTCACCGTCATCCTGAAAGACCTGCGCGGCCTTCCGCCGGAAGAAAAACGTGCCGTCGGCAAACACATCAACGACCTCAAAACCCACGTCGAAGAACGCATCCAGGAAAAATCCGGAGAACTCGAACAGTCCGGAGGCGGCAAAAAATCCGGTACGTTCGACACCACCCTGCCCGGCCGGCGCGAACCCATCGGCACGCTCCATCCCGTCATGCAGGTGATGGAAGAAATCACCCGCGTCTTTGTCAGCCTCGGTTTCGACGTGGCCGAAGGGCCGGAGATCGAATCCGACTACTACAATTTCGAAGCGCTCAATATTCCGCAAGATCATCCGGCGCGCGACATGCAGGACACCTTCTATATCGGCGATCGCGTTCTGCGCACCCACACCTCGCCGGTGCAGATCCACGTCATGGAAAAACAGCAACCGCCGGTGCGCATCATCGCGCCGGGCAAGGTGTACCGTTGCGATTCCGACATCTCGCACACGCCGATGTTCCACCAGATCGAGGGATTGATGGTGGACGAGGGCGTGTCGTTCAGCGATCTCAAGGGCGTCATGAACCTGTTTGTGCACCAGGTGTTCGGTCCGGATACCGGCGTGCGCTTCCGCCCCAGTTTTTTCCCGTTCACCTCTCCCAGTGCGGAAGTGGACATCCAGTGCGTCATCTGCGGCGGCGACGGCTGCCGCGTCTGCTCGCGCACGGGATGGATCGAGATCCTCGGGTGCGGCATGGTGGACCCGGCGGTGTTCGGCTTCGTCGATTACGATCCGGAAAAGTGGACGGGCTTCGCCTTCGGACTCGGTATGGAACGCATCGCCATGCTCAAATACGGCATCAACGACATCCGCCTGTTCTTCGAAAACGACCTGCGGTTCCTGCAACAGTTCTAACCGGAAACCGTTTCCCTTTCTCCATCTCTTCACCCATTGGAGGCGTACGATGGATCGTTACCGCCTGCTTCGCTGGGCTTTGGCCGTCGGGGCCCTGGGATTCGCCGCCCTGTGCTCGGTGTACTTCGTCGTCAACATCACCCCCGGCCTCATACCCGATACCCTCATCCAGAAAGTGCGCGAACCGGACCTGTTGAAATACCCCAAAGCGAAGCGGTGTGCCGATTGCCATAAAGATATTTTCGAAGCGTGGAAGAAAAGCCGTCACTCGGTGGCGTGGGTGAGCGAGGGTTACGTCAAGGCGTCGGAGAACCACTCCAAGGAAAAATGCCTCAACTGCCACATCCCGATCACCGTGTTCCCCGGAGAAAAACCGCAACCGCGCCTCAAGCACCGTGACGATGGCATCTATTGCGTGCCCTGTCATGTGAAGGAAGACGCCATGCATGGGCCTTACGACATCCTGTCGCCGCCGCATCCGACGAAACAGGACGATGCCTACCGGACCGCGAAGTTTTGCTCATCGTGTCATGAAAAAACCTACAAGCAGTGGCAGGCGACGGGATCGGACAAAACCTGCCAGTCCTGCCACATGCAGCGCAAACTGGCGCGCCTCACCCAAAGCTTTCCGAAAAGCCTGCTGCACGCCAAACGCGAAGTCGCCGATCACAGTTTTCCAAAACGGGAAATCACCGAGGTGGAGATTGCGGTCACCGGTTCGTTCGGCAAGCGCGTGTTCGAACTGGAACTCACCAACCTCAACGTGCCGCACTGGGTGCCGACGGCGGACAACGGCGATCCGCGCATGTACCTGTACACCACTTTTTTTGACGAAGCGGGGAAGGCCATCGACGAGTACAAGGAAATCCTCGCGCCGCAACAGGAAACCGCCCTGCCTTACAGAAAACCCGTGCAATACCGCTACTTGGCGGGAAATGACGTGCACCGCGCCGAGCTTCTCATCCAGTACACGCCCGCCTGGTCCAAGGAAAAAACCGACGTGAAACGCGTGCATTTCTCAAGATAAGCCCTTGCTTTCCCTCGGTTCGGTTTAGGTATAATGGAAGTCTCAATCGTATTTTACGATCACCCCAAACCGGGAGGGCTTCATGATCCGTATTTTCCAATTCCCCGCCTTTGTTTTCGTTGCACTGCTGTTGTGGGCGGCTACGCCCGTTCTGGCCAAGGACCTGGTGGTGAAACCGCCGCCGGACTCCCTCAAAAAACTCTACCCGCCTCAATCCAAGGAACCGAAGTGGATCCAGCAGATGCACGCCCTGTCCGGAAATTTCGGCGGGGTGTTCACCAACATAGCGGAGCAGGATTGGGAAAACGCGGAACAGCGTGCGGCCGATTTCGTAAAAGCCTACGAGGAAACGTCGAAGCTGGTGCCGGAGTGGGAGGAGTATTTCGACCTCAAGGCGGCGCACAATTTTGCCCAGGCGGTCACGACCCGCGATGCCAAAAAAATCGGCGAGGCCTCCGGCGGGGTCGCCAAGACCTGCGGCAAGTGCCACGCGGACAACTACGTCTCCGTATGGGCGCATTTCCACTGGCCGCACGTGGATAAAATAAAGATCACCGATCCGGTCACCGAGGAAGAGCTGCCCTATGGCAAGTTCATGCACAAGATTTCCGGCTCGTTCAATGCCGTCACCACCAACTTCAAAGAGGGGCAGTACGATCGCTCGGCCAAGGCGGTGCGTGGATTCAAACAGCGTTTCATGGAATTGAAATCCACCTGCTCGAAGTGCCACACCACCGACGCGGTGAAACAGTTCTTTGTCGGCGACGAGGTCAACAAGGCCTTCGACGACATGCGCGACACGTTGATGCAGGACAAGCCGAATCCCGGCGAGTTCTGGAAAAACGTCGGTATCATCGGCAAGGAAGGGTGCAAGAAGTGCCATCTCACCCACCGCGCCTGGGCGATGATCCAGGAATACTGGGAAAAGGGCACGCACAAGCATTGATGGGGCGTGACGGAATGGAATGAAACCACAACAAGGATCGTCCGCGAAACAGGCAACGGGCCGGGGAGCGGGGAGCAACCCCGCGAACCGGTTCAAGCCCCTCGACCGGTCCACGGCCGAGGACTGGCTGGACGATCCCCAGGGCCCGGGCAAGGACACCGAGTTCTGGCAGGACATCTCGAAGTCGATCCTGTCGTCGAATGACAGCCCGGACATTCCTTTCGATACCAGCCTCAATCCCTACCGCGGGTGCGAGCACGGGTGCGCCTACTGTTACGCGCGGCCGACACATGAGTACTTCGAGCTGTCGGCGGGAATCGATTTTGAAAGCAAGATCCTCGTCAAGCCAAGCGCGCCGGAACTGTTCCGGCAGGCCCTTTCCAGAAAAAGCTGGACCCCGCAAGTGGTCGCCGTCTCCGGCGTCACTGACGCGTATCAACCCGTCGAGCGCAAACTGGGCCTCACCCGCGCTTGCCTGGAAGTGGCGCTCGATTTCCGCAACCCCATCGCCATCATCACCAAAAACGAGCTCGTGACACGCGACATCGACGTTTTGTCGGAGTTTGCAGCGTTCAACTGCGCCGCGGTGTATCTTTCCATCACCACACTCGACGCGGACCTGGCGCGCAAGCTGGAGCCGCGTGCCTCGACGCCGGAGAAGCGGCTCGATGCCGTGCGTGCGTTGACCGAGGCGGGCGTGCCCGTTGGTGTGCTTGCGGCACCCATCATTCCCGGTCTCACGGACCATGAAATCCCCGCCTTGCTCAAGGCGGCGAAAGACGCGGGCGCGCAGTTTGCGGGATACCAGGTGTTGCGCCTGCCGTATGGATTGAAAGACTTGTTCCGCGAATGGCTGGAGACACACGTGCCGACGCAGGCGGGAAAAGTGTTGAACCGCATCCGCGAGGTGCGGGGCGGGGAGTTGAACGAGACTCGCTTCGGCGCACGCATGAAAGGGGAAGGTGTGTACGCGGAGCAGATCAAACAGATGTTTTCGCTTGCTCGCAAACAGGCGGGGTTTGCGGCAGGCGGACCGAAACTGGCCACCGACTACTTCCGCGATCCCTCCGACCGGCAGGCCAAACTGTTTTAAAGAGACAGGAGACGGCCGACTGGTATCATCGTTTCAACCAAACCTTTCTTCCCAGTGCTGAAGCAGGGCCCGGATGAAGTCGCGGTGCGACTTCTCTTCGCTTTCCAGCTCAATCAAAACCGACTTGGTTTCCACATCCTCACAACTTGCCCGCATCAGTCCATAGAATTCGACGGACATCTCCTCGCATTTCAGACAGACCTCCAGTGCTTTTGGGATATCCACGGAATCGTGCATGCGATCGAGCATGTGGCCCACCATTGGAAACAGTTTTTTTTGAATCTGCGTGTCGATCAGTTCGCGCAACTTGGGGCTGTGGTTCCAGGCGCAATGCCGACTTTCCTCTGTGCCCAGCATGTCTTCAAAATGCTTTTCATGATGAGCTTCATCCCGGGCCATCAGCAATAAATAATTCTTAACCACCGGGTCATCAATACGCCCGGCGAGGTTGCGGTACAACTCCTGCACTTTCTCTTCCAATTCCGTTGACACTTCAAGAAGTTCCTGGCTTGCGATATCCATGACCCGTCCCGCCTCAAAGTTTTTATCGAGGATGCTCTATTATTAAATATAGGCCCCTGCCCGAAAATAAAAACCCCGGAACGCCACTTTGGTTCAGGAAATGTGGGGGCTTTCGATTGAGGGGGATTCGACTGTCTTCAATGAGAGAAGATTGCCGGGAAGAAAGGCGGGTGAATTTCCAGGAAAGGCGTCCGGTTATTCCGGGTCAGGCCTTTGGGCGCGGCGGACGATGTCCTTGTCGAAGTAGTTGATGCTCATGCCGGCGTCGAGCACGATGCCCTGCGCGTTGATGCCGCTGGCCCGTTCGCTGAGCAGAAACACGGCGGCGTTCGCAACTTCCTGCGTCTGCAACGCTTTCTTGCGGAGCGTCAACTGCTCGGCGTGCATGTACGAGTCGAGGTAGCCCGGGATGCCCGCCGAAGCGGAAGTCTTGAGCAGGCCCGCGTTCACCGAATTGAACCGCACCTTAGAGAACGCGCTGAACGACTTGGCGAGGAAGGCGAGCGAGGAATCGAGCGCCGCCTTGGCGGGTCCCATGTAGCCGTAGTTTTCCGCCGCCATGCGCGTGGTGGAGATGCCCACCGTCACCACCGACGCGTCTTTTGCGAACAAATCCTTGAACGCGTTCGACAGGCGGATGAGTGAGTAGCAGGAAATGTCCACGCACTGCAGAAAATCGCGCTTCGCCGTTTCGTGAAACGGTTTGAGTCCATCTTCAAAATTGGCGAAGGCGATGGAATGCACGAGGCCGTGCAAGGTGTCCGTTGTTCTGGAAACGTCGTCGCGCAGGCGGTCGATCTGCGCCTCGTCCTCCACATCGCAGACGAACATCGGTGCCGGGTCGAGCAGTTTTTTTAAACTGGCTTTGCGGTCCTCCGAGCGCACGCTGTAAATAACTTTCGCGCCCTCAGCCTCCAGCGTTTTGCCGATGTGGCAGGCGACGCTCTTCTTGTTGGCGACGCCGGTGACGAGGATGCTCTTGCCTTCGAGGTTGAGGAAACTCACCGCTGTTCCTCCATGAGCATGGCGGTGAACTCGACCGACACCGCGGTCTTCCCGTTCACTTCGGCCTTGCCTTTCATGTAATGCGCCGGGCCGACACTCTCGCCGTACTCGACACGGATGTCGAGCACGCTGTCGGGATATACGGGCTGCTTGAATTTCACGTTCTGGATGCGCGTCAGCACCGGCACCTTGCCTTCCTCGGTGCCCAGTTTTTTGGCCATCAACAACGCCCCCGCCTGGAACACGCATTCGCAGATGAGCACGCCCGGCATGATGGGAAAGTCCGGGTAATGGCCTTTGAAGAACGGCTCGTCGGCGTTTATGGTCTTGCGTGTATGGATGCGGGTGTCCGTCTGCTCGACGATTTCATCGACGAACAGGAACGGTGGCCGGTGCGGGATGGTGTTTAAGATTTCGTCGTTCATAAATTTTCCACTCAAATTGATCCTTCGTCGCGTTCCGCTCCTCAGAAAAACAACTTAAGGAAAAAGCCCCCAACCCTCTTCGGAGAAGGGGGTGCGCATCGGCCTCCCACACACCCTCGTTCGCTCGCGGCGCGTTGACCACAAGCAACTGGCTGCAGTGGGCCACGTTTCCTCCGGGCGTGGCCCGGTTACAATCCGCCGGTCACTTCGAGCACGGCGCCGGTGATGTAAGCGGCGTCGCGGCTGGCGAGGAACAGCACGCAGTGCGCGACGTCCTCCACGGTGCCGAACCGCTTCAGCGGCACCTGTTCGAGGTACTGCTGTTTCTGTTCGTCCGGCAGGTCGGCGATGAAATCGGTGTCGATGAACCCCGGCGACACACAGTTGACGGTGATTTTGCGGCTGGCCACTTCCTTTGACAGCGATTTGGTGAAGGCCACCTGCCCGGCCTTGGTGGCGGCGTAGTTGGCCTGCCCGGCGAACCCGAACTTGCCGATGGGCGAGGTGATGTTGATGATGCGCCCGTAGCGTTTGCGCGACAGGTTCTGCACCGCGAGCTTGCTCATGGTGAAGGTGCCGGTGAGGTTGGTGTCCACCACGTCGCGCCAGTCCTCCTCGGTCATCATGCCGACGATGGCGTCGCGGCGGATGCCGGAATTGTTGACCAGCACATGAAACGTGCCGAGCGTCTCCGTCACGTATTTGTAAAACGCCTCGACGTTTTCCAGGTTGGTGACGTCGCACTGCATGACGTGCAGGCGGTCCCCCGCATCGGCATGGTCTTTCTGGAACTGTTCGGCGGCGTCCCGGTTGGACAGGTAGGTTGCGACGACGGTGGCCCCGGCTTTCAGGAAAGCTTCGCCGATGCCGCGCCCGATACCACGGGTGCCGCCGGTCACGATCACCGTCTGGTCTGTGAAATCGAATTGCATGGAGTCGGTTGGAGAGAGGGTACGCCGGCTTTGTGCCACGTCTGCCGGAGGCCCGACTGTCAGGCGTTGACTGTTTCGAGTTTCGCCTTGCTGAGGGACGAAACGAACTTGTCCACCTCGTTGGCGACGATGACGCCGTAGTTGGCGGCGCCCAGCCAGCCGGACATGATGATGCCCACCGATCCCGCGTGAAACAGCCCGGCGATCTGGTTGGGCAGTTCGCGACTGACTTTCAATCCCTCGAACTTGGTGCCGAACGACACGCCGCCGGGATGCGTGGTGTAGCGCTTGAACGTTTTCGGCGTGGACGCTTCCACGTGGTCGATCTTCTTCCGCACGCCGGGCACGTAACGCTCCAGGGCCTCCAGCGTGCGTTCGATCAACTCGTCCTTTTTCGCCTGGTATTCCTCTTCACTCAGGTATGCCCAGTCCTTGTAGCGGGCGTTGGTCGAGGCGACAATGGAGTACTGGTTGTGGCCGGGGCGGATCTCCGGGTAGTAAAACGAAAACGTGCGGCTGGTGGTGTGGAAGTCGAGCAGTTCCTCGGAATCGAACTCCTCTTTCTGCGAAGTGAACAGCAGGTCGCCCACGTTGTCGATCTTCTCGCCCTTTTTGATGCCGATGTACACCTGGCAACTGCTGTCGTTGAGGCGCACGTCGCGCACTTCCTGGATGAACTCCTCGGAAAAATGCTCTTTGCCGGTCAGCTTTTCGATGGTGTTCAGGATGTTGCTGTTGGAAAGCACCGCCTTGGCGGGGATCTCGCGTCCGTTCACGCGCACGCCGGTCACCTGCTTGTCCTCCACCAGCACTTTTTCGACGAGGCAGTGGGTGCGGATGTCCACGCCGTTTTTTTGCAGTTCCTTTTTCATTTTGCGGATCAGCTCATTCGTGCCGCCCTGAAAGGTGTAGACGCCCTTGTCCATGAAGTTGGAGAACACAATGCCGTAAGTGATGGCGGGGTCGTCCAGCGTGGACCCGTTGGCGTAGGTGATCGGTTCCATCAGCAGGCGGTGCACGTCGGTCCGGCCGGGAAAGAACTTTTCGAACAGTTCGCGCGTGGTCATCTTCACGTCGTCGTAGAAATTCATCGCCCGAACGGTCTCAAAAAATTCGTCGATGGTTTCCTTGAGGATGCCGAAGCGTTCGCGCATCAGGTCGGTGAAGTCATCCTTGTCGAAGGTGGTGCCGAAGGCGAACTGAGGGTTGTCGAAGCGGATGTTGCGCAGGCGGATGATGGAGTCGGCGATTTCTTTCGACCAGTATTTGCGGCAGGTCTTGATCATGCCGATGGGGAAGCCGTGGAGGGAGATGTCCATGATGTGGCCGCCCTTCCGTTTGAACCAGGTGGCCAGCCCTCCCAGGTTGTAGTGGTGCTCCAGCACCAGCACCCGGTGCCCGAACCGGGCCAGCATGTTGGCGGCGGTGAGCCCCGCCAGTCCGCTTCCTATAATGACCGTGTCGTAGGCCGACTTCACCCCTTTCAACCAGTCCTTTGCCATCAAATTCTCCCGTATTCCGGTTTGTTTTCGGCCTGCAGTACGTGCAGATTGGCCATGGAAATGCCGCTCAAGGTCGCCCCAATGATACCCAAAAAACCCTGATCTGTCCCGCAAATAAAGACGTTGCGGATGGGCGTGCGCCCGTCCTTGATCTTGTGGGGGGCACCGTACACCGCGCCGTTGAGGTGTCCGGTGTATTTGAAGATGGTCTTGGGTGTAAACGCGTCCGTGAACACGACATTATGCCGGAAATCGGGGAAAAATTGAAGGATTTCCTCGATCGCGCGCTCGCGCCATTCTTTCTTGGCGGCGCGGTAATCGGCGCGGACCATGTCGTTCCACATGCCGTAATTGGCCTGGTTGGTGAGCCTCAGCATGCCCTCGCCGGGCTCGGGGTACTCGAAATTGTTGGGGGCGCACAGCACGCCGCTGGTCACGTCCACCGCCTCGGCAGGCACGCGGTAGTCGAAGCGCGGCCGGGTGGAGAAGAACACGATGCTCTTGTCGTATCCCAGCTCCTTCGGCTGGCGGTCGAGCACGAACAGGCACTCCATGAACGACATGCGGCCCTCTTCGCATTTCGCCTCTTCCACCGGGCAGGGTTGACACAGGCGGAGCGTCTCGATGTAACCCGCCGACGAGATCACCTTGTCGGCCAGCACCGTCTCGCCGTTTTCGAGCTCGACCGACTGCAGAGCCCCGTCCGGCGCGTGGATGGCCTTCACGCCGGCGCCCATGCGCAGTTCGCCGCCCAGCGTTTTGTACTTGTCCACCAGCAGGTTCAGGATGTAGGGCATGCCACCCTGGGGCTTTGCGAAGCCTTCCATGAACACGGATTTGAACATGATGACGAACTGGTAGAAATCCATGTCGCCCTCGCTGGCGCTGCCGTAGTACATGAGCGGGCAGAACAGCATGTCGATGAGGACGGGATCGGTGATGCATTCCTGCACCACGGCGCGGGCCGGGGTGAAGCGGCTGTTGTTGAGGTTGAGTTCGTCGTAATCGCGGATTTGGGCGACGAGGCGGCGGAAGCCGTCGATCTGCGCCGGAAAGGCGCGCGCGACTTCGGCCTCCAGCACGGAAAAGTCGTTGGTGAAGCGGAGCGCGTGCCCGGGAAAGCGGATCTCGGACTGGTGCTGCGGGCAGAGGCGGAAATCCTCGTGGCGGAAGCGCAGCTGCTTGAGCAGTTTGCTCAAGGGCGCGTTGCGCGCGCCCTTCGGCACGTAGTTGGTCATGGCGTGCAGGCCGACGTCGAACGTCCTCTGCTTGCGCACGTAAAAGGAGTTGAGTCCCCCCACCTCCACGTGCTTCTCGACGATCAGCACCTTCTTGTTGAACATCGCCAAGCGGATGCCCGCGGCCAGGCCGGAGAGCCCGGAGCCGATTATGAGCGCATCGTACACCATGCCGTATTGTTAAGGATTCAGGCTTAAAAAACAAGAAAATCCCGGCCCCGGAGGGGTTGCGGGATGATCGGATGTGGTACGGATGGACAACGCGGTGTCAGGTTACCAGGTGCCGGTCCTTGAGACGCGGGAACAGGTATTCGACACAGCTTTTCATCGTGACCAGCTGGGGGTAATCGGCTTCCGGCACTTCGAGGTTGAAGCGCTTGCGCAGTTCCATGACGATGTCCAGAAAGTCCATCGAATCAAGATCGAACTGGTCGCGGAGCTTCTCCTCGTCCTGGACGGTGCTCAGGTCCTCGTCCGGGGCGATTTCAGCAATGATATTCAGGATGGCGGTGCGTACTTCCTCTTTCGTCATCTAACCTCTCTCCTCCAGTTTTCGATGGTAGGCGATGAGCCCCCAAATTTCAATCCTATTTTTGGTATTTTCGGACAATCAAAACCGAGTTGATGCCGAACATGCCGAAGCTGTTATTGACAATGATTTCCACCTGTTCCAGCCGCTCCGGCTGGTTGGCCACGAGCTTCAGGGGAGCCACGTCGCACTCCGGGTCCACCTCGTCCACGTTGATGGTGGGATGGACCACGCCGTCGTCGAACGCGGGCAGGTTGCCGGTGAGCTCCAAAGCCCCTGCCGCGCCCATGGTGTGGCCGATATAACTCTTTGTATTATTGATGCGTACCTTCGATCCGGCGGGGAACACCGTGCGCAGGGCCTTGGCCTCCTGGATATCGCCCAACTGCGTCGCCGTGGCGTGGGTGTTGAGGATGTCCACGTCCCCCGGTTCCAGCCCGGCTTTTTTGAGCGCCGCCTGCATGCACTCCGCCTGGCGGCCCGGCTCGGGCAGGATGTAGTCGTAGGCGTCCGAATTGCTGTGGTAGCCGACGATCTCGCCGTAGATTTTCGCACCGCGCTGTTCGGCGTCGCTAAGCCGCTCCAGCGTGTACAGGCAGCCGCCCTCGGAACAGACGATGCCGTTGCGGCTTTTGTCGAACGGCCGGCTGGCTTTCGTCGGGTCGGCGTGGTGGGCGAGCGCGCCCTCCGCCTTGAAGCTGGCGAAGATGCCGAAGGTGTGGATGCTCTCGGAGACGCCCCCGGCGATGGCCAGATCGACCTCGCCCAGCCGCAACATCTGCACGCCCTGGATGATGCCCAGGTTGCCCGCGGCGCAGGCGGCGCCGATGGCGTAGTGCGGGCCGGTAATGCCCATGTTCAGCGTCACCTCGCCCGCCGGGTTGTTGGCGACCGTTCTCGGGTTGTGGTGGTGCGACCAGTACTTGGTGTCGTAGTCGTACTGACTGATGTTGTGCACCTCGTTTTCCGTCTCCACGTTGCCGTGCTCCGTGGTGCCGGTATAGACGCCGATGCGGCTTTTGTCCAGCGCGGCGAAATCGAGGCCGGAGTCGATGACCGCCTCGTTGGCGCAATAGACGGCGATGGACCCGGCGCGCGTGCCCCTGCGGACTTCTTTTTTCTTCTGGTAGCGGAGTTCGTCGAAGTTGCAGACGCCGGCGAGGACTTCGCCCATGAAGCGGGTCTGGAACTTCTGCACGCCGGAGCGGCCCTCCAGCAGGTTCTGACGGAACTCCGGCAGGGAGTTGCCGTTGGGGGCGGTCAGGCCGATTCCTGTGATGACAATCCGATCCTCGCGGCGCACTGAAAAATTCCCAAAAATGTGTGGCAGATGGGGGTTCACACGGCGGCAGTCCCGGCAGGACAACGCGGGACGCGTGTGGCTAACTGGACCTCATTCGGAATTGGTCAATCTACCACAAAACAAAGGCTTTGGGAAGGGGGAAACTTTGACCCCTGCTTAAAAATGTTCAAATCCTGGCAAAGTAAAAATATATTGATCACTAGGAAATATAATCTGGTAATGTATGTTTCAACATACCTAAATCTTTTGGCTGAGCTATAAATCAATGGAAAAAGATCTCCCAGAGAAAATATTGAATAGCTGTGATCAGTTATCAAATGATTGGAGCATTATATTTAACGAAATTGATGGATTGCTTGGACCAAACAATGAAAGAATCGTACTTGAAAACCAAATACCCCAAATTAATATTTCACTCTCAGAATTAAATACAAGATTCTTTGCCTCTTTGAACCTTATAAAAAGCCTGGATTTAAAAAACGATTCCATACTCTTGCCCACCCATCAAATTAAAACAATACATAGTACCTTGCAAAGCGTTGGGTCCAATTTGGCAAATTTAAAAAAGAATCTTTCATTACTAAAAGGAAAAAAAATTGAAAGCGTAGATACTGAAAACTTTCAAATTCAAAGTGAAAATGGTGAAGTAAAAATTCAATTGCAAGGAATTTTTAAGCCAGTAAATGATGGTTTAGACTCACTATTGTCCCTTTATTATTCTTTAACAATTCCCCTAAAGAGCAATGAGTTTTTAAATTTTTCTAACCTTATTAGCCAAATATCAGAAAGGATAAAAGAATTAGATAAAAAGAAGAATTTAATTGAAGATAGTTTGGCAAGAATCAAGGAACAAGAAACTACAATAAACACCATTAAAAATTCATCAAATGACTTACTTGGCCAAATAAACAAGTTTAAACAGGAATCAGAAAATTCCCGTAAAACAATTTCTGAATATGAGGCAGAAGCAACAAAGAAAAGAGCAACAATTGAAGAAATTTCTAAGCAAGCAGAAAAGCTTCAAGTTTCTGTTGAGAATTACCAAGCGGAATTTAATCATTTTCAAGAAACTTTAGATGAGAGAGTTAAATCTTTTTCTAGAAACAAAGAGGAGCAGGAAAAAAACATTAAGGAAGGCAAAGCTGAGCAACAACGGGTAATAGAAACCCTACAAGAAAAAGAAGAAGAAATTGATCGACTTATTAACCAATCAGAAACCATGTTAAAGGGCGCTACTGTGGCGGGTCTAGCGAGCTCTTTTGGAGCAATTAGAGATGATTTGAATGAAAAGTTGGAAAAAGCACAACGTGGTTTTTACTGGTCTATTGGAATTTTGTTTTTATCAGCCCTTCCCCTAATGTCTTTTCTTATTCCCGACATATTTTTTGAAATATTTCTCGGTTCCAAGCCTCTTAATACCAATACAGGGCAATCAAAAGAATCTCTAAATTACTTTGGAGAAATCTTACTAAGAGCCCTATTATTAATTCCTGCCGCTTGGTTAACAAAGTTTGCTGCTGCACGCCATGCTCAACTGTTTCGCTTAAAAGAGCATTATGCTTATAAATATTCTATAGCCGTTTCAGTTGAAGGATTTCAGAAACAAGCAGAACCCTACAAAGATGAGATTGCAGCTTCCACGTATTACGAATTGATGTTTAACCCAGCTGATCGTATGGAAACCAGTGTAAATGAAGCAATGCACCCAAACCCCGCTTTAGAATGGTTTATGAAAAAGCTTGGACTTACTCCTGATGGAAAACCATCAGAATAATTTTCCTTATTTTTATAGACCTACCACACCCTCAACCTCAAGCATTCTGGGCGGATGCTCTGGTTGCCGCTTTCTTTCCCCAGATGACCGCATAGAAGGCTGAATCGGCTCAATTTACGGCTCATTTTGAGCCGAATAATGAATCGATTGTTTGAACAGGCGGCGGCCTGCTACAAATCCTCGACATCGATGGGGGTGGGGCAGGTTTGGGTGAGGTACTGGGTGAGGAAGGAGCGGTGGCAGTCGGGGGCTTTGTCCTCGGAACACAGAAAGCACGCGCCGTCGAGGTCTTTCGGGTCGAGCGCCTTTTCCACCTTCCGCTGTTTCACCAGCTTCAGATATTTCTTTTTGAAATTCTCCACGCCCTTCTTTTCTTTCCGGTACTCGTCGATGAGCGTTTGCGTCGGCGCCAGGTCGGGGCGGTGTTCGTAGTCGATGCCGCCGATCTTCTTTAAAAAGAACGGCAGGTCCTGCTTCTTGGCGAAGCCGGCGATCTGCGATTCGTTGTTCAACCGTACGTCGATGATCTTCTTCACGCCCGCTTTCTTCAGCCGCGCGAAAAAATCCTCCGCGCTCTTTTTGGTGAAGCCGATGGTGTACAGCCTGATGGGTTTGGACTTTTTTGAAGGCACAGCTCCTCTACGAGGAGGGGAAACGGGCTGATGCTCACCGGGCGAAGGCTGGTCCATGGGCGCGTTCCAGGCATTGACTCCATTTCCGGTTGCACATGAATTGAGAAACCGTCGTTGCACACAGATTAGCACACGGCCGGGCGGGGGTGTATCCAGCGGAATCCTACATTGCCGGGTCGGATGAGGTCCGGGAGACTCATCGAGATCCTTCGCTGACGCTCAGGATGTTGGCGGAGAAAGCCCCCTGGCCCCCTTTACAAGGGGGGAACAAAAAAAGCCCCCGTTGTCGGGGGCTGTCTGTATTGTTCCGTGCGTCTCTGTGGTTCCACCGACCTGCTCAACCCGCCCGTTAACTACCCGGGGTGTCAGGAATTGGTGTTGAGGACTGCCATCGGCAGGTTGCGGTCGAAGCGGCCGGAGGTGTCCGGGTGCTGGCCGCTCTTGGTTGCGCGGCGCACCTGCTCGGAGGTGTAGTCGATCATCTCACCCAGCGACACGATGCCGTCGCCGTCGGAATCGGCCGGACCCTTCAGCCCTTCCAGCATGAACCAGGTGAAGGCGCCATGCCCGCCGCCCCATTCCGGCGACTCATGCGACAACTCGCCGGACTCCGACGCGGTGAAGATGGCGCGGCCCTTGCCCGCCTTGCTCAACTCCAGCAGGTAACGGTTGATGACGTTCTCGTCGCCGATGTTGCGGGTGGAAATCTCGTCACCGACGCCGGCGCTGTGACAGGCGTCGACCAGCACCACCACGCGCTCGGAGGGGATGAAGCGCGACAGTGCCGTTTGCAGGTCCCACATGGGGAACGCCGTCGAGCGCATCTGTTCGGGATCGGTGTCGTGCGTCAGCAGGAACAGGTTGCTCGGGTTGAGCGGATCCGGCGCGCCGTGCCCGGCGAAGTACACCACCACGAGGTCCTCGCGGATGGCCTTGCCGAGGAAATCGAACAGCGACCGCTTCAGCTCCGCCAGCGTCGCGTTTTCGTTTTCGAGGAAGATGATGTGGTCGTCGGCAAACCCGCCGCCCTGCGGTGATTTCAGGAATTCATAGAACATGCGCGCGTCGGCGTCGGCGTAGCGCAGGTTGGGGATGCCCTTCTGCGAATGCTCGTAGCGCGACACGCCCACCACCACCGCCCAGCGCTGGCCTTTGAAGTCCGCCGACAACTCCGCCGGCGCCTGGCCCGGCGCGGTGCGGGTGACGTGCATGACGTGCTGTTTCACCTGGCCGGATTCATCGACGGCGTTGATGACGATGATGTTCTTGCCTTCCTTCAACTCCACGTTGCGCGAAAACGCACTGCCCCGGGTGCCCTGCACGATGGACAGGTCGCGCGTCTGCGGCAGTTTCTCGCCGTTCAGCAGAATCTGCATGTCCCTGATCTCGGCGTTGGCCTCGATGCTTCCCGACAACAGAACGTGGTCGTCCTCGGTCTTGAAGTCGAACGGCGGAAACGAAATCTTGATCTTCATCTTGCCGCCGTTGGAAGAAGCCGGTGCCTGCACGACCACGGTGCCGTTGCCGTACTCCTCTTTCACGCGCACCCGCAGGTCTTCCAGCAACGCCTTCGCTTCGAGGTACGGCTCGCCCTCGATCATGGGATTGCTCTTCTCGGCGGTCATGGAAACGTAGGAGCGGTTGCCGTTCTTGCCGGAGAGGGTCAGCGTGATGTCGGTGTTCGAAGCCACGCCCACCCAGCCGACGGAGTTCCCCGCCAGGTCGCCGGTGGTCTCGATTTCATAAACGACGTCCCCGCTCTCGAGCGCCTTTTTGGTGAAGGTGTACTGCCGGTCGTTCAGGTGGTGTTCCAGGATTTCCGCCAGCTTGTCCGGGGGCAGCGAGTAGTTTTCCTTCAGGGATGTCGCTTTGAACGACGCCGCACAGCCGCCCGCCAGCAGGGCGACGGCGATGCCCAAAATGAAAGTCGATTGCATGCGTTTCCAAACGTTGCCAGTCATGATCCTGTACCTTGTGAACGGTTCATATTTCCGGGTAACAACCGGAGTCGACAATCACGCGTTGAGCTTGACCACCAGGCCCTGCACGGTCACGCAGGACTGGCTCCAGAAATAAAAGAACGGAAGCGGAAAATAGTTCTGTTCCAGGTCGGCCGAGGTCTGGATCAACAGGTCGCCATTGCGAGACTGCACGGCCTGGTTCACCGCCTTCTGGTAAGTCTGCTCGCCGGACGGAAACCCGAAGAAGAAATTGGAACACGCGGTTCCCATGCCCACCCCGAGGAGGGTGTAATCCTGCTTGTCCATCTTCAACTGCAATGCGGAGCTTGAAGGCTGCGACAACGGTGTGTACAGACTGCACGACGACAGCATCATCAACAATCCCGACAGCGCGATCAAAACAGAAATGCGTTTCACGTTCATGTTCCCTCTCCCCTGAAAAATCGTTTGCGGAACGAAGCCACGGTCCGTTCCCATCCCGGTTCCCCTCCGGTTTTCTACCCTGCGCCGGCACACTGCCGGGCCCGTGGGCCATCCACCCTTCTCTTTAATGTAAAGGCAATTTCCCCGAAAAGGAATAACTCGTTATACCAAATTTCCAATCTTCTGTCTTTGTGTTTTGGCGTATCCGCGATGCTAAAAAACTGGAAAGGAAAAAGGAGAGTGAAAATTGAAAGGCCCGATCGGGCGGTATTCTGAAAACAGCTGAATTCAGGATGTTTAAAAGGGGAGGCAGGCCGGAAGGGTCAGCGCGACTCGATGAGTGCGACGGCGTAAGCGGCGAGGCCTTCCTCGCGGCCGGCGAAGCCGAGTTTTTCCGTGGTGGTGGCTTTCACGTTCACCTGCGAGAGGTTGATGCCCAGCGTGTCCGCGATGTTCTTTCGCATCTGGTCGATGTGGGGTGCGAGTTTGGGTTTCTGCGCGACGATGGTGGCGTCGGTGTTGACCACGATGAACCCTTTTTCGCGAAGCGAAGCGTTCACCTTTTCCAGCAGGACCAGGCTGGAGATCCCCTTGTACTGGTCGTCGGTGTCGGGGAAGTGATGGCCCAGGTCGCCGAGCCCGCACGCGCCCAGAAGCGCATCGCACAACGCGTGCAGAAGCGCGTCGGCATCCGAATGGCCGTCGAGGCCGAGCGTGTGTGGAATCTCGACGCCGCCCAGGATCAGCTTGCGGCCTTCCACCAGGCGGTGCACGTCGTAACCGTTACCGATGCGAAACACAAAAACCTCCGCAAGTAGCGAGTGGGTTGGGGGAAATCGGTTTTACGTTGGTTTGGATCGGTGAGGCGGGTGCGGCGTTCACGTAGTTCAGTGGGTTACGGTGACCAGCTTGCGGGTTTCTTCGCGCGCCCAGCGGTCCGCTTCCAGGACATCTTCGATGTCGTTCACCGCTGTCGGCTTGTGGTTGTTGAGCGCCATCCGGATGATTTCCGGGATGTCCTTGAACGGAATGAGTTCGTCGAGGAACGCCTGCACGGCGATTTCGTTGGCCGCGTTCAGCACGGCGGGCATGGTCTGTCCGATGTCGAGCGCGTCGTGCGCCAGTTGCAGGCAGGGAAAGCGCTGGAAGTCCGGAGGCTCGAACGTCAGCGTGCCCAACTGCGCGAGGTCCAGCGACGGGAGGTCGCATTCGATGCGGTCCGGGTACGACAACGCATACGAGATGGGAACGCGCATGTCCGGCATGCCGAGTTGCGCCATCACCGACGTGTCCACGAATTCGATGAGTGAATGGATGATGCTCTGCGCGTGGACGAGAATGTCCACCTGCGTCTCCAGCCCGAACAGCCACTTGGCTTCGATGTATTCGAGCCCCTTGTTCATCATGGTCGACGAATCGATGGTGATCTTCGCGCCCATGTCCCAGTTCGGGTGTTTCAACGCCTGTTCGCGCGTGACGTGCTCGAGCTGTTCGCAGGTGAAGGTACGGAACGGCCCGCCGGACGCGGTGAGGATGATGCGTTTGATGCGATCGGATTGTTCGCCGTTCAGCGCCTGGAAGATGGCGCTGTGTTCGCTGTCCACGGGAACGATGGGGCAGCCGTGTTCTTCCGCCGCTTCAATCATCAGCTTGCCCGCCACCACCAGCGTTTCCTTGTTGGCGAGAGCCAGTGCCTTGCCCGCCTTGAGCGCGCTGTAGGTGGGCACGAGTCCCGCACAACCCACCATGCCGGAGACCACCATGTCCACTTCAGGCAGGGTGGCGGCCTGGATGGAGCCCGCCTGTCCTTCAACCACTTCGATGTTGAGTCCCTTGAGTTTTTTCCTGAGGGCTTCCACTTTGCCGGTGTCGAACAGCGAAACCAGCTTCGGCCGGAACTTGCGTGCCTGCTCGGCGATCACATCCACGTTGCTGCAGGCCGCAAGCGCGATGACCTGGAACCGGTCCGGGTTGCGTTCAATGACATCCAGTGTGTTGACGCCGATGGAACCCGTCGATCCCAGTATAGAAATTTTTTTCATTCAACAACCCCTGATAAACAACGTGGAGCCGAACGGCAGGACGAAACGTGAGCCACTCGCTTTGAAAAAATAAACGGTCAAACGGGGAGAGGATTGCGTATCAGGATTTCGTAGCAATAGAATGCCGGTCCGGCGAACATCAGACTGTCCAGCCGGTCCAATACCCCTCCGTGTCCGGGAATCAGCGCGCCCGAATCCTTCACGCCCGCGGCGCGTTTGAACATCGATTCCACGAGATCTCCGAATTGCCCGATGATACCGCAAAATAACGCCATAATCAAACAATGGTTTAAAGCCAACTCGTGCCAGAACCCGTACTTCGCGATGAGGCCGCCGAGCAATCCTCCAAGCAGCCCTCCCAGGCTCCCTTCGATGGTTTTTCCGGGACTGATTTCCGGCGCAAGCCGGGTTTTTCCAATGCTTCGGCCGACGTAGTAGGCGGCGGTGTCGCTTCCCCAGATCACCAGGAACAGGAAGTAGATCATGAAATGTCCCGGCTCCAGCTCCCGGATCAGAATGAAAAAGCTCATCAAACCCGCGACATAGCCGATGCCGAGAAAGGTGTAGCCCGTTTGGTCCAGATTGTTTTTCAGGATGGGACCCTGCGTGAGCGCCTGTAGAAGCAGGACCATCGGCGCCGCCGCCAGCCAGATCAGGTAAAACCCATTGATGTAAAAACACAGGGTGAGAAGCACGCACAGCGCCAGGCCCAGTTTGGGGAAGCCGGGTGTTCCCATGGCGTTCAGCATGCGCGAGTATTCGAACCACCCGGCCACCACCGCACCCAGCACCAGGATGGAAAACAGTTCCAGCGATCCGTACTGCACGATGCCCAGCACGACGGGGATCAATACGAGTGCGCTCAGGATGCGTTTCATGGTTCGGTGACTTTCATGAAAAGTTGGAACGTCAAATTAACTTTGGCGAGTAACCCGTGCAAACCCGTTTCCTGATCGGGAAAGCCATCCGTCGTTCGCGTGCAGGCCTTGGTTGATTCCAGACTCACGCATTGGGAACGTGCCACCGGCCGCGGGCCAGCTAGGCCTGGACGATCTGGTCGCCGATCATGCCGAAGCGGCGTTCGCGTCTCTGGAAATCGATGATGGCCTTCAGCAGGTCGTCTTCGCGGAACTCCGGCCACAGGACGTCGGTGTAGTGCAATTCCGTGTACGCGATCTGGTAAAGGAGGAAGTTGCTGATGCGCAACTCGCCGCTGGTGCGGATGAGCAGGTCGGGTTCCGGCAGGCCGTGTGTCGCTAGGCTCGCTTCCAGCACGGGGAAGTCAATGTCCTCGTAACGCAGTTTGCCTTCCTGCACCTGCTTGACGATCCTGCGCACCGCATCGAGGATTTCCTGCCGCCCGCCGTAACTCAAGGCGAGGGTCAGCACCAGTCCGTCGTTGTCCGCCGTATAGTCCTTTGCGTGCTGGATGAGGTTCTGGATGTCGGCGGGCAGTTCGTACACACGGCCGATGGTGTTGAACCGGATGTTCTCGCGCTTCATCCGCTCCAGTTCCTTGTGCAGGTACGTGTCGAGGATTTTCATGAGTGCGTTGATCTCGGTACGCGGCCGGTTCCAGTTTTCGTCAGAGAAGGAGTAAAGGGTGAGCGCGGGGATGTGCATCTCCGTGCAGAGGGTGACGATGTGATCGACCGACTTCACACCCTGGCGGTGGCCTTCCACGCGGGGCATGAAGTTCTTTTTCGCCCATCGCCCGTTGCCGTCCATGATGATGGCGATGTGCCGCGGCAGGCGGTTGAAATCGATCTGATCCATGAGCGGGGATTTGTACAAGGACGACAACCTCCGAAGGGTACCGGTTCGCCGGGCGGGCCCTTCCGGTGCGGGCGTCCCCGGTGCGACCATTATACGGCAACGGTCAATCTTCCATCACATCTTTTTCCTTGGACTCGGCGATCTTGTCCACCTCTTCGACGTATTTGTCCGTCATCTTCTGGATCTGATCGTGACCGCGCTTCTCTTCGTCTTTCGAGATGGCGCTTTCCTTTTCCATCGCCTTGATCTTGTCGTTGAAGTCGCGGCGGATATTGCGGATGGCGACCTTCGCCTCCTCGGCGTACTTGCGCACGATCTTGGTCATCTGCTGGCGACGCTCGGTGGTGAGCGGGGGTATGTTGAGGCGGATCACCTTGCCGTCGTTCGACGGGTTGAGCCCGAGGTCGGAAGCGGAGATGGCCTTCTCGATCACCGGCAGCATCGTCGGGTCCCACGGTGCGATGGAGATGGTGCGGCTGTCCGGTGTGGACAGCGTCGCGGTCTGGTTCAGCGGCGTCGGGTTGCCGTAAAATTCGACCTTGATGTCCTCGACCAGGGCCACCGAGGCGCGGCCCGTGCGCACCTTGCCGAACTCCTGGTGCAGGTGGTCGATGGTCGCTTTCATTTTGCGTTCGGAATCTTTGAGTAAGTTGTCCATGAATCAGCTTGCCCCCACCCGGGTTCCAATGGATTCGCCCATGATCGCGCGCTTGATGGCGTCCGGATTGCTGACATTGAAAATGACCATGGGCAGTTTGTTGTCCATACACAGGCTGACCGATGTGGAGTCCATCACCTTCAGCCCCTTTTTCAAAACTTCGAGGTACGTCAACTCTTCGAACTTGACCGCGGTGGTGTCGAGCATCGGGTCGGCGGAATACACGCCGTCCACTTTCGTCGCTTTGAAAATGACTTCGGCCTCGATCTCGATGGCGCGCAGGCTGGCGGCGGTGTCCGTGGTGAAGTAGGGATTGCCGGTGCCTGCGGCGAAGATGACGATGCGGTCTTTTTCGAGATGACGGATGGCGCGGCGGCGGACGTAGGGTTCCGCCACCTGGCGGATGTCCAGTGCCGTCAGCACGCGGGTCGGCACGTCCATCTGTTCCAGCGCGCTTTGCAGGGCCATGGCGTTGATCACCGTAGCCAGCATGCCCATGTAGTCGGCGGTGACGCGCTCCATCCCCAGATTGCTGGCGGTGGCGCCACGCAGGATGTTGCCGCCGCCGATGACGATGGCGATCTGCACGCCGAGTTTCCGGGCTTCGGCGATTTCCTCAGCGATGCCCTGAAGGGCTTTCTGATCGATGCCGAAGCCGCCCACCTCGGCCAGGCTTTCTCCGCCCAGTTTCAGCAGGATGCGTTTGAAACGTGCTTTCGCCGGTTCCGTGTCGTCGCTCATTTAGAGATTTCCATGCGGGAAAACCCACCCACGGTGATGTTTTCCCCCAGCGTGGCGATCTTCTGCTTGATCAGCTCCTGAACGCTGATGGACGTGTCTTTCACAAAGGGCTGGTCGAGCAGGCAGTTTTCCTCGAAAAACTTGCTCATCTTGCCGTCCACGATTTTCTCGACCACGTTCTCCGGCTTGCCGGATTCGCGTGCCTGATGGGCGAAGATCTCGCGTTCCTTGTCCAGCACGTCCTGCGTGACGTCCTCGCGGGAGGTGAAGCGCGGCTTGGCGGCGGCGATATGCATGGCGATGTCCTTCAGCAGAGCCTGGTACTCGTCGTTTTTGGCGACGAAGTCGGTCTCACAGTTCAACTCCACCAGCACGCCGATCTTGGCGCCGGGATGGATATAGGAGCCGATGGCGCCGTCGCCCGTGGTGCGGTCGCCTTTCTTGTCCGCTTTTGCCATGCCCTTCTTGCGCAGAAAGGTGATGGCTTCTTCGATGTCACCGCTGGTTTCCTTGAGCGCGTTGCGGCATTCCAGAATCCCCGCGCCGGATTTTTCGCGCAGGGTTTTGACCATGTCTGCTGTCACTTCCATTGTGATTGCCTCTCTTGTTGACTGGATCGATTGAGTCCGGGTTTTTGATGTGTGCACGATCCGGGTCCGGGCGCGGACGGGCCACCTTCCCGTGGCTGGCTTTCAGCCGGGGTGTGCGCCGGCCGGACCGGTCGTTGAATTTCGTTTTCTCTGGTTGACCTCAGGCAGGCCGGAAGGACCCCGAGGCCGGGTCGGTTCAAGCGGGAACGGATTTTTCCGCCTTCGGCTTGGCGTCCGCCTTGGACTTGGAATCGGCGGCCTCTTCCTTCTTCTTGTCGGAATCGGAGCCCGATTTGGAATCGCCCTTCTGGGCGTTTGCCTCCGCCTCTTCCTTCTTGTCCTTCTGTTTCGCCTTGTGCATCTCGTGACCGTCGATGGCGATGTCCGCCAGCCGCTTGGTGAACAGGCTGATCGACCGGATGGCGTCGTCGTTGCCCGGGATCAGGTAGTCGATGCCGTCCGGGTCGCAGTTGGTGTCCACGATCGCCACCACGGGGATGCCCAGCTTGTTGGCCTCGGCCAGTGCAATGCGCTCCTTGCGTGTGTCCACGATGAACACCGCATCCGGCAGGTCCTTCATGGTCTTGATGCCCTGCAGGAATTTATTTAGCTTTTCGATTTCCTTGCGCCGTTGCTGGGCTTCTTTTTTATGAAGCAGGGCGAACTTGCCTTCTTCTTCCATGCGTTCCAGTTCCAGCAGGCGGTCGATGCTCTTGCGAATGGTCTGGAAATTGGTCAGCGTGCCGCCCAGCCAGCGCTGGTTGATGTAGAACATGTTGGCGCGTGCGGCTTCCTCGGCAATCAACTCTTTGGCCTGCGTCTTGGTGGCGACGAAAAGAATTTTCTTGCCCTGCTGGGTCAGGTTCTCCACAAACTTTTCCGCCTCGCGGAATTTGTGGATGGTCTTCTGCAGGTCTATAATATGAATGCCGTTTCGGGCACTGAAAATATAGTCTCTCATTTTGGGATTCCAGCGGGTGGTCTGATGCCCGAAGTGAACCCCGGCTTCCAATAGTTCTTTGACTGCGATGTCTGCCATGAAACAAAACTCCTGAGTGCGAATGGTTGAGCCTCCGTCTCCTTCTTCCCGTACCAGGAACCCGTCGAGGTTTGTTCTGCCTGCCGCCGTAAAATGCGGCCGCGACTGCGAATCCACAAGGCTTCGCCGCCGCCATGTTCGGGCAGGACCCACCGGGTCACCCCTGGTCCAGTCCAGAGACGTGCGAGATAAATGATTACAAACAAACGGCTTGCGCCGTTATCAGGCCAGTAGAGGGCTTCCAGATAGAGTATCATACCCCCCTGACCAAGACAAGGCAAAAGAGCTTCTAAATGGCCCAGAAACAAGGCTCCGCTGCGGGGAGGCCACCGGGCATCCGGACCGGGTCCGTGCGCCGCAACGCGTCCCTCTAGGCCAGCGCCTGGTTTCCACTTGCAGGCGGAGGCGGGTTCTTTTTAAGAGCGTCCCGGCACGAAGCGGGGGATTTCGATGTCTGTCTTCGGGGGAAGTGGGGGAGGCGGGAATCGCAGGGTGTTTGGAAAGGAGCCTCGTTTTTTCGTCTCCTTTTGATTTTCAAAAACAAAAAAGCCGGAAGAGGTGGACCAGGACGCCACCTCCCCGGCTTTCACTACGCCGTTTAAGCGATTACTTGCCTTTGGACGGTTTCGGTTTTGCCGATTTGCGCTGTTCCGGCTGGCCGGTCTGCTGTTTCGGGTTTTTTTCCATCTGCGGTTTGTTGCTGCGAATGGTCTTGGACATGGGTCTCATTCTCCAGAAAAAATAAAGTTGCCTGTACAGGCGTTTTTAAATTTCTTGACGGAGAGTCCAATTTGGGTTGCCCGCATCCTGGTCATGCCTTTTAGCGTTCCCATTTTGTCTCGATCAAGCAAAGAAAAGGAACACCAAAAAACCATAGGCGTCGTGGCCTACGTACTTTTGGATAACGCCCCAAAAACCGGGAGGTTATACAAAAAATATAAGATTGTCCGCAGAGGAAAGCAAAGTAATTTTTAAAATATTTTTGACCTTTTTTGCCGGGCGGAATCCGGAGGTTTTTGGGGCCCCATTCAACGCCCCAGGCAGATGCCCACCGACTCGGCGGTGCGGATGAGCTGAGAGTCGAGCGGCACCTGCCGGGTGCGTCCGGCCAGGTCCTTGAGCGGCACCAGGTTCAAATCCGGGGTGCGGAGCGCCACCATGGTGCCGAAACGTCCCTTCAACGCGGAATGCAGGGCGAAACTGCCCAGCTGGGTGCCTAAAACGCGGTCGAAGGCGATGGGGGTGCCGCCGCGCTGGATATGTCCCAGTACCGTGCACCGCACTTCCAGGTCGATGTCCCGTCCCAGCCGGCCGGCGAGGTGGTTGCCGATGCCCCCCAACTGCGGCACGCCCTGCAGGCGGGTGGTGGCGGCTTCCTGGGTGATCGGACGGCAGTCCCTCTCCATCGCCCCCTCGGCCACGACCACCAGGCTGAACGGTGCCTGCATGGCCTGGCGTTCCCGTATCTTCGCCGTCACCAGGTTGAAGTCGAACGGGATTTCCGGGACCAGGATCACGTGTGCGCCGCCGGCAATCCCCGATTCCAGCGCGATCCACCCGGCGCTCCGTCCCATGACTTCCAGGATCATCACCCGGTCGTGACTGCGCCCGGTGGTTTGCAGGCGGTCGATGGCGTCGGTCGCCACCTGCACCGCGGTGTGAAAACCGAAGCTGTAGTCGGTGCCCTCGAGGTCGTTGTCGATGGTCTTGGGCACGGCGATGACGGGCAGGCCCAGCTCGCTCAGTTTGTAGGCGATCTGCAGCGAGCCGTCGCCGCCGATCACGAACAGGCAGTCGAGTTTGAGGTCGCGGAAGGTTTTTACGGCGCGAGAAGAATAATCGTGGGTGGTGATACTGCCGTCTTTATGGAGTTCCTTGAAGGCGAAAGGATCGCCCTTGTTGGAGGTGCCGAGGATGGTGCCGCCCTGCGGCAGGATGTCCCGCACGCTGCGGAGCGTCAGCTCCTGGGAATGATTGAAGACCAGCCCCTCGAACCCTTTTTCGATGCCGATGACGCTCAGGTTGTGGTTGCGGATGGCGGACAGGGTGAGGGCGCGGATGACGGCGTTCAGGCCGGAACAGTCACCGCCGCCGGTCAGTATGCCGATCCGCTGTATAGGCATGTCCACCTCCTGGGTGCCGGGTCTCCGGTTGAGCCGGTATGTCTTTTAAGGAACGGATCGGGCCGACCCGCAGGGATCAATCGGTACCGTTGTCCACCGTGGCGACGAGGTCGTAGTCGAGCGATCCCGTGATGCGCATGGGGACGATGTCGCCGGGCTCCACCGGGCTGTTTTCGATGATCACCTGGCCGTCGATGTCCGGTCCCTGAATGGGCAGGCGGCCCATCAAAAGCATGCCGTCGTCATCGAGTCCCTCCACCAGCACCGGGTGCACCTGTCCCACGCGGGCGGCGTTGTTGCGCACGGCGATATCGTGCTGCGCCGCCATCAGGCGGTCGCGGCGTTCCTCACCGAGAGCGGGATCGACCTTGTCGGCGTAGTCGTACGCCGTGGTGCCGGGTTCGTCGGAGTAGGCGAACACGCCCAGGTGATCGAACTCCATCTCGCGCACGAAGGCTTCCATGTGTTCGAAGTGTTCTTGCGTCTCGCCGGGAAAACCGGTGATGAACGTGGTGCGGAGCGCCACGCCGGGGATGCGTTCGCGCAGTTTCTTCAGCATGGCTCGCACGCCGGCTTCGCGTTCCTGCCGCTTCATGCGTTGCAGCATGAAGTCGTGCGTGTGTTGCAGGGGCACGTCGATGTACTTGACCACCTTGTCGAGCCGCGCCACGGCGTCGATCAACGCGTCGTTGACCACCGTCGGGTAACAGTAGAACAGGCGAATCCACTCGATACCCTGAATGTCCGATAGTTTTTCGAGCAGTTCAACCAGACCGTTCTTCATACGCAGGTCGTAACCGTAAAGCGTGGTGTCCTGCGACACCAGGTTGATTTCCTTCACGCCCTGTTCGGCCAGCGCCTGCGCTTCTTCGAGGATCGAATCGATGGGGCGGCTCTTGATGGGTCCGCGCAGTTGAGGGATGATGCAGAACGAGCACTGGTTGGAGCAACCCTCCGCGATTTTGATGTACGCGGAGTAAAACGGCGTGGTGACGACGCGGTGGTTGTACGCTTCGAAATACTGCGCCGGTTCGTGGATGAGGTTGCGCTGGCCGCCGTTGTTGCGGATCAGGTTCTTGAGCAGGGGGTATTGTTTTGTGCCGAGCAGGTGATCGATCTCCGGGATTTCTTTCAACAGTTCATCCGGGTGGCGTTCGGCCAGGCAACCGGTGACGATGAGACGTTCACACTTTCCGCCGTTTTGTTTGTGCCGCGCCATCTCGAGAATGGTGTTCACCGATTCTTCCACCGCCGATTGCAGGAAGCCGCAGGTGTTGACGATGAGCACGTCCGCCTCAGCGGAGTTGTCCGTCAGTTCGTAGCCGTTCTGTTTGAGGTCGCCCAGCAGGCCTTCGGTGTCCACCAGGTTCTTGGGACAGCCCAGGCTGACCATGCCGATTTTTTTCATGCGGATTGACTGAGTTTTAAGGAGTAATAAGGTTCCGCCATCATACCGCAGGGCGGGGGCGCGGGCCTAATTTTTCTGGTGAAAGGGAGGATCATCCCCCGCCGCGGGCGGTGTCCAGCCGCTCCTGCATGCGGGCCATCAGGCCGGCGAAGTCTTCCTTCTTCAAGATCTGGTAGAACTGCGTCCTCAGGTTGTTGCGCATGCTGACGCCGTCGAGGATGACGTCCACCACGCGCCAGCAGCTGGTGGATTCCAGCAGGTCGAAGTCGATGCGGATCTCGCCTTCCTCCTTATGGTGCACCAAAACCGGCACCGTGGCGGCATTGCCGTCTTTCGAGTTGCCTTTGTATTCGATCCTGAGTTCGCGGAAAAACTTCGCCGAGTTGGGAAAGGCCACGTAGCGGAACAATTCGCCCAGAAGCCGGGTGAACTGCTTGCGTTCTTCCGGTGAGCGCCGTTTCCAGTGTTTGCCGAGGGTTTGTTTGCTCACCTCCGCCACGTCCAGATAGGACAGCGCCCGGTCCATGTTGTGACGGTTGGCCTTTGCTTCCTCCGGCGACAGGGACTCCACTTCCTTCACCTGCTGGATGGTGACAAGCAGGTTCTTCACCGCTTCCTGCGGCGACTCCGCCCATGCCGGGACGGCGGAGAACAAGGCTGTCAACAGGCACAACCCCAGCGCCATTTTAAATAGCGGGGAACGGATTGGTTGCCTGCGGGATTTGCAGTTGTGGTAAATTGTGGGAAATTTCAAAGCGTGCGTAAGTCCTGCCATACAGTTTGCGACGTAATGCTGCCGATTATATCGTAAACGCCCTTTCCACGTGGGAATGAAAAATTAAAGATTGAATATTTCCTAATAGTCCATCCCGGCAACTGGGCGGGCCCGTATCCTCGTTAATAATGACATCCATCCCATTCCAAAAATTTTTGCGAAGCGCGGTTCTGGTCTGCGCGTTTGTTTCGGTTCCGCTCGTAGCCCATTCCTCCATCGTGGAAGCCGCGCCGTGCACCCTGTACCAGGGCGAGGCGGGATGGGATGCGGTGCAGCGCGCAAAAATTAAACTGGTGAAACACTTTCAGTACCAGCCGCTGACCCACCGTGACTTCTGCCAGCTCGCGCACCTCGATTACAAGCTGGCGCAGTGGGAGCCGCAGGTGAAGGCCGAGCACCTGAAGCGGTGCCTGGATAACGTGGACAAGGCCATCGATCACAACCCGCAGGCGGGCATCGCCTACTTCCTGCGCGGCCTGTGTTTGGGACGACAGGGGCAGATGCAGGGACTGTGGGCCAGCCTGAACATCATCGATCCCGTCCGCACCAACATGGAACGCGCGCGGCAGTTGGCCCCGGATATCGACGGCGGCGGACCCGACCGCGCGCTCGGCCGCATGCTTTACGAATTGCCTTTCTTTTTGGGCGGCGATCTGGAAAAATCCATAAAGCATCTGGAAACCGCCGTCCAGCTGGGACCGGACAACTGGGAAAACCATTACTACCTCGCTCAGTCGTATCTGGCCAACCGCCGGTACCGCGAGGCACAGCGCGAACTTCAGGATGCCCTCCGGTTGGCCGGGACCGTGAACGAGGAACCCCAGATGGAGGACCACCGCCGGCACATCCGCGAACTGTTGCGCGACGTCGAGCGCCGTTTGGACTGATCCCTTCCATGTTGCAGGAACTGAGAATCACCAACTTCGCCATCATCGACAACCTGAGGGTGGCGTTCGGCCCGGGTCTCAACATCCTCACCGGCGAAACCGGCGCCGGCAAATCCATCATCATCGACGCCCTGAACCTGATCCTGGGCGGACGCGCCGACACCGACAGCATCCGCTCCTCGGAATCCTCCGCCACGGTGGAAGCCGTGCTGGCGGTGGACGACCCGGCGACGCTCGACACCATCCGCGAACTCGGCATCGAGGTCGAGGACAACGAAGTCCTCATCAAACGCCTCATCACCCTCGAAGGCAAAAACCGCGCCTACCTCAACAACAGCCCGCTCACCGTCTCCGCTCTGGCCACGGTCGGCCAGCGGCTGGTGGACATCCACGGCCAGCACGATCATCAATCGCTCCTGCACGCCGAGCACCACGTGGGCCTGCTCGACCGCTACGGCAAGCTCGGCAAGGAAAAGGCCGCGTACCAGGAAGCGTGGAGTGCATACCGCAAGAAGGTCGAGCAACTCAACCACCTGCTCAATCACCAGAGCGACCGATTGCAACGACAGGATCTGCTGCAGTTCCAGGTGAAGGAAATCGACGACGCGGCGTTGACGGTAGGCGAAGACGAAGAACTGCGCGCCGAGAAACACAAACTCAATCACGCCGAAAAACTGAATGCGGCCCTCGAACAGGTGCTGGCCATGCTGAGCGATTCCGATGGCTCCGTTTTGGATCTGCTGGGACGCATCGACCGCGAGCTGGGCAAACTGCCGGAAATCGACCCGGTTTTGGAGCCGCAGGCGGTGCGTGCGGGCAACGCTTATATCGAGGCCCAGGAGCTGGAGGCGGAACTGCGCGATTACGTGAAGCGCATCGACTTCAGTCCGTCGCGGCTGGAGGAGATCGAGGACCGGCTGGCGGAGATCAACGGTCTCAAACGCAAGTACGGCAATGACATCGCCGTCATCTTGGAGCACCGCCAAAAAATCGGCGAAGAGCTGGAGTCGCTGTCGCTGGGCGAAGAAGCGGTCGACGGGTTGAAACAGGAAATCGCCGAACACCAGAAACAGGTCGCGAAACTCGCGGTGGACCTGGCGAAGAAACGCGAGCAGGCGGCGGACACGTTGCAGAAGGCGGTGGAGAAGGAACTGAAAGACCTCAGCATGAAGCACGTGCGGTTGGGCGTGCGCTTCGATTACGAACCTGACCCGGAAGGGTTCACCACGTACAACAAAAAGGCCGTGAAGGCGCACGCCGACGGCATCGGTTCCGTCGAGTTTCTGTTCTCGCCCAACCTGGGCGAAGCGTTGAAGCCGCTGGCGCGCATCGCGTCGGGAGGTGAATTGTCGCGCGTGATGCTGGCGTTGAAATCGATTCTGAACGAGCAGGACGACATCCCCATCCTCGTATTCGACGAGGTGGATGCGGGCATCGGCGGCAAGGTGGCGGAGAAGGTGGGCGTGAAGCTCAAGAAAATCGCCGCCACCAAGCAGGTGTTCTGCATCACCCACCTGCCGCAGATCGCGGGCATGGCCACGGCCCATTTCCGCGTGCACAAAACCGTGGCGGGCAAACGCACGCGCTCGACCATCACCGAACTTTCCTACGATGAGCGGGTGGAGGAGATCGCGCGCATGTCCGGCGGCGAAACCATCACCGACGCCACCCTCCAGTACGCCCGCGAGATGATCCAGGCCACGCCTGAGAAAACGGGGTAATACCCGGTGGGCGGACGATGATCCGTGGGCCCGTTCCAAATACAAACTGTTCGCTCCCGGCCTGGCCGGGGTCCGCTATTTTTCGTGTTGGAGGGCCTGGATTTTCGGCTTGAGGTTTTCGACGCCGTCCTCGTCGCCGATTTCCTCGCACAGTGCGAGCGAGCGCCCATAGTAATCGAGCGCTTTGGCGTTGTTGCCTTCGGTCTCCCACGCCCAGCCCAGATTGTGGAGCAGGGCGGCGATGACCTCGCGGTTGTTCCCGCCGTGTTCGCTGTTGAAGGAAAGGGATTTTTCGAACTGGTGGATGGCCTCGCCGCTGCGCCCGGTTTCGGTGAGCGCGATGCCGAGGTTGCAGCGCAATTGTGCCGTTTCGGCCGTTTCTTCCGTGGAATGTTTCAAATGGAAGCCGAGCGATTTGAGGTAGGAGTCGGCGGCCTGGTTGAAATGCTTTTCCTCGAAGTACGAATGCGCCACCCCTTCCCAGAAGTTGCGTGCGAGATCCTCGTTGGTCGCATACAGGTCGCGGAAATGCACGCCCTGCGTTTCTTCCAGCTCGGCAAGCGGCCGTAAGAACTCCCGGTGCTCGTCCACGTCCACGCCCAGCACTTCCTCAAAAAACTTGCGGTCTTCCGCCGAAAACTGCGGCTCCGGTTTTCCCGGTTGCAGGGGAATCTCCCACGGCGGCTGTTCGCGGTCCGGGGGCGGCTCGTACTTGCGCGAGCGGAACACATAAATCGCCGCCCCGAATATGAGGATGCCGACGATGATGGAAAGGATGGTGTCGAGGTTGGTCATGATCGGTTTCCTGAGGCGTGTTGGCCCATCCTAACAAAAAGGGGCGGATTTGCGCCAGACTTTGAATGCAAAACATTCACCCCCTTTGGACGAAAGGAGTCTATCAGGATTCGGATATCTTTTGGCGATGTTTTTATGATTGTGGTTTTTGCATCCACCCGAAACTTTCGCATCGATAACTGTTTTAATTTTAAACGATCCCAAAGTTTCCCTGGTTTTCAGGCGACTTTATTCTGTCATGAACGCATTAAAGGGGGCCTGGCAAGAGTTGGTTGGGTTACCTTAATTATATTGGTTTTCTGGTCTTTAAAATAAAGTCTGAAGGGGAATCATTTTAACCCGGCCCGCCTGATCTCGGAAAAGTACAGCACTGGGGTTGCTTCACTCCACGCGAGCGCGGGTTGTTTTCAGCACTGTGGTGCCGCAAGTCAACCAGGCACCGCCCTCTGGGGGGAGGCGTGTATGAAACTGGGGCAAAAACTCATTCTGTTTATTTTTTTGATGGGTCTTGGCATCGGAGTGGTCGGGTATTTTCTGTTCAATCATTCCCAGGAGGCCTTCAAAGAGCAAATCGGCACCGAGTCGTACAACCTCACCCGCAATTCCATGGAGATCCTGGAGAAACTCCTGAGGATGCGTATTGAAGCGGTTCAGGAGCTGGCCAGCGACCGACAGATTCTGAAAGACATCGAGCAGTCCAACCGGTTTTTTCAAAAGATGGACAATCGCCAGACGTTCATCGAGGAAATCGATCGCGCCTGGGCCAGGTGGGAGCGGCATTCCTTCATCGACCAGGTGGTGGATAACGCCCTTTCCTACACCCTGTTTCTTAAAATCCGGTTCTTCTGGAAGAAAAACGGTCACCGGGTATTCAATGAGATGATGGCGGTCAACCGGTTTGGTACGGTTGTCGCCGCCTGGCCCAACCCAGGGGATTATTACCAAGCCGATGAGGAATGGTATAAAAACGGCCTGAATGCTGCCAAGGTCTGGCTTGATGAAGTGCATTTCGATCAAAGCACCCAGCGGGAGACCCTCCCTGTCATCGCCAAAATCCCCAATCTGGCCTACACCCTGGGTTACAAATCGGAAGGCCTGCTCAAGGCGGGGATCGATCTCGAGGAAATCCGGAAAAACCTCGACCATATCCAGCAGGATTCCCAGTACAAAAGTTTTCAATACTACCTGGTAGACGAAAGGGGCCACCTGATTTTAAGCGGCCTCAACAGTTCCGACGTCGCTTCGGATAACAACCAGGATAACCGGTTGTCTTTTGGAACGGACCTGTCGGAATGGGAACCGGTCAAGCGGGTGCTGGGCGGTGAGAAGGGGGGATACCTTTACGAAAACACCAGCCAGAAACGGGAACTGGTCGGTTATGTTCACTCCCTGGGTTACCTCGGGTTCGACGGCCTCGACTGGGCTCTTGTCCTGAAGCTCGATACCGAGGAAGTCCTGGCTCCGTTGTTCGAACTCAAGCAATTTTTGCACTGGATGTTCGGCAGCAGCGTGCTGGTGTTTCTGGTTCTCGGTGCGTTTTTTGTCCGATCCATCACCCGGCCGGTTTCCGACCTGATGCAACGAACGCGGGAACTGGGTGACGGCAACTGGAATGTGAAGGTTGCCATGGATACCCGGGACGAGATCGGTGAATTGTCCCGGTCCGTGCAGGACATGGCCGAGCGCATCCGCGATCATGCGGTCGAACTGGAGAACCGGGTGAGTGAGAGGACCCAGGAACTGAATGCGGCCAAGGAGAGCGCGGAACAGGCCAGCCGGGCCAAGAGCACCTTTATATCCAACATGAGCCACGAAATCCGCACCCCGCTGAACGCCATTCTGGGTTACGCCCAGATTCTGCGACGTGTCAAAACCCTGGACCAGGCGCAGATGGATAAAATGCAGGGCATTTACCGTTCCGGCAATCATCTGCTGGCCTTGCTTAACGACATCCTTGATATCTCCAAGATCGAAGCGGACAAACTGAGATTCGTCGAGCAGGATTTCAACCTGAGTGACTTGGTAATCGACCTGAAGCAAATCTTCCAGCTGCAGTGCAATGAGAAGGATCTGGAGCTGATTATCCAGGGCATTGATCTCGAAAAAAGGATTCTGGTGCGTGGCGATCAGGGCAGGCTGCGCCAGGTGTTGGTGAATCTGCTGGGCAATGCGGTCAAGTTCACGGACGAGGGCCAAATCGTGTTGCAGGTCCTGGCAATGCCAAACCAGCAATTTTATTTCGAAGTGGCGGATACGGGGCCCGGCATCCCGCCGGAAAAACAGGAAATGATTTTCGATCCCTTTGAGCAGGATGAATCCCTGTCGCGGGGCGGTACCGGGTTGGGACTGTCGATCAGCAAGCGTTTGATCGCGCTGATGAGCGGAGAACTGAAAATGGATTCCAGGCCGGGCGAAGGGTCGCGATTCTTCTTTACCATCACCCTGCCTCCTGCGGAGAGCTCCGTGCCCTACAAGGACCACCGTTTGAAATGGGTGACCCGCCTCGCCGACGGCTTCGATGTCAAGGCCCTGGTGGTGGACGACAACGAATCCAACATCGAGATCCTGGTGGACATGCTCCAACCTCTGGGCATCGACGCCCGGCCCGCGGACAGCGGCGCCGAGGCCCTGCGGCTGCTGGATATCTGGCAACCGGATATCGTTTTAATGGATTACCGCATGCCCAAGATGAACGGCGTGGAAGCTTCCCTGCAGATCCTGGAACGATTCGGCAAGGATACAATAAAAATCGTCATCGTCACCGCCTCCCCGTTTGCGGTGTTGAGCAAGATGTGCTTCGAAGGCGGCATCCACGGCGTGCTGAAAAAACCCGTGGAACGCGATGAACTGTTGGCGATGTTGAAGGAACAGTTGAATGTGGAATACATCTACGAAGACCCCACCCAGAAACAGGACGCCGAGCGAAGCCGGGAGAAAAGGATCGATCCCTTGACCCTCGGCATACCGGACACCCTGTTCGAGAAAATCAATCAGAGCGCCCGGTTGGGCATTCTTTCGCAGCTGGAGGTTCATCTGGATGAGTTGGAGCATTTGAATGCGGAGGCGGCCGTGTGGGCCCACAAGCTCAAGGAATACGCCCGCCATTTTGAAATCAAAAAAATCCGGGACGAGCTGAGTAAAGTGACCACGCCGAATGGTCCGTAACGATTTTTCCGGCCCCCCGGCCCCTTGCAGCCTTTCCGGCTTCTGGAAGCAAAAAACCCGCCCGCACTTGGCAATCGGTGCAGGCGGGTTTTTCTTTATTTGAGGTATTGAATGTTGGCAGGCGGGCTTTGCTGCTTTCTATTTGGATTTCTCCGTATCGGTTTTGATGGTGGGAGGGTGAAGAAACTGGGCGATGCGCTTCAGCCGGCTTTCCAGGTGATCCATGTCGTCAAGCACGTCAATGCCCACCTCCTCGAAACGGTGGCGCGAGGTTTTCATGGCCTGCCCCCCGGCCCACATGGGGCAGAGCGGCAGGACCTCTTCCTGGTATTGCCGTGCCAGGGATTTGGCCTCCCCATCACTCAACTGGTTGCTTGCAGACAGCAGGACGAGGTTGGGATGCACCAGCGTGCAGAAGGCGGCCAGTTCCTTCACCGGCAGCTGGGCGCCGAGGTAGTGCGGGTGACAGCCGTGTAGGGCGCACAGGTACGCCGCGGTCTGGGCACCCATTTCGTGAAGTTCCTCAGGCGGGCAGACGATCACGATCTTCGGCCCGTCCTCGCCGGTTCGAAGGTGATTGAGCACCGCCATGAACTTCTGGCGCACCTGCTGGGTGACAAAATGCTCCACGCCCACCCCCACGGTTCCGTCCGCCCACATGTCACCCACCCGGTGCTGTAATGGAATGAGGATTTTGAAGAACACTTCTTCGAAGGGAAGCAGGGCCACCGCTTCGTTGAAGCGGCGGTCGAACTGTTGACGCTGAAACGGGGCCAGGCTGGCAACCAGGTCGTCCAGAATGCGGTCATGGGCGGCACTGGACCGTTCCCGGTTCTTCTTCTGCGCCGCACGCATGCGGCGTAACAATTCCGGCCGACCCGCCGCCGCGAGCTCCCCGATGCTGTACCCCTGCCCGAGCTGCTCGTTGAGGTAGATCAGCAAATCCACGTCTTCCTGATCGTAAGCCCGGTAGCGGTTTTCCCCCCGTTTGGGCTCCAGGATACCAAACCGCTTTTCCCAAGAACGGATGACGTGCTTGGAAAGTCCCGTCAATTTAGCAACATGATCGATTCGAAAGCTGTTCATAACCATAAATATAATAGTAATTTCTAAAGTTTGTCAAATTTATTTTAAATTTATATTTGACAAACTTTAATTTTAAGCCTATCTTTAGACAAAGATTAGATAAAGCGTAGAAGTCAGAAAGTTCCGGGTAAAACCTTGAAAGCATTATAAGGATAAAGGTCGTGCTTAATTCATTAGGAAAAATACCTATAAAAGGTAGGAAAAATTCTAATAATAAGTGGTCCCGTACCCTGAAGGTAACTACATTGCTTATAGGCGTGATGCTTGCAAAGCGCTTTTCCATAAATAATCCCCAAACACATTCAAAGGAGGCGGCTATGAACGGAGAACGAACGCTCAAGTTGGGTTTGACATGCATGGCGGTGGCAGTGGCGGTCACGGGATTCGTCGGACTCGTGACTCCGGAAACATCCCGCGCTCAAGAGTCGATGCAGATTCCGACGGGTATGGTGATGGTTCCGGGCGGTCCGTTTGTAATGGGGGTGGACCGGGAGCCGCACTCCCCGAAGCCCAATATGTCCGCGGCGCAGAAATTGAAATACCGGGTTTCCCGTGAAGCGTTTCACGATGAAGGTCCGGCGCACCAGGTGCTCCTCGATCCTTACTATCTCGACAAGTATGAAGTGTCGAACCGCCAGTACGCCGATTTCCTGAAAGCCACCGGCCACCCGGCTCCGGCCTACTGGGATGACCACAAGCGGAACAAGCCGGACCAGCCGGTGAGCGGCGTGAACTGGCATGACGCAGACACTTTCTGCCGCTGGTCGAACAAGCGCCTGCCCACGGAAGCGGAGTGGGAAAACGCCGCCCGCGGGCCGGAAGGCTTCAAGTACCCCTGGGGCAACGATTTGGATGCCAGCAAAGCCAACTTCGGTCGCAAAAAAGAATTCACCGCCAATGTGGACCACTATCCGGAAGGCAAAAGCCCTTACGGTGCGTACAACATGGCGGGCAACGTGTTTGAGTGGGTCGCGGACTGGTACGACCCGCACTACTACAAAAGCAAAAATAACATGATGAATCCGAGTGGTCCGGTCGAAGCTGTCATGCTGGGTTCCACGGGCACCTATGTCGACCGCCTGACCACGGGTAAAAAGAAAGTCATCCGCGGTGGTTCCTGGTACGCCCCGGCGGAAAGCACCACCACCACGCACCGGTTCTGGAACGACCCGATGAACAACAGCTACGGCGTGGGACTCGGTTTCCGCTGTGCCCGGTCGGTGGAAACGGAAGGGGTGATGCAGGCTCGCACGTTCTATATGGAAGCGCTGATCCATATGGGTGCTGAGAAATACGGGGAGGCCATGCAATCCATCAGCAGGGCGATCAAGCTGGATCCGCAGAACGAGGAGTACCGGACCCTGGAAGGCATGATCAAAAAACAGGTCAATTGAGCATTCCGGATGAAGGATATACGGGTTCCAATCTCCCTCTTCGCAAACCCTCCCCTTCGTAAGTTCCCTTGCGGAGACGGGGGGTTGGAACATCCTTCAAACTTTAGTCAATCAGGGGGGCTGCGTCATGAAATACGAAATTAAAAATGAAACAGAGGCGACCCGCACCCGTGATTTCATCCTGCTGGTTTTCTGGATGATTCTGGGGATCACTTTAGTGGCAGTGGTGTCGTCCTCAGCAGAAACAACGCGCCAGAACCCGGTGGGCGCCGGCAATCCCTGGTCGAGCAAGCAAATCATTGAAGCCAGGAACGCGGTGGAGTTCGCCTGGGAGGTGTATCACCACGCGGCTTTGGGGGGGACTCTGGCCTCACCCACTGTCCAAACCCAACTGGAAAGCAAGCTGCACCAATGCCGTCAACTTCTGGCCGAAGCCTACACGGCGGCCGAAAACCGGGACTGGAACCAGGTCGATAAACTTCATACGCAAATATTAACCCTCAGCCACCACGTCGTGGAGGCCAGCCAGGAACCCAAACAATGAATCCGGTACGCAACAGACAAAAGGTGACGCCCGTGATTCAAAAATGGCGGGCGGTTTTGATCTGGGCAATGTGCCTGCTCGGAACGGACCTGTCGCCTGCCAATGCGGGGCAGGTGGAACCCAGCCGGGATCCGGTCAAAATGGTCTGGGTCGAGGAAGGAACGTTTTTGATGGGCAACGTCGATGGTTCAGGTCGCGACGACGAGCGGCCTCAGCGCGAGGTGTTCGTGGACGGTTTTTACATCGATTCGGTGGAAGTGACCAACACCCGTTACCTCGCTTATATAAAATCCACCCACCGCAAGGAACCGACCAATCCGTATGGAGACGGACCCCTTTCCGCTGAAAAGGGCATCGGTGATCGGCCCGTGGTGCAGATCACCTGGTACGACGCGGTGGACTATTGTCTCTGGGCGGGAAAGCGGTTGCCGACGGAAGCGGAGTGGGAAAAAGCGGCACGCGGAACCGATGGCCGCATGTTCCCCTGGGGCGGGGACCCGTGGTTGCAGAATGCCGCCAACTTCGCCCGCAACTGGGAGGATCGCAACACCCTGTGGCCGGTGGGATCTCAACCGCAAAACGTTTCTCCGTACGGCGTGCTGGACATGGCGGGCAACGTCCGCGAATGGGTGAGCGACTGGTATGCACCGGATTTCTACCGGTGGGGACCCGCCCGCAATCCAACGGGTCCGGAGCGCGGCATTCTTAAAGTCATTCGGGGCGGCTCCTGGCACAGCTTTGCGGCGGACATCCGCACGGCAGCGCGGGGCAAGGGCGGATTTGCGTTGAAGACCGACGGCATCGGTTTCCGTTGCGCACGGAGTATGAACGAAATGGAAATGAAGGAAGCCAGACCATGAAGATTTTATGCATCGGGCCAAACCAACAACAGGCAATGCTCCTTGAGCAATATCTGAAACTGGGTAGTTTCGGGAAACGGCTGAACTTTTATCACGCCAACACCATGAGGGAGGTGGTGGTTTCCATTTTGAATGAGCAATTCGACCTGATTGTGATCGACCCGGATTTTCCCAACCTGGGAGGCATGGGTCTGATCAAGGTTCTGGACGAAAACATATCAAACACCCCGATTGTGGCCATTCATCTGGATCCCAATAATTCATGCCGGAAGGAGTGCGCCATGGTGTGCCTGGAGTACGGCGCCCAGTGGCATTTCCACCGCGTCTCGGAACTGGAGCAGGTGATTGAATTGCTGAGCACAGCCGGACAAACGAATTGAAGCCTGTCTGAAATTGTGGGAAGGGGAGCCCATTGTGAAGATGAGGGTCGAAAACCAGGAATCCGGAATGAGCCGGGAACTGAATTCCACCTCCGGTGTGGAACGGGGCGTTGTGGCAATGAAAATTCTGATTCTGGATCAGAAGCAGGAATACGGAGCCTTGCTGGGGGACCTGCTGGAACTGTCCTGCGTCTCTGAGGATGTGCAAATATTTCACGCACACACGCTGGAGGAAGCGATTTTTTCCATCTCTTCCTTGAACATCTACTTCGTTGTGGTGCAACCGGAAGCTCCGCACACCCAGGAGATGCACCTCATCAAAGCCATAAAAAATCACAAACCGGCCATTCGTGTGCTGGCGGTTCACATGAGTGCGGACAATCCGTGCTTCCCCGGATGCCGGGCCCGCTGCCTGCTGGATGGCGCCACCTGGCATTTTGAATCGCCAAGGGAAGTAAATGAGGTAATACGGATCATCAAGTTTTGCGTTCACTTTAATGTTTGATAGTCAGGGATCACAGCAATCCGGACGGGTCCGGGAACTGGAAAACGTTTTTAATGAGGAGTGTAGCGAGAAAGGGCTGAGCTTTGGGGTGGAAGGGGTTCCCGAAGGTGCCCTGATTCCGGTTCATGGCGACAACGTCAAGCTGCGACAGGTGTTGACCAACCTTTTGGATAACGCCATCAAATTCACGGACAGGGGTGAAATCATCAATGGAAAAATAATCGATCTGCTAAAGAGAGTTGAGAATTCCGATCAGGCGATGAATCCGTCCTGAGTGAGAATCCGGTTTCCGTTGCGCACGGAGTGCGAACGAAAGAGAAATGAAAGAGGCAAAACAAGGCGGCATCCCTGGCTGGCCGCCCGCACCCCCCCCCCTTTCCCTCATATCCGTTTACCGTAAAAGGGCAAACGCTGTAATAGACTCCAAAGAGTTGCTTGAATTGAAGGATATCAGAGCCACCCCGACCCTTTCCCGACAAGGTTAAAATTCCAAAATTGTCAACAAAAAGTCATTGGTTTTGGGTCAAAGCCACTTATACTAAAAAAGTTAATCATAAGAAATATGAATGGCATTCCGGGGAAATATTTTGGTGTCCCATCAATGAGAATTTCAGGAACTCTTTGCTGCTGGATTGCAGGTTGGAGACGAAATTATTCCAAGAGCGTTTTTCGCCCAGGCGCGCGACAATCGGTGCAAGGTATGAAATGAATACCTGTAAGGGGAACCCAAATCCATAATGGTTCGAACCAATAATATTTTCGAATTCAAAACGGACCCTTTGCATCGTGGGGAGGGACACAATGAAAATCAAAAATGTTTTGGTTTTGGTTGTGGTCATTTTCATTGTATTTATCGGCCTTTTCGGCGCGCTGTCCCTCGATCAATTCAAAAAATTCTATATTGATCAAACCGGGCAAAATGTTGAACTTTTGAGCCAGGAAATCCTCGAGCAAATCGAGGAACTGCTCGATCTTCAGGTTCAAAAACTCCAGACCCTGGCCAGCAATCCCATCCTGGTCGAGCATGCGAAAGCTTCCAATAAGCGATTCAACCCTCCCAATGGAAACGCACTGATCGAAGAGGTTTCCGATTCCTGGAACGGTCGGCAGTTGCACCCCCATATCGGCCGGGTTCTGGACAACAAGGCTTCCGACCTGATCTTTCACTTCATCCGGTTTCCCTGGCGGATCTCCGGACACCGCGTTTTCGATTCCATCACCGCCGTCAATAACAAGGGTGTTGTTTTTGCCGGGTGGCCCAAACCGGACAAGTTTGTTTTCTCCCAGGAAGAATGGTTCCAGACCAGCCAAAACTATGGGTACCTGATCAAACCGAAAGTGAGTAATGGGTCCAGCCAGGTCCAATCCCTGTCCGTCATCGTCAAAACCCCCTTCCGGTTGAAGCGCAGACTGGGGCAGGAGTTTGGGATGCTCAATGCGGAAATCATGGTGAGCGAGCTGGGACAAAACCTGGCGAGGGAACTGAGATCGCATTCGTATAAAAGAATAGATTTTCTGTTAACTTTCGGCCGGGACCTGGTGATGAGTTCCGGTCAAAAAGGACCCGCTGGTTTCCAGGAAATTCCAGTGGGGGATCACCTTGATATCCTGAGAGCCGAGGAGGGAACACTCGAAACCCTGCAACATGGTTACCAGGCCAATCTGGATGACCATGTTTTGAGAAGTTTTGCGTTGCGCAAACTGGAAAATGATTTTGGTGACATGAGGCTGCTGCTCATCTTCGATATCGATGAAATCATGGCTCCCTATTATCAATTAAAAAAGGGCCTCCTGGCGACCATCGGAATTGCGGGTCTCCTGCTGGTTGTGATCAGCTTTTTCCTGTTCCGTTCGATCACGAACCCGATTAAAAAACTGCTGGCGGGAGTGGAAGCCTTTCGGCAGGGAAAATGGAAGAAGGCGGACTTTGCCCTCGATTCGAAGAATGAGCTGGGAGAACTGGCTTACGGGTTCCAGGGCATGGCGGACGAAATTTCAAACTACACCGCCAACCTTGAACAAATGGTGGACGAGCGGACCCGGAGTTTTCTCGAAGCCAAGGAACACGCCGAAAAAGCCAACCGGGCCAAAAGTATATTTTTATCTTCCATGAGTCACGAAATCCGGACTCCGCTGAACGCCATCATGGGCTACACCCAGATCCTGAAACAGGATTCCCAATTGGACTCAATCCAAAAGGAAAAAATAACCAACATTTTCCGGGCCGGCAACCACCTTCTGGGTTTGATCAACGACGTTCTGGACATTTCCAGGATCGAGTCCGGCAAGCACATGGTCAGCGAAGAAGAGTTCAACCTGGCCAACCTGATCGGGGACCTCACCATCATGACCAAGTGGAAATGCGATCAGAAAGACCTGACCTTCGTCGTGGAATTTGACGAGACCCCGGAAAATTCGCTGGTGACAGGCGATGTCAACAAACTGCGCCAGGTTCTGATCAACCTGCTGGGCAACGCGGTCAAGTTCACGGAAAAGGGCCGGATTGTCTTCCGGGTCAAAACCCGGGATCACGATGGTTTCTATTTCGAAGTTTCGGATACAGGGGTGGGAGTTTCTGAAGATATGAAGGAATCCATTTTCGAACCATTTTCCCAGGAAGAAATTGGTTTGAAAAAGGGAGGAACCGGTCTGGGGTTGACCATCAGCCAGCGCCTGGTCGAAATACTGGGAGGGAAACTGGAGATGGAAAGCCGGCCCGGGGAAGGGTCCAGGTTTTACTTCACGCTCACCCTGCCACGCGTGGGTGAGGAAGGATCGGAAAGCAGCACCGAATTCCTGGAACGGGTCAAGGGGCTGGCCCCGGGCGAGCACGTCAAGGCTTTGATTGTGGAAGACACCGACACCTGCGCCAAGGTCCTGTCCGAACTCCTTTCCGGAATCGGGTCGGATGTCAAGGTGGTCAAAAGCGGCAAAGGTGCGCTGGAATTACTCCAGTCAATGAAGCCGGACATCATCTTTCTGGATTATTTCATGCCGGAATTGAATGGTTTGGATGTGTTTGAAAAAATCCTGGCAAACCCCGTTTTGAAAGACATCAAGGTGGTCATGGTCACCACGGCTGCCTTCAGTCACAATCATGAAAAGTTTATGGAAAAAGGGGTTCATGATGTGATTATCAAACCTATAAAGCGGGAAAAAATATTCGAGGTCTTAAAGAGACTTCTGGGAGTGAGCTTCGAATTCAAAACGGATGAAGAGTTGGAACAGGCCAACCCCGAGTCCATGTCCATCGATTTCGAAAAAATTTACATCGAGGAATCGGTTTTCACTCCACTCGACCGTTCCGTCAGGCTGGGAATCGTTTCGGAAATTGAAACGAATTTGACCAGGATGGAAACCCTGGGAAGTGAGGCCTCCAAGCTGGCGAAAAAGTGGAGAACGCTTGCCAGGAAATTCAATTTCAAGCAAATAAAAGAAGATATGGAAAAGATCTCGGTAGTCATTGGCCGCTGACCACCCCGGTGTCACCGCCTAAACCGGAAGCACCGCCACCGATGAACCCCCTTCAGCCTCTCCCTCTCGGAAGGAGAGGCTGAAGGGGGTTTTTATTTTACATCTGGTGGTAGATTTCCGCGCCCTTCTTCTTGAAGGTCTCGGACATGTCTTCCATGCCCTTCTCCAGCGCCTTCTCCTCCTCCACGCCCTGCTGGGCGGCGTAGTCGCGTACGTCCTGCGTGATCTTCATCGAACAGAACTGCGGCCCGCACATCGAGCAGAAGTGCGCCAGCTTGTGGCCTTCCGCCGGGAGCGTCGCGTCGTGGTACTTGAGCGCCGTTTCCGGATCGAGCGACAGGTTGAACTGGTCGGCCCAGCGGAACTCGAAGCGTGCCTTGCTGAGCGCGTCGTCGCGCACCCGGGCGCCCGGATGCCCCTTGGCGATGTCCGCCGCGTGCGCGGAGATCTTGTAGGTGATGACGCCCTGCTTCACGTCGTCGCGGTCGGGCAGGCCGAGGTGTTCCTTCGGCGTCACGTAACACAGCATGGCGCAACCGAACCAGCCGATCATGGCGGCGCCGATGCCGCTGGTGAAGTGGTCGTACCCCGGCGCGATGTCCGTGGTCAGCGGCCCCAGCGTGTAGAACGGCGCTTCCTTGCACTCCTTCAACTGCTTGTCCATGTTCTCCTTGATGAGGTGCATGGGCACGTGGCCCGGTCCTTCGATCATGGTCTGCACCTCGTGCTTCCACGCGATCTCGGTCAGCTCGCCCAGCGTTTCCAGCTCGCCGAATTGCGCCGCGTCGTTGGCGTCCGCCCCAGACCCCGGCCGCAGGCCGTCGCCCAGCGAGAAGCTCACGTCGTACGCCTTCATGATCTCGCAGATGTCCTCGAAGTGCGTGTAGAGGAAGTTTTCCTTGTGATGCGCCAGGCACCACTTGGCCATGATGGAGCCGCCGCGCGACACGATGCCGGTGACGCGTTTCGCCGTCCACGGCACGTAGCGCAACAGCACCCCGGCGTGGATGGTGAAGTAATCGACGCCCTGCTCCGCCTGCTCGATCAAGGTGTCGCGGAAGATCTCCCAGGTCAGTTCCTCCGCCTTGCCGTCAACCTTCTCCAATGCCTGGTAGATGGGCACGGTGCCGATGGGCACGGCGCTGTTGCGGATGATCCACTCGCGCGTCTCGTGGATGTTCTTGCCGGTGGACAGGTCCATGACCGTGTCACTGCCCCAGCGCGTCGCCCACACCATTTTCTCGACTTCTTCCTCGATGGACGAAGCGATCGCTGAGTTGCCGATGTTGGCGTTGATCTTCACAAGGAAGTTGCGGCCGATGATCATCGGCTCGATCTCCGGGTGGTTGATGTTGACCGGGATGATGGCGCGGCCCCGCGCCACTTCGTCGCGCACGAACTCCGGGGTGATGACGTCCGGAATGGCCGCGCCCCAGCTGTTGCCCTTCAGCCGGCCTTCGCGCTCGGCGTCCTCGATGAGCTGACGACGCCTGGCGTTTTCGCGGATGGCAATGTATTCCATCTCCGGGGTGATGATGCCTTTCTTGGCGTAGTGCATCTGGCTCACGTTGCGGCCCGGCTTGGCGCGGTACACTTTGCGTCCGGCACGCTCAAAGCGTTCGATGTCCTGCATCTGGTCTTCGGATTTGTAGCCGTTGTCTTCCGGGCGGAGGGAGCGTCCCTCGTAGGCCTCCACGTCGCCGCGGTCGAGAATCCATTTCTCCCGCAGGGGGGCGAGGCCCTTGCGCACGTCGATCTGCACATCCGGGTCGGTGTAGGGCCCGGAGGTGTCGTAGAGCAGGATCGGCTCGTTCGGCTCTTCCGTCGGCTGGCCGGGCTGCGGGTTGTGGATGGCGGTGGGCGACAGGGTCACTTCCCGAAACGGCACGCGGAGGTCCGGAAACAGTTTGCCGGATTCGTACACCTTTCGGCTGTTCGGGGAAATGGGGTCCCGCGTGATGATCAGTTCTTCCTTCCGGGCCGAGCCGGAAGGGCGCTTGGGCATATTCATCAGAACTCTCCTTTGATGGCTTGCATGTATTGCAAAGATGCGTCTTCGATATGTGTGCTGTTCCAGATCCCGCGAATGAGGGCGACGCCGTGGGCGCCGTTCCGCATGACTTCCGGGATGCGTTCCAGGTTGATTCCTCCCAAAGCCAGGACGGGAATCTTCATCCCTCCGGCAATTTCTTTCAACGCCCCCACTCCCTGCGGCGCGCCGTACTCCCGTTTCGACGGCGTGTCGTAGATGGGACTGAAGGTGATGTAGTCCGCTCCGGCTTCTTGCGCCTGCCGGGCCGCCTCCCACGAATGCGTGGAGACGCCGACCAGGAGGTGCGGGTAACGCCCCTTCACCTCGTTTGCAGGCAGGCCGGCTTCCGGCAGGTGCACGCCGTCGGCATCGACCATCAACGCCACGTCCACCCGGTCGTTGATGTAAAGCCGCGCACCGTAGTGCGCCGTCAGTTGCCGAAGCACCAGGGCCAGTGAAAACAGGTCGGGCAGCGGCAAATCCTTTTCTCGCAGTTGCAGGTCGCGCACGCCGCCTTTCAATGCGGCTTCAACCGTATCGAGGTGCCGGTCGCGCGGAAACTCTTTCAGGTCCGTGATCAACAGCAACCGCAACTGGTCTTCTTTCACTTCCGCCACGTCTTTTATGAGCCGCGTTTTCATCGGCTGATCTTCGCCGGTCATGGTGCCTCCGGGCGCAAGCCGGTCACACGTCGATCAATCCGTCGAGCGGGCTGCTCGCCGTGGCATACAGTTTTTTCGGGATGCGTCCGGCTTCGTACGCCAGGCGGCCGCACTCCACGCCCAGCCGCATGGCTTTGGCCATCTTGAGCGGGTCCTTCGCCTGCGCGATGGCGGTGTTCATCAGCAGGCCGTCCACGCCCAGCTCCATGGCGCGCGCCGCGTCGGAGGCGGTGCCGACGCCGGCATCGATGATGACCGGAACTTTCACCGCTTCCAGGATCAGTTTCACGTTGTAGGGATTGCGGATGCCGAGACCGGAACCGATGGGGGCGGCCAGCGGCATGACCGCGGCGCATCCGGCGTCTTCCAGCTTCTTGCACAGCACCACGTCGTCCATGCAGTAGGGAAGGACGGTGAAGCCGTCCTTGACCAGAAGCTTGCACGCCTCCAGCGTGGCTTCGTTGTCCGGGAACAGGGTTTTCTCGTCGCCGATGACCTCGACCTTGACGAAGTCGCCCAGTCCCGCCTCGCGCGCCAGCTGGCAGGTCATCACCGCCTCCTTCACGTTGAAGCACCCGGCCGTGTTGGGAAGGAGCTGGTATTTTTCCGGGTCGATGTAGTTGAGGATCGATTCCTTCGTTTTGTCCAGTTCTATGCGGCGGACCGCGACGGTGATCATCTCCGCGCCGGACAGTTCGAGCGCCTGCTTGTTCATCTCGAACGACGGGTACTTGCCCGTGCCGACGATGAGGCGCGAATTGAACACCTTGTCGCCGATTTTGAGTTGGTTCGTTCCGGATTCAGTGGCTGTGGTTGTCATAATGATATTTTCTCAACAATGCGTTGCGGGTTATCGGGTACGAGGGAGAAAGGGTCGCGCCCCGCCTCCCACGGCGTGAACGATTTCGATCTTGTCGCCTTCCTTGAGCCGGGTTTCGGCGTAACGGGAGCGCGGAATGACTTCCAGGTTGATGGCCACGGCGATGTGCGGCGCGTTGATGTCCAGCTCTTTCAGCAATTCTTGCACGTTTCCGCTGGAATCGGTCTGCCTTTCCTCGCCGTTGATGACCAGCCGCACTTTCCGTTACCTCGATTTCATTAAAAAGGATGGCCAAACAAAAAAAGCCGCACCCTCGTCGAAGAGAAGGGTACAGCTTAATGACGATTCATTATGATGAGTGCCTTCCCTTCGCTGGCATTACCCAGATCAGGTTCAGAGGGTTGCTCTTTAAGAGCTCTCAGTTCTGACGAGAACACCCCCGGCAAAATTTCATCCAGATTACTGAAAATAAAATCTAAGTCAAGAGTTATTGACCTTTCCGAAAAAAAGGTTATTCTTTTAGGATGTTCCCTTTAAATAACAAATACATATGGGCCCTCGCGGGGCTCCTGATGCTGTGGGTCGCGGCCTGCGCGCCGAAGCGCTTGACGCCCCATTACGAGACTCCGCCCCCCGACCTCAAGGTCGAGGACAACCGGCTGTATTACAAAGCACTGGATGCGCAGAACCGGGGCCGCCTGAAGGAGGCGGAGGAGTTGTGGCAGGTGTTTCTGAAACGCTACCCCGATTCGGTTCACGGCCACAACAACCTGGGCCGCGTCTTTTATCTTGAAGACAAGCTGACGCAGGCCACACAGCAGTTCGAGCAGGGCCTGGCGCTGGAGCCGACCGATCCGCGCCTGCGCCAGAACCTGGCCGACGCCCTGAAGCTCCAGGCCAACCTTCTGTATGAGGACAAGCGTTTCGACGCCACCATCCAGAAACTCGACCGCCTGCGCGAAATCTCCCCGCAGGAGGAACAGCAGGGCATCCAGATCCGCATCGAAAAGGTGGAGGACAAGATCTACGAACAGGTGCGGAAGGTGGACACCCCCGAGAGCTACCGCGATTTTCTCCAGAAGTACCCGGAAGGCATCAACGCCCAGCGCGCCCGCCAGCGGTTGAAGGAACTGGACGGCGGTGTGGAATCGTCCGGCCTGTCGTCACTCATCCCCGGCATGCCCGACCTGTTCGGCACGGAGTCGGAGTCCAAGGAAATGCCCATGGGTTCCAAGGCTCCCCCCGTCACGCCGGAAACGGTGACCCCCCAACCCGAGGCGAAGCCGAAAGAGATGGCCACTTTCAAGGACCCGTTTACGGAAGAAACCCTGCCGGAGGTTCCCGTGAGTGGCAAGATAACACCTGAAAAAAAGGGAATGATCGAGGAAGAGCCTGTCGCGCCGTCCGGTGATTCCTTCTTCGACACCGAGAATTTCGGCAAGGCGGGGGTGCAGAAGCCGCTACAGGAGAAACCGGAATCGACGGAAGTGGCGAAGACGGGACCTGAAAGCCCGCTTCAGAAAAAAAAGGTGAAGCCGTATGGCTCCGAGGTCACCGACGAGGCGCTGGATGATTTTTTAAAGAGTCTCGACGATCAGGATATCCAGGTTCAGCCATCGGCGCCCAAGCCTGAGGCGATGGAGCCGATGGACCAGACCAGCGAAGTGCCGCTGGTGCCGGAATCCAGTGAAATTCCGGTGACGCAGCTGACCGAGCCCGTGGAAATGCCCGAAAGCGTGCTGCCCTCCAGCAGCAATGTGCCGTCGCTTCAAACCGAGGTGCAGGACGTGCCCGAAGAGCTGGAGATGATCGCCCCCTTTGAGGCGTTGGCCAAGCAGGAGCCGAAGAAAATGGTCCCGGACAAAACCAAAAAGGTACCCCTGCCCAAACCCAAACCACCCGTTCAGGTAACGGAGAAAAAGAAAAGCGGCCCCGGTGAACTGCCGGTGATTTCCTCTGTTGAAATGGAAAACCAGGCGCTCCCGCAGACCGCCACCCTCGACAACATGAAGCCCACCCCTCCCCAGACACTGAAAAAAAAACCTGACCCGGTTCCAGGCAAACTCTCCGCTTCCAAAGAAAAATCTCCGGCCAGGAAAAAAACCGAAGCCGAAAACGAAAAGCTGGCCAAAAAAGAACCTGCGCCCCCCGCTGAAAAAGTCATGGTGGAGGTGGACGTTGAGCCCGGCACTTACCTGAACGTGCGCTCCAGGCCCTCGGTGGAAAACGGCAAGTTGATCGGCAAACTCAAAGACGGGGACACTGTGCCGCTGGTCAGGGAAACCACGCTGTGGTTCCAGGTGGAGTACCAGAAAGGCAAACAGGGGTGGATCAGCCGCACCTACTCACGCAAGCTGTCCAGCCTTCCGCCGGGCGAACTCATGAATTACAACGACGCTCCCTCGACCGTTGCATCCTGAGCGGTGTCCTAGTACAATCCCCAGTTCTTATGCAAGCCATCATCCTGATTGCCGGCTACGGATCCCGCCTTGGCCGCGACGACATACCACATAAAAGCCTGTTGCCGTTTGGCGAGGACACCCTGCTGTCGCGTCACTTGCGTATCCTGCAGGACCTCGGTCTGGAAAAAGCCGTGCTCGTGGTGGGGCACAACCGCGACGCGGTGAAGGACTACGTCGGCGGCCTCGACCTGACGCTGCCCGTCGAGTTTGTGGACAACCCGGAGTACCGCACCACCGGCAACACGTTGTCGCTGGTTCTGGGACTGCGCGGCCGCGAGGGCGACCTCCTGGTCATGGACGGCGATGTGCTTTACCCGCGCGAAGTGCTGGAAAAGTACGTCTCCAATTGCCCTCCGCCGTCGTTTGCCATCGTGCCGGTGGACATCGACGACACCGAGGCCACCAAGGTGCTCCTCGATGAGACCGGGTACATCCATTCCTTCGTCACCAAGCGTGACCTCACCGGGGAAGAAAAATCACGGTACCAGTGCGCCGGCGAAGCCATCGGATTTTTCCTGCTGACACAGGAACTGACCCAACGTCTGATCACGCTTTACGATGCGCGGCCCGGGGAATTCATCTCCACCCTGTGGGAAATCCCGTTTTCCGAGGTGGCTCCCGGTGGCGAGATCAAGCCCTTCTTCGTCGTGAGTGAGGGGTGTATGGAAATCGATACACCGGAGGATTACAACGAAGCCCTCTCCCGCTACAACGCGAACCCCGAAGTTTACTGAAAAACCCTCAAATAAATACAAATTCCATTCTTCTCAAGCCAAACCCCCCTTCCGCCCTCTGTTTAAAAGTTTATAAACATAAATATGATGTATGAAAATTTATCAGTAAAATCAGGATTGGTGTATTCTTTTTTGTAAATTCTCCAATCTCAAGTCCTCCTCGTTGCCAACCCTCCATTTTCCGCTCCCCTCATAACCTTTTGAAAATATTTTAGTTAGTAGGTCCAGGCGAAAAACACACCCGGTTTCCCCGGCTTTTGGCATATGGCTTGCTCCTGTTACTGGCATAAAACTTCGTTCAAACCTGACTGTATTGGTTTTCTGTTTTTGGGAGATGTTTCAAGCCATGGACGTAATGGTAGAAGTCGCAAAATATCTCAGCCAGTTGAACCTGTCGTTTCCGATGAACCAGCTTGGCCCGATCCTCGCGGTGGTGGGACTGCTCCTGGTATGGGGCAAATACAAGACCGCCCTGTGGATGGGGTTTTTGTCCTGGATGTACCTGGCGGTCACCACCAACAAGTTGACCCTGATCGCCATGTTGCAGTCGCCGCCGACGAGCGTGATCGTGGTGATGTTCCTCACCATGACGACCGGGTTCCTCCTGCTTTTCACTGTCGTGCATCAAGGGCACCGTTGAGCACGGATAGATTGGAGGGAACGAATATGTGGCCGACGCATTGTGAAGTGACCGTTGAAGGAACCATCATCGTGCTGGGGGTGGTGTCCATCCTCTGGCTGTTTGGACGGCTGTACCTGGGACTTTCGGTCCTGTACTTCTTTGCCATGTTCTGGTTTTACACCGCAAACCAGACTCCCCTGATCAACCTTTTCGGCAAAAACGCCCTGGGCTGGTACGCAGCATTCTCCGCGGTCCTGTTCGGCGTGCTTGTCACCATCAGGAACCTCTTTCCAGACCGGCACTGAACGCATCCTCCTCCTTGCATTTGGTGTTATACTTGCCTTCGCGGCAAGCGGGCGCGCACCCCTTGGGTGCGCGTCTTTTTTTTCGGCAGGATTTCAGGAGCGGGTGACGATGATCCAGGATTTCAAGGCGGTGTTTTTCGATGTCGGTGGCACCCTGTTGCGCGTGCATCCTTCGGTGGGCGACGTGTACGCCAGGCACGCCCGGGCTTACGGCTTCGACGGCGAGCCGGACGCGCTCAACAAAGCCTTCCGCTCGCACTGGAAAAGCATGGGCGGGATGGAATCACTGGGCACCGCCAAGGGACCGGAGGTGGAACGCGGCTTCTGGAAGGAGCTGGTGCGGCGCGTGTTCGAGCCCTACGGACTGCAACGCTTCGACGCCTACTTCGACGAAATCTACGACGTGTTCCGCAGTGACGCATGCTGGCGGGTGTTCGAGGACGTCACCGGGTCCGGCCTGCTGGACCGGCTGAAAGAACGCGGCGTGGTGCTGGGGGTGATTTCCAACTGGGACTCGCGCCTGCCGGAGATCATCGACAACACCGGGCTGGGCCAGTATTTCCAGTTCGTGCTCGCCTCCACCGTGGTCGGCTCGGCCAAACCCGACATCGGCATCTTTAAAGAAGCGCTGAGATTGAGCGGCGTCGAGCCGCACGAAGCCTGCCACATCGGGGATGAAGTCGGCACCGACGTCACCGGCGCGAAAAACGCCGGGGTGCACCCCATCCTGATCGACCGCACCAACCGCTTCCCCGACACCCACCCCCGCATCCAGTCCTTCCACGAACTGGTGCTGGAAGAAGTGTGACAGAGGGCCCGGTACTCGCTGTCCGGGCCGCAGGGGTTCGTCACTACCTGTACTCGTCGTACACCTGGTCCACCATCTTGTGCCATTTGTAGAACACCGGATCCTTGGGAGCGTTGCTGGGTCCTGCCATCTCTCCGCCGATGTTCACGTGCACCCTCCCGTGCCAGCCGAATTCCATCTGATCGGACAGGTGTTTGGCGCTGGCGAAGTCCTTCAGCTTCTTCACCCCCGCGTTCTGCGGACAGCGTGCGAGCACGTTGCGGCCGTTGCCGTTCAGGTCATACATGCCGGGCTTGGCGTTGAGGGCGGTGCTGAAGCCGCCGCCCCGTGCATTATGGTTGGTGGCGGGGTCGGTGGGGGGAGGGCTCGCGCCGGGATCCCACGCGGTGAGCACGGGATAATTGAACAGCAGCCGCCAGTGGTTGGCCGCGCCGATGAAGCCTTTGTGAAAGGTGAAGAAGGCTTCGCCAGAGGCGCAGTGCGAGAACGTGCTGTTGTAATGCCACGCGCGGTGATCGATCAGCACCTTCGCTTTGTGGTTCCACGTGTAGAAGTCCTCCATCTGGCGGTCGATGTCCGTCTGGTCCGTTTCCACCACGAAGTCGCGCTGCACCGTCGCCAGCTTGTCCACGCCGTTTTCCTTATACGCCACGTCCGCATAGACGGTGTGCGTGCCGGTGTTTTTCCAGTAGAGCTGGATGGGATTCATCCGGCTCCTGGCGGCGTCGAACTGGATGGAGGCGATGCTGCCGCGGAAGTCTTCCTGGTAATCCCAAAGCGCCGATCCGCCGATGCGCCAGAAGGTGGAAACCAGCTGGCATTGAACGCCGTCCCCGTCGGTGATCTCCAGCGCCAGCGTCACGTACTGGCCGGTATTGATTTCGTCGCTGGCCACGCCCATGTTGAGGCCGAGGTTGTGGGTGTTGGTCGCGGTGCCGCCCAGGGTGGAGACCTTGGGATTCGGGATGTGCCCGCCGCCGGTGATGGCCAGCGTGCATTCGGTGGCGGCGCGGCCGCCGTCCCTCACCCCGATGGGAACGCCTCCCTTCATGAACAGGCCGTTTTCAAACCGCACTTCCTCTTCCGGTTTGTATTGTTTCATCCGGTATTCGCCTTTGGCCCCCATGGGCGGCGGTTCGTAGTCGTCCAGGGCGCGCCCGGTCCCGGTGACGGGCACCGAGATCAGCGGGTTGCCCTGCAGATCGTAATAGATCAGGGTCACGCGGCTTCGCGCTTCGAGCGTCGGGAAGTAGCAGACGCGGTCGGGCAAAATTTCCCCCGGCCCCACTTCAAAACCGGGAAACTCAAGCCCGCAGGTGTCGAACGGGTTGACGGACTCTTCGGTCTGCACGCCGGTCAGCTTGACTGAACCGATTTTCACCGCTTCGTCCCCGGTATTGTGGATGTAGACCGTCATGGAGTTGGCCCAGTTCATGTATTTGTGTTCGTCGTCCCAGCCTTCCCGGGCGGCGGGCAGGGCGCCGAAATCCAGCTCCCCCACCGGTTCGGTCATCCGGGATCCATTGACCTTCAAAAACGGATGGTCGATGGAAGTGAGAAAGGGTTCGGGTTTCGGCGCGGGCCCGGGAGATTGGGGTTGTTTGCTGAACAGGGAACAGCCGCTGGACAGGAACACCATGCAAACAATGAAAATGAAGAAACGAAATTTTGTATTCATGCGTCTTCTCCGGGGAGGTGAAGGGGGATCGGGCAGGAGTCATGCCGGTTCGCCTAATCAGGCAAACCGAATAATAAGGTTATATCACATAGGAATTCAGATAGGGCGGGGTTTTTGCCGCCTCACCCACCACTCATATGCAAACGCAAAATAGAACGGCGTGTATTCGATCCACACGATCCACGGGATGAGGGGCTTCATGTCCTGGTACTCGAAATAGAAATCGAGGTAGTACAGGCCGACCAGCCCCGTCAGCAGAATCCACGACCGCCACGGAAAGAAGCACAGGTACGGCACCACCCACATCAGGTACCACGGGTTCTGCACCGGACTCAGCAGGAACACCAGCCCCATGATGACGAACTGATCGCCGAGGCAGGCGCGGTCGGCGTCCTCCCCCTGCCGCGCTTTGCGGAAAAACAGGTACGCCAGCACCGCGAGCACGATGATGAGCACGGTGATCTTGGCCAGCAATGACGGCAGGTCATAGGAGAAGCCGACAGGCAACTCCGACGACAAACCCAATACCGTGCCGTAGAACCACAGCACCAAGGCGAACAGGCTGTCGTTGTTCTGCCAGTAGGTGGTGAAGGTCTCGAGACCCTCAAACGCGTCGCGCCCGATGTTCACAAACGGCAGGTATCCCACCGCCACCACGCCCGCGAACAGCCCTGCGCCCAGCGCGCACGCTTTCCACGGCGAGCTTCCTTTTTCCATCCGACTTTGAAACTGGCGCTTGAGGTAGAGCGGCAGAAGGATCGCCGGGTACAGCTTGCCCAGCACGCTGAGCGCGAGAAAGAAGTACGCTGCGTAATAGCGCGCGCGCACGAGGAAATAGATCGCGCCGGTCAAAAACGCGATGCCGATGATGTCGAGGTGCGTCGAGTTGAACGTCTCCTTGATGACCAGCGGGCACCAGTAATAGACGAGGCACAGGTTCGGGTTCTGCCCCAGCGCGCGGAGCGTGAAGGCGATGAAGGCGACAGCCATCAGGTCGAACACGAAAAACGCGAGGCGCATCATGGCGATGCTGTCGGGTTTGAGCGTGTGCACCAGGCGGAACACGTACTGCGCCATCGGCGGGTAGATGGTGGGCACCGCCGGGTGGTTGATGCGCTCCATGTACACCAGGCTGCGGTCGCTCGCCCATTTCAACTGATACAGCCGGGTCAGTTCGCGGATCTGGTCCGGCGTGTAAGTCGCCTCGAAGCTGGCCGGATCGCGGATCATGAATTCCTTCATGCGACTCACTTCATTCGGCGAGTACTTGAACGGGTTGATGCCGTGGGCGAACACCTTGCCGTCCCACAAATACCGGTAAATGTCGTCTTCCTGGATGGGGTTGGCGGGCAGGATGGCGCCGCGAAACAGCAGGCCCAGGATGAGGATCAGCCACAACGTGTTCCAGTCGTAACGGTTCTTCGAAATTTTCCACGCTGCCCAAGCGTAGAGACCGAACAGCGCGGCGTAGAGAGCGAGGTAGGCGAGGATGGGCCGCTCGGCGTAACCTTCGCCCCAGTTGAAGGCGAGCGACAGCCGCCACAATGCGAGGTATAGAAGGATGGAGCCGATGCCCGTTATGAGGAGGACGGTGCGGGTGCGCATAAGGACTTCAGTAAACCACAACTGCGCCCGCCGCGCCACGCGCGGAGGGAATGGGGTAATGCGTTTCTGGGCGGAGCGATGGTCTTGAGGGCCCAATCTCAAGTTCTACCCCTTGCCTCAGGCGTTGCCTGTGCCGCGCCACGCCCCGTCATACGGGGAGAGAAAGGGGGGTAGTGCGTTTCTGAAAGGAACGATGATCCGTGGGTGCAAATCGATGGGCACCCCCTTCTCCGAAGGGGGCTGGGGGGCTTTTTCCTTCAGGCTGTCATCCTGAACGCAGTGAAGGATGACCTTTCAATGAGTTCACAGTAAGCATCGAGATCCTTCGCTTTCGCTCAGGATTCAAGAGGAAGAATCCCCCTAACCCCCTTTACAAGGGGGGACCGGCTAGCCCCCGCGCCAACCATCGTTTGCCCTTAAAGCATTAGCCCCTGTTCGCTCCGCGCCTGGCGCGGCGGTTACCGGTACAGGTCGTCGCGGGTGAGGGGCAGGCCGGAAGGACCTTTCGGGCCGCGTTTGGTCGCCACCACCTGGCAGATGTGCATCGAGCCGTCGCGGAACCCGGTGGAGACTCCGGCGAGGTACAACGCCCACATGCGGAACCGCTCCACGCCGACGAAACCGATGGCCTCCTCACGGCGCGCTTCCAGCCGCCGGTACCAGTGCTGGGTGGTCAGCCCGTAATGCTCGCGCCAGGCCTCGATGTCGCGCACCTCGAACCCGGCGATCTCCATCAGGTCGGCGGTGTGGCCGATGTTGTCGAGTTCGCTTCCGGGGAATATGTATTTCAACAACAGGCGGCGTTCGGGCCGGATCCTGCGGGCCTTGCGGCGCGATGCCTTGGCGCGGCGCGAGATGCCGTGGTTCAACAGGATGCCGCGGTCCTTCAGCAGCGAATGAATTTTTTTGAAGTACGTGGGCATGTTGGCGATGCCGATGTGCTCGAACATGCCGACGCTCACCACCTTGTCGTAGGTGCCTTCCAGCGTCGAGTAATCGCGCAGTTCGACGGTGACGCGGTCTTCCAGGCCGAGCTTTTTGATTTTTTCCGTGGCGAAATCGAACTGCCTCTGCGACAGGGTCACGCCGTGCGCCTTCACCCCGAAATGGCGGGCGGCATAGCAGATCAGCCCGCCCCAGCCGCAACCGATGTCGAGCAGGGTTTCATCCGGCTGGAGGCGCAGTTTGCGGCAGATCATTTCCAGCTTGTCCTGCTGCGCCTGGTCCAGCGAGTTGCCGGCGTCCTTGAAGTAGCCGCAGGAGTACTGCATCTCGGCATCGAGAAACAGCGCGTAAAACTCGTTGCTGATGTCGTAATGAAACTGGATGAACTTTTTGTTGTCGCGCCGTGCTTCATCGCGGCCGACGGCATCGTCTGTGTACCGGTGCTGGACCGTTTTGTGTGCGGCGGGCGCGAACACAAGCGGCAGGGCCTGCCGCAGGAGGAAGAACTTATTGAGCTTCTTCAGGTTTTTTTTCATCTGCCGGTCGCGCAGGAGGGCGATGAAGTCGATCAGGTCGCCGTGAATTTCGATGTGGCCCTTCACGTACTGGAGAAGCAGGTTTTCCAGCGTCGGTTTCCGCAGAAGTCCGCCCAGCACGCCGGAGCCGTTGATGGCGATGAAAAAGCGCTCGTCCACCTCGCGGCCCAGCGGGATCAGCGATCCCTCCCACAGGCGGACGGAAAAACGGGCGTTGAGGGTGTCGCCCACATGTTGCAGCATCCGCCGGGTGGCGGCCAGCCGCTCTTCTTCTGAGAAAAAGGACATTGCCCGGCATTATAATCGGAATCCGGCGTAATGAATATCGAATATCGGGGTACGGCGTGCCCTCAGGGCGGCGGGGTTTGCGAGTGGATTTTGCTGTCGGATTGCGTTACACCTGACAGCACGCTGTCAATGTTCAAACGAAAACGATTGCCGGCACCGCAACGGAGGGAGCCCCATGAAAGAAGAAGACATCCAGCGACTGCGCGACCAGCTGCTTTCCACGAAGGAAGAGTTGACAGCGCTCGAGGCCGCGTCGAAAGCCTCGACCAAACCGGTCGAGCTCGACCAGGCCCGGCTGGGCCGCCTGTCGCGCATGGACGCCATGCAGGACCAGCAGATGGCGCAGGAAGCGGCGCGGCGCAACCAGCAGATGCTGGTGAAAATTGAAGGCGCGCTTCGCCGTATGGATTCCGGACGCTTCGGCGACTGCTTCGTGTGCGGAGAGGAAATCGACCTGCGCCGGCTGGAGTTCGATCCCACCAGCACCCGCTGCATCGACTGCGCCGAGAAGTGAACCGGCACTCGAATCCGGCAAACCTTCCCAATTCCGAATCCATCGATTTAGAAGCCATTTCGCAGGCGATTCACCTGCGTGCGCGGGACTTCGCACAATAAATGGTTTCAAAAGGGTTCCGCTCCCATTAAAATGGATGAATAGATGGAATCAGGAGTGTTGATCATGAAAGACGGGTCCGGCCGCACGCAGCGTTGGACGTCGATTCGCAACGTTCTTCCCGACGTGCTGACGGCCATCCCGGAGCAAAGCGATGAAGACGTGACCGAGCGCATCGGTTTCGCCTGGGAGATCCTGGTCGGTGAAAAGCTGGCCTGCCACACAACCATCACCCGGGTCACGGAAAAAACGCTGTTCGTCCAGGTGGAGGGTCGCGAATGGCTGGCCCCGTTGAAGGCGCTGGACACGCGGATTCTGGAAGGGTTGAACCGGTCCCTCCGGACCTCCCGTTTCACCCGCATTCATTACGATATCCAGCCGGAGACCCAGCCGTCGTCCGCTAAAAGGAAACCCAAACGTATGCGAAACACAAAGTTGCCGCACCCCAATCCCGCTTTGCCTGTAGACGCGGGTTCGCTGGACCGCATTGCGGATCAGGCTCTCAAGGAAACCCTCAGCCGGCTGGCGCACAAGTTCCGTTTCGTGGCGCTGGCGTTGGTGGCCGTGGCCGGGTTGTCCAACTGCGCAACCATTGCCGACACCGTGCCGGGTATCGATATCCAGATGGAGGAGGGCACCCCGGATTTTGAAGACAGCTACGCGGTTCGTCACATCAGCAAGCTCAACGAACAGAACCCCGGCCGCTTTCGTGACCCGCGCGCGTACTACCACTTCATGATGGACCTCAAGTATGAGCGGGAAGGCGATTTCGACCGCGCCGCCGACCACTATTCGAAGGTGGTGGAATTTGAAGCCGAGCACGAACCGTTTCTCACTCACATGATGGTGCTCTACCAGCGGATCGGGAAACTGGAAGAGGCCCTGCAGCTGGGACAGCGCGGCCTGCGCAAATTCCCCGATAACACCCGCATGCACACCATCCTGGGCGACATCCTTGCCAGCCGCGGCCGTTATCAGGAAGCCCTCGAGCATTACAAAAAAGTTACCGAACTCGATCCCAAAAGCCCGCGTGCGTTTTTGATGGCCGGTGCCGCGCTTCGGCGGTTGAACCGGTTTGACGAGGCGCGTGACTGGTTCCACAAGGTGTCGGTGGTCGACCCCGCCAACACGCTGGGATTTTTTTACTACGGCCGCACGCTTCTGGATACGAAGGATTACGAAGACGCCGAGGACAAGCTGAAAAAGTCGGTTTCGCTCCGGCCCAGCATGTTCGAGGCTCGGCAGGCCCTGGCGCTGGCACTGGAACAGCGGGAAAAATACCAGGAAGCCATCACCCAGTACCGCATTCTCAAAAAACTGGATCCGTCCAACCTGCACGTGGCGGACCGCTACGATGTTCTCAACCAGGCGTGGGACCCGGTTTCCGAAACGCTTTCCGGCAATGTGACCCTGGCTGAGATGGAACTGCCGGAGCCGGACATCCATCGCATGATCGGCGCCATCTTTTATCAGCAGGTCATGTACCTGGAAGCGGTCGATGAATTCCGCCTGGTGCTGGCGAAAGGCGAGGACAGGGAAGTGCGCTTCACCATCGCCCGCATTTACGAAGTGCTGGGCCGCCCGGACAAGGCAATCCAGGAAATCGAGGCCTACCGCCGTCATGCCGGTATTGCGGATTCGGTGGAAGTCCTGCTCAAACTGGCCCGGTTGTACGGGCTCAATGCAAACATGCCGCAGTCGGTGAACCTGCTTGACCGCGCGGTGGAACTGGATCCGCACAACCACCGTTTGTACCATGCGCTGACTTTGGCTTACATGTCGCTCAACCGCAACAAGGAAGCGTTGAAGGCGATCGACCGCGCCATTGCGCTCAACAAGACGCACGATGCCTATTATTTTGAAAAGGGAGCTTTGCTGGAACGGATGGGTCGGTATGAGGACGCCATCGCCAACATGACCAAGGCGCTGGAGATCAACCCGAACCACTCCAACGCGCATAACTTCATCGGCTACATGTACGCGTCGCGCAACATCAAGCTCGACCGCGCCCTGTACCACCTGGAGCAGGCGCTCAGCATCCAGCCACGCAACGGGTATTTCCTCGACAGTCTGGGCTGGATTTATTACAAGAAAGGCGAGCCGGAAAAAGCCCTCACCCACATCAAAAAGGCGCTCATTTATACCGAGCCGGACCCGGTTTTATATGACCACCTGGGCGATATCCACTTTTCGCTGAAAAACATCGGTGAAGCCCGCAAGGCGTGGAAGACCAGCCTTGTCCTCACCCGGCAAAAGGGGAGCGCTCCCGGCGGCGAAGTTCCGGACCTCGACCAGCTTGAGGAAAAAATCCGCAAAGCCGACGAGATGTTGGGGACACGCTGACCCCGGCCGGGTGGCAACGAATTCCGGTTCACTCCATGACAGTCTTCCATTCCGTGCGCAGTTGTTTTTTCGGTCTCGCTTTGCTGGCGCTGGCCGCCTGCCAGACCACGCCCCCCACGCCCGAGCCGCAGCCGGTCAAGGCCGTTTCCGATGAAACCATCCTCCAGGCGCTCGAACGCCATCACGACAGCGTGTACAGCGTTCGTTCCTTTGTCACTACGCGCATCCGCACGCGGCTGGTGGATCACGTGCTCCGCCAGACCGTGGTGGCGAGGAACGACCAGTCCATTCGCCTGGACACGCTGAGCAATTTCGGCCAGCCCCTGGGCGTGTTCATCTTCAAACCCGGCAACATCCAGATCTACGACCCGCAGAAAAATGTCGTGCATACCGGCGCCGAAGCGTGGTACATGATGGCCGACCTGTTCGGTACGTCGTTCGATTTCGCGGAATTCATCAGCGTCTTTCTGGGAAAGGTGCCGCGTTACGACCGATTGAAGGTGGAACGTATCACCGCGCACGCAGACAACCTCTACGTGATGGATGCCGAAGACCCCGTCCGCAAAGAACGCACTGAGATCGAGATCGACGCCGACACGCTGCATCCCGTTGGCATGTCACGGTTCAGGAACGGGGAAGCGTTGTATTCCGTGGCGTGGACGGAGGCGAAATGGATCGGGGCCGTGTACTTCCCGCACCGGGTCACGGTCCAGCGCCACCAGGAAAACGATGAAGTGATATTGAGTTACCGCAACCCGCAGGTGAACCCGGTCATCTCCGATGACGTGTTCGAATTGTTCCCCGGCCGCGCCGCACCCTGACCCGAAAACGCTCCATGAAACTGAAATTCCGCACACCCGCAAAGATCAACCTCGGCCTGTTCGTTCTGGGCAAGCGCGACGACGGCTTCCACGAACTCGAAACCCTGTTTCAGATGGTGAGCCTGTACGACCACATCGAACTGGAATTGCAGGATGGCGGCGTTTCACTCAATTGCGACGCCCCCGGCATTCCCACCGACGGCAGCAACCTGGTGGTGCGGGCGGCGGAGATGTTGCGCGACTCGGTTCCTGCCGCAGCAGGGCGCGGGTGCCGTATCCATTTGAAAAAACACATCCCAGCCGGCGCCGGGCTGGGCGGCGGCAGTGGCAACGCGGCGTACGTGTTGTGGGCTCTCAACCGGCTGTGGGACCTCAAACTGGACCGGTCCGCGCTCCATGAATTTGCTGCCCGTTTGGGCTCAGATATTCCGTTTTTCCTGTCTGCGCCGCAAGCCGTCGGGCGCGGCCGGGGGGAGGTGCTCGAGCCTTTGGAACCCTCTGAAAAAATGCACATTGTCATTATTTTTCCGCGCCTGCTGGTGCCCACCGGAGAGGTCTATCGCGGCCTGAATTTAGAATTGACAACCCCCCCGAAAACGATTAGTATTTTGCAAAAATTTTTTTCTCGATCGGATGTCGCCGGTCTGGCCGCCCATCTCCACAATGACTTGGAACCCTATGTTTTAGAACGGTTTCCGGTCGTCAAGCAGGCCCGGGACGCGTTGAGTGCGCTCGATGCGGAGGGGGTGCTCCTCTCCGGCAGCGGTTCCGCCGTGTTCGGCGTTTTCACCCGCCGGGAGCAGGCTGAGCAGGCCTTTGCCCGTCTTCAGGCAACCGATTGGGACGTCTTTGTGACCGAGACGGTTTCCCGGTTCGCGGAGTTCCTGCCTGAAGAGATGCTCGATTATCCCTGACAGGCAGAGGACCGAACGCCAACCTGCGGGAAGCCCCAGTCGAACCCGGGCTCAATATCTCCTGCCCATATTGTCATAATTTAAATTTCACCGGACAACCAAGGCGAATGCGGGGAGCCGGACTGTTTCGGCGGGGTGCACACAGCTTTTTGCGTGAGGGAAGAGGAGCGCGAAAACCAGATTTCAGGTTGAACGAATTTTTGGGGCGTCGTCAAGTGGTCTAAGACACAGGATTTTGGATCCTGCATTCGGAGGTTCGAATCCTCCCGCCCCAGCCACCACTGTTTCCAAGGACAGGGACCGATACAGGCATGAGTGATAACGGAAGAGTGCGGGTGTTCTCCGGCCGGGCCAACACGGATCTGGCGCACGAGATCTGCCAGTACATGAATATCGAGTTGGGCAGGACCGTGATCAAGGATTTTTCCGATGGCGAAATCTATGTTCGCATCGAGGAAAACGTCCGGGGCGGCGACGTGTTTGTCATCCAGCCCACCTGCTCGCCGGGCAACACCAACCTGATGGAGTTGCTCATCATGATCGATGCGCTCAACCGCTCCTCTGCAAAGCGGATCACCGCGGTCATCCCCTACTACGGTTACGCCCGCCAGGACCGCAAATGCGAGCCCCGCGTGCCGATCACCTCGAAGCTCGTTGCCGATCTCGTGCACATCGCCGGCTGCGACCGGGTGCTGACCATCGATCTCCATGCCGGGCAGATTCAGGGATTTTTCAACATTCCCGTCGATCATTTATTTGCAGTCAATGTCCTTATCAGTTACATTAAAAGCCTTAAATTGCCCAATATTGTCGTGATTTCCCCGGATGCGGGCGGTGTGGAACGGGCGCGGGCGTATGCCAAGCGCCTCGGTTCTTCTCTGGCCATCATCGACAAGCGCCGGGACGGGATCAACGTGGCCAAAGCCATGCACATCATTGGCGATGTCCGCGGCAAGGTCGCCATCATCGTGGACGACATGATCGACACCGCGGGCACGTTGATGGAGGCGACCAACGCGTTGCTGGAAGCGGGTGCGGCGGAAGTGCACGCCTGCTGCACCCATGCCGTTCTTTCCGGGCCGGCCGGGGACCGCATCCGTGAATCGCCCATCAAGTCCGTCATCGCCACCAACACGATTCCGTTGCGGGATGATTTGAAATCGATCGACAAAATCAAGATTCTGTCCGTTGCCTCCCTGCTGGGTGAGGCCATTTTGCGGATTCACAGTGAGTCATCGATCAGTTCGCTGTTCGATGCGGAGGATAATTTGTAGTCATGTCAAAAGATCTGAAAGGCACCATCAGGGAACAACGCGGCAGTGCCGCCAATCGCCGTTTGCGTGCGGAAGGCTTTCTGCCCGGCATCATTTACGGTCAGGAGGATCCGGTCTCGATCACCGTCAACCACAAGGACCTGCGCAAGCTGATCGAAGCATACGGCATCAACACGCTCATCAACCTGTCCGTGGAGTCCGACTCCGTGCCGAAGCGCACGGTGATCGTGAAGGACCACCAGAGCCACCCCATCCGCGAGGGCTGGGAACACGTGGACTTCTACGAAGTGGACATGACGGAGAAAATCAAAACCGTCGTTCCGATCCTGCTCGACGGCAAATCGCCTGCGGAAAAACTGGGCGGCATCGTTGAGCAGTCGCTGGACGAGTTGCACATCCGCTGTCTGCCGGGCGACATTCCGCACGACATCAAGGTGGACATGACCAAAGTGGAAATGGACCAGGTCGTGCATGTGTCCGACCTCCCCCTGCCTGCGGGCATCGAGGTGATTGACGACCCGGAAGAAGCGGTGGTCTCCATCCACGAGGTCAAGGAAGAGGTTGAGGCTCCGGAAGGCGAGGAAGCCCTGGTGGGTGAAGAGGCCGAAGCAGGTGAAAAGGCCGCCGATGAGGGTGAAGGCGGTAAATCCGACTCGTGACTTCGTCACATTCCTGAGACGTTGTGTATCTGATTCTTGGGTTGGGCAACCCCGGGCCGCAGTACGAACTGACGCGGCACAACGTGGGGTTCATGGTGGTGGACAACCTGGCGGAGAAGCACCGCATTCCACTCAACCAGCACAAGCACCGTTCCCTGTACGGACAGGGAAAGATCGAGGGGCGTCAGGTGGTCATCGCCAAACCCATGACCTACATGAACGAAAGCGGCCGTGCCGCACAGGCGCTCCTCAATGCCTGGAACATCCCCCCGGAACGCATGGTCGTTGTTCACGACGACATCGACCTGGTGCTGGGCAAAATCAAACGCAAGTTTCAGGGTGGCGATGCCGGACAAAAAGGCGTTCTGTCCTGCATTGAGCGGTTGGCGACCGACCGCTTCGGCCGCATCCGGGTGGGCATCGGCCGACCCGATAACAAACATGAAATCGTGGATTACGTCCTCTCTCCGTTTTCTGAGGGGGAAATGGAGCCACTCAACCACATGATTGAAGAAGCGGTGGAAAGAGTGGAAGCGATTCTCACGGAAATCGAAACGCAAGCCAATCAAACGACGGAGGAAAATACGGAATGATTCAGGAATATAAAGGGGAGGTTATCTTTGTCGGCCTGTCCCTTCTGCTCTATATCGTGTTCGCGGCGTTTGATGCGTCGTACAATTTTGCTTATCTCGGATTTGTGTTCGGCATCTTCGGCCTGTGGGTTGCGCTTCGCACCTACGAGTATGTGGACGACCAGCCGGAAGGCAATGACAAAATGGTCGAAATCGCCGAATCGATTCACGAGGGGGCGATGGTATTCCTGGGCCGCGAATACAAAATCCTCGCGTATTTTGTGGGCGCGGTGTTCATTGTCCTGACCTTCGTCATCGGTTCCCAGAAGGGTTTCTGGATCGGCATCGGAACGGCAATCGCCTATCTCATCGGCGCGGCGTGTTCCATGGCCGCGGGTTACTTCGGCATGAATGCGGCCACTACCGCCAACGTGCGTACGGCTGCGGCGGCCAATGAGTCCGGCCAGGCCAAAGCGCTCGACATCGCTTTCAACGGCGGCGCGGTCATGGGCCTGTGTGTGGCGAGCCTCGGTCTGCTCGGTGTGGGCGGCCTGTTTGCCCTGTTCGCGCGCGGCGAAGCCGTCAGCGTGATCAGCGGTTTCGCCATGGGCGCCAGCTCGATCGCCCTGTTCGCCCGCGTCGGCGGCGGCATCTACACCAAGATCGCCGACGTCGGTTCCGACCTCGTCGGTAAGGTGGAAGCCGGCATTCCCGAAGACGATCCGCGCAACCCCGGCGTCATCGCCGACAACGTGGGCGACAACGTGGGCGACGTCGCGGGTCTCGGTTCCGACATTTTCGAATCCTATGTCAGTTCCATGATCGCCACCATTGCCATCGCCACCAGCATGTCGGTCATGCGCTTCGAATACATGGCGTTGCCGGTCATCGTCGCCATGGTGGGCCTGATCGCGTCCATCATCGGCATCCGCTCCATCCGCGCCATGACCAGCCTCGACCCGGCGGACGTGTTGCGTTACTCGACGTTCGTCAGCGCCGGCGCGATGCTTTTGGTCTCTCTCATCGTCATCAAGGTCATGGGCCTGCCCACCGGCGTGTTTGTCGCGCTGGCCTTCGGCTGTCTGGCCGGTGTGGCGATCGGGTTGATCACCGAATACTACACGGCGGGCAAACCGGTGGTGAAGATCGCGGAATCCAGTTCGACCGGTGTCGCCACCGTCATGATCACCGGCCTCGCCATCGGTATGGAAAGCTGCGTCGCCCCGATCCTGACCATCGCTCTCGCCATTTTCGTTTCCGCCAGCGCGGCGGGCCTGTACGGCGTGGCCCTCGCCGCGGTCGGCATGCTGGCCACGGTCGGCATCACCATGTCGGTGGACGCGTACGGTCCGGTTGCGGACAATGCGGGCGGCATTTCGGAGATGGCCGGGCTGGGTGAGGAAACCCGCAAAATCACCGATGGCCTCGATGCCCTGGGCAACACCACGGCGGCCATCGGCAAAGGCTTCGCCATCGGTTCGGCGGCCCTGACAGCGCTGGCCCTGTTCACGGCCTACACGCAGGCCGCGGGACTGCAAACCATCAATATCACGGACACCACGGTTGTCATCGGCGTGCTCGTCGGCGGCGCCATTCCGTTCCTCGTAGCGGCGATGACCATGACCTCGGTCGGCCGCGGCGCATTCACCATGGTCGAGGAAATCCGCCGTCAGTTCCGCGAGATTCCGGGCCTGATGGAAGGCACCGGCAAGCCGGACAACGCCCGCTGCATCGACATCAGCACCAAGGCGGCGCTGAAGGAAATGATCGCACCCGGTGTGGTCGCCATCGTCATGCCCATCCTGATCGGTACCATTCTCGGTGCCGAGGCTTTGGGCGGCATGCTGGTTGGCGCCACCCTGACCGGCGTCATGCTGGCCCTGTTCATGGCCAACAGCGGCGGTGCCTGGGACAACGCCAAGAAGTACGTGGAAAGCGGCAACCTGGGCGGCAAGGGTTCCGATGCGCACAAGGCCACCGTGGTCGGCGACACCGTCGGCGACCCGCTGAAAGACACCTCGGGCCCGGCGATGAACATCCTCATCAAGTTGATGTCCATCGTCTCGCTGGTACTCGCGCCGCTGTTCATCTGAGGCGTTATACTTTGATCGACTTCAAACCGGGATGGGTTCGCCCATCCCGGTTTTTTTTCGGACTGCGTCCGAAAGCAGATGGCTAATACCATGTGGGCGAACGATGATCTGAGAGCGCGTTCCAAATACGTTCTATTGCCTTCGCGTCCTACCCGGCGGACTGCGGCCGGAGGCAATGGATTGTTTTGGGAACCGGTGGGAACCTTCTCCCATGGTTCCTTTTACCCTGCCTGGTTTCTTTTTGCCGCCGTTTCCCTCTAAGCCATGTCCTCACCTTTGAAATTCGGGTTCCACGATTTCCTGAACGCGCAACCGCTCCTCGTGCCGCTGGAAGGCACCGCACGGGAAGTGGGCTTCGAGATCGTCAAAGACGTGCCCGCCCGCCTGGCGGACCGCCTGCATGCCGGAGAACTCGATCTCGCCATGATTCCGTCGATCGAGTACCTCAGTCACACCGACCAATACCGCCTCGTTCCCGGCGCCTGCATCGCCTCGCGGGGTGCGGTGGACACGGTGCTTCTGGTCACGCGCGGGGAGATCGAATCGGTGCGCAGGGTGGCGCTCGATGAACGGTCGCGCACGTCGGCAACGCTGCTTCGCATTCTGTTTGAGGATGTGTTCCCGCCGGAGGTGCAGTACTCGCGCACGCACCCGGACCTGGAGCACATGATGCGCACCTGCGACGCGGCCCTGGTGATCGGCGACCAGGGATTCTCCGCCCGCGCCAACAACGAAGGATGGACGGTGATCGACCTCAGCCAGCGCTGGTGGGAGCAGACCGGACGCGCCTTCGTGCATGCGGTGGTGGCGGTGCGGCGCGAAGTGATCCTCACACCCGAAAGGCTCAAGGCCATCGCCGATGCCCCGGCGCAAGGCCGTATCGCGATGGATGCGATCGTGGCGGATCAGGTGGAGAGAACCGGACTCGATGAAAGCGTGGTGCGGGATTACCTGGAGAACAAGATTCTATACACGCTGGGTGAGAAAGAAGTGGCGGGACTCACCCTGTTCCGCGATCTGTGTTTCCAGAAAAAGATCTTGAACGTGCGTCCTGAATTGGAGTGGGCTTCGGTTTAAGCGGGATAGTCTATTCGGGGAACGGGGGTCTGCCGGATCAGAACTTTTCTTTGATGGAATCCCACAATTTTTTCGAACCTTCCTGGACCCACCCCCATGCTTTGGCGGCGGAGTCTTCCACGAAATCAATATAACTCTGCGCTTCTTCACTGCGCTTGGGACCGCGCGGCGTTTCCGGCGGCTGCGTCGGTTCGGGTTGCTGGGAGACTTCCGGTTGCGGCGGCGCTTCGGAGGTCTCGACGGAAGGCGTCGGTTCCGGTTGGGGCTCCGGTTCCTGCATGGTGGTCTCTTCCGCGACCGGTTCTTCTTCCATTTCCGGGGCGGTTTCTTCGACCGAAGTTTCCTCAGCCGAAGATTCGGTGCTTTCTTCCTGCGACAGCTCTTCTTCGGTTTCCGTCATTTCCGGCGCACCGGGCGTGACCTGATCCGTGGGTTCTCCGGAACCGGTTTCGGTTTCCTTCAGGGCGGTCTCTTCCGCTGTTTCTTCCGTTTCTACGGGGGTGGTTTCTTCAGCGGCCGCTTCGCCCGGTTTTTCCACCGGCGTCTCTTCATCCGCGACCGGCTCTTCCGCGGAAGCTTCCTCCGTTTCCCCGGCAGGCGTTTCTTCCGCAGGCTCCTCTTGCGGTGGCTTCACCACTTCCCCCGCCACCGGTTCCAGTTCTCCTTCCGCACCGGGCACTTCTTCCGTGGATTGCAGTTGGATGGTGCCGATGCGCACGCCCTCTTTCAGCTGATCGACTTCCCTTTGCAACGCCTCCAGAGCGGCGCGCTGGGCTTCGTTGTTTTCGTCGATCCGCGATTGTGTATCCTCGATGCGCGCTTGCGTCTCCTCAAACCGGGCGATCAACTGTTCCAATTGCGCCGCGTTTTTCTGGGGCAGTTGATTGACCAGCTCCCGAAGTTTCTGGATGTCTTGTCCCAGTTGGTTGGACTGCTGGTTGAGGGAGGCGAGCGATCCCTGGTGGCCGCGAAGCATGAGGAATCCCTTCCATCCGAAATACCCGCCCGCGGCGAGGATCAGCAGGAGCACGAACCAGATCTTGCCCGTGCCTTTGGATTTGGCTTTTTGGGGAGGAGTGTCCTCGGGTTTGGTTTCTTCCCCCGAAGGAGTGTCTTGGGATTCCGCCTTGGAGGATTCCCCTTCAGGCGCGTCACCGGAATCGGTGAAAGGATCTTCGCTTTCCGGTTTTTCGCTGTCGGAGGCGGTTGTGTTGGCAACTTCGTTTTCACCCGCGGGTTCCACGGGCGGAGAGTCCGCCTGGCCCTCAGGCACCTCCGGCGGTTGGGACCGGGATTCCGTGGATTCGGAATCCGCTTCCTGTCGTTCTTCGTCCCTGGCCAATGGATTTCCGGTTCAGTGGATGATTTTGTTGAGCGGGAACTCGACGATGTCTTCCGCCCCCGCCTTTTTGAGATCCGGCACGATCTCGCGCACCAGTTTTTCTTCCAGGATGACCATCAGGTCGGCCCAGGCGTCGTCGGTCAGGCTGGAGATGGTCGGCTTGGTGTTGGGAGGCAGGATTTTCATGATCGCCTCCATCGATTTGCGCGGCACGTTCATCATGATGCCGACCTTGCGGTTGGCGGCCATCGCGCCTTTCAGCATCAGCACGATGCGCTCCACCTTGGTGCGCTTCCATTCGTCCTTGAAGGAATTCTTGTTCATGATGAACTTGGTGTTCGACTCCATGATGGTGTCGATGATGCGCAGGTTGTTGGCGCGGAGCGAACTGCCGGTCTCGGTGATTTCAACGATGGCGTCGGCGAGTTTCGGCGGTTTGACTTCCGTCGCGCCCCAGGAAAACTCGACCGAGGCGGTGACGCCGTGCTGTTTCAGGTAATCGACGGTCATGTTGACCGCTTCGGTGGCGATGCGTTTGCCCTGCAGGTCCTTGACATTGTTGATGGGAGAATCGTTGGGCACGGCGATCACCCAGCGCACCGGCCGGTCCGATGTTTTCGAGTACACGAGGTCGGCGATCTCCTCGACCTCGACGCGGTTTTCCTGCACCCAGTCCTTGCCCGTCAGGCCCGCGTCCAGCACGCCGTCAGCGACGTAGCGCGCGATTTCCTGCGCGCGGATCAGCAGGCACTCGATTTCATCGTCATCGATGGTGGGGTAGTAGGAACGGCTGCTGAATTTGATTTTCCACCCGGCTTTTTCAAATAGGGCGGCGGTGGCGTCCTGCAGACTGCCCTTGGGGATTCCCAGTTTCAATACGTTTCCACTCATTCACTTTCCTGTGGTTGATAAGGTTGCGGTTCTTACTTTTTATAAACTTTGTCGGGGTCGAAGACTTTTTCCTCGACAGTGGTCAGCTCGCCGTTCAGCTTGCGGAAGAAACAGCTCTGGTAACCCTTGTGGCAGGCGGCCTCGCCGACCTGCTCCACCTTCAAAAGGACGGTGTCGTCGTCGCAGTCGATGAACACTTCCTTCACCTTCTGCACGTTTCCGCTTTCTTCGCCCTTCATCCACTGTTTGTCGCGGGAGCGGCTGTAGAACCAGGCGTTGCCGGTTTCCAGCGTTTTCTCCCAGGCAATCTGGTTCATGTAGGCGAGCATCAGAACTTTGCCGGATTTGGCATCCTGAATGATGGCGGGCACAAGACCGCCCATCTTGTCAAAATCAAGCTTCATTGAGGGACTCCCGGTAAAACAGCGAATTGTAAATAATATTGATTTTCTGTCAACATTATAATAGCCTGTCGAGGTACTAAACCGACAATTTTAAAGGCTTTGTGGATTCGGGATCGTTTCCGTCCAATGTATAGGCATTGGGGTCTTAAATCAAGGTTTATAGTTTGAAATGATGAATTTTCAGGTCGAGGGAACATGCCTTCACTAAGTGGATACCGCATTTACGACACGGCGGAACCGTGCAACTACACCGGCCAGAAACTGATCGACGCCATGAACAAGGTGGTGAGCGACAAGTTGAGCGAGGATGGCCGGGAACTCAACCTGTTCGGCTGTTGCGTCGGCGTCAACGGCATCAAGGTGATCGCCGAGGACCCGCGCATCGTCAAGATCAAGCGCCTCAACCTGGGTGGCAACAAGATCGGAGATGCGGGCGCGCATTTCGTTTCCGAGTGCGAGGCGTTTTCCAAGGTCAACTGGGTCGAGTTCGGCGGCAACGAGCTCGGCGCCAACGGCATCCGCGCCATCGTCAAATCGAAAGTGTTCCAGAAGCTGAGGACGCTCAACCTCTACCGCAACTACCTGCGCGACGAGGGCGCAAAAGTGCTGGCGGAGGAAAACGAGCTGGAACGGCTGGAGGAACTGGATCTCGCGCAGAACGAGATCGGCGATGTGGGCCTGATCGCGCTGGCCAATTCCACCAAACTGCCGAGCCTGGTGTCCATTGCCATGGACAACAACTTCACCACCATCGAAGGGCGCGAGGCCGCGCGTAATGGGCCGTTGTTCCGCAAGTGCCAGTCCGTAAACCTGTAACCGAACGCTCATTCCCGTTCAGGTGAATTCATGTCCGAAGACGCTTACGGCAAGGGCACCTTCCTGATCGCCAACCCGGTACTGGGCGACCCCAATTTCTCCCGCACGGTGGTCCTGTTGTGCGATCACAATGAGGAAGGCTCGTTCGGCCTGGTGGTCAACCGCAAGGCGGGGCTCATGGCTTCTGAACTGTTCCAGAAAGCGGAATTTCTGACCGGCTACGACAACGAAGTGTTCGTCGGCGGCCCGGTGGCGCAGTCGCAGGTGTTTTACCTGGTGCGTTCGGAACTTCCACTGGAGGGGCTCGATCCCATCTGCGACAACATCCACCTCGGCATGAGCTGGGAACCGCTGGAGAAGGTGTACCGTCAACTGGAAAACCCGGCGGAGAACCTGCGCTTCTACATCGGTTACTCCGGCTGGGGAAGCGGCCAGCTGGCCGGGGAAATGGAACACCGCAGCTGGTTGACCTGCGACGCGAAAAACGACCATATTTTCGGTGACCCCGAAAGCAACATATGGGGCCGGGTGGTGAAGTCGCTCGGCAAGGAATATGAATACCTGCTGAGAGCGCCGGTGGACCCGCGCATGAACTGAGGGACCGCCCATGCCCTCCCTGTCTCCCTCCGCTCCCAAAACTCGAAACCCGATGAACCGCCTGCACACGCCGCCGCCACAGGAGCAGATCTACGCCTGCCACCTGCCGGGCCGCTACATCGGTTACACCATCGAAGCGTATTTCTGCGACCGCTTTCCGTACTTCGGGCGTGAGGAATGGGAGCGGCGCATCGTGAAAGGCCGCATCACGGTCAACGGCCTGCCGGTGGCACTGGGCACGCGGCTCAAGGAACACGACTACATCGTCACCAACATGGGCGTGCGTACGGAACCGCCCGCCGACCGCAAGCTGGAAGTGGTTTATGAAGACGCGCATCTGCGCGCGTTCAACAAGGGGGCGCCGCTGCCCGTACATCCCAGCGGCCGTTATTTTCAGAACAGCATGACCGAGCTGTTGCGCCAACGGTATCCCGACGAAGTGCCGCGCCCGGTGCAACGGCTGGACGCCACCACCACCGGGCTCGTGCTGTTTGCCAAAACGCGCGGAGCGGCGTATAAACTGTCTCAGGAGTTCACCCAAAACCGTGTGCACAAGGAATACCTGGCGCTGGTGGCGGGGGAGCCGAAGTCGCCGCGTTTCGTGGTGGACCTGCCGGTGGGCAAGGTGGTGGGCTCGGCCCGCGGCGTGGGACCGGACATCCGGAACCCCAAGGCTGCGGTCACGGTGTTCGAATGCCTGGCGGTGAAGGAAGGCGTGTCGCTGATCCGTGCGGTGCCCCACACCGGGCGCACCAACCAGATCCGCGTTCACCTGGCGAGTGTGGGCCTGCCGATTCTGAATGACGGGGTGTACGGCAAAAAAATCGAGGGCTCGTACGAGTACGGCCTGCACGCGTATCGGCTGGTTTTCAACGGACCGGACCGGGCGATGGAACTCACCGCGCCCTGGCCGGAGCATTTCTCCCCGCTCATCGGTCACAGTGTGCTGGCGAAGGAAACGTAAGAATAAATAATGAACGCACCGAAGCAAAATCCGACGACGTTGGCCGCTGCGGAAACCGCGTATACGCTGATCAAGCGGATGCGCAATCCGTACTGGATGGCGCCGATGTCCGGCATCACCGACCTCTGCTACCGTCACCTGATGGATGAGATGGGCGCGGGTGTGCTGATCTCGGAGCTGGTGTCGGCGAAGGGACTGGTTTACAGCTCGGAACGCACGGCGAAGATGATCCGCGTCCACGAAAACCCCGGCACCCTGGTGGGAATTCAGTTGTTCGGCGAGGATGCCGACGACTACGTCCGCGTCGCGCCGCAGGTGAAGGATCAGGGAGCGGACTTCATCGACATCAACCTCGGGTGCCCGGTGAAGAAGGTGGTGAAGAAAGGATGCGGGTCGGCGCTGATGCGCGATCCGGAAAAGCTGTTTGTTTTTCTCCAGCACATCCGCACCAACATCGACCTGCCGCTCACAGTGAAGATGAGGACGGGATGGAGTCATGAAGAGCTCACCATCCATGAATGCGTGGACGCCGCAAAGCAGGCCGGGTGCCAGTGGGTGGCCATCCACGGACGCACGCGCCAGCAGGGGTACAGCGGGCAGGCCGACTGGGAGTTGATTGCCGACGTCAAACGCAACACCGGTATCCCCATCATCGGCAACGGCGACATCCGCAGTGCCGACCGCGCCCGGCAATTGCTCGAGGAAAGCGGCGTCGATGCGGTGATGATCGGCCGCGGGGCTTTGCGCGATCCGTGGATTTTCAAAGAATGCACAGGTGAGTTGGGAGACACGTTGTCGCCGACGCCGATCGAGCTGCTGCACCGTTTTCACGAAATGCTGGAGCCGGTGTACGACATGCGCCGGACGTTGTTGTACCTGCGCAAGCTGGCGGTGTGGATGGCGTACGGCTATCCCGGGGCCGCGGCGTTTCGCGGTATGATGTTTTCACTGCCCACGGTGCGCCAGGTGTTGACGGAGGGCGAGATCTTTTTTCGTAAAGTGGCGCACCTGCCCAGGCCGAAGTTCGACGAGGCGGAGGCTTTCATGATGGGGGGGCACGGTTAAAAATGGACCTGCCGAGTCTTGGTCATTGAGTTGCAGGTCATCATGGGGGAGGGGTGACGATGGATCAGGCGAACCTGCAACACTGGGTGGAGGCAAACAACTTTTTCCAGTTCATGGATTCGGAAGAGCGGGCGCACCTGTACTCGTTCAAGGACCACTGGAAATTCGTGAAACCTGGCGAGTGTGTGGTGCGTGTCGGTGAGACGGATTACGGCTTCTTCGTCATCGTCAAGGGCACGTTCAGCGTCATCAAGCCGGAAGACATTTTTCTCGCGCACCTGAACCCCGGCGACCTGTTCGGTGAAGTCAGCCTCAAATCGCGCCGCAAACGTTACAGCAACGTGGTGGCGGACGATGAGGGTATCGTGTTCAAGGTCGATGACATCCTGTTAAAAAAAATCAGCCCGGCACTTCATTTGAAAATCAAGAACCAGGTGATTGAAGTGTTGATCCGCCGGCTGGACGACATGAACCAGCGGCTGGTCAAGCTCACCCGCATGCGCTGACCGGCAGGCGGCGTCCATTTTCTTTTTTTGAGGTTCCATCCGTGACCGCCCGCAACCCCTCCACTCCACGCGATCAAAACCCGCGCCGCAAAACGCCGCCGAAAAAAAAGCACATTCCCGTCAAGGAACGCGAATGGACCCTGTGCGGCTGGAACGCCTGCATGCGCGCGTTCGAGGAACGGCCGGAGGACCTGCTTCGCCTGTACTATCACAAGGACCGCTCGAAGGCGTTGTACCGCGTCAAACAGTGGTGCGCGAAACGCAAACTGCCGTATCGCGAACTGGACGACGACTCGCTGAACCGCGCTGCGGGCGGTGTGCATCACGAGGGGGTGGTGATGGTCACGCGCCCGCTTCATGCGCTCTCCCTCTACAAACTGCTGGAGAAGCCGGTGCACCACGACTGGATCGGCGTCGCCTTCGACGGCGTGGCCAACACCCACAATGTCGGTGCGGTGCTTCGTTCGTGCGGCTACTTCGGGGTGCGCGGGGTTCTGCTGGACAAGGAACAACGACAGGTGGCAGTGGCTTCCTCCACGGCGCGCACGGCGGAAGGCGCACTGGAAGTGGTGCCGGTGTACGACTGCGCCGACCTCGCCTCCGGCCTGCGCGATCTCAAGGGCAAAGGCGTGTTTGTGCTGGGCACCGACCCGGAGGCGAAGGAATCCCTCTACGAGGCCGACATTCCATTTCCCTGTGTGCTGGTGCTGGGCGGCGAACGCGAGGGGTTGTCGAAACGCGTGCGCGGGCGTTGCGACCGGGTGGTGCGCATTCCCGGCGAAGATACGATTCAATCGCTCAACGTGTCGGTGGCGGCGGGGGTGGTGCTGGGCGAACTGTTCCGCCGCCTGCACGCCCCTCCCAATTCTTCATCATCATGAACTTCGCGCTGGTGCATCCTTTGATCGTGCATTTCCCTGTGGCCCTGCTCACCAGCGGGAGCGTTCTGGAGTTGTACGGCCGCCTGCAGAAGGAACCGGTGGCGGAGCGCGCCGGGCGCTTCAACGTGCAGTTCGGGTTCTGGGCGTTGCTTGTCGCGGTGGCGGTGGGTTTGCTGGGACTGCTTGACCTGGAAGTGCAGGACAAATTCCGCTCGTTTTTAAGCTCACACATCCTGTTCGCTTTCACCACGGCGAGCGTGTACGCCCTGGGCATGGTCTGCTACCGCTTCCGTTCCAGAGCCTGGGCGGACGGTTTGTATCTGTTGTTATTGGCGGTGGGACTGTGCACCACGCTGGCGACGGGTTACTACGGCGGCGAACTGGTGCACCGATTCGGCCTGCCTTCGGGCGATCAGCCGCTGGTGGAGTGAAACACCAGCAGGTAGCCGCTGTAGGCGGTGGCGCCCATCAGAAGCACGTTGGCGATGTAAAAAAAGAAAGCGTTGCGCGACAAGGCGTTGGTGTAGGCGTAAATGGTGCAGATGATGGTGACAATGACGAAGGCGAAGGAATAGCCCTGGTGGCCTTCGACTTCCACCACCGGCCACTGGCCGAGGTCCACGGCGAACAGGCCGGAGAAGATCGCCATCACCCCCATCAACAACGCGGCGCTGAAGTTGAACGCGGCGGCCTGCACCATCTGTGTGTCGTTGCGCCGTTTGGCGAACCCCATCATGAGCAGTCCGGCCGCAGCCAGTGCCACCGGAAAATGCGACAAAAATGGATGGAGTGAAGGTGTGCTCAGCATAAACGGCCCGGATGGGGGGCGTGGCCCGCGGCAAATTGGCGACTGCCCGGTGGTTGTGCCGATGGTCCGGGAGCGCAATCCAAATACACTCCGTTTGCGTCACGTCCAACGTGGCATGGACCGCGTCCGATGCAACCGGCTGCTAATTAATGAGCGAGCGACGGCCTGAAAAGCGTTTCCAGGTACACACTGTTGGCTCCGCGGCCAGCGCGGGAGATCAGTTGTCGTTGGGCCGGATGTCGGTATCCAGGTTGACGTCGACGTCCACCTTGGTGGCGGCGGAGACTTCCTGTTCCAACTCCTGCATGTTGGCCGTTTGCTTGACGGTTTCGGTTTCGTCCAGCACTTCCTGCTTGAGTTCATTAAAGGTGCGCTGAAATTCGCCCCAGCCTTTACCGATGGCCTTGGCGAGACGGGGCAGGTTGGCCGGTCCAATGATGAACATGCCGATGCCCATGAGAATCATGATCTCAAAAAAACCGATATCGAACATAAGGGTTTCCAAAAAAAAGGATTCTGGTATGATTCGATCTTATCAGACTCCGTGGGGGGCGGCAAGAAAAGACAATCGGGCTTGCCCGTGGCCGCCGGACCCGGAATTTGACACACCCCCGGGACTTGGCTAACCTGTACCCATTCCTTCCCAGACTGGGAACCGGTGGCTCCGAATCCAGCCGATGCGCAATCCGAATCACCCGAAACGCCTTTCATGAAAATCACTCGAGGGACCAAGCACTTCAAAGGCCCGTTGCCGCACCCGGTGGTGGCGCTGGGCAACTTTGACGGGGTGCACCTGGGGCATCAGCTCATTTTCCGCAGGGTGGCGGAAATCGCCAGGGAGAAACAGGGGGCGGCGATGGTGTTCACCTTCGAGCCGCACCCTTTAAAAATCCTCGCGCCGGAAAAAGCGCCGCCGCTCCTCACCACCTTCCGCCAGAAGATGGAGTTGATCGAGCAATGCGGCATCGACGAGGTGGTGTGCGCCGATTTCACACAGCAGTTCGCCGACCAGCGTCCCCGCGACTTCGCCAAGGACATCCTGGTGGACCTGCTGGGGTCGAAGGAGATCGTGGTCGGCTACGACTACGCTTTTGGCCGCGGGCGCGAAGGCACGCTGACGTACCTGCAGAAAATGGGAGAGGAGTTCGGCTTCGCCGTGCACGTGATCGAGGAGATCCGCATCAACGGCCAGCGGGTGAGCAGTTCCCACGTGCGGGAATTGATCGAGGACGGGCAGGTGGAGGAAGCACGGCAGTTCCTTGGCCGTTACTATTCCATCCACGGTCCGGTGGTGCACGGCTACAAAACCGGCCAGCGCATCGGTTTTCCGACGGCGAACCTCGACACCAGCAAGGTGCAGATTCCCGGCACCGGCGTCTATGCCGTTCGCATCATCCACAATCAGAAAGAGTATGACGGCGCGGCCAACATCGGATTCAATCCGACGTTCCACCGCGACCGGCTGAGCGTCGAAGTGCACATCTTCGATTTTCACCAGGAGATCTACGGCATCGACCTCGAAGTCCAGTTCATCGCGCGCATCCGCGGCGAAAAGGAATTCGCCAATGCGGAAGAGCTTGTGATGCAGATCGAAAAAGACATCGAAACCGTCAAATCCATTCTCGCCAGGCACACGTTTTGAAACGATCCGGTCAACTGATCATCGGCATGCTGGTGGCCGTTGCGGCGGTGTATTACACCGTGCGCAACGTCTCGATGCAGGAGTTGCTCGACTCCTTCGCCAACGTGCATTACGGCTACCTGGCCATCTCCGCGTTGATGATGATCCTCACCTATGTCGCGCGGGCCGTGCGCTGGCGCGTTCTGCTCACTCCGGTGAAGGAAGTGCGGACCATCGAACTGGGCTCGCCGCTGATGGTGGGTTTCATGGCGGGCGTCCTGCCGGCACGCGCCGGGGAATTGATCCGGGCTTTTTTGCTGGGCAAGAAGTTGAACATGTCGTTCGCCAGCGCGCTGGCTACCATCGTTGTCGAGCGCCTGTTCGACATGGTTCTGCTTCTCATGTTGTTTGCGTGGCTGCTGGTGTTCCATGCCGACATGCTGGGCGCGAACATCGCCTGGTCGGGTATCCCCGTTCAGACCCTGGCCTTCCAGTTCGGGCTGGCGAGCGTGGTGCTGGTGGTGGGGCTGGTGGTGTTTATTTACCTGTTGATCTACCACGAAGAGCGCGCCATGAAACTGGTGCACTGGTTCATGAAACCGTTTCCGGAAACATTCCAGTACAAGATCGTGCAGATGGCGGAAACGTTCAGCCAGGGGTTGCATGTGGTCAAGAGCCTTCGCTCCCTGATGTGGGTGTTCGTGGCGACGGCGGCGGTGTGGGCGCTGGTCATCCTGCAGTATTACCCTCTTTACTTCGCCTACGACCTGAATGAAAAAACGCTCGCTTCCACCATCCTGCTCACGGTGATGATCTGCATCTTCATCACCATCCTGCCGACGCCCGCGTTTCTGGGGTCGCTGAACGCCGGGGTCCTGATTGCGCTCCACGAAATCATGAACGAGCCGGAGGTGGCGGCGGTGAGTTTCGGCTTCGTCGCCTGGGGGCTCAACTTCATCGTGGTCATGGTGGGGGGCATCTATTTCATCCTGCACGACCACATCTCCGTCAAGAACCTCGTCGAAATGGAAGAAGAAGTCTAGCGGGCGTGGCCCGGACTGCGTCCGGAGGCAGATGGCTGATGCCCTGCGGGCCAACGAGGGTCCGTGGGCGCGGACAGCGTCCGAAGCAGGGGCCTGCGCCGGTTGCAGACTCCTTGGCGACCGCTTCCGGCAGTGAAATTAGCATTCCATTTCCCAGGGCGTTATGCTATTTTACCTGCTCAAAATGAACATGCCGAAGTGGTGGAATTGGTAGACACGCATGATTCAGGATCATGTGGGGGCGACCCCGTGGAGGTTCAAATCCTCTCTTCGGCACCATCTTGCTCTGCCCACCGGGCCGGATCCTCTCCGGTCCGGTTTTTTTATGCCTTGGAGGGGATGGAGGCCTCCGCCCCGCGCAAAAGGGGGAATCCCATTTCCTCGCGCTGGCGCACGTAACCTTCCGCGCACAGGCGGGCAAGTTTCCTCACGCGGCCGATGAACCCCGTGCGCTCGGTGACGCTGATGGCGCCGCGCGCGTCGAGCAGGTTGAAAGTGTGCGAACACTTGAGGGTGTAGTCGTAGGCGGGCAGAACCAGGTCCTGCTCCAGCAGCGCCCGCGCTTCCGCCTCGTACATGTCGAACCACTGGAACAGGCGTTCCTTGCTCGATGCTTCAAAGTTGTAGCGCGAAAACTGTTTTTCCGTTTCCAGGTGGATGTCGCCGTAGGTGAACGCGTCGTTCCACTGCAGGTCGTATACGTTGTCGATGTTCTGCAGGTACATGGTGATCCGTTCCAGCCCGTAGGTCAGCTCCACCGTCACCGGTTCGAGGTCGAGGCTCCCCACCTGCTGGAAGTAAGTGAACTGCGTGATCTCCATGCCGTCCAGCCACACCTCCCATCCCAGTCCCCACGCACCCAGGGTCGGCGACTCCCAGTCGTCCTCGACGAAGCGGATGTCGTGTTGCAGGGGATCGATCCCCAGCGCGCGCAGGCTTCCGAGATACTGTTCCTGCACGTCTTCCGGCGAGGGTTTCAGGATGACCTGGTACTGGTAGTAGTGTTGCAGGCGGTTGGGGTTTTCGCCGTAGCGTCCGTCGGTCGGCCGCCGCGATGGCTCCACGTACGCCGCGCGGAACGGTTCCGGCCCCAGCACGCGGAAGAAGGTGGCGGGATTGAACGTGCCCGCACCGGCCTCGGTGTCGTAGGGTTGATGCAGGACACAGCCTCGGGAGGTCCAGTATTCGTTCAACTTCATGATGACGTTTTGAAAATGCATGGTCCGGTATTTAGCAGAGAACGAATAATCAAGTCAAATATTTAAATGCACTCCGGCCTGACTGTTCTGGCGTTCAGGACGGGGCTGTCTCCTCGCAAAAGCTGACCCACTTTCAAAAACCAACGAAGCCCCACTCGAATAAATTCAATCCGTCATTCGAAGCAATTCCCCCTGTATTTTGCAGTTTTGAGGATATTTTAAAATCGCTTTCTTATATAGAGTAACCAGCATGGAACACATCGGGGTTTCCGGCCGAAGGGGAACCGGGTGAGGCAGGGAACCTCCAAAGATGGGTGAGACGGATATGAAGGCTAATGGAACAGAGATGGAATTCAAGCAGGAAGCCGGGTCTTTTAAGGAACAATTGAAGGGGTTTTTTCAGAGTAAAACGCAGAATTTACGAGGCGACATATTCGGCGGCATCACTGCAGGCGTAGTGACGCTTCCCCTTGCGCTGGCGTTTGGTGTGCAATCGGGTCTGGGTGCGACCGCGGGATTGTACTGCGCCATCGCGCTGGGGCTGCTCTCCGCCGCGTTCGGCGGCACGCAGACCCTGATCAGCACCCCGACCGGACCGATGACCGTCGTCAGCGCGCTCATCATCGCCCGGGTGATCGACCAGACCGGAAGCCTGGCAGCCGGGCTGGGATTGATCATCGCCATTTTCATGCTGGCGGGGCTGATCCAGATCCTGCTCGGTGTCTTTCGCATCGGCAGTTTCATTCAATACATGCCCTATCCGGTGATCTCCGGCTTCATGACCGGCATCGGGGTCATCCTCATCATTGTCGAGTTGTTCCCGTTCATGGGTCTGGAGTCGCCCAAGAACGTGCTGCTGGTGCTCAGCCAGTTTCCCGGCGCCATTCCCGACGCGAACTTGGCGGCGGTGGCCCTGGCCACCATGACCATGGCCATCATTTACCTGTTCCCGCGGGTGACCCAGTCGGTGCCCAGCACCCTGGTGGCCTTGATTGTCGGGACCCTGGCCACGGCGCTGATGGGATGGTCCGTGCCGATCATCGGCGATATCCCGCAGGGCCTGCCCTCGCTCAAACTGGACGAACTGACCGGCATCAATGCATCGCATCTGTCGATGATCTTCATTCCCGCGTTGACACTGGCCGGGCTGGGAGCGATCGATTCCCTGCTCACTTCCGTCATCGCCGACACCAAAACCCGCACCCAGCACGACAGCAACCGCGAATTGATCGGCCAGGGTTGCGGCAACATGCTGTCCGGCGCGCTGGGCGGCATCGTCGGGGCGGGCACCACCATGTCCACCCTGGTCAATATCAACACCGGCGGACGCACCAACCTGTCCGGCATGATCTCGGCGGGATTTCTTATGATGGTGCTCCTGGGGCTCGGGGCCTATGCCCAGTACATCCCGATCCCGGTGCTCGCCGGCATCCTGATGACGGTGGGCCTGGACATCATCGATTACAAGGGACTCAAGCATTTGGCCGCCATGCCGCGCTCGGCCTCCTTCGTGCTTGTGACCGTGTTCCTGCTCACCGTTTTCGTGGACCTGATCGAAGCGGTGGCGGTGGGCATGGGCATCTCCTGCGTGGTGTTCATGAAAACCATGAGCGACCTGGGCCGCAAACAGACGTCACTGGCGCCGCTCAATGACCTGAAACTGAATTTCAACGGAAACGGGGACGGCAGGCATTTTCATTCGCTGGCGGAGGTATCCGAGCAGGTGTACATCAAAACGGTGACAGGCCCCATCTTTTTCGGCTTCGCACGAACATTGACGCAAAAAATCCGCGGCCTCAAAAACACGCGTTGCGTGATCCTGGATATGGACCGCGTTCCCTACATCGACCAGACCGGCCTGTTCGCCATGGAGGACATGGTGCGCGAGTTGAACGACCAGAACATCGAAGTGTTGATGGCGGGCGCCCAAAACCAGCCGCTGGAGATGATGAAGAAAATGAAAATGGTGCCCAACGTGATCTCGCCGGAAAACGTGTTCCCCAGTACGTACGATTGTCTGCATTCACTCGGACAAAGATTGACCCCCGCGTCGGATCATGCCCGGTGATCCCAGGGCGGCTCCGCAAGGGGCCGTTATCCCGGCCCTCTCCTCCTGCATCGCGTCATGTCAGCCACAGGCTCCTCGTGGAGCCTGGAAGAGGGGACCGGGGGTCATTTATTTATCCAGACGGTTCGGCAGTTCTTCTTCTCCCTCACAAAAGCGTCCTCAGGAAGAATTGCCGAACCCCCCCCCACCAAGGGACCGCCAAACCGGCGGTTCCTTTCATGGACTCATTCCAAATCGCTGTAATCCCGCCGCACTTTCTCGATGTGCTCGCGGTAGCTGTTGCCGTCGCCATAGTCCAGAAAGAATTTGTACCGGTTGTGCAGGTCCTTGACCTTGCGCGCGTGCTTGATGGGGCACCAGTGCTGTTCGGTGCGCGCCGCGATTTCCCGCGCATAGGCCACGAGCCCGTTGAAGTAACCGCAGTACATGCAGTTGATTTTTTCGATGCCGTTCAGGTAGCGCAGGTAGTGACGGTCGATGACGATGTAGTCCGACCGCTTCACCTTGGGTATGCCGTACACCGGAAAACAGATGGCCTGGTAAACGGACACCATCAAGTCCATAAAAATGGCCGGAAATATGAGAGAGTAAATGACCGGTGCGGTGACCACCGACATGATGCGCGCGTCGTGAAGGTAGCGGTAAATGGTTTTCATCAACAGCTTGTGCTGTTGGCGAACCTGTTGTTCGAAATACACGCGTTTGCGCTTGATGTGGTAATAGAACTTTTCCTGCCGGGTTTCGATTTCCTGCTGGAGTTGTCCTTCGAGTTCCTTGATCTTGTTCAGTATGTTCTGAATGGTGTCTTCCATGATCGATCTCGCGCGTTCACAGGTTGATGAGATACTTTCAAGGTATCACACTTCAGGGCGTGCGGATTCAGGCAAGGTAAGGGGTTGCGATAAAGGAAGCGGGACTAGAAGATGGCGAGGGAAGTGGGTTTCAGCAACAGCCGCTCCACCTGGAACGACATGCCCATGGATTCACCGTTTTTCTGTTTGAGGAATGCTTTCTGTATTGCCATGCCCTGGATGTCGGTCAGGCGAAGCAGGTTGTCCTTTGCGAAAAATCGGCCCTTCACGACGCGTTGAATTTTCATCGTCGCTTCCGTCATCTCCATCCGAGGGATGGTATCCTGCATGGGCTGACCGCGATTGAGGAAGGTGCCTTCCAGCTTGCCCTGTGGCCCCTTGGGGCACTGGATGTCGATCCGGCCGCGCTGGGAGGTGAATTTTTGAATGTCCCTGGAGCTGAATTCGAGGATTTGCAGAAACGGGTCGAGCGGCACCGAGCCGCTTCCCTGCGCCGCCACGCGGCAGATATTCTTGATGAGCGTTGCCGCGTTTTTGCGGTTGCGCCCTTCAAGCGACCACTCGAGGATGGCCTCCGATCCGAACAGGACCATGGATATTCCCGGATAAGGCTTTTAAAATTGAAAAGCGGAACCGCGCCCCGCATAATCCCAGTATATCGCAAAGGCCACTCCATGCATGAAGTATATAAAGAAACGACGATCGCGGACATTCATCGCATCCTGAATTACTGCCACCACCACAACGTGACCCGGGGGGGCCTGTTCGAGGTGTTCACCACTCCCGGCACCGACGTCCACATGGTCATCGTCAATTCCGGAGGAAACGACCAGCCGCTGGAGCAGTTCCGGCCGCTGGGTGCGTTTTACCTGAACTACACCCAGCCCGGCGCCATCACCCTCGAAGTGGACGACCCGCATTTCGACGGCATGCCCGAACGCAAGTACCACGTCGCCGCCATCCGCCAGGTCATCGACCTGCTCCTGGAACACGCCCGCCCCGGAACCACCATTTCTTTCAACGACCTGCCGTCCATCCCCAAATCCTGATTGCATTTGCCTCCGCGTGGGGTGATACAATTGAGGTAAGCAAAAGAAGGGGGACTACACGCCCAAATGGGCGTATCATCCCACACTCATCTGGAGATTTCGACATGCACGGAATCAACACATCGGCACGGTTTTACCTCGGCTCCTTGTTTTTGGCGGGGCTTCTGCTGTTTGGATCCGCATTTGCCGCACAGGCGGAAACGGGCAAGCACCGCACCCCCGACGGCAAACTGAAGGTGCTGTACCACATCGACGGCAACGATGTGGCGGTCGCCAAGTACGCCATGGCCCTGGTGAAAAAACACATCGAGGCGGAAGGCGGGATGGACAAAATCGACATCAAGGTCGTCGTGCACGGTCCGGCGTTGATGCTGTTCGACCGCGACGACGTCGACCCCGAACTGAAAGCAAAACTGAAGTCGGTAATGGACATGGGCGTGGAGCCGGAGATGTGCCAGGTATCGATGAAACTGTTCGGCCGTCCTTTGGACAGGCTTGTGGCCGGGTTCATTCCCACCGAACACCCGGTGGCGGTGAAACGCATCGCCGACCTGCAGGAGCAGGGTTATCTTTACATCAAACCCTGACCCCTGCCTTTAAATCTCACCCGGATTTCCTTCTCAATCCCCTCCTGTTACGGGGGAGGGTTGAGGAAGGGTAACCCAGGATCCTTCCCGGTTTATTTTTCCGGAAAGATAAAACAAATGAAGAAGCTGCGTGCTGGATGACTCGGGTGGGTCCGGCTGTGATTACTTTCCTGCCAGGCCAGGGGTCGGATAGGTGGTGAGCTTGCTGTAAAGCAGGGCCTGTGTTTCGAGGTCGAGGCGTCCGGTCACTTCCAGCCGGTGGGCCTGCTGAAAACGCTCGACGGCTTTTTCCGTCAGCGGACCGAACTGCGGCGCGTCGGGCTTGTTGAAAAATCCCAGCGCTTTCAGCTGCGCCTGCAGCCACAGCACCGTCTCACCTTCGTCGTTGCGGCCGAGCGACTCCGGCAGGTTCTCAAAATTTTTCCACACGATTTCCGCCTTGCGGTCCCAGACGGGATCGATGAAGGTCAGGGGGACCTGCAACAATCCCTTCGCACCAAACAGGCCGATGTTGCCGATGCGACCGAGGTAGGCCACGCGGTGCCGTCCCGTAGTCTCTCCCAGGTCGAGGGTGATGAGCGCCGGATAGTTCAGCGCGGTCAGGCGTTCCAGGTTGGCGTTTAAAGGAAGCGTTTGCAGGTGGTGCTCCGATTGCAGGTTCGCCCAGCCCGCCTGCCTCAGTTCCGCAATGGTCTCCAGTGTGATGCCCCAGGTTTTCAGCATCCACCGCTGCGCGTAGGCTTTGCTTTCCTCGCCTGTCATTGTGGAAAAGTAACCGTGAAGCTGGCCCGCATGCACCACCCGGTACGCGCCGGAAGGCGTCACCAGAGGCGGCCCGGCGGGAGCGTTCAGTGTGGCGGGGGGTGGTGTCAACGATTCCAGCTTGCCCGCACGCCGGGGATTCATCAGGTTGTGCTGGATCACGGGATCGAGGTCGAAGCCCCACGCCGGACGCCAGTCCACCTGGTCACGCACGGCGTAAAACAATCCCGCTCCGGCAACGAGAGCGAGCAGGATCAATCCCAGGACCGCCTTCACGCATTTGTGCAGGAACGACGGCTCCCGGTCCAGTCCGCCAAGGTCGTCCGCCGCCTGTCGAATGAGTTTTGCCGGAATTTTTTTCGTGCGCTCGTTGTGGGCGAGGGTCAGGGCGCGGTCCATGAGGGCGTTGATCATGCGCGGCACGCCCTTGGAAAAACGGTACACGTTGTCGAATGCGCGGTCGTCGATCAGCACCTTGCCCTTGCCGCCTGCGCGCTGGAGGCGGTAGCGAATGTAGCCCCGCGTCTCCTCGAGGTTGAACGGGGTCCACACGCGTTGCAGGGCGATGCGCTGGCGCACCGACTTCCATTCGGCTTTCGATAAAAAGTGGTCGAGTGCGGGTTGGCCGAGCAAAATGAACTGGATCAGTTTGTCCGTTTCTGTTTCCAGGTTCGACAGCAGCCGGATCTCCTCCCATACCGGGGCTGAAAGATTCTGCGCCTCGTCGATCAAAATCGCCGTCCGGCGTCCGGCCCGGTACTCGGCCAGTAAAAACTGCGACAATTCACGAACCAGCTCCTTTTTGCTGGTGGAATCGGCGGGCAGGCCGAACTGCTGGTTGAGTGATTGCAGGAGTTCGATGCCGTCCTCCGCCGGAATGTGGATGCAGGCGAAGCGGTAGGGGCCTTTCAGGTTTTTCAGAAAACTTTTGCACAGCGTGGTCTTGCCCGTGCCGGGCTCGCCGGTGATTTTCAAAAACCCCTTGCCTTCTTCAAGGCCCATCAAGAGTGCCGCCAGCATGTCCTTGTGGCGGTGCGGCAGGTACAGGTAATCCGGGTTGGGGGTCAGGTCGAACGGCTTCTCGGTGAAACCGAAAAACTCCGGGTACGTCTGGCGTCGGCGGGGGCGCGGAGTCGCAGGAGCGGTTGGAAGCTCGGCTTCCGCGCAACCGGGATCCGGCACGTCGTGGCTTTCGGAATTCAGTTTGCCTGAAGACAGTGCGTCCAGCAGTTGGTATGAATCCAGTTCGTGCGGTTGGCCCATGTCTGCGGTTCCAAAAGGTTCTGTCTGGCTGGCGGTGAGGCCTGCCAAGCCACCGTCGTCAGGCAGCTAAGTTTAAATAATTCAATGAAATATGGTCAATTCGCGGTGCGGAAAATTATAATGCATTACTATACAAAGGTTTAGTGTTCATGTAAACCGAAAAAGAATTTTAACTGATTGATTTTTAATGATTTTCTTGGTTGGAGGGATTGGCTTCAGGGAGGGGGGGTGACTGAATCCGGAAAGGCCCGGGGTTGCACGGCAATGGAAACTTGCGGCACACTTGACGGTGGAATCACAACACCCTGAACTTTGTCATGGACTGACTTATTGTGAGCGCTTCATTCCTCAAATGCCCCACCTGCAGAAAGAGAACGGAGAAAGAGGGCAATGCGTTTTTTCCGTTCTGCTCCGAGCGTTGCCGGCTGGCCGATCTGGGTAAGTGGCTGGACGGTGCCTACGCCATACCGGACACACAAACCCCGCCTTCGCCGGAAGAACCGGATTCCGAAAACAATTATTGACGTGGGTTGAGGAGGGGTCGGGTGGAACGGACCATGCCCAAACGAAGCGTCTCCGGCCGGGCCATGTCTAACCGGGTTGTGCCCGGTCAGGACTGGATGTTGCGCGCGGGGATCTTGCGCATCAGGATTTCCAGGATGGCGTTGTCGTAGAGGATGATGGCGACGTCTTTCATGCCGTCCTTGTTGAAGTCGCTTCCGGCAATGGCCCACGGGTGCCTGCCGACGGGGTAGTTGAAATGAGGATAGATGAAGGTGCCGTCGCCGCGTCCCTGCAGAAGGCTCACCGAGTTGTCCCGTTCGTTGAGGATCAGCAGGTCCGGCACGCCGTCACCGGAAAACTCGCCGGGAATGATGTGGCGCGGACCCTTCTCCGCCGCGAACTCTTCGGTCGGACGGAACCCGCCTTTGCCGTCGCCTAAAAACAAGGTCAGGCTGTCCGTGGTGGGGCTGGACACGATGAGGTCCATGTTGCCGTCCTTGTTCATGTCCGCCTGCTCGATGTAGGTGGCCTGATGCCCTCCGCGTATGGTTTTCGGCGGCAGGAAGGTGCCGTTGCCGTTCCCGAAAAAGATGCGGATGTAATCGGCCTTAACCCCGTTGAACGCGACGGCGAGGTCCTGGTTGTTGTCATTGTCGTAATCGCCCACCACCACGCGCACCGGCAGGCTGTGCGCCTTGTAGGCCTCCGCCAGTTTGAAAGTCCCGTCCCCGTTGCCGAGAAAGATGATCAGTTTGTCAAAACGGAGCGAGACCACGAGATCGATCTTGCGGTCGTTGTTGAAATCGCCGGTGGCGATGTTGATCGGCAGCTTGCCCGCTTTCACCGTGCCCGCGTTTTTGAACACGCCGTCTTTCTGGCCCAGGAAAACCTGTATGTTGCCGTCGCCGTAGTTGCACACTGCGATGTCGGCGATGCCGTCGCCGTTGAAATCCTCCGCCGCCAGCGCCATCGGTTCGCGCCCGGTGTCCATGGTGAACGGGTCCTTGAAGGTGCCGTCGCCGCGTCCTTCGAAAAACATGATGTTGTTGTCCTGCGAATTGGCCACCAGGATGTCGGGAAAATCGTCGCCGTTCATGTCGTGGGCGATGATCATCGCCGGCTTTTTACCCACGTCGTACATGGTGGGCATGTGGAAGGGATCCGGGTCCTTGGCGCGCGGACCGGAATCGCAGGCGGACAAGGGGACCCACACCAGGGCGAATACAGCGAAAAACAGGAAAAAACGGTGAGACACGATACGGAATAACCGGGAACCCGGCCGGACAGAGGGTTTGAGGAATCAGGTCAATGCCTGTTTCTCATATATACAGAATATCGAGCGGCTTGTAAAGCAGGGAAAGCGTCTTGACTCCCTAAAGGCTGGTGGTATAATTTTAGTGTTTTCAATTACTTATAAAGTCAGCCTGCGTCATGGCCCCAATCCGTTTATTGAAATGGGCGGCCCTTCTGGCCGCCGTGCTGTTTCTGACCAGTTGCAGTGTGCTGGACGCCTGGCGCTATCCCGGGCCGCAGGGCGTGTACCACACCGTGTCCAAGGGGCAGACGCTGTATTCCATCTCGCAGGCCTACGGGGTGAAGGTGCGGGTGCTCATGCGCGTTAACGGGTTGGAGGATCCCACCCAACTGCGCGCCGGACGGCATTTGTGGATTCCCGGTGTCGACTCCGTGAAACACGTGCCCCCGACGGTGGGTTACGCCGAAAAAAAATCCCAGCGCAAACAGCGCACCGCCTCGCGCAAACGCAAACCCACCGACAAACGCGTGGCGCGCAAGGCGTTTTCCAAGTACCTCATCTGGCCGGTGAACGGCGTCATCACATCCCGGTTCGGTCCGCGCGGACGCAGCACGCATGAAGGCATCGACATTGGTGCGAGTTCCGGCACACCGGTGTTCGCCGCTGCCGACGGACTGGTCAAGTTTTCCGGCTGGGGTCCCACGGGATACGGACGCATGGTGATCATCAAGCACCCGAACCATCTCACCACAGTGTACGCGCACAACTCCCAGAACCTGGTGAAGAAGGGACAGAAGGTGACGAAGGGGCAGATCATCGCCAAGGTCGGCGCCACCGGCCGCGCTTCCGGTCCGCACCTTCATTTTGAAGTGCGTAACGACACGCATCCCAAAGACCCCCTGTTATATCTGCCCTGAATGGGCTACAATCCTGCGGCATTTGAGTGACACCCACCCAGAACCACATCGCCCGTCGAACGAGAGGAGACACCACGGCATGAAGGAAATCAAAGAATACATCCGCGACATCCCGGACTTTCCCAAGGAGGGCATCGTCTTCAAGGACATCTCGCCGCTTCTCAATCATTCCGACACCTTCAACCGTGTCATCGAAATGTGGAAGGAGCGGTATGCCAACCATGGTATCGACACCGTGGTCGGCGTGGAGGCGCGCGGTTTCGTGTTCGCCGCTGCCGTGGCCTACGCCATCGGTGCGGGTTGCGTCATGATCCGCAAACCCGGCAAGCTTCCCTTCAAGACGTTCAGCAAAACCTACGACCTGGAATACGGCACCGACACCCTCGAGGTGCACCAGGATGCCATCGACCCGGGCAACAAGGTGCTCGTGATCGACGACGTGCTCGCCACCGGCGGCACCATGGAGGCGGTGCTGGAGTTGTTGACGGACAATTTCAAATGCGAACTGGTGGAGGTGACGTTCCTGATGGAGCTGTCGTTTCTGGGAGGCCGCGACAAAATGAAAAACCTGCCCGTCTATTCCCTCGTCAGTTACTGATCCGAAAAGATCGCATTTCAGTCGGCGCGCACACGCAAACCCAGGTTCTCCGCCATTTGCCAGGCGGGTTCGAAATCCGGGTCCAGATTGAGCGCCTGCTGCAGGTGCAGCACGGCACGGTCGAAGGTCTCCTGCGTGACGCCCCCGGGCCATGAAAGCTGGTAGTGCGCGAACAGGGTGTGGTAGCGCGGGTCGGCATCAAACAGGAACAGGGCCGATCCCAGGGCAAGGCCCGCCTCGGCCACGCGGTTTGCCAGCAAGGCATCCACCCCTCTCCGATAATACTCTTCCGCCGCGGGATGCCCCGTCCCGGTGATGGCGATCGACCCCAGAAGGTCGTTGAATGAATCCGTAACCGGTCCGGTGAACATGCCTCCCCCTGCAGTCAGGCCCCGGCGGTACACGTGAAACAACTGGACCCGCTTTCTCCTCTCCCCTTTCTGCACCACGTACGATTCGGTGAACAGGTCCAGCTGGTCGCCCGGAATATGCCGGGCTTTTTTTTCCGAGCGCAGGCGGAACTGGAAGTCCAGCTCCAGCCCGCGTTCCATCACGAACAGCAGGCCCATGCGTTCCTCATGCCATTTGCGGCCGAGCTCCAGTTCGGTGGCCTTGTAGTTGAGGTGATGGAAGTACGATGCCGCGGACAGGGAACCCAGCAGGCTTTGCACAAACGTCCTGTCCTGCAGAAAAACCTGCGTCCCGTCCGGGGTCTGCAACGCCATTGCACGCAGGGTGAAGTCGTAATGAAGGAAACCCTGCTTCAAAATGTTCTGTCTTTGCGTGCGGAAAGTTTCAGAGTCCATGCGGACGTGAAACACATCGACCATTCGCGTACCTTCGGGGAGCAGGATGCGATATCCCATCGGCAGGAGGAAGGGTGTGGCGTTCAAAGGCGTGCGCACTCCAGCCACCGGGGAGGTTTTCATTTGCGGAAAGTTCAGCGCCACGACGAATCCCGTGACCATGGGCACCAGGCCCACGAACAGGATGGTCAGACCCACGTTCCTCAAATGGCGCCGCGGCCGTTTCAGCTTCACCGTCTCATCGATGAAGCGGGTATAGATGTCGGGATGCTGAAGAAACGCGATGGCGGCGGCGAAGACCGTGAAATGAAAAAGGTAGAACCATTCCATCCCCCGCACCCCCAGAAACACCATCTTCAGGTACACGTAGCCGAAATAGAAAACCACCAGCGTCAATTGCGCAAAGAACCATCCCCAGAGCCGGGGAAGGAGCAGGCCGTACGCGGAAATCCAGCAGGATGCGATCAGCATGACCTGCCAGTTCAGCCAGAAGTAATCCCAGTAGACATTGATGTTGCGGGGAAAGTCGTCGAGGTAAAGGCGCGCCAGGAAATACAGGCCGAGGCCCAGCGCCGTCATGCCCATCAAGGGCGGAATGATTCTGCGGGTCGGTTTTTCCAAAAAAAGCCCCCCGTCGTTGAAGGCATTATTGGCCAGTTGGGAGAAAGATGCAAAGGGAGAATGCCATTCCTAATGGCATGGGATGCCGGTGGCTCGTGTGTTTCCCGGTGAACGGGGATCCGAGGGTGTAAACCGGTGGGCTTCCCCTTCTCCGAAGGGGGCTGGGGGGCTTTTTCATTTTCGGTTTGTCATCCTGAGCGTTAGCGAAGGAGGACACTGCGACGAAACTTCGGGCATCGAGATCCTTCGCTGACGCTCAGGATAACAGCGGAAGCATCCCCCTAACCCCCTTTACAACGGGGGATCGAGTCACACCCGGAGGCAATGTCTTGTATTGGGAATGCGCCCACGGACCATCGTTCGCCCACCGGGCAGTAGCCATCCGCCCCCGGCCGCAGTCCGGTCAGCGCGACAATACCTGCACGGGGATTTCTTTGGAAAGGGCGTCCACCACGCCTTCGACGTCGCTTTCGAAATCCGGCGCGATCATGAGCTCGATGTGCCCGCGCCTGGGATCGAGTGTGCGCACCACGGCGAGGTTGTCGCAGGCTTCGAAGATGCCGACGATGTAGGCGATGTCCTTCGGCTCGACTTCCAGGATCCATTGAACCGAATCGGTGTGCGGTGGTTGCATGGTGTGGGGAATCGTTACGCCGCGGGGGCGTTGGTGGTTTCGGCGGAGCCGTGGAGCCCGCGCGAGCGCCGCTCCAGCAACAGCATGAGCAGGCTCACCGCAGAGGGGGTGACGCCCGAGATGCGCGACGCCTGGCCGAGCGTCGCCGGACGGATGGTCTCCAGCTTCTGCACTTCTTCGCGCGACAACCCGGCGATGTCGCCATAAGAAAGATCGTTGGGGATGACGTAGTTTTCGAGCTTCTTCTGTTTTTCGACCAGGTGGTTCTGCCGCTGGATGAACGCCTCGTACTTGACCTCGATCTCCACCTGTTTGGCCACCGCCTCCGGGACCGCGTCCGCGCCATCGCCGAACACCTCCATCAACTGCGCGTGCGTCACCTCCGGCCGGGTGAGGAGGCCGCTCAGGGGCGTCGGCCCTTTCAGATTACCAATGCCCAGTCGGGCGAGCTTCGGTTTGGTCAGCTTGTCCGGAACGACCGTCGTCGTGCGCAGGCGGTCGATCTCTGCCGCAACTTTGCGGTGGCGCTCGACGCACGCGGTGTGCGTGTCGTCGGAGACCATTCCCAGCGCGTGGCCCTTCGCCATCAGGCGTTGATCCGCGTTGTCCTGCCTGAGCAACAACCGGTACTCGGCGCGCGAGGTGAACATGCGGTACGGCTCCAGCGTGCCCTTGGTGACGAGGTCGTCGATCAGCACGCCGATGTAGGCGTCCATGCGCGTCAGCACGAACGGCGGTTTGCCCTGCACTTTGAGCGCGGCGTTGATGCCCGCCATCAGGCCCTGCGCCGCCGCTTCTTCATAACCCGACGTGCCGTTCAACTGCCCGGCGTGGAACAGGCCTGACACGCGCTTGGTCTCCAGCGTCGGTTTGAGTTGCGTCGGCGGGATGAAATCGTATTCCACCGCGTAGCCCGGCCGCACCAGCTCCGCCCGCTCGAGGCCCGGGATGGTGCGCACGAACTCCTGCTGGATTTCCTGCGGCAGGCAGGTGGAGATGCCGTTCGGGTACACCCAGTCGGTGTCGAGTCCCTCCGGCTCCAGGAAAATATGGTGCGACGCCTTGTCGGGGAACTTCACCAGTTTGTCTTCGATCGACGGACAGTACCGCGGGCCGATGCCCTCGATGACGCCGCTGTAGAGCGGCGACTTATCCATGTTGGCGCGGATGACTTCCGCCGTGCGGTCGTTCGTATAGGTGATGTGGCACGGCACCTGCGGCCGGTGCGAGACGGATTCCGTGGAAAACGAAAACGGTTGCGGGTCGGGATCGCCGTCCTGGACCTCGCACACCGAGAAGTCGATCGAGCCGGCCCGGATGCGCGGCGGCGTGCCGGTCTTCAGCCGTCCCACTTCGAAGCCGCAGGCGAGGAAGGAGTCGGAGAGCTTGTTCGACGGCTGTTCGCCCATGCGCCCGGCGGCGTGATGCTCGAGGCCAATGTGGATGCGGCCTTTTAAGAAGGTGCCGGTGGTGATGATCACCGCCTTGGCGTAATACTCGTTGCCCTGGGCGGTGCGGAGTCCGTGGATGACATGGTTGGCGACCAGCAGTTCTTCCGCTTCTTCCATGACGATGTCGAGGTTCGCCTGCGCCTCCAGCACGCGGCGCATCTCGGCTTTGTAGGCGTGCTTGTCCGCCTGGGCGCGGTTGCCCTGCACGGCGGGGCCTTTCGAGGCGTTGAGCATGCGGAACTGGATGCCGGTGGCGTCGATGACCTTCGCCATCTCGCCGCCCAGGGCATCGATCTCGCGCACCATGTGGCCCTTGCCGACGCCGCCGACCGCAGGGTTGCACGGCATGAGGGCGATGTTGTCGAGGTTGAGCGTGAGGAGGAGCGTACTGCATCCCATGCGCGCCGCAGCCAGCGCCGCCTCACAGCCGGCGTGCCCGGCCCCGATTACAATGACGTCATACCGTTTCATGAAACTTCCAATTCCTTCCCCCCTTGTGAGGGGGGCCAGGGGGGTTTTTCCTTAATAATAAAACAAAAAAGAATCAACCACAGATGAACACCGATGCACACAGATAAACCCGGCTGAGCCGGGAAGCAACAAGGGCAATGTCCGTTATGACAGTCCCGTTTGTAGCGGACCATTTCCGCTGTCTTTCTGAGGAGCGCGAGCGACGAAGAATCTCTGTTTTCCTCTTTTTCTTGCAAGCCTCAAGGGTACTGCGAAACCGTTTATCATACAACAATATGAACGCTTTTGCCCTACCCGCGTTCATCCGTGGTTCCTTTTTGGTTTCTGGCAAGGGGGGAAGTGAGGAAGGGGCATCGGTAACCTCCCCTGTATCCCCTCCTTGAAAAGGAGGGGAGGAAAACTGCGGAACGCGCCCGCCGACCCTCGTTCACCCGCAACGCACTAGCCATCTGCCTCGGACGCAGTCCGCGCCCACGGACCCTCGTTCGCCCTCAACGCATTAGCCCGTTGCCTCCGGACGAGGTCCGGCCCGTTTCCCGCAGGCGTTGCCTGCCGTTGACTTTGTTGAGGATTGGCGGTTTAATGTGCGGCGACGCTCACCCGATCCACTTCCTTGAAAGTTAAGGTCATGCCCGAGTTGTTTTTCGAAATCGGAACGGAGGAAATCCCCGCCGGCTACATCGAGCCCGCGCTCAAGCACCTGTCGGGCCAGCTTTCCGATTACCTGGAGAAGCACCGCCTGCACGCCGGAAAACCGGTGTGGATGGGCACGCCCCGCCGCCTGGCCGTGTGCGTGCCGGACGTCGCCGAGCGGCAGGAGGACGTGGTCGAGACCCACCTCGGTCCCAGCGTCAACATCGCTTACGACAAGGACGGCAACCCGACCAAGGCCGCCATCGGCTTCGCCAAAGGCAAGGGCGTGGAGCTTTCGGAGCTGACCACCGAGTCCACGCCGAAAGGCGACGTGCTCTGCGCCCGTGTCGAGAAAAAAGGCCAGCCGACGCCGGACATTTTGAACGCGTACCTGCCGGAGCTGTTCGGCTCGATTCCGTTTCCCAAAAAAATGCGCTGGGCCGACGGCAAGCTGGCGTTCGCGCGGCCGGTGCACTGGATCGCCGCGTTGTTCGACGGCCAACCGCTCAAATTCGAATTCGGCGGCATCGCCGCAGGCAACACCTCGTACGGTCACCGCTTTCTGCGTCCCGACGCGTTCCCCGTCAAAAACTTCGACGATTACCTCAAGCAGGCGGAGGCGCACTGCCTGGTGGTCGATCCCACCGTGCGCCTGCAAAGCATCCGCGAGCAGCTGGATCAACTCGCCTCCGAGGTCGGCGGCACGATCCAGGAAGACACCGAACTGCTCGGCACCGTGACCCATCTCGTCGAGTATCCCGTGACGCTGCGCGGCGAATTCGACGCCCGGTACCTGGAGCTGCCGAAGGAACTGCTCGTCATCACCATGAAGCACCACCAGAAATACTTTCCCGTGTGGAAGGGCAACGACCTGCTGCCGTACTTCCTCGCCGTCAGCAACATGAAGACCGGGGACGGGGCGCTGATCCGGCAGGGCAACCAGCGGGTGCTGCGCGCCCGGCTCGACGACGCGCGTTTCTTTTATGACGAGGACCGCAAGCGCAAGCTGGAAGAGTTTGTTGAAGAGCTCAAGGGCGTGGTGTATCAGAAGGACCTCGGCACCGTGTACGAGCGCACCGAGCGCATCCAGGCGCTGGTCACCGCGCTCACCGGGGAGATCCAGCCAGGTCAGGTTCTGCCCGTTGACGGCAAGGCCACCCGCCGCGCGGCGATGTTGTGCAAGGCGGACCTGGTGACGCAGATGGTGTACGAATTCCCGGAGTTGCAGGGTGTCATGGGCGGGTACTACGCGCTCCATTCCGGCGAGGGCGAAGACGTGGCGACGGCGGTGAAGGAGCATTACAAACCCGCGTTTGCCGGCGACAGCGTGCCCTCCACCCTGACCGGGGCGCTGGTGGCCATCGCCGACAAGCTGGACACCATCGTCGGCTGCATCGGGGTCGGGCTCATCCCCTCCGGTTCCGAGGACCCCTACGCCCTGCGCCGCAATGCGCTGGGCATCATCCAGATCCTGATTCACTACGATCTGCAGACCAGCCTCGAGTGGCTGATCGACCAGGGCATCGCCATCCTGGGAGAAAAGGCCAAGCTGGAACCGGACAAAATCCGCTATCACTGCCTCGAGTTGTTCTCGCAACGGTTGAAAACGTTGCTGACGCAGGAGGGGTTCGAGTACGACGTCATCGACGCCGTTCTGGGCACGCGGGTGGATTCGTTCAAGGACATCAAGGAAAAGGCGACGGCGCTGTCCGACCTGAAAAAACAACCGTATTTCGAGGCACTGGCCATCGCTTTCCGGCGGGTGGCGAGCATCATCGAAGGCCAGGTTCCGGATGAGGTCAATCCCGATTACCTGAAGGAGGAGCCCGAGCGGGCACTCAACGACAAATTCATGGAACTGCGTCCCATGGTTGAAAGCTGTCTCAACATCCGTGATTATTCGTCGGCACTGGCGAAGATCGTTGAGATCAAGCCGGCGGTGGACCGGTTTTTCGATCACGTCATGGTGAACGTCGAGGACCCGAAACTGCGGCAAAACCGCATGGCGTTGCTGAAATCCATTTCCGCTTTGTTTTCAAAACTGGCGGATTTTTCGAAAATTGTAGTCAAAAAAAGTTGAAATGAAAAAGCGGGTTCGCTAACCTGAGGCCCGTTTTTCCGATTAATCTTATAGGAGTCAATCCCTTACGCGCCTCTTAACCGGGGTGTTCATACAAATGAGTCCCAATTCCAAGTACGTTTATTTTTTCGGAGCCAACCAGACCGAAGGCAAAGCAGAAATGCGGGAGCTGCTCGGAGGCAAAGGCGCCAATCTGGCGGAAATGGCCTCTCTGGGCATCAACGTCCCGCCCGGCTTCACCATCACCACCGAAGCCTGCAACTACTACTTCAAAAAAGACAAGACCCTGCCCCCGTCCCTGTGGGACGAAATCATAAAAAACCTCAAAAGTCTTGAGAAGGCCATGGACAAGACCTTCGGCGGCAAGAAGGATCCGCTGTTGCTGTCGGTGCGTTCCGGTGCGCGCGTGTCCATGCCGGGCATGATGGACACCGTCCTCAACCTCGGCCTCAACGAAGACACGATGAAGGCGCTCGCCAAGAAGACCAGCAACAACTGGTTCGCCCACGACTGTTACCGCCGCTTCATCGCCATGTTCGGCAACGTGGTGCTGGGCATCGAGGGCGAGCATTTCGAAACCATCCTCGAACGCAGAAAAGAAAAGCGCAAGGTGGAGTTCGACACCGAACTGCTGGTGGACGACCTCAAGGGCGTCATCAAGGATTTCAAGGCGCTGGTGAAGAAGAAGGTGGGCCACGCGTTTCCGGAAGACCCCGTCGAGCAGTTGCGCATGGCCATCGAGGCGGTGTTCAACTCGTGGAACATTCCGCGCGCCATCCATTACCGGCGGCTGAACCACATTCCCGAGGACTGGGGCACGGCGGTCAACGTGCAGTCGATGGTGTTCGGAAACATGGGTCCGACCTCCGCCACCGGCGTGGCGTTCACGCGCAATCCCGCCACCGGCGAGAAGAAGTTCTACGGTGAGTACATGATCAACGCGCAGGGCGAGGACGTGGTGGCGGGCATCCGTACGCCGCAACCCATCGCCCGGCTGAAAGAAGACATGCCCGCCAGTTACGAGGAACTCCTCGAGGTGTACCAGACCCTGGAGAACCACTACAAGGACATGCAGGACATCGAGTTCACCATCGAGGACAACCGGCTCTACATGCTCCAGACGCGGGCAGGCAAACGCACTGCGGCGGCGGCGATCCGCATCGCCGTGGACATGGTGAACGAGGGATTGATCAGCAAGCAGGAAGCGCTGCTGCGCGTTCCCGCGGAACAGGTGGACCAGATCTTCCATCCCATGATCGACCCGAAAAGCAAGGTCAAGGTGCTGGGCAAGGGATTGGGGGCGTCTCCCGGCGCGGCCACGGGCAAGGTGGTGTTCTCGCCGGAGGCGGCGGCGGAACTGGCGCGCAAGAAAGAGCGCGTCATCCTCGTGCGTACCGAAACCTCGCCGGAAGACATTCACGGCATGAGCGTCGCACAGGGCATCCTCACGGCGAAGGGCGGCATGACCTCCCACGCGGCGGTGGTTGCGCGCGCCATGGGCAAACCCTGTGTCTCCGGCCTGGGCGAACTCAGCGTCGATACCCGCAAAAAGAAGGCGTGGCTGAACGGTACCGAGATCAAGGAACACGACGCCGTCACCCTGGACGGGGCCGACGGACGCGTCATCCTGGGCTCGGTGAAACTGGTTCAACCGCGCGTCACCGGGTACTTCACGCAACTCATGAGCTGGGTGGACAAGGTGCGGAACCTGAGCGTGCGCGCCAACGCGGACACCCCCCACGACGCGCTGGTGGCGCGGGAGTTCGGCGCGCAGGGCATCGGCCTGTGCCGCACCGAACACATGTTCTTCGACGAAGACCGCATCCTGCTCGTGCGCAAGATGATCGTCGCCGACAAGGAGAAGACGCGGGAAGAGGCGCTGAAAAAACTCCTGCCCATTCAGCGGAGCGATTTCACGCAAATCTTCAAGGCGATGGAAGGGCTGCCGGTGACCATCCGCCTGCTCGATCCGCCGCTTCACGAATTCCTTCCCGCCGACCCGAAAGAGATCAAGGCCCTCGCCAAACAAATGAAGGTGTCGCCTTCCAAACTGACCAAGAAAATCCACTCCCTCAAGGAAGCCAATCCCATGCTGGGCCTGCGCGGTTGCCGGCTGGGGCTGATGTTCCCGGAAATTTACAAGATGCAGGTCAGCGCCATCATCGAGGCCGCCTGCAAGCTGGTGAAGAAGGGAACGAAGGTGTACCCGGAGATCATGATCCCGCTGGTCGGGCATGTGGAGGAATTGCGCCAGGCCCGCGTGCAACTGGACGAGGTGGCGCAGGACATCATCAAAAAGGCGAAAGTGAAGCTCGATTACAAGGTGGGCACGATGATCGAACTGCCACGCGCCGCCATCACCGCAGACGAGATCGCCGCCGAAGCGGACTTCTTCTCCTTCGGCACCAACGACCTGACGCAGACGACCTTCGGCCTCAGCCGCGACGACTCCGGCATGTTCCTTCCCGAATACATCGAAATGGGCGTGCTGGACCGCGACCCGTTTGTCAGCGTGGACGTGAGCGGCGTCGGCGAACTGGTGCGCATTGGGGTGGAGAAAGGCCGGGCGGCGAACAAGAAAATCCATCTCGGCATCTGCGGCGAACATGGCGGTGATCCGAAGTCGATCGAGTTCTTCAACAGCCTCAAACTGGATTATGTCAGTTGCTCTCCGTTCCGCGTGCCGACGGCGCTTCTGGCCGCGGCGCAGGCGGCCATCAAGGACCCGAAACCCTGATTTTTCCTTCGTTGGGTGGTTTCCAGAATCGGGTTGACTTCAAAAATGGGGGCCACCATAATTGGTCCATCCTGAAGAGGTCGTGTCGTCCCGCGGCTTGGACCGCATCCGTTTGAGGGCGACTCTCCCAAAGAAATGGCAACCCGGCGGAGCCCGCCGGTTAAGGAAAGGCTCGGAGGTTTTTTCATGAAGATTGCAATGACCGGCATCACCGGCATGGTCGGGTCCCACCTGATCAACAAGCTCCACGGCAAAAAGTCCGGTGAGGAAGACCCGAAACTCGGTCCGGCCAATTTCGACGTGCGTGCCCTCATCCGCGAAGGCAGCGTGGTGGAGCACCTCAAGCCGTTTGAAGAAGTGGATTACGTCATCGGCGGGCTGGAGGACAAGGAATCCCTGAACAAGCTGGTGGAAGGCCGCGACGTGGTCATTCATCTTGCGCATTTTCCCGGCCCGGTGCAGACCGCCGACCAGCTGGTGAACGTGAATGTCAGCGGATCGTTTGACCTGCTGGAAGCGGCGCGCCGCGCCAAGGTGAAGCAGTTCATCTTTATAAGTGCGTGCAACGTGTTCGGCCAGGTCCTTCCTACGGTCAATGAAGAGCACCCGCTGGACGAAACGCATCCCGTTCAGCCCGGTACGCTGTACGGGTCCATCAAGTCGGCGATCGAATCGTTCTGCTTTTTCTTCCAGAAGAGCCGTTATTTCGACGTCACCATCTTCCGTCCGGTGCTCATTTACGGCGTTCGACCGGAGATTCAGAAATCCGAGTGGTTCAACACCGTCGATTTCCTCGCCACCAATTACAACGTGGATGTGAAGGGAAGCACCAAGTACGTGTCCATCGATTCCGTGGTGCAGGGCATCGTCAACAGCCTCGGCAACAAGGACTGCGCGGGCAAGGTGTACCACCTGGTGGACGACCACATCCACAATATGGAACTGGCGAAGATGATTGCGGAGACCATCGACTCGTTCGGCGAGGTCGAGGGCACGATGGGCGAGAACGGCGTTCCCATGTCCAACCAGGCGGCGCGCGACCTGGGTGTCACCTTTCGCGGCCGCGACGGCATCCTCGATTACATCAAGAAAATCCACGAACTGCAGATGACCTACGGAGGCGAGCGCAAGATCGAGAACTGGTGAGCGTCGGCTCCCGTTCGATCGTCGTCTCATCAAGCCCCATCACCCTTCGCACACACTCGACATGCTGGCATCCGATTCCTTTATTGAAAAATTAAGAGAGCGCGGGTACGACTTCTTTACCGGAGTGCCGTGTTCGCTGTTGTCCGGTCTCATCTCCGCCCTGGAAGCACGCGAAGATGTATCGTATTTTCCGTCGGTGCGGGAGGATGCGGCGGTGGGCCTGTGCGCGGGTGCGTTCATGGCCGGCAAAAAACCGGTGCTTCTCATGCAGAACTCCGGCCTCGGTTACAGCCTGAATGCCTTCACTTCACTCAACCTCATTTACAACCTGCCGGTGCTGGTGATCATGAGCTGGCGTGGGTGCGGTGGCAAGGACGCGCCGGAACACATCATCATGGGCGACGTGAATGAAAAACTGCTGGACACGGCGGGCATGATGCACGAGGTGATCGGCGAGGACAACGTCGATTCCCTGCTGTCGCAGGCGGAAGACGCCTACGCCAAACACCTGCCCTACACCCTGCTGGTCAAGAAAGGCATGTTCGATGAAAGGCATTGAGGTTTACCGGGAACTCGCGCCCCTGCTGAAGGACGAACCGGTGGTGTGCGCCAACGGGTACATCAGCCGCGAATTTTTCAACGTGGACGACCGCAAGGGCAATTTTTACATGATCGGGTCGATGGGCCTGGCGTCCTCCATCGGCCTGGGTGTGGCCATGGCGCGGCCCGACCGAAAGACGATCATCCTCGACGGAGACGGCAACGTGCTGATGGCGATGGGGACCCTGGCGATGATCGCCGCCGCCCAGCCGAAAAACCTCCTGCACATCTGCATCGACAACGAGGTGTACGAGTCCACCGGAAAACAGCGGTCCCTTTCCAATATGATCCGGCTGGAAGAAGTGGCGAAGAGTTCCGGTTACACGCAGGTCCTGCGCGTGACGAAGAAAGAAGAGTTGAAGCCCGCCTACGAAAAGCTGTATGCCGCCGAAGGCCCCACGTTCCTTTTGGTGAAGGTTGAGCCGGGATTCGATCCCGGAACGGGCCGGGTGACGCACACTCCAGAGGAAATAAAAAACCGGTTCATGGAAGCGGTCGCCGGGTAGCGATCCCCTCCACAAACCGGTGTCCGTGCCGGTGGGTATTTATTCTGGCTGTGCGATGGGCGTGAAAGTCCCCCCTGTTGAAGACAGCCTGATTGCCATTGCCTGGAGGGCGTGCAAATCAGCCGTCCTCGCGCTGTTCCTCGATGATCTCGCTCATCGCCTGTTTCAGACGAAGGTGATCTTCGGAGGGAACCTGCCGGACCACTTCATTGCTTTCCGGGTCCACGAACTTGACCACCAGCCGATGGTCTTCCGTGACGTCGCGCACCGCTTTGGTCGGCGCAAACGGGTTGCCGGATTCCGATCCGGGCCGGTTGGCTCCGGAGGCTCGCAAGCCGCGCGTGGAAAGCGATACGGTGTCGCCCCTGGCATTCTGTTTGCCGGATGCCACCTGGTTTGCAGCCTGGGACGCCTGCGCTGTCGCCGCAGGACGGGCCGTCGCAGACTGGGAGGCCGGTTTGACCGGTACCAGGTTGGAAATCGCGGTTGGATTGACTTCTGCTGCCATGTTGCATCACCTCACATTTCATTTCGCTCTAAAATGGTGCTTTGGAACTTCAATTAAGGCTCCTTTTTGGGGGGCCATACATTGGTTCCGTACATCTCAACGGCAGGAACAGGTTCCGACTTGAGGGGTGTTCCTGATTTTTTTTCAATAAAATGCGGGATTCCGAAACGGGGCCGGGTGCACCATGAAAGCCATTGATTTCAGGGTGATTTTTATTGAATCTCCAGTCAGGGATTTGTTGAATTGAGGGCGCCTTTGGCGGTATGATGAGCGATTTCAAACGACAGCCTGCTGAAAAGAGAGCCAACGGGGGAGACCCCTCTTTTTCTGGGTGATATCCGGTTCATGAAAGAATTTTCCAAAATCCTGCATTATGCCAGGCCCTACACGAAAAACATCGTGCTGGCCTTTTTGTGCCTGGCCCTGACTTCGGTCATCACCCTGATCCTGCCGCTCATCGTGCGCAACATGATCAATGCCGTGGTGGTGCAGAACAATGTGGAGGCGCTCAACAGCCTGACGTTCGACCTCGTCGTCATCATCACGTTCCAGATGGTTTTCGGCGTGACCACCAACTACATCCTGGGCTTTGTCGGCAACCGCATCACCGCCGACTTCCGCATGGAGTTTTTCGCGCACATCCAGAAGCTGTCGCTGTCGTTTTTTCATTCCCGGCGGGTGGGTGAAATCCTGTCTCGCATGGGCAACGACATCACCGTCATCCAGAAAGCCCTCGTCACCATTCCGGTCGCCGTTTTCCGGCAGACCATCACCCTGCTCGGCGGGCTGGCCATTATCATTTACCTGAACTGGAAGCTGACCGGGCTCATCCTGCTCATTTTGCCGCCGCTCATGCTGTTTGCGCGGGTGTTTGGCAAGCGGCTCAAGGACCTGTCGGCACAGGTGCAGGACCGGCTGGCCAACGCGACGGTGGTGCTCGAGGAGATGGTGTCGTCCATCAAGGTGGTCAAGTCCTACACGCGCGAACCGTATGAGCAGAAACGGTTCGAGGAGGGCATCGAGGACGCCTTCGACGCCGAAGTGAAGAAAGTGAAAATTTCGGCGGCGTTCGGTCCGTTCATCCTGTTTCTCACCTTTCTGGTCTCGACCGCGCTGGTGTGGTACGGCGGCCGGCAGGTGATGCTGGGTGCGACCACACCGGGCGAACTGGCGGCGTTTTTCCTGTACGCCATCATCATTGCCGGGCCGATAGGCACCTTCGTCCGCCTGTACACGCAGATCCAGGAGGCGTTGGGCGCCATCCGCCGGGTGTACGAGATCATGGACCTGAAACCGATCGTCCAGCAACCGGAGAACCCGGTGGTGCTGGAGCGCATCGACGGGCGGATCGAATTCGATCACGTCACCTTCGGATATTCGCCGGAGCGGCCGGTGATCGAGGACGTGACCTTGCACATCCAGCCCGGCGAGCGCGTGGCGCTGGTGGGTCCGAGCGGCGCGGGCAAGTCCACCCTCATCCAGTTGTTGCACCGTTTCTTCGACGTCAACCAGGGCGCCATTCGCGTGGACGGGCAGGATGTGCGTGATCTGGACCTCACGGCGTATCTGAAACAGGTGGCGCTGGTGCCGCAGGAAACGCACCTGTTCGGCGGCACCGTGCGCGAAAACATCCTTTACGGCAAACTCGACGCGACGGAAGAGGAGCTGCAACGCGCCGCGAAAACCGCCAATGCCGAAGCTTTCATCCGGAATCTGGAAAAGGGTTACGACACCATTGTCGGCGAAAAAGGCGTGAAGCTTTCCGGTGGCGAACGCCAGCGCGTGGCCATCGCCCGTGCCATGCTGAAAGACCCGCGCATCCTCGTGCTGGACGAGGCGACCTCGTCGCTCGACACCCAGTCGGAGCACCTCATCAGCGAAGCGCTGGAGCAGCTGATGAAAGGCAGGACGACGTTCATCATCGCGCACCGGTTGAGCACCGTGCACAACGCCGACAAGATCGTGGTCCTGGAAAAAGGCCGCGTGGTGGAGGTCGGCACCCACACCGAACTGATGGCAAAGGAAGGTTTGTACTACCACCTCTACACTCTGCGCCTGTTCGACGACGCGCCCTTGACGCTGGAAGAAGAAACCTGATTTCGGCCGGGCCGTTCCAGCGCGATCCCTTTCCCCATCCTCAAACAGATTTTTCGTGTTTCCCCGCCGGGTTTTGAATTAAGCTGTGTGGGTCGATCTCTTCATCATCCCCCTTTTAAAAGATGTTTTCATGCAAAAGCTGAAACTGCTGTTTGGCGTGCACAACCACCAGCCCGTGGGCAACTTCGACCACGTGTTCGAGGAGTTGTTCGAGAAAAGTTACAGGCCCTATTTCGATGTGCTGGAACCGTTCGAGCACCTGCGCACGGCGGCGCACTTCACCGGGCCGCTTCTGGAATGGATGCAGAAGCACCGCCCGGATTTTTTCAAGCGCCTGCGCGGCATGGCGCAGTCGGGTCGCCTGGAAATCATGAGCGGGGGATTCTATGAACCCATCCTGTCCAGCCTGCCGGAAGAAGACGCCGTCGGTCAGATCCGCATGATGAACGAATTCATCGAAACCGAGTTCGGCCAGGCGCCGCGCGGACTGTGGCTGGCCGAACGCATCTGGTCGCCGACGCTCCCCAGCCTCCTTGCGCAGGCAGGCATCGAGTACACGGTGCTTGACGACACGCATTTTTATTACGCCGGTCTGGAGACAGACCAGATCTCCGGTCACTACATCACCGAAAATCAGGGACACGCGCTCAAGGTATTTCCCATCAGCAAAACCCTGCGTTATTCCATTCCCTTCGACCTGCCTGAGAAAACCATCGAGTATCTGAAACGTTTTCGCGATGAGAACGGTTTCGACGCCGTCACCTACGCCGACGACGGCGAGAAGTTCGGCGGCTGGCCGGAAACGTACGATTGGGTTTACGAGAAGGGGTATTTGAAAAACCTGTTCGGGGCGCTGGAGGCGAACCGCGACTGGCTGGAGACGGTGACCTTCGGCGACTACATCCAGAGCACGCCGCCGGTGGGACGGGTGTACCTGCCGATGGCATCCTATGATGAGATGATGGAGTGGGCCCTGCCGCACCGCGCCGCCTCGCGTTTCGAGGACCTGAAGGCGCAAATGAAAGAGCGGGGGATGGATGAAGACGGCTATCGCACGTTTTTAAGAGGCGGGCAGTGGGACAACTTCCTCACCAAGTACGAGGAAAGCAACCTCATGCACAAGAAAATGCTCTACGTGAGCCGGAAGGTGCATCGCCTGACCCCCGAACAGCAGAAGGAAAGCGGCGCGTTGCGGGAACTGTACCGGGGCCAGTGCAACTGTGCCCAGTGGCACGGCCTGTTCGGCGGACTGTACCTGAATTATTTGAGGCATGCCTTGTACAACCACCTCATTGCGGCGGAGAACATCGCCGACGATTTGCTGGATGGAAACGACCACGGGCTGAATGTGGACGTGCTCGACTACAACCATGACGGGCACGAAGAGGTGATCGTGTCCAATCCGCTGATGACGACGGGCATCGTCCCGGCCTGCGGCGGCGCGCTTTTCGAACTGGACTTTCGTCCCGTGTGCTTCAACCTGAGCAACGTGCTCAAGCGCCGGGAAGAAGCGTATCACCGGCGGCTGGAGACGGCGGAAGCGACGCACGCCGGGGACGAGGCGACACCCGCTTCCATTCATGACCGGGTGCGGGTGAAGGAAGCCGGGCTGAAGGACCGCCTGTTCTACGATGTGCAGGAACGGTATTCGTTCATAGAACGCTTCCTGCCTCTCGATACCACGTTGGAGGCAATGAAATCCAGCCGCTACCGGGAGCTTGGAGATTTTGTCGGGAAACCGTATACGGTGGTTCGGAAGATAGAAAACGGAACGCATGCCGCCCTCGAGCTGGAACTCCAGCGGGAGGGAAGGGTGGTGGATGACGCCGGGGTTCACCCGGTGAATTTGAACAAGCGGTACGTGTTTTCACCCGACCGGGGGGAGATGACGGTTGCCGTGACGGTGGCCAACACCGGAGACCGGGTGCTGAAGGTGCTGTGGGCCGAGGAGTTCAACTTCACGCTGCTGGCCGGCGATGCACCGGACCGCTATTACGTGTCCCCCGGGTTTGGCTCCGAACGGCCGCGCATGAACAGCGAAGGTGAATTGGAAAAGGCGGGGAGTTTCGGTCTGCGTGACGAGGCTTTCGGATTTGCCTTGTTACTGGAAAGTCAAGTGAAGGCCCGGTGGTGGTGGTACCCGGTCGAGACCGTTTCGCAGTCGGAAGAAGGCTTTGAGCGCACCTACCAGGGTTCCTGCCTGCTGAATTTGAATGCTTTACAGTTGAATGCGGGAGAGAAGGTTGAAACGGTGTGGCAGTTGAAATTGCGGGTGGAAGGCGAAGAAATGCCTTGAATTGAAGGGGTTTTTCCTGAGGTGGAATCCCTCGGGCCAGAGGCTCATTCCCCGGGGTCGGCTCCGTTGACAAATCCGATCAGGTGCGCCCGCTTTTCCAGCCCGCCCTTTTTGTATATGCGGACCACCTTCTCAATCACCTCGCGCAGTTTTTGATCTTCCCCATACTGCTCCAGCATGGAGCTGACCATTCCCTCCTCCTGAGCCGAACCGGTTTCATCGCGGGTCATTGGGCCTTTCCCGGTCAGCAGCCAGACTATATTGAGGTTGGAAAACTGGTACAACTTGGCAATGGTGTCGGCAGACGGAAGGGATTTTTCGTTTTCAATATCCGACAACGACCCCTGGGATATTTTGATGAGCTTGGCCAGCTCGTAAGATTTCATCGGGATGGTTTTTCGCCACTGACGCAGGCGTGACCCCAGATGTTTGGCGGTACCTTTATGTTTTTTTTCCGGCATATTGGTGTACTTGGTTGTTAGTTAGACAGAAAGTGGTACCTAAATGCATGGAATCCAAGTGTCATTATGGAATAAATCCACTTTTATTCTCATTGAAAATAAACTTTACCTGAATGCTGGCGGATTTCGGTTCGCTTCCCCTAAGCGGGCTGTAACCTCCGCATTAAAAAATAACTTAATATCTACTCTAGCCATTCCAGCGTTTTCGTCAATCAAAACATTGAAAGTCGGGGCTTAACGTATATATGCCCAGGTCCCCGGACTTCGGGGGATTAGGGGTGGGTCCAGGTATTATTTGGCATCCCGAATGGCTGGCCTCGGATATGTTTATCGGTTTTCCAAATGCAGCATTTGGGTACTAGGTAATACTATGCGCATAGTATAAATACTATGTTTATGATTTTGAACTTGTTTTCTAGGGCTCTCAATAGTCAGGTTTATATTTTGGGTCGTTCCTGAACGAGGGGGCGGCACATAAATATTCAAAAATAATCCCTTTTCCCAACTTTTGGGAAAGTAGAAAACGGACCCCATATTAGGCTTGTCGATATGAATTTTTTTTTGCCGGGCTTGTTAAATTTTTGCCCAAAGAGACATATGTATCGAGTCAATAAGTGTTGGCTGGTCGAAAAAGCGGCCAAAGTCTGTAAGTGAATACAAAGATATGATTAATTAAGGATTTTGTAGCCCGGGTTCAAGCCGAGGACTCGGCCGCCTGTCGCAGGCGGTCCGCAATGGGCTGATGGTAGGAGGTCCAGCCCGCCGGTTCCGGCGGCTGTTCGGGAGCCGGTTTCAGTTTTTCCTTCATTCGAAGCAACCGCTCGACGGAGCTCTCAATGCGGGTGCGGTCGATGCGGCCGCTTTCCACTCCCCGAATCAGCTGGTCTTGCAGGGCCTCCACCTTGTCGCGGTGATGGCAGATCAGGAACACGTCCAGCCCCGCTTCCACCCCGCGTTCGGCGAAGGTGTCGAATGAAAAGTGCTGGTCCACGGCCTTCATCTCCAGGTCGTCGGAGATGATCACGCCCTCGAAACCCAACTGGCCGCGAAGAATCTCCTGCAGGATACGCGGCGAAAACGTGGCGGGCAGGGCTTCATCCCACGCAGGATACATGACGTGGGCGGTCATGATCGCTTCCAGTCCGTGCTGGATAGAGTGGGCGAACGGGGCCAGCTCCACCTGGTTCAGCCCGCTTTCATCCCTTTCCACCCACGGCAGGTCGTGGTGTGAATCGAGGTGGGTATCCCCGTGGCCGGGAAAATGCTTGCCGACAGGGAGAACTCCGGAATCGCGGCACCCATTCATGAACGCCACCGCCAGCACTCCGGCCCAGTGCGGGTCTGTGCTGAACGCACGGTCCCCAATCACCGGGTTGTCGGCATTGGTGTGGACATCGAGCACCGGGGCGTAATCCATGTTGACGCCAACATCAAAAAGTTCCCGGGTGAGCGCCCGGCCGAACTCATAGGCAAGGTCTTCAGACCGTATGCGGTCCAGCCCGATCGCCGGGGGGAATTCCGTGAACGGTGCTTTCAGGCGGGCCACCCGGCCCCCTTCCTGGTCCACGGAAACAAACAGCGGCAGGCCAGTGGACGACGCGGCTGCCACCTGTTGCAGGTCCCGCGTCAGCGCGTGCAATTGCTGGGGGTTCTCGTAATTGCGGTCGAACAGAATCAGTCCGCCGATGTGACGGTTGAGGATCAGGTCCTCGGTTTCGCGGGTGACGCGGGTGCCCTCGAACCCGGAAATCAACATCTGCCCGGTCTGTTCGCGAATGGATAAATTCAGTTTCAACGGCGGCGCGCTCCTAAGGGGGATCCCGCAAACGGACGGCTTGTGTTCCGGCAAAGCATAGCACTAAATCCGGGAAGTGAGAATATTTCCGAGCGTGCCTGGCATAAGGTCTGCTCCCGGTTCAAGGCTCAGCCGTATATAATAGAAGCTTTGGGTGTGGTAGAATCCCACCTTCATCTTATTTCTGTTTGCCATAAATGAGGTTATGTTTCCAAGACGCGTGGTGATCACCGGCCTGGGTGTCGTCAGCCCCAACGGCATCGGTAAAGACACATTCTGGCAGAATACCTGCAATGGGGTCAGCGGTATCGACCGCATCCGGAGTTTCGATCCCGAGGGATTGGATTGCATGATCGCCGGGGAGGTGACGGACTTTGATCCGCGGCGGTATTACGGCGAAGCCGAACTCAAAAAACTGCCGAGGTCGGTGCCTCTTTGCGTGGCGGCGGCCACGGAGGCGTTCGAGGACGCGGGGATCAACTTCAAGGATTTTGAGGAAGAGGATTTCGAAAGCCTGGGCGTGCTGGTGGGCACGGGTGGCTCCGGTTTCGATTTCTCGGAGAAACAGTTCGCGTTTTATTATTCCGACGACCGCCACAAGATCAGCCCCTACGCCATTTCAAACTCGCTGGTCGGCATGTTGTCGAGCGAGGTGTCGATGCGTTTCGGTTTGCAGGGGCGGAGCCACGTCATCTCCAACGGGTGCACCAGTTCGACCGATGCCATGGGCTACGCTTTCAACGCCATCCGTTTCGGGCAGGAAGACTGGTTTCTGACCGGCGGCGTGGAGGCCTGTGTGACGCCGGCGATGATGACCGGCTTCCAGCGCATGCGCGCCAACCCCGTTCACTTCAACGGGGATCCGACGAGAGGGTCGCGCCCCTTCAACCGGGACCGCGAGGGTTTCGTGCTGGCGGAAGGCAGCTGGATGCTGGTGCTGGAGGACCTGGAGCACGCGCTGAAACGCAGGGCCAAGGTGTACGCGGAAATAATCGGTTACGGCACCACCTGCGACGCCTATCACCGCGTGGCCATCATGCCGGATGGCAAACAGTCCACGCGCGCACTCAAACTGGCGCTCAAGGACGCACGGCTGAGCGACATGGACGTGGATTACATCAATTTCCACGGAACCTCGACCGTCATCAATGACAAAATTGAAACCCATGCGGTGAAGCAGGCCCTGAACGGGTATGCGATGCAGATTCCGGTGAGCTCCACCAAATCGATGGTCGGGCATCCGCAGGGGGCCTCGGGGGCGCTCGGGGTCACGGTGACGGCGCTTTCGCTCAAGCAGGGAGTGCTGACGCCGACCATCAACCTGGAGAACCCCGACCCGGAATGCGATATGGACTACATCGCCAATGAAAGCCGCGAAACCTCCATACGCACCGCCATCAGCAACTGCATCTCCTTCGGCTCGAAAAACTCCGCCCTCGTCCTGCGCAAATTCGAGTAGGCGTGGCCTGCAGCAAGAGGGCTGATCCCCGGTGATCCCCGCGATGGTTTATGGTGCAGGCCGACGGTCCTGACCGGTTTCCCCTTTGCAGGGGGTAGAATGTATCCGCCGGACGAGGGTTGGTTTGGTCCGGACCACGCCCGGCAGGTGCAACCCGGTTGAACTCCGTTCCGGGGAATTCTATAATGGGACCCAACTCAAAGATACGAGATCAGGTTTCAACTGTTTATTATAAATAAGGAGTGCGTCATGTCTGAACAGCACGCTCACGACATAGAAATCAATTACCGGAAAATTTTCGCGCGTCTGCGCACCCGAAAAAAGTTCGCGATCCAGTCCATCGAAGGGACCAGGGTCATCGTGGAGCAGGACGAGGAAATCTGTGGGCAGAAGGAACCGCGTACGTTCGAGTTCAACAGCGAAAAAGAGCTGGAACAGTTTGTCACCCAGGAAAACCAGATCGAGCGTGACATCGAGTCTCAACTGTCCGGCAACCAGATGCCCTATCGTTGATCCGTCAACCACGGAAAAAACGATCGAAGCAATTGCTCATTGCCTCACCCGGTTCGTTTCGCTTGAATGGAGAACGACCGGGTGACGGATGCAGGATGAACTTCCAGTATTCTTCCCTTTTCATTCGTTTGCTTTCCTGAGTAAACAGGGGTACACACCGAAAAAAAATTGTGCTAGCATTTGTCCAGCACATCGGGTCGCAGATTCCCACAAGCGGCCCATCATAGCCTGCCTTGACTCAACGGGAAGCATTCCTGCCGATCCGGTTTCAATTCGTTTTTCATGGAACCCTAACCGAACCGGATTCTTTAAACTACATGTCTCAGAGACTAACGCTTCAAACCCTTGCTGAAAATCTGATCCGCGAATCGCAGACCCCCTTCACATTGGAAGATTATGTTTCCCGCATTCAGGAACGCTGGCGGCGACGCATTGCACCGGACACACTGGACCACCTCAAGGCCAAGCTCAGCAACCACGATTATCTGATCGAGGTCGGCGACAACGACTTCCTTCCGTTCCGCCTCATTCTCAATCGGCTGGGACGGATTCCGCTGGTGATCAATCCCGGTTCAGTAGAACAGGAGAAAGGGCTCCTCGTCCCGGGTCACCGGCTGGCTCCCTTTGTTTCGTGCGAGCTGGATGAAGGGGAACTGGTGTTTGTCGATGCCGAAGGCCGCGACGTTCCCAAAAAACGCAAAACTTTTTTCATTGAGGACGTGATCCCGTTTTTTCAGTATTGCGACGAGCGGCATTTTCCGGACCAGATCAAAGTCAACCAGTTCGTTCCCGGTAAAAGCATGCTCACCCTCACGGCTTGGGACGTGAGGCCGCTTTACTCTGCCTACGGCCTGAAACCGGGCGATGCCCTGCAGGCGCGTTTGGAGGATTACCGCGGTGGGGTGTTTTCCCTGCATCCGTACCCGGCGGAAAAAGGGAGGGAAGACCGCATTCGCCTGCGCTCGTTGTACATTGCTCTCGAACGGGTGTTGTCGGATTTGTTCACGCGGAAACGGCAGAGCCCCGACCGGCTGGACAAACAGCTTCTCTATGCGCTGTTCACCCTGGCCGAAAGACGGGTGGAGATCCCTGCGTTCTCCCTGCCGGAGATGGTGGAAAACCTCAACCGCATGCACGTGGTGCGCGATGAGGTGCGGGGCATTCACATGGCACCGGCCCATCCTGCGGGACCGGATCCGTACGTGTGGGAAGCGGTGGAGCAAACCCCAAGCGGGCGGACGGGATCGCTTGCTGAAATTTTCGAAGACATGGGCCTCGCGTTCAACGATCTCGAGTTCAAGGCCATCCTGGTTTCGATGATGGCGACGGACGACTTCGATATTGAAGCCGTGTTCGATCTGCTCTTCGGCGCCAAGCGCGATCGCTTTTATGACGACCGGCAGCACAAGGCCTTCTACCGCTACCTGCGCAAAATGTTGCAGGGGATCTGCGAGGACCTGCAATGCCCGGAACCGAAACCGGTGTCCGATATCCGCAACGAGACGGTGGGCATCAAGCTGCGTCTCATCCAGATTTTGCGTTACCTGGAATCCCAGATGGTGAACCTGGAAGACCTCCCCGCGGAAATGCTGGAAGTGCTGGCGGACCTGGACGAATTCTGCACCGAGACTCTGGAAAAACTTTCCGACCGGTTGAACCCTCCGGATGTGAAGTCCATTCGCGATATGCGCCTGACCCTCCACATGATCGGTCCCGACGCCGACCTCCTCGAGGAAGACATCTACAACAACCTGGGAATTTATTAACCGGGCGTGGCCCGGTGCAAACACGCTGTTGCTTGTTGGGCGGACGATAGCCTGTGGGCGCGGGCGTGGCCCGGTGCAAACCCGCGGTTGCTTTGGGGACTCTCCGGGGAATCCGTGGGCCCCATACCAAGCTCCTCCCCTTTTCCCGAAGAGCCGCACACGACCAGGCAACTTTTTAAAGAGTCTTTAAAGTTGATTTGGTGGGAGTACGAAAAGGAAGGATTTACAACCCGACTGCTGTTGCGGGCGCGGTTTTGGCAACGAACTCGCCTTTGAGGACATGACCCTGCGCGCTGTGCACGCGCACGCAGGCGAGGTCGCCCGTCTGCAATGCGTCTTCCCCACCTGAGAAAATCACCATCCAGTATTCCGGGTTGCGGCCTTTGAAGGTCATGTTCTGGCGTGACGTGCGGCTTTCAACCAATACCTCGACTTCCTCATCGAGAAACTTCTGGCTCAATCGATCGGTCAGCCGTGACTGCAGGTCGATGGTGGCGTGCAGGCGGCGTTTCTTTTCTTCATCCGGCACGGAGTCTTCATACAGCGCGGCGGGGGTGTTGGGTCGCGGACTGTAGGCGAACATGTAGCTGTTGCTGTAGCCCACCTTCTCCATCAGCCGAAGCGTGTCCTCGAACTCGCTTTCCGTCTCTCCGGGAAAACCGACGATGATGTCGGTGGACAGCGCGATGCCCGGCACCGCGTCTTTCAACGCGTCAATCTGTTCCATGTACTCCGCCACGGTGTGACTGCGCCGCATGCGGTCCAGGATGCGGTCGTTTCCGGACTGCACCGGCAGGTGCAGGTGGTTGACCAGCTTGTCGAGATCGCGGAACGCCCGGATGGTTTCCGGTGTGAAGTCGCGCGGATGACTGGTGGTGAAGCGCAAACGCTCGACGCCCGGAATGTCCGCCACGCCGTAGAGCAGTTCATGGAAAGCCACCGGTTTTTCGAGACCCCGTTTGCCGTAGGCGTTGACGTTCTGGCCGAGAAGAATGATCTCCCTCGCGCCCTGGTCCACCAGCTGGCGGACCTCCTCATAGATCTCCGACGCTTCCCGCGATTTCTCCCGCCCGCGGGTGAACGGCACCACGCAGAATGAGCAGAACTTGTCGCACCCCTTGATGATGTTGATGAAGGCGCTGGGTCCGGGAGGTTTCACCGGCGCCACTACGGGGATGGAGTAGTGTTTCTCGCGGTCGAACTCCGTCCAGGAAAGCGGTTTGCCCTCGCGGCGGACGCGATCGACCGCCAGCGGAATGTCCTCCACCGCGTCGGGTCCGATGATGAAATCCAGAAACGGCATGCGTTTCAGCAGGGATTCCTGTTCCTGTTGCGCCAGGCAACCCGCAAGGCCGAACAGCAGGTCCGGGTTCTGTTTCTTGAGCGGGCGGAACGAACCGAACAGCGAATACACCTTCTGTTCCGCTTTCTCCCGGATCGAGCAGGTGTTGACGAGGATGAGGTCCGCGTCCTCCGCGTGTTGCGTGCGGGTGTAGCCCGAGTGGAACAGCAGAAGCTCCATGCGGTCGGTATCCGCCACGTTCATCTGGCAGCCGAAGGTTTCGAGGTAAACGTGTTTCATGGCGGAAGATTGTAGCGGAATTGCCGGTTCATTCCAACCGGCATTTGGAGCGAGGGGGGGGAGTGCGTCCCTCGAGGCTCGGGAATCCCCCCCGCCCGCCCAGGGCAAAAAGGGGGGTGGTTGAGGAAAAATCACCGAAGCCCTTTTTGCCGTGCCGGGGAAGCGCGGGCGGCTGGCAATCCCGCGCACAGAGCGGATCTGCGGCCCGTCCGGCGGCGGGGGCGGCAGAAAGAAATTTGTTTAAATTTATATAAATTAATATTAATAGCAATTAATTCAAAAAAATTATTGACATAATAATAAACATTCAAGTATATTGATTAGCATCCGTAAAAATTGAATAGCAACTACATTTAAGTCATGCGCAATTCGTCCCATTTTTTTAGCCAAAGGAGGGGAATATTGTGGCCAGTGTGAATAATGTCCGCAAAATCCGCGAGTCGAAGATGATGAGCAAGGCCGAGCTCGCACGGAAAGCCAGTGTCACCGTGCAAACCATCGACCGGATTGAAAAAGGGAACGATTGCCGCTTGGACACCAAACGCAAAATCATACTTGCACTCGGGTACAAACTGGGGGAGCGCTCGAAAGTCTTTGGGGAGGAAGCGTCTGCAGACGACCGGGCATCCAGCCAGGTCAAGACCAAATCCAAATCCAAGGTCAAGGTGCGTCGCCAGGCCGGAAAGGGGAAAAGGCAGGCATGATTCCGAACGGAGTTCAACGGTTTCATCAATCAACAGGGCACTGCCAGCAAGGTCGCAGGTGCCGTTTCGAAATAAAGCAGGAGGAGGGGACCGGGTTTCCGGCTCACCGGACGGTTCCCGTAAAGAGCGCAACCTAACTCATACGCAGAGGACGTTACATGTTTCTTTCGGCCAAAACTCCGTTGTTGGCTATTGATATCGGGTCGCATTCCATCAAGGTCGCCCAGCTCGATGGGGATCCGGGAAAGTTTGAGTTGAAAAACTTCGGACTCATGCCCCTGGAACCGGAATCGGTGACGGAGGGAGTGGTGCGCGATGAAGAGCAGGTCTCCGACGCCCTCACCCGTCTTCTGGCCGCGGAAAAGATTAACAACCGGTTTGCGGTTGTTTCCGTTTCCGGTGAGGCGGTGATGATCAAAAAGATCAAGGTGCCCGCTCTGCCGGAGGAAGACCTGGCTGAAGCCATCCAGGAGGAGGCGGAACAGTACATTCCCTTCGACATCGACGACGTGCGCATCGACTACCAGATTCTGGAACCAAGCATGGCATTCGACGAGCATGAATTTGAAGATGAGGAGGAAGAGAAGCTGGACATCCTGCTGGTTGCTGTGCAGAACGAAATCATCGACAGCCGTCTGGCGGTGCTCGCGGCCGCCGGCCTGAAACCGGTCATTGTCGACCTCGACGTGTTCGCCATCGTCAACGCTCTTGGCAATTCCAGAAATGTGAAGGACATGGGTTCGGTGGCATTGCTGGATCTGGGACATACGTTCACTCACCTCAATATTCTGATGGACGGCGTCAGCACCTTCACCCGCGACATACCGGTGGGTGGCGGCTTGTGCACGAAAAACCTGGTGAGCCGTTTCCAGCTGGAACCCAAAGATGCCGAGGCCCTCAAGTACGGCGTTCTTCCGGAAGAGATGGAAAAGGACGATGTGATCAATGTCATCCTCGATTCTATCGATCCGATCATCGAGGAACTCCATAAGGCTTTCGAGTTTTTCAGCTCCACCTCCAACAGCCAGGTGGAGAAGGTGTTTGTCATGGGAGGGGGTGCGTTGATTCCGGGGGTGGATGGATTTATCGCCGATCGCATGGCGGTGCCTGTGGAATTGTTCGATCCGTTTGAGTCCATCAAGATTCCGTCGACTTTTGACAAGAAAGCCCTGGCGCACATGGCACCCATGTCCGCAGTCGCCATCGGGCTTGCTTCGAGACGGTTCGATTACCTGGAACAGATGGAGTCCAAGAAAAAAGAACAAAAGGTGAAATAATTCATGAATCTCATTCGCGTCAATCTATACGACTACCAGCGCATTGTCCGGGAAATCATCATTCAAAAGCTGTTTGCCGGCATTGTGAGCGCCGGCTTGCTCGCAGGCGTGGCCTGCTTTCTGGTGTGGGCATGGCAGCTGGTCACCGTTGCGCAGCTGGAAGGCGATATCGAGGAAGTGCAGTCCCAGGTGAACGCGTTGACCCCGGATTACAGGAAAGTCCAGAAGCTCAAAAAGAAAAAGGAACGTTACGGGGACATCATCAAGGGAATCGACGGGCTTCGTACCAAGCGCAGCCGCACCACCGAGTTGCTGGAAGACCTGGGGCAGAGCCTCCCGGACGGGGTTTGGCTGACGGTGGTGGAGCAGCGAACGCTGGACGACCTGGCCAATATCCCGGATCTTTTTCTCGGCGTCAACAAGGCCGCCATCAATGAAGAGAAGGCCAATGCGGAGAAGGAAGGGCGCGAACACGAACCACACCAGTTTATCCAGATCACGGGCCAGGGGGACGACCATCAGGCCATCGTTCATTTCGTGGAGAGACTGAGGGAGCTTCCCTACTTCGACCATGTGATGCTGGCCCGGACCGAGCAGAAGTGGAAAAAGAATTATCCGGTCAAGGAATTCATCATTTACAGTCACGTACTCAAACTCGACGCTCCGCAAAAGGGATGATCCATGGATAAAATTTTAGACAAGATTCCATACGACAAACTGGATCGGTTCCAGAAACCCCAGGCCATCATGGTGGGAGCGGCGCTGTGCTTCGGCATTTTTATTGCCTATTATCTTTTAATTTACAGTGCCTACCAGGATGAGTATCGCGAACTGGAAACCAAGATGAGTAAAACCGAGGACAAGCTGAAACTGTACCAGCAGGAAGTGTCGCAGAAGGAATTGATCACCAAACAGGTCGCCACGCTTTCGGGTACGCTGGTGGAAAAGAAACGCCAGCTTCCGCTGGTTGAGCAACTGCCCACGCTGTTGAACAAAATTTCGGATGTGGGCCGGTTCCTGGACGTGAACATTGTGACGTTCCGGCTGGATGAAGCGTCCGAAAAGAAATTTTACAAGGAAATCCCCATCACCATGACCATCACCGGGGATTACTACCATACGGCCGGTTTCTTTGACACGTTGCAGAGCCTGTTGCGCATGGTGAATATTTCCAAGCTCAAAATGGTTCGGGAGACCACCCAGGTTCCTGTGAAAGGCGATATGGGTGAGGCTCAACGCAAGTCGGTCCTTTTGCTGAAGACGGACATTCAGGCGAAAACGTTTGCATACATTGAAGGCTCCGAGAAAGAGGGTGAATAAAGCCATATGTGGAACGCGACGATGAAAACGCAGACACAATATTTAAACGGATTCCCGGACACCCGCGGTGTGCGCTGGTTCGTGGCGGCCCTGATGGCGGCCTGGATGGTTCTTGCCGTGTGGGTCCCGGAACTCCAGGCGGCCAGAACGCAAAACAAGACTTCACTCGTTCGGCAGTTGTTCGTGCTAAGCGGATCCCAGAAGGAAAAGGCTCTGGTGGCGCGCATGACCATGGAACCATCCGTGTTCACCAATCCGAACCTGCTGTCATCGTTGGGGCTTTCAAGAGAGCACATCACCCTCATCAATGAAGTGTACGAGGGAGCGTTCAACACCAACGAGTTTTACAACACCAAATTCCGGGCCCTTCGAGATGGTTTCAACCGAACGCACATCCGCCGGGCCATCCGGTTTTTCCGTTCGCCGCTGGGGCGCCGTATCGCTGCGCTGGACTCCAGCTATGTGAAGCGATGGGGCGAATACGAAAGCTTTCTCAAGCGCATCACGTCACACCCTCCGGACAAAAAACGCCTGGAGTTGATGGACCGTTTGGAGAAAGCCAAGTCGCAGGTGGATTACGATATCAAGTTCAAGGCATCGATGCTTCGTACCGTGGCGCCGCTGAACGATTTCTTCGCCGTAGGCAGCGCCGAAAAGCTGGTCATGAAGTTGAAGATGGAAATGCGCGACCATCAGCGGTCCCTGCACATCATCGACAACCTGTTCCGCTACAAAGCCCTCAGCGACCGTGATGTCGAACGCATGGTCCGGTTTTATGAATCGCCCGAAGGGCGCTGGTACAACCGTATGGACCAGGAGGGCAACGCCGCAGGTATCGCCAGAATGAATCGGCGGGCGGAAAGTGCCTTGAAAGAAGTGGTGCGACGGCTCAAATCCACGAAAGAAGATTTTGACACTCTCAAAGCCGTGTTCGCTCCCGGTCTGCGCTACATGTTCACGGACAAACGGGATCCCTTCGTGCCTCAGATTGATGAAGTGGATATTGAAGCCATTCAGAAGCAGATGCAGGAAGACAAGGACCGGCGGGAACGCATGAAGGAAAGAATGGAAGAGAAACAGTTGTTCCGAAGCCGTATGGACCAGGAACTGGGAACCCTTCCGTCGATTCCTTACGAGGTCTACCGCGCAGTCAAACGAACGGACCCGAGACTCCATTCCGACCTCGAATACTATGCGGCGCTGTTTAAGAACAAGAAAGAGCTGCGGGACATGAGTAAGGACGAGGTTGTCGAGGAAATCAGCAATTACAAGAACCTGATTGAAAAGGCCAGTGGGGTTGGGTCCATGCAGATCGGGTCCGACCTGCAGAATGAACTGGGTCAATTGAAACTGTCCGGCCTCATCTGGAACGGTCAGGAGACCGTTGCCTTGGTGGAGACCCCGGATACTTTCGGACATACCATCCGCGTCGGTTCTCTGCTTGGACCGCGTTACGGCGTGGTCGAAGCCATTGATCAGGAAAAGATCACCATTATTGAACGTATCCGCGATTATCAGGGCAACATCCGGACCCAAACCCGATATCTGGAGTTTACTAAACCGGCCGATGAATGAGGAGCGTGTTGTGAAAACCAAAAACATGAAAATTCATATCTCTTGTTTGACCGCCGTCGTGATGGCTGTGTGCCTGACGGCGTTCCCGGTTTTCGGCGCCACGGGGGACAAGGGCCACACCTCCGTCAAGCCGGAAAACATGAAGGGGATTTCTGTCACCAAATCCGGGAAAACCATCAATGGAAAAAAAGGAAAGGTCTGGAATGTCGCCCAGATGACCGAAGAGGCGCCCGCTTCGGCCATAAACGAAATTCAGAACCTGACCGCGGACCAGCAAGGCGACGAAACTTCCATTCAGCTCCAGATCAGCGGCTCGGTGAATTACACTGCCTTCAAACTGGAAAACCCGCTCCGCCTGGTGCTGGACTTTCCGGGAACGTCTCAGGGCATGCTGAGCGGAGCCATCCAGGTCAACAAGGGAGTGGTCAGTACGGTCACCCCGACGTACTTTGAAGAAGCCAAAGTGCTGCGCCTGGAGATCGGTCTCAACCAGACCGCCAGTTACGAAATCGTCAAAACCGGACCCAACAGCCTGGACGTCCGCATTCAGGCCGCTTCCATGGAAGCAGGAAACAAGGACACCCGCACCGCCTCCTCGTTTGAGGAAGAAATGGGCATGGCCAGCGGAGAACAGGAAAGCTCCCTTTATGAATCGGGATCCAAGGCCAGCGTGGAAGACACCTGCGGCAACCTGCTGGGTGGACAGAAGGAACGCTATACCTTCGACTTCCAGGACGCGAGCCTGAAAAACATTTTCCGTATCATTTCCGATGTCAGCGGATTCAACGTGGTGTTGTCTCCGGACGTGAGTGGAAATGTCAATGTCCGCCTGGTGGATGTCGGCTGGAATACGGCTCTTGAATTGATACTGGACAACTACGGGCTTGCCCGCAAATGCCAGAAAAACATCATTCGCATTGCACCCAAGGCGGCGCTGGAGGAAGCCAAGAAATCCGAACCGCTGGTGACCGAGATGATCCGCATCAGTTACGCGGACATCGAGGAGATGGTGAAGAACCTGGAAAAAATCAAGTCGATCGACCGGGGCCAGATCTCCTCCGACACCCGCACCAACACGTTGATCCTCACCGACATTGAGGACAAGATCGAGGAAATGGTGTCGGTGATCCGGACGCTGGATATCCGAACCCCGCAGGTCATGATCGAGTCGCGTATCATCGAGATCGCGCGGTCGTTCACCCAGGACCTCGGACTGCAATGGACGTTGAACAATAACATCGACGTGGCCAACCCGGGCTTCCCGACCACGCTGAACGGCGAGTTCGTGGTGGACCTCGCCGCCAACGTGGCCAACCCCGCCGGCCTGTACACCCTGACCATGAGCGATGCGGACCACCAGTTGCAGTTGATCCTGGCCGCAGCCGAAAGTGAGGGTAAATCGCGGACCATTGCGAATCCCAAGGTCACCACGCTGGATAACAAGGAAGCCAAGATCCGCAGTGGCCGGGAGATCCCATATCAGACTTTCTCCGCGAACGAAGGTACCAAGATCGAGTTCGTCGATGCGGAAATCAACCTGACGGTAAAACCGCACATCACGGCGGAAGAGGACGTGTACATGAAGATCACTGCCACCCAGAACCAGGCCGACTTTGGTCAGCAGGTCAACGGCGTACCGACCATCATCACCAAGGAAGCCAATTCCGAAGTGCTGGTGGACAACGGTGCCACGGTGGTGCTGGGCGGCCTTTTCCAGCAGGAAATCAACGAAGCCCGCGTGCGGGTGCCATACCTGCACCAGATTCCGATTCTCGGTTATCTCTTCAAGAATCGTTCGCAAGATGATACCATCTCGGAATTACTGATTTTCGTTACGCCCACCATCGTGCGGGAAAACATCGAATAGGATTCAATGAAAGTTTTGAGGATAGATCTGGCCGACAGGAGTTACGACATCCTGATCGGCCAGAATCTATTTGGCACCATCAGCGGCCGCGTGCCTTCGCTTGCCGGTTTGCGCCGCGCCGTGATCGTCACCCATCCGTCCATCCGCGCCTTGTACGGCCCTGCGCTGGAGGCCGGCCTGAAACAGGCCGGCATCGAAAACCGCATCGTGGAAATTCCGCAGGGCGAGGCGCACAAAACGCTGGCCAGCGCCGGGGTGGTGTATGACCACCTCATGCAACACGCCTACGACCGCAACACGTTGATGGTCGCTTTGGGCGGTGGCGTCATTGGCGACCTCACCGGCTTCGTCGCCGCCACCTATCAACGCGGCGTGCCGTTTCTGCAGGTGCCCACCACCCTGCTGTCGCAGGTGGACAGCAGCGTCGGCGGCAAAACCGCTGTCAACCACCCGCTCGGCAAAAACATGATCGGCGCGTTCTACCAGCCGCGCGCCGTCATCATCGACCTCAACACCTTGAAGACCCTCCCCTCCGACGAGTTTCGCGCCGGCATGGCCGAGATCATCAAGTACGGGGTCATCGAGGACCCCGATTTGTTCAAGTATCTCGAGGACAACGTGGATGCGATCCAGTCCCAGGACCCGCAGGCCCTCACCCACATCATCGAAACCTCGTGTGCCATCAAGGCGCGGGTGGTCGAAAAGGACGAGCGCGAAAGCAATTACCGCATGGTGCTCAATTACGGCCATACCGTCGGCCACGCCGTGGAAGCCCTCACCGAATACACGCAATACAAACACGGCGAGGCCGTGGCCATCGGCATGGTGATCGCGGCGCGCCTGTCGCACCAGATGGGATACTGCGACGCCGCTACGGTGGAGCGGATCACGAAACTCATCGACCGCTACGGCCTGCCCACCGCGCTTCCGGAATTTCCAGCCCGCGCTTACATCGAGTCCATGTACCGCGACAAAAAAGCGCGCGAAAAGAAGATTCGCTTCATCCTCGTCTGCTCCCTGGGGCAGGTGGAAATCGTGGACGCCGTCCCCGAGACGGAACTGGAAAAAGTTTTGATTTCCAAGTGATTGGCCCGGACCAGGACGCCCCTTCCGGTCCGCTTGACTTCCCTTCATCATTTACCTATATTCCAATTGAGCGGTGATTCAACCGCGTTTTCTTTTCCAGGCCCCGGTTTTCCATGAACCCGGGCTTTCATGGGTCTCCGGAGGGTTCCGGCCTGTGTCAACGATCGATCTCCTTTCGCTCCGCCAGTCTTATCTCAACGCATTTCCATTCGGAGGTGTTGCATGACCAAGGAATACAAAAACTACATCAACGGCAAATGGGTGGCCTCATCCAGCGGCGAGATTTTTGAAAACACCAACCCCGCCAACTGCAACCAGGTGCTGGGACGGTTTCAGAAATCGAACAAGAAGGATGTGGACAAGGCCGTCGCCGCCGCGGCCAAGGCCAAAAAGATGTGGCGGGAAACCCCTGCGCCCAAACGCGGCGAGATCATGTACAAGGTCGCCGAACTGTTGGTGAAGCACAAGGAATCGCTGGCTCAGGACATGACGAAGGAAATGGGAAAGATCATCTCCGAGACGCGCGGCGACGTGCAGGAGGCGATCGACCTCACCTACTTCGCCGCGGGCGAAGGCCGGCGCATGGCCGGGGAAACGGTTCCCTCCGAACTCAGGAACAAATTCGCCATGTCGGTGCGGATGCCGCTGGGCGTCGTCGCCTGCGTCACGCCGTGGAACTTTCCGCTCGCCATCCCGTCCTGGAAACTGATTCCGGCACTCATCTGCGGCAACACCGCGGTCATCAAACCGGCGGAAGACACGCCGCTGACCGTGGTCAACTTCATGAACATTTTCGAGAAGGCGGGACTGCCCCCCGGCGTGGTCAACATGGTCACGGGTTTCGGACCCGACGCGGGTGCGCCGCTGGTCGAGCACAAGGATGTGGACATGGTGTCGTTCACCGGTTCCACGCAGACCGGGGCCGGCATCGCCAGCGCCTGCGCCCAGAGGATGAAGCAGTACTCGCTGGAGATGGGCGGCAAAAACGCCATTATCATCATGGACGACGCCAACCTGAGCCTCGCTCTGGAGGGGGTGATGTTCGGTGCGTTCGGCACCACCGGCCAGCGTTGCACGGCCTGCAGCCGAGTCGTCATCCACAAAAAAGTGGCAAAGAAGTTCACCGACATGTTGGTCGAGCGGGCGAAAAAGCTGAAACTCGGGAACGGCCTCGAAGAGAAAGTGGACATGGGTCCGCTCATCAACGACAGGGCGCGAGAGAAGGTTCACCGCTACGTGCAGATCGGCAAGGACGAAGGTGCGAAACTGCTGACCGGCGGCAATTACGCCAACGGCAAGGCCCTCAAGAACGGCTGGTTTTACCAGCCTACGGTGTTTGCCGATGTCGATCCCAAAATGCGCATCGCGCAGGAGGAGATCTTCGGTCCCGTGGTCGGCGTCATCGCCTGCAGCAGTTTTGAGGAGGCGGTGGACATCGTCAACGATTCCTCCTATGGATTGTCTTCAGCGATCTACACGCAGGACGTCAACCGCGCGTTCAAGGCCGTCGAAACTCTGCAAACCGGACTGACCTACGTCAACGCATCGACCATCGGTGCGGAAATCCAGTTGCCGTTCGGCGGCATCAAGGGAACGGGCAACGGCCATCGCGAGGTCGGTATCGCCGCGCTCGAAACCTTTTCGGAATGGAAGTCGGTGTTCGTCGATTACAGCGGCAAACTGCAGAAAGCCCAGATCGACCACGACTAACGGGCGTGGCCCGTGTCAGGCTGGGTGATGCCCGATGGGCGAAACGAGGGTCAGTGGCCCCGTTCGAAATATCAACTGTGCTATCGGACGCAGTCCGGGGCGGCCCCTCCGGCCAAATGGCTACGGCTCTTTCACTCCCTCCTTAATAAGGAGGGAGTGAAAATGCAATTCAGAGGGGAATTCCTTTAAACAAAGTTTTATAGTGGGGCGACGAATCCACGCGTTTCCCGGACGGTGTCCGGAAAAGGGGAGGAGAGGGATATTCTGAAATTTTCCGTTTTATCCAGCGGCAGCAAGGGCAACGCGCTGTTTGTCGAAAGCGACCGCGCGCGCATCCTCATCGACAACGGCCTGTCCCTGCGCGAACTCAAGCTGCGCATGGCGGCGGTCCAACGCAACGTCACCGACCTCGATGCCGTTTTCATCACGCACGAGCATTCCGACCACATCCGCGGCATGAAGTTGTTGCTCAACAAACACGGCATTCCCGTGTACGCGACCAGGGGCACGTTTGACGCGGCACGACGGCACCACGATCCGTTTGACAAGGCGCGGTGTATCGGCCGCGAGGATGAGGTGGCGGTGGGCGATCTCTGCATCGAGTCGTTCCCCACGCCGCACGACGCCGCGGAGTCCGTGGCCTACGTCGTCCGGTGCGGATCGGTGAAGCTGGGTCACGCCACCGATCTCGGTTCCTCCACGCCCACCGTCGAGGCGCGATTGAAAGGGGTGGACGTGTTGCTGATCGAGGCCAATCACGATCCCGACATGCTGATCAACGGATCGTACCCGTGGCCGCTCAAAAAACGCGTCGCCAGCGATACGGGTCATCTTTCCAACCAGACCTGCGCCGAAATGTTGAGTGCTCTCAATCACGCCAATCTTCAGAAGGTGGTGTTGATGCATCTGAGCGAAAAAAACAACCGGCCGGAGCTGGCGTTGAATCACGCGCACCGTGCGCTCGCCGCTTCACCGGTGCCGGTGGAGGTGGCCCGGCAGGATCGGCCCACCCCCCTGTTTGCCATCCGGTAATTCCCGTTTCCATGAAGCCCGCCTCATGAGCGCCTCCGACGACAAAGCCCTCGGCAGCTGGTACGGCATGGCCGTCGGCGACGCTCTCGGCCAGTCGGTGAAGGGCCTCAAACCCGAAACGGTCAAGCAGTATTTCAAAACCGTCGATGCCTATCACGATGTGAAACCTCACATCGGGAAGGGTGTGAAGCGGTACCGCATGAAGGGTCTGTACGGCGTGCAGACGCAGGCGGCGCTGGCGGTGAGTGAGGTTTTGCTGACCACGAAAAAACCGCAGCCGGAAGCAGTCGCCGATGTGTTGATGCGCATGGGGGCGAACGGACCCGAAGGCTACTTCGGCGTGTTCCGCCGGCCGGAGGGGTGCTTTTACAAGACCGTCGAGTCGTTTCCCAATCGCACAGCCGTGGCAAAGTCGGGTGAAACCTATGCCTTCGGCTCGACGTTCTCCGTGGCCGTGCCGCTCGCCGTGTACATGAAACGCAATTCCGTCACCTTCCGCAGTCAGTGCGTGGAAACGGCGCGGCTGTTCAGCCGGCATCCTTGGGAGATCGTCGGCACCGCGCTGACCGGGTTTCTAGTGACCCGCTGCCTAGACCTTGAACCGGCTGCCCAGCCCGGTGGGTTGCAGCACCTGTTTGGCGACGCGGCGGCGTTTTGCGGGGAAGTGGAAACGACCCTGCAGACGGAGCACGGTGATGTCTGGCATGCGGTGGAGAAAGATCCGCAGGCGTTCAGCAAAACGTTTCGCGAACTGGAAACGCGGTACGGGCCGGGGCAACGCGATGCTCTGGGCAAATGGATCGCGAAGAATGCGTCGCACTTCACCGGTTTGGACATCGTGCATCCGACGCAGGGGCATGCCCTCACCCTGCTGCCGTTTGGGTTGCTGATGCTGGTGGAAGGGACAGGTGGTTTCGATGCGGTGCTCACCGCCACACTCAATCATGGACGCGAAGCCGACAAGCTGGGCGCGCTGGTGGGCGCCTGGGCCGGAGCGCTTTACGGGTTGGATGCGATTCCCGATGCATGGCGGAGCGGGCTGGTCAATGCGAAAGAGATCAAGACGCGCGGAGAAGCGCTGTCACGCCGGAAGAATCTGAAAAGTGACAAGGACCTCATTGCGATGGAACTCGGCCTCACCAACAAGGAAGCCGAGGAGCGAAGAAAATTTTTGCCGAAGGAAACGAAGAAAGGGGCGAAGAAATCGACGCCCCTCGACGATCTGTGGCTGGAAGAAGAGTCGCGCGATACCATCAGTCAACTGAAAGAGGACCCTTACAAGTGGCGGCAATTCGAACGGGACAAGGCCAAAAAGAAGCGGGACCGGCGACGCAAACCGGAATTTCCGGATTAAAATTTGCCCAAATAGCCCGTAAAATTGGCAGTTTTGGGGGAAGTCATTGATTTTTTGCAGGAAAATTCAATTATCCGCTTAACCTGAATGTGAAAATCGGCTATAATGTTTGTCATAATCCATTGATAGATAAACTGTTATGAGGGGGACCGGGGCCGGTTCCAATCTGAAGGGTGCAGGATTTGACAAGATTAACGGGTCCACTTTTGTAGGAGAGAGTTGTGAAATCCGGAAACTATTTTTTGCTGGTCATGAGCCTCGTTTTTGCGGCGCATCCGGTATTTGCGCAGGACGCGCCCAAGCCTGCCCCGGCACCGGCGCCGGTGCAGGAACAGAAACAGGAGTGTGCGCCGCGCCCCGGTGAAACCCAACCGGCGGACATCGTGGTGGGCAAAAACCTGTCGGTGGACATGCCCCTGCAGGCAGCTGTCGACCTTCTCGGCATTCCCGAATTCATCAAGATCAATCGCGGTACGGATCCGGGTCTGGACAATATCGAGATCACTTATCCCAATCATGATCTCGTGATCCGTGCATTGACTGAGGGCAAGGTGGTGGAAGCCATTGAGATCGGCCCGAATTTCAAAGGCGCGTTCAGCCAGGGAGAAATCCGCCTCGGTGCGAAATTCGAGGACGTGGTGGCGAGTTACGGGGTGCCGGCATCGCTGACGGCCCAGGTGGCGCGGTATCCGGACGAGGGTCTGTATTTTCTCTTCAGCGACCGGATTCTTTTGTCGGCGAAAACGTATTCCAAGAATACGCGTCTGCTCGATGCGCGGTTGATGAACCCTTAAGCGGTCGGGCGGAACAAAAATTCTCGCAGCACCGGCGCAATGCCGCAGGATTACTTGGAGGAGGAGAAACATGGGTCTTCGGACCCATGTTTTTTTTTGGCTTGTGAAACCTGGAATTAAAGGGAGATTTCCACCTGCAACTGCAGGGTGTTCCAGGCATGGCATTCCGGACAAAATGCATACCAGGCATTCCCTTTGTGGTGGCAGGCCGAGCAGATGTACTGTTCGATGGCGGTGGCGAGGCGGTTGTGGGTGGCGTGCATGATCTCGTCCACCTGCGCATAATCGTTACGATCCAGAAGGGCTTTGATCTTGTACATCTGTGTGGACAGCGAGGGATGTTCGATATTGTTGAGCACTTCCATGGCCGTGTCTTTTTCTTCGTGGTGGAAGAGATGGTGCACGTAGAGCATGGAAAACAGTTCACGCCGGGGGTCACTGGAAGCTTTACTGATCGCCTCCTGGTACAGCTTGTAGCTGTCATGGACTTTGTTTATGTCTTCGTAGAGGTTCTGCAGGCGGATCAGGAAAATGGGTGACTGGGTGATGTCGAACCCGTCCTTCCAGAATTTGATCGCGGTTTTGGGGTTGCTGTTTTCCAGGTAAAGCTGGCCGAGGGTGAGGTAAGCGGGAAGACACCGGTTGTTCTCGCGAAGCGCGCGCTTGAGTTCCACAATCGCCGGCTCGATTTTCTTTTCCTGGTAAAGCTGGTATCCCTTCGAATACGTGATCTGGCTGAACAGCTCCTGCTCCTGCGCGAGCTCGCCGGCGTCGTGGATGAGGGGCATGACCGCTTTCTGCATCTGGTACGCCTGGTCCGGATTGCCCGCTTTCAAAAACGCATCCCGCAACTGGCGCAGGGTGGGAAGGGAGTTGGGATTGCGGCTGCGGATTTCCTTCAGGGTGGCGATTTCATTTTCAACGTTGCCCAGAGCGGCGTAGTCCCTGGCCAGCGCGAACCGGACCGGCAGGTTGTCCGGGTCCAGCTTGATCGCCCGTTGGTGCATGGTGACGGCGCGTTCGGGGTCGCCTTCCTCCCGCAATTGATCACCCAGATGAGCGAGCGCTTCAAAATGCTCCGGTGCCTGATTGAGAATTTTTTCCAACAGGGCGATGCCTTTGGCCCGCTGGCCACTGGTGATCTCGTTGATCGCTTTCTGGAACAGCTCTTCCCATTTGCGGTGCAGTTTTTCCTGCTTCCGGACCACCCGCTTGCTGCCGTACTGTCGAAGCGAGTTGCGGAACTGCTGGAGCCCCGTCGCCAGTGCCGTGCACACCACTCCGACCAGGATCGATCCCAGCATGAATACCACAATGGGCATTTTCAGGGAAAAGTGCTGGGTGAAATAAACCTCGACGTCGCTGGGATTGAGAAACGTGAAGTAAACAATCAGCAGGACAAAAACGATCAGGGTTGAGATCAGTTTTAAGGTCACGTCGCGTATTCAGGTTGTGAAATGGTTGATCAAACAGTTTGTGTCGCGGAATTCAGGAAATGGATCCCGGATCGTCTCCGAAGGATTCCATGCGCCTGTTGAGCTTTTCTTCCTGTTCCAGTTTTTCCAGGCATTTTACACAATACCGCGTGAACGGCACCACCTGAAGACGGGCCTCGGGAATTTTACCCTCACATTCCGAGCACACCCCGTATTCACCCGTGGTGATTTTTTCGAGCGCCTCTTCCACCAGTTTCAGTTTTTGCCGTTCCTGCTCACCCAGGTTGAGCAGCATCTGCCGGGAGGAGGAACGCGCCGCGTCGTCGGACACATCCGAGACAAGTTTGGTGAATTCTTCATCCTGGCTGGATTTTATGTTCTTTTCCAAGTCTCCCAGAATTTCTGATCGGATCTGAATCAACTGGGACTTCAGCTCGGAAACTTTCTTCTTGTCCATGGTTCCGGAATCTCCTCACGTTCACTCGTTCATTCGCTCATCGCTGCAATCACGGGGACATCTCCCCAAAGCCGCTCCAGGTCGAAATGCGTCCGGACTTCCTGCAAAAATATATGAACTATCATGTCTCCAAGATCGAGGATCACCCAGTTGCCCTGCTGGTACCCTTCCTGTGCGACCGCGTCGTAGGGAGTGCCGGAGGTTTTTTCGAGGATGTTGTCCGCGATGGCCTGAACCTGGACTTTGGAATTCCCACTGCATATCAGGAAATAATCCGTCAGGTCCGTGCGGTTTCTCAGATCCAGAAGAATGATATTGGAAGCTTTTTTTTCGGTGGCCGCGTCAACCACCAATTGTTGGAGTTCGCTTAAAGACTCTCTCATCAAGACATCGGATGGGGGTGTGCTTGGTATAAAAGATGGGCCATGATATACCCTGCAACGGCAGGTGGCAACATCTTTTTGACCGCGTCACCCCGCCTCAAGGCATCCCGGATTTCCGTTGAGGATACGGCTTCCGGAGGGATTGGAAAGAGTGCGATGCGGCGTCCGGTTTCCCTGCAGAAATACGTCCGCCGTGTGTCGTCGGAATCCTCCGGCCGGTAGGAAAACGGCAGGTCGGAGATCAGGGTTTTCATGTCTTCGGCGGCTTCGTCGAGCGTGTGGCCGGGGCGGGACGCCACCAGGATGTGACTCGCTTTCAACACGCGGTCATACTGCTTCCAGGTTGAAAAATCGCGAAACGTGTCGGCGCCCATAATTAAAGAAAGCTCGGCGTCGGGCCATCGACTTTGCAACCCTTCCAACGTGTCCAGCGTGTAAGACACTCCCCCTCTTTCGATTTCAATTTCCGAAATTTCGAATCCGTTTTCATCCTCCAGTGCGCGGCGGAGCATCTCCAGACGGTGGTGCGTCGGCGTGATCTCCCGGTCTCGTTTATGCGGGGGAAGGGCTGCGGGAATGAACAGCACCCGGTCCAGGGAAAAGGCGGCCCGCGCCTCGCGCGCCAGGCCCAGATGGCCGTTGTGGACGGGATCGAAACTGCCGCCCAATATTCCGATTTGTTCGTGGGATGGTGTGGTCATGAAATCGAGTCGGGAAAATGGATATCGGCCAGAGGAAGGTGCCGCTGCCTGCGGCCCCTGTCAATACCGCCATCTTATCGGTTTGATTTCTTTTATTTAAGAAAAAAACGCAAGCGTCGAAAAGGGATAAATGCCCGGTTCTTCTGGCCAATTCCCTGCACGCCCGATTGGGGGTCAACTCGCCCGGTCTGTTCTTCCAGCCGGGGGCATTAGTAAAGGAATAGCACCGCATTCCAATGAAGGGGGGCCGCAACCTTTAAAATCAAAAGGGTTTTCACAATTTTTGTCTCCGGGGGTGACAATAATTGTCTTTTTTGGGAGGGAAAGCCGTGCGATTTTTATTGGACAAACGGCCGCCTTATTTTTTAAATTATTGTTATTAAACGAATTATTAAAATTAAGTAAGGATTTGGGTGTTTTCGGCATATAGCTTGCAACCTATGTGGGCAAACGAATACGACGAGTATCCCAGAAGTCAGGTTTTGTTCCAGAAACTGTTAACTCTCATCAGGAGGAGAAGTAATGATTAGTCGAAACGAAAAAGGTTTTACCTTGATCGAGCTGCTGATCGTAATCGCCATCATCGGTATCCTGGCGGCGATCGCGATCCCTCAGTTCAACCAGTACAAAGCTCGTGCCTACAATTCGGACTCCAAGTCCAACCTGCACAACCTGTACCTGGGTTGTAAAGCTTACTGGGCCGAGCAGGGTTCTTCCCAGGCGTGTAACGTAGCCACCGTTACCGCTGCGGAATACGGTTATGTTCAGTCCACCCGTGTCAGCATCCAGGGTTCCGGTAACGAAACCGGCTTTGCCGCTACGGCTCAGCATCTGGACAGCACGACCAGCTACACCATGGATGCGAACGGCAACATCAACTAATCCATGGGTGTCGTAAGACACACGGGTTTGTGTTGAACCAAACTCACCAGCACGCTCCCACCCCGGAATCCGGGGTGGGAGTTTTTTTTTCGCCCGGACACTGCCTGCAGGCCTGCGTCTGAATACCGGTACACAGGCAGGATTGACATGCGACCGGTAAGGGAGTCCAATAGCATGGGAAGTATGACTTCGTTTGCCGTTGGCGGTTCGGCCGCCGGCTCCTTCTAAACGAGAATCGACTGGTGCCCACCACTCCGAACGACGCCTCCAAACATTCCAAAGACCGCGCTCCTTTCACCGTGGCGTTGCTCAGTTTCCTGGTTTACATCCATTCACTTCGCAACGGCTTCGTCAATTACGACGACATCGACGAGCGCATCCTGAAAAATCCCTTCATCAACACGCCCTGGGACTGGAACTTCATTCCGCAGGCCTTCAGTCAGGCGACAGCGGGATATTACGATCCCGTTTATGTTCTTTCGTACGTCCTCGATTACCAGCTGTGGGGCATGAATCCAGCCGGGTTTCACTTCGGTAATGTGCTCCTGCACACGGTCAATTCGCTTCTGGTATTTCACCTGGTGAGGGCCATGACAAAACGCCACGACCTGGCGTGGGTGACAGGACTTTTGTTCGCGGTCCATCCGGTGCACGTGGAGTCGGTGGCGTGGGCCACCAGCCGCAAGGACACGCTGTCCCTTTTCCTGGCGCTGCTATCCATGCTGGTTTACTGGATCGGGGCAGGGAAGGGCGCCCGAAAGTATGCGGTTTGCGCTGCGGGATCGATTGTCTTTTTGATGCTGGGCATGATGACCAAGCCAACGGTGGCGGTGGTCCCCGGGATGATCCTGTTTGCGGATCTGCTTTTGGGGCGCCGTCCGTTTCCCCGGAAACGCATCGTCGGGTTTCAAACCGTCGCATGGGGTGCGGTTCTGGTTTTCGTTGCCGCGACGTATTCGATGACCGTCGGCATCGCCGTCAAGGAAACCATCCACTTCACACCCCTTCAACACGTCAGCCTGTTTTTCGATTTGTATGCTTATTTTATTAAAATCATTCTTTTCCCGGTGAACCTGTGCGCCCTGTACCTGATCGAAGTGAAAGACCGTTTCGATCCATTGACTCTGGTGTTGTTCATTCCCGGGTTGCTGTTTCTGGTCGGTTGGATGCTGGTGGAAATCAAACGGTGCGTTGTGGACGCCGACCGGGCCCGGCGGTATGGCCCGGAAGTGTGGGGGGCGGTGGTGTTTTTTGCCGGACTCCTGCCCTACACCAACATCATGCCGCGCACCATTTATCTGGCCGACCGCTACCTGTATCTGCCGTCCATCGGCTTCTGTTTGATTGCGGCGTCCATTCTGCTTCGCATCCCTGTGGTGCGGTTGCGCCTGGCAGGCATTATAATGGTGGTGGTGCTGTACGGCGCGTTGACCGTGGAACGCGTCCCGGTGTGGCAAAACAGCGTCACCCTTTGGTCAGACGTCACGAAAAAGACGGATATGGGGGCAGACCGCCAGCACGTCCTCATGGCGCGGGCTTATGGGTTCGAAGGGCAGTGGGACAAGGCGGTTCTGGAATACGCACAGGTGAACCTGTCGGCAGAACCGGATCCCGGGTTGTGGATGGACGTGGCGAAAGCCTACGTCACCGTCAACCGGCTTGAATCTGCGCGGGACGTACTCGACCGGCTGGCGCGGGCCTGCCCGCATTACCCCATCCCGGGTTTGCGCCTTGTCGCACTCGACATCGAACAAAACCGGCTGCAGGCGGCAAGGCAACGCATGCGGGCTTTGACCGAACGTTTGATCGGGGAGGAACGCGCTCTTTTGCATTCCGTCTTTCGCTTGCGTGCAGAAGGGCGAACGGAACCCATGTGGCATGCGTTCTCGCGGCTGGACCAACGTATTGAACAACGCATCGCTCCTCGAAAACCTGTATTGTTGAGCCAATGCGGCAAGCGGCTTCTGCAAAGTGATTGAAGAGGACTCATTGCATGGACGATAAAAATAACGAAGGGTTCCGGAGACACGCTCTCCCCCTCCTGCTGCTTGCGGGCGTGATGGTCTGGTATTTCCTGCCGGTGTTGTCCCTGGGCCATACGTTTTTTTTTCGCGATGTGATGAAATTTGGGTTGCCTGAGAAATGGTTTCAATGGCACACCTATCTGCAGGGCGCCATGCCCTACTGGAATCCCACCATCTTCAACGGCGTGCCATTCTTTCCGCTGTTGCATCCCAACGCCGCGTACCCGCTGAATATTCTGTTGTTCACGGGTGACTTTCCTTACGGGTTCAACCTGTTCGTCGTGGTGCACCACGCTGTTCTGGTGTTTTCCGTGTACGCGTTGATGCGCTTCTGGGGGATGTCGGCGGCGGCCGCCACGGCCTCGGCGTTTGTGGCGGGACTGGGTGGCTACTTCCTTTCCATCGTTTCCCTGGGCAATCAGCTGGTGTCCACCGTATGGACACCGCTGGTTCTGCTGGCGGTGCAGAAATACCTTATGCGGCCGCACTGGGGATGGCTGACGGCGGCGGTGATTTTTGTGGTTATGCAGATCCTGGGCGGCAGTCCGGAAAGTTGCGTGATGTCCACACTGATGGTGTATTTCGCCTGCGTCTTCATCACTCCCGGGCGTGGCACGCACTGGAAACGTCCCACGCTCACGGTGGCGGGGTTGTCATTGACGGCGATTGCGCTCACGGCGTTTCAACTGGTTCCAACGTACCGCGTCATTCAGCGATCCGTTCGCGCATGGGACCTGGACCCGGCGTTCAACACGAAGTGGTCGCTGGAACCGGAAACCCTGCGTCACCTTTTCGCCGCGCGGGATTTCGACACGTTCATGACGGCATCGTCGCTGGAGGCGGTGCCGTACTTTCCCTCGGTGTACATGGGTGTCATTCCGGCTCTGGCCCTGGTGTCGGCGGCGGTCCTGGTCCGCCGACGGGAAGTGATTTTCTGGACAGCCGTGTTTTTCACGGGACTTTTCTTTGCTCTCGGCGGAAACAATCCGGTTTACACACAACTGTTGCCTTTCAATCCGCTTCTGCAGATGTTCCGGTACCCGGAGAAATTTTTCTTTTTCTCCGCGTTCGCGATGACGTTCCTGACCGGGTATTTCATCGATCACCTGTTCCAGGCCAGGGCGCGCCATCGTTTGTCTCCTTTCATCCTTGCCTGTGTGATCTTCGGCACGGTGCTTGCCTCTGTGGCGGTGTATGCGGACGACGACCGCACCGTTCTTTCCGCAGGCGTGTTTGCGGCGGTGGTGGCGCTTGCGGTGATGGTGTTTACGGGGCGCATGGAACCTCGCTGGGGCCGGGCCTTGCTGGTGCTCGTGGTGTTCATCGACTTATGGACGGCACACAGCCGGCTGGTGCCTTTTATCGACAAAAAGCTCGTCACTCAACTGCCCGAAGTGATGGCGGGTCTGCCGGAACCGCCGCCTCTTTACCGGGTGTACACCGGGGCTCTGGACCGCGAACGGTTCCGTTCCAAGAACCTGTTCCCGCAGGCACCCAACCTTGTATTGAGCCATATCCTCGAAAAAGAAACCGCCAGTCCCAATCTCGGTACCGTGTTCGGCCTGCAATACGCTGATGGATTGATGGCCATCGAACTGGAGAACGTGTGGTTGTGGACGCAGATGTTCCGAAAGTCTTCCATGGAAAAGAAGCAACGCATGCTGGAGCGGAACAACGTGCGCTACTGGGTCGCCGGGGGGGACCTGTTTGGACCGGAAAGCCGGTCACGCCGTTTTGGTTCGGATTCCGTCCGTGAATTTCAAAATGCCCTGCCGCGCGCCTTTCTCGTGCCTGCCATGCGGCAGGGGCCGGAAATCAAACTCATCAACACGTTTTTCGCGAAAGACTTCGATCCACGCAAGGAAGTTCTGCTCGACCAGCCCGTGGATTTTCAGCCGTCGGAACGATTCGACGGCACGGTGCAGTCGATCGAGTATTCACCCAACCACGTCACCGTACGCACACGGCAGGAGGGCAACGGGTTCCTGGTCCTGCTCGATTCGTACTTTCCCGGCTGGACGGTGCACGTGGATGGCAAACCCGCACCCCTTCTCCGCGCCTACCATTTCTTTCGAGCGGTGCCATTGGAATCGGGCATGCATCTTCTGCAATTCAAGTACGTACCTGAAGGGTTGGTTGAAGGACAGGCCGTTACCTTTCTCATGATTGTGATTTCCCTTGCGGTTTTGCTGGTGCGAGCATTTGCACGCCTTCCGGTCAACCGATGGGATTCCCTTAAAACTTCCTGAGCCCAAAGGGTTCGATGACGACTCCAAACTCATCACTCCTGTCCCGGATACAAAGCGGCCTCGGGTTGTTGTTGCTCGGGGGCGGGCTACTGCTTTTTTTCTGGCCCATGTTGTTTCAGGGGAAGATGCCGTTCGACCGCGACTTCACCCTGGTGACCTATCCCGTCAAGCATCACTTGCATCAGGCGTACCAGCAGGGAACGCTTCCGTTCTGGAATCCCAACGTACACATGGGCACACCCTACTTTGCGGAATTGCATCCGGGGGTGTTCTATCCACCCAGCCTTTTTTTCTTTATTGAAGATTTTTCCATCGCCCTCAATCTGTACTACATTTTCCATTTCGTCATACTGGCCGTGGGGACGTACCTGCTGCTGCGCCGGTGGGGAGTCTCGCGGACGGGTGCCGTGGCATCGGCGTGGACTGCGGCACTCAGCGGATTCATTTTTTCTTCGACCTATCTGAGCAACCTGTTTCTCGGGGCGGTGTGGTTGCCCATTCTGTTCTGGGCATTTGAAAAATTCCGTGCCACGTGCCGGGCGCGCTGGTTTGTGCTCACTGCGTTTCTGGTTGCCTGCCAGACGCTTGCCGCCTGCCCGGAAATCAACATTTTCACCTGCGGTCTTTTGGGATTGTGGACGTTATTTGTGCCCGCAGAACGGGGACATCCCGGTTCCGGGTGGCGCCTGCCGGCTTTAAGGCACATGGGCATGCTGTTGCTGGCGGTGGTTTTGGGGCTTGGCATCATTGCCGTCCAGCTTCTGCCGACGTACCAGTTGATGCAGCACAGCCACCGCACCGACGGCATCGATTACACCTTTCATACGGAATGGTCCCTGAGTCCGGCCACGTTCGAGACGTTTTTCCTGCCGCACGCGGCGCAGGCGAACATGACCCGGAACGTGATTCCCGTGGAGCAGAGCGGGTTTCTGGAAAGCGTGTACCTGGGTGTCTTCGCACCCGTGTTCATTCTGGTGGGCATTGGGTTCTGGCGGGACAGGCGCGTCTTGTTCTGGCTGGTGATGTTTGCGGTGGGACTGTTTCTCGCTTTCGGCAAATACAACCCGTTGTATGCGTGGGTGTATCAAGGGGTGCCGGGCCTGGACCGGTTCCGTTACCCGGAAAAGTATTTTTATGTTTCCGCCATGGCTTCGGTGTTTCTGGTGGGGCTGGTCTGGGACCGGTTGGTGGCCGCCACCACGAAACGCAGCCTGGGCGAAAAATTCGTTCCCGGCGCGGTGCTGATCTCTGCCGCGGCAGTGGTCAATACGGCGCTGGCGCCGGAGGTGCGGGATGCAGCGCCCTCCCTGCTCATCCTGTTCGCCTTTGGCATCACGCACACGCTGTTCTATTTTCGCAAGGTCGGCATCGGGTTGTTCAGGGCGGTTTTTCTTGGTTCGCTGTTCCTCGATCTGGTAGTGCGAAATTTCGGCCTCTTCCCGCTGATCGACAAAGAATATTATTTGAACCAACCGGTGATGGCTTCCACCATCCAGTCCGATCCGGAACCGTACCGCCTGTATTCGGGGCGGGTGATGGAAAACCCGGACCGATTCCGCCTGCCCAACGGACCCACCCGCCTTGCGGCGCTCATTGCCATGAAGGAATACATGTACCCGTTTCTCGGCACCGTGTATGGCATGCAGTACGCCGACGGCATGCCGGGACTGGCGATGGGACTGAAGGACCACTTCCTGTGGTACCGGGCGCTCCTGCACGCCAAACCGGAAACACGGTTCCGCATTCTCAAGCGCAGCAACGTGAAGTACTGGATCGACGTCGATCGGCTCACGGCCTACGTCGATGGCATTCCGCTGATTCTGCCGGACCGTCTGCACGTGTTCGATGACTCCCTGCCGCGTGCCTTCTGGGTGCCGCGTGCCCGGCAGGTGTCGGATGAACGTTTGCTGGGTCTTTATTACGACCCGGGATTCGATCCGTTGCGTGAGGTGCTGTTGACCCAGGCGCCTCCGCTGAAAAATGTTCCCGCCTCCACCGGCTGGGTGAAGTCCCTGAAGTATGCCCCCAACCGCGTCACCGTGCGCACCCAGCAGACGGGCAACGGTTACCTGGTCCTGCTCGATTCGTGGATGCCCGGCTGGCGGGTGACGGTCGACGGCGAACCGGGAATCGTGATTCGAGCGAACCGGTTTTACCGCGCCGTGCCGCTGGGCCCGGGGCCGCACCGGGTCGAATTCACGTTCACGCCCGCCGGGTGGCGGGAGGGACTCGTCGTCAGCGCCGTTTCCACAGCAATCCTCGTTCTGGGGGCACTCTGGCTGCGCCGCCGGAACCGGTCGGTTTCAACCCAGCAACAAGTCCAAAAGCCACTGTAAAATCAACATCTTATTGATTTTTCGGGGTTTTGGCGGTACAATTTCTCCATGAGAATCACGCGCGATTTCATCGTCGTGGGCAGTGGCCTTGCCGGGCTCACTTTCGCCCTCAAAATTTCCGAGTTCGGTTCGGTGGCGCTCATCACCAAGGACGCGCTGGACGAATCGGCGACCAAGTACGCGCAGGGCGGCATTGCGTCCGTCATGGCGGCGGATGACTCGGTTGACCTGCACGTCGCCGACACGCTGGAAGCGGGGCGCGGCCTGTGCCGCAAGGACGTGGTGCGCTGCATCGTGCAGGAAGGCCCCACTTTGGTGCGCGAACTGGTGAATCTGGGTGCGCGTTTCACCCGCACGCCGGAAGATGCCTATCATCTCACGCGTGAAGGCGGCCACTCCAAGCACCGTATCCTGCACGCCGATGACATGACCGGCTGGGAAATCGAGCGTACGCTGATCGAAGCCATCAAGGGCCGGAAGAACATCGACGTCTATACCTACCACATGGCGGTGGACCTGATCACCCGCGCCAACCTGGACGCGTCCGTCAACCCCGGCAGCGCGGAGGACGAAGCGCTGGGTCTGTACGCTCTCAACGAGCACACGGGCGAGGTGAATACGTTTCTCGGCAAGGGTGTTCTGCTTGCCACCGGCGGGGCGGGGAAGGTGTATCTCTACACTTCCAACCCGGATACGGCGACCGGCGACGGCGTGGCGGTGGCCTACCGAGCGGGGGCGAAGGTCGCCAACATGGAGTTCTTCCAGTTCCACCCCACGTGCCTGTTTCACCCGCAGGCGAAATCGTTTTTGATTTCCGAGGCGGTGCGCGGGGAAGGCGGCATCCTGCGCCTCAAGAACGGTGAGACTTTCATGGAAAAGTATCACCCGCTTGGATGCCTTGCGCCACGCGATGTGGTGGCGCGCGCCATCGACTACGAAATGAAAAAGAGCGGCGACGACTGTGTGTACCTCGACGTAACGCACCTCGAGGGTTACCTGACGCGCGAGCGCTTTCCGAACATTTACAAGACCTGCATGGATTTCGGGTTCGACATGACACACGAACCCCTGCCGGTGGTGCCGGCGGCGCATTACATGTGCGGCGGGGTGATCGCCGACCTCAACGGCCAGACCAACATCCGCCGCCTGTTCGTCTCGGGCGAGGTCGGGTATTCCGGCCTGCACGGTGCCAACCGGCTGGCGAGCAATTCGTTGCTGGAAGGGCTGGTGCTGTCGCACCGTGCGGTTTTCAAGGCGCGGGAGTTGCTCGCGGAGTCGCAGGAGAGGAACGCGTTGCAGGAAGAGATTCCGGAGTGGGACCCGGGCGACGCCGTTGAGAGCGACGAGTCGGTCGTGGTGTCGCACAACTGGGATGAAATCCGCCGCCTCATGTGGAACTACGTCGGCATCGTGCGCACGGACAAGCGCCTGCACCGGGCGCACCGCCGCATCTCCATGTTGCTGGAGGAGATTCAGGAATATTACTGGAGTTTCAATATCACCAGGGACACGCTGGAGTTGCGCAACATCGCCATCACCGCGCGCCTGATCATTGAAGGCGCGTTGAAGCGCAAGGAAAGCAGGGGCCTGCATTACAACCTGGATTACCCCGAACCGGACGAGACCCGGTTGCCGGTGGAGACGTTGTTGCAGGACACGACCCAGCGTCTGTTGAGCCAAACACGAACCCGGAAACGAGCCAACCCGTCATGAGTGGAACCCAAAACAACAAACCCGAATCGAAAATTCTGTCGCAGGAAGCGGCCGCGTCCACGCGCCTGCACCCCTTGCGCGATGTGTTCGGCGTGATGCTGATCGGATTCACCGTCTTCGCGCTGTATTCGCTGCTCACTTACACGCCGAAGGACCCGTCTCTTCACAGCCAGGTGATCCAGGCGGTGGAGGTGGAGAACAACGGTGGGATCGTCGGTGCGTACCTGGCCGACCTTTTGGTGCAAACCTTCGGCACCGGGGCCTTCGTGTTTCCGTTGATCACGTTCATCGTGAGCTGGGGGCTCATCCGCGGCAGGGAGTTTTCCCGCTGGCCCGCCATGTTGAGCTTCGGCTTCCTGTTCTGGGTGGTGTTGTGCGGCCTGCTCACCATGAGTTTCGATCCTGATCCTTATTTCGGTCATGCTACCGTATCGGGCGGCGTGGCGGGAGGATACATTTCTTCCTACCTGGTCTTGTGGCTGAATGCGTGGGGCGCGCGTCTGGTGCTGGTAACGATGATGTTCATCGCGATCATGGGAATGGTGGGCGTGCCGATGGACACGATGATTCGTGGCACCGGCAACCTGTTCCGCTTTGCGGTCCGCATGGCGCTGAAAGGATGCACGCAACTGCTGGCGCTGGGCGGGACCTTGATTGCGCTGGTGCAGGAAGGTGCGAAAGGATTATGGCGGTTCCTGAAAATGATCCGCAAAACCATGCGCGACAACCGGCCGAAACTGAGTGAGCCGGTCATTGTGTCCAGCGATGCTTTTGTGCCAAACGAAATCATGACCCCGATCTCCAAACAGCCGGAGCCATCGCCGACCCGCTCCAAAAAGAAAAAGAATGAGGAGCCGGAAGAAAAATCCGCGTTCGCGATGCAGGAGGATTTTCCCTTCGTTCATGAGACAGGCGATTACCGTGTGCCGCCGGTGGATCTTCTGGACGAGCCCGTCCACATCAAGAACGTGGAAAAACTGCGCGAAGAGATCATGCTGAATTCGACCATCCTCGAGCGCAAGCTTTCGGACTTCGGCATCGCGGGAAAGGTGGTGCAGGTTCTGCCGGGCCCGGTGATCACGCTTTACGAATACGAACCCGCGCCGGGGGTGAAGGTGAGCCGCATCCTGTCCTTGACCGACGACCTTGCACTCGCCATGCGCGCACCCAGTGTCCGCATTCTTGCCCCGGTACCCGGAAAGTCGGTGGTGGGGATTGAACTGCCGAACCCGAAACGCGACACGGTGCCCATAAAAGAGATCATTCAGTCGGACGCGTTCCAGAATTCGCCGTCGAAGCTCACCCTGGCGGTGGGCAAGGACAATATTGGTGTGCCCATGGTGCAGGACCTGGCACAGGTACCGCACCTGTTGATTGCGGGTTCGACCGGGTCCGGCAAGTCTGTCGGCATCAACTCCATGATCATCAGCCTCCTTCTCAATGCCAATCCGGAGGAAGTGAAGATGATCATGATTGATCCGAAGATGCTGGAGCTTTCCATGTATGACGGTATCCCGCATCTCATAGCGCCGGTGGTGACCAATCCGAAAAAGGCCGCGGCGGCCCTGCAGTGGGCGGTGGCAGAGATGGAGCGACGCTACAAGATGATGGCGGAAAAAGGCGTGCGCAACATCACCGGCTACAACGAACTTGTTGCGAAACTGGAGCGCCAGCGCGAGGAAGAGGAGCGAAAAAATAAAAAAGCGAAAAAGAAAACGGCCCCGGTGGAAGAAGCGTTTCTCGAAGAGAATATGGATGAGAATGCGGAAACCGAAAAGGAAGCCGAACCGGAGGTGCTCCAGAAGCTGCCTTATGTCGTGATCATCATTGATGAGCTGGCGGACCTCATGATGGTGGCGTCGAAAGGGGTGGAGGATTCGCTGACGCGCCTGGCCCAGATGGCGCGCGCCGCGGGCATTCATTTGATCGTGGCGACGCAACGGCCATCGGTGGACGTGCTGACAGGCATCATCAAGGCCAACTTTCCGGCGCGTATTTCGTTTCAGGTGACGTCGCGTGTCGACTCACGCACCATTCTGGACAGTGTCGGCGCGGAGAAACTGCTGGGTAAGGGAGACATGCTGTTTCTGCCTCCGGGGACATCGCGGCTCAAGCGCATACACGGTTGCATGGTGAGCGATGAAGAGATCAATCGCATCCTGAAATTCATCAAGGACCAGCCGAAGGAAGCGGAGTTGCGCGAAGACGTGTTCGAGGAAGTGGTGGAAGCGGAGAAACAGCGCGCCGAAGAGGAAGAGGAATTTGACGAGCTGTATGACGATGCAGTGGCGATCGTAGCCAAGGAAAAGCAGGCGTCGATTTCCATGCTCCAGCGGCGCCTTCGGGTGGGCTACAACCGTGCGGCGCGAATGATTGAGATAATGGAGCGCGAAGGTGTGGTGGGACCCTCCGACGGCATCAAACCCCGGGAAGTGTATGTCAAACCAATTCCTTTCGATTAAGCCCAGAACAGGCGTCGTGCTGGCAACTGTCCTGGCTTTGGCCGGATGGCTGGCCATGAGTTTTTCTCCACCTGATGCGGTTGCCAAGATTTACAAATGGCGCGACGATAAAGGCAAACTGCACTTCACCGACAACCCTTCAAAAATTCCCCTGAAATACCGGGAAGAACAGAAAATCCAAACTTACGAAGCCCCTCCAGAATCTTCCAACCCTGTGAAACTGAAAGTTCCGGAGCCGGTCTCGAAAAACCACGTAGTTCCACTGACTCCCATCGGAAACGGCAATTATATTGTTGAGGTGATGATCAACGGCCGGATACCGGGTAGATTTGTTGTGGATACGGGCGCGTCCAGCGTCACTCTTTCAGAAGAATTGGGACGCAAGGTGCATCGAAACCTTGGGGCCTTGCCCAAGCTGCAGGTCCAGACAGGGGGCGGCATGGTGGATTCTCCTTTACTCCTTCTCCGGTCTCTTAAGGTTGGAAGTGCCAAAGTGGAAAATGTGGAAGCCAATGTGAATCCGTTTTTGGGGGAAGGGTTTGACGGCCTTCTGGGCATGAGCTTTCTTGGTGATTTCCAGGTCCGGGTGGACAGTACGGACGATGCGTTGATTCTCGACCCGCTGGGAAAAAAGGGGGAGGCCACCTGGGGGGGGAAGCCGGCAATATGGTGGCAACGCAGGTATGAGGCGTATATCAGCAAAATGCTGGGCTATCGAATGATGGCAGAAAGAAACAAGAACGATTTCCGCGCCAGGAACAATTTCAATAAGCTGTCTCAATTTTATGAAGAACTGTATCAGTCGCTGGACAAGCGGGCCACCCGGGTGGACCTTCCTAAGGAATTTCGCATGGATCCAAAGAACATGCGCGTTCAGCTCCCTTGATTATGAATGGCGACCCCGAAATTCCCTCTCCCTCCATTTCTCTCATTGGTGAAAACGAATTTTATGTTTGCGTACTGCTCGGAGCCAGCAACCTGGCCCGGGGTTACAGCGCGCTTGCATATTATCTGTCCAGGAACCTGAAGCCGGAAGCGGTGAAAATTTATGCGGCCTGTGGGCCGGGTCGCGGCTATGGTTGCTGGGGAGGGATGTTCAACATTTCGTACCCGCCTATTGCCGAAAGCCCGTTGTTCGAACGATTGGGAAAACAGGTCCGGGATGGAAAACGAGTGGTTGCCCTGATTACAGATATTGGGAATGATTTGTTATACGGAATGGATGGGGACTCCTTGATTTCGACCATGAAAAACCTGTTTGAGCGGTTGGAGAATCTGAATGCGGAAATTTACGCAACCACTCTGCCGGTTTATTTTGAGGGAAATGTGCCTGCAATCGTGTACTATCCCATCCGAACTTTTTTATACCCCAAATCCCGCATCTCCCGCCAAGAAGCCATTGACGGGGTGAGGCGGGTCAACGCTTTTTTAAAAGAATATAAAAGCCCTCACTTTCATTTGATTCCCCCTTTGGACGACTACCTGGGATTGGACCACGTACATTTTGGGTTGGTCCGTTCGGCGGAGGTGTGGAATCGTATAGGTGAATGTCTGCTTGACGGATTGGGGAGGCGACCGCACCGCCCGATTCGTTTTCCCAGAATGCTGCTTTCGTACAAGGATTGTTTTATCCGTCTGGTGTTCATGGAAATGTTTAAATGCATACGTCGCTCCAAAAACCTGTTTTAAAGGAATTTTATGCCTTTCCTGCGTATGGGATATCGCCTTGTCCTGATAACTTCAGTGGTCGTACTCTCTTTCTTGACATCCATCGTATTGTGGCTCTTGTTTCGTAATAATCAGAAATCTCATTGCAAGTGGGTGGGATGGTTTGCCCGTTTCTGGGGCCGCCGGGCCTGTGCTGCTATCGGGCTGAGTTATACCGTGGAGGGGGATCTCAATATTCCTCCGGGATCGATGATCGTTGCCAATCATGTGGGGGCAGTGGATATTTTTTTGATGGCGGCCAACTTCAAATTGTTTTTTGTTTCCAAAGCGGAGGTGAACGGCTGGCCGGTGGTGGGACAGATGGCACAGTTGGGAAAAACCATTTTTGTTGATCGAAGCCGCCGCCACCAGGTGACGGGCATGATCGACAGCATCCGGGAGCGCATGCGCGATGGCTTCAATGTTGCCTGGTTTCCAGAGGGGAGTGTGACCAAGGGGGATGATGTGTATCCGTTCAAACCATCCGCATTTGAGGCGGCGGTGCAGGAAAAAAGGCCAGTGGTTCCGGTGTTGATCCGTTACGAGGGGGGAGGAGAGCCCTACGTGGCCAGTTGGACGGGAACTCTGGGTGAGCACATGATCCGGGTGTTGAAGTCCAAGGGATTGCGGGCAAAAGTCCGTGTGTTTCCCCCGATCCCGCCTGCAAAAACAAGGCAGGAGCTTTCCCGGGCGAGCCACGATCTCTTATATCAGGCGTTCCACAAAAACCCCCAGGAAAACAACTCCCATATCACTGAAGTGGGTGCGTCTTCCGAATATTAGAGTTTCCTTCCGAATCTTTAAGTCTGAGAACTTGAACTCCAAATCGATTACTTTGAAACGGTGTGCCCCCAAACTGCCGGATGGGAGTGTACCGGGCTTCAATCCATTTCTTTAGTCCGCTGGCATAGTCTTTTCCAAAAACGGGGCTTCCGAAAATGGTGAAGTCGATGTTGACGTATACCACATAGTCGGGGGGGCGTTGCTCCAATAGTTGGATCATTGCAGGATCGCCACGAATGATCCATACCAGGGGATTGAAGATTGTGTCGCGTGTGGGGAACCGGCGACGGAGCAGGTAGTTGATCATCATGGAATCGGGTACGGATAAAATGGTCTCGTGGTGCTTCACTTCTTTTTCCAAAAAATTCAATGCATGGCTCAGGATCTCCGCCCGGTCGAGCGGGGTTCCGTCAAAACGAACCGCGTTGGGCGGGAAATCGTAGATCATGTCCGCCCCGTTACCCACGGGATAAGTTTTGATCTGGTATTGGTTGTACGAGATGCTGGTCCAGATGAGTACCGTCACCGCAACCAGCCCGTAAGTTCCGCAACGAAAAACCCAGGCGGTTTTGTTCCCGGATTCTATTAATTTCGGAAGGAAGTGTAGAAGCCCGGTGACCATGACCAGCGTGGCAGGAAGGGCCAGTACAAATCCCAGATGGGATGTATTCAAGTTGAAAAACACTTTCAGGGTGAGGACCAGGGCAAATACGCCCAGCATGAAAAAGGAAAGAGGCTGTCCTCTTTTCTGGAGGGAAGGAAGGTTTTTGATAAGGAAAATGCTCAATCCAAGACAAAGAATCACCAGAATGACCGGAAAGGACCGTGGAAGATGCCGCCAGGGAATCTGCGGATATAAAAGGATCAGTCCCGTGGCAACCGCCAGCCCAAAGTACAGCCCCGCACGGGGTGAGTTCTTGCCGCGTTTCTCCAGCCACAAATTGAAACCGATCAGGAATGCGAGCAGGAGTGCGTATACCAGAAGATGGAAGGAAATTTTAAGCAGGTTGGCTTCCAGAAACATCGTGCCCGAAACAAATCTGTAATAAAACAGAGAATGGATATTCAAGTTGAGCCCATGAATCCATTGGCTGAAAAGGTGATGTGCGGCTTCCTCCATCGGCATTTTAAAAGCGAAATAGAAAAAGAAAAAAAGAGGAAACACAAAGATGGGGCCGACAACCAGAACGATCCTCAGGAGGGTTTTCCGCACCGGTTCAACCCTCCCGCGTAAATCCATGAGAAGGGTTATCCCCACGGCGGAAAAAGCGGCGGCAAACATTTCCGCTTTGGTCAAAAACACCAGTCCCAGCAAAAGCCCGACTCCCAAAAGACGGGCTGGTTCGCGGGATTCCAAATAGCGCCCGCACTGGTAAAGGGAGACGCACCCCAGCATGAATCCATAAGTCAGGTCATAAACATAAGGGCAGATAAAGTTCAGCAGCCCCATTCCCCAATAATAGGCAAAAGCGAAGGCCAGAACAAAAGTGACACCGGCGAGGGTGGCGCAGATGGAGTCGCTGATCTGCCTCATCCAGTAAAAAAGAAACAAGGAAAACCCGTAAACCAAAACCAGGTTGGCGAGGGCGAGGTGAATCATGCCCGGCCCAAGGAAAGCAAATAAGGCGGCGTTGATATACGATGCCAGGGGGCCGTGAAAATACACAACGTCACGATAGAGAACCTGCCCTTCGGAAAGCATCCAGGGGACATACAACTGCTGGCCAAAGTCCATGATCACATCGGGCCAGCGACGCCAGCTGACCCACGTCATGAAAACGTACGAAAGTGTGATGAGCAGCGGCCCCAGGACGTTCCATTGAACCTGGATGAGTCTGGTGGAAGGGCTGGATTGGTTGAAGGCCATAGGTTCAGGACTTTTTTGGAGGTAAACGTTTCAGGATACGGACGCCAAATTCCCTCCCTTCAAAGGGCGTTGCCCCGATCTGGCGAATCAGAAGGTAATCGCGTTGAATCCATTCCATCACAGAGCGGGCATAGTCGGTACCGAAATGCCGTTGACCGAACCATTGGTAATCCGCATGCACCAGGAGAATATGGGAAGGCTGGGCGGACTGCAACCGGGCCAATACTTTGTTTCCATCCTGAGTGCGCATGGTGAGAGGACTGAACAATGTGTCTCTGGTTGGAAAGGGCTTGCGTAAAAGGTAATTGAAAATCATGGCGTCGGGAAGAGTGAGCAGGTCAGTTTCTTCCCCCAATTCTTTTTTCAGCAGTTCCAGTGTTTCGTTAACAATGAGACCACGAGAAAATATCCGTCCGTCCGGGTATTGCACAAGGGGCTGAAAATCGAAAATCCGGTCCACTCCTTCCCCAACGGGATAAGTTTTGTTCTGGTAGGCAAATAAACTGTTCATGCCGATGACAGCAATGAAATACAGAACAGCGGTAATGGAAACGGATCGAATTATAGCGGAGTCACCGGAGATCCGTTCCGCCATGCGGGGCAGAGAATGCAAAGCAAAGAAAAGAATGACCAGAGTGGCGGGCATCGCCAGGGCAAACCCCAAGTCGGTGAGACGCAGATTGTAAAATGCCTTGAATGTGAGAGTCAGGGAAAAAACAATAAGAGTAAGAAAAATGATTCTACGCCGGGTGATCTGAATTAGCCGCTGTTCCCGCCCGATTCGAATGGCCAGGTAAAAACCTGTAATGAATAAAATGATTGGAAAGGCGCGGGAGATTTCCAGCCAGGGAATGGTGTCCGTGAGAGCCCAGAGAGCCGCCAGGGTTAACAATCCAAAAAGGAGCCCGGTCCACTTATGATTGGTTCCATTGCGGGAAAAAATATGATTGAGATAACTAACCAGCCCACCGAGGCAAATAAAAACCAATGCGTGCAAACCCATGCGCTTCAGGTTGTCTTCAAGGTGCATCCAGCCCAGGGTGAATTGATAATAGGGCATTGTGCGGATGACGGGATCCGAGGCATTCAGGTACTGACCCAATATATGGGAGAAGGCGCGGGTCACCGGCATGAAAAAAGAAAAATAAAGCGCAAAGGCCAGAATGGGTAAAAGGGAACACCCCGCAAAAACCGCAGCGTTAAGCAAAATGATTTTTGAATGCAAGCGGCGTTGCGACCAGAAAATAAAAAGACCTCCACCCAGACTGAGAGAGACGGCGAGAAACACCTCGACCTTGGTGAGAAAAACCAGCCCAAGCAACACTCCGAGGCCGCAAAGGGTTTGGAGACGCGGCGATTTCAGATAGCGGTAAAATAGAAACAGGGTAAAAATCCCGAGCAGGATGCCATGCGTGAGATCGTATGTATAGGGTGCGATGAAATTGAAACTGCCGAATCCCATATGATGTGCGAAGACAAAAACGGTAATAAATGACAGGCAAATGAGGGTTGCGTTTAGACGATTGCTGAAATAGTGGCAAAGCCGAAAAATAAGAAAAGAGACAAGCGATACCAAAGCCAAATTGAACAGGGCCAGTTGCAGGATTCCAGGCCCGAATATCAGAAAAACAAGCGTGTGGATATAAGAAGACAGGGGGCCATGAAAATAAGCGATATCGCGATAAAGGACGTGGCCCTGCGACAACGCCCAGGGGACATATGCCTGCTGACCGAAGTCCACCAGGAGGTCCGGCCAGCGTTGCCAGCTAATCAACATCCATGCGATCAAAACAGAACCGATCGGCAGGCCTCCTGTATACCAAAATTGAAGTCTTTGGGTCATTTGATTTTCAGGAAGAAGATCCGTTTGGAGACTCTTTCATTTTATATACCAAGGCACCGAACCCACTCTTGGTAAATGGAACTGCGCCAATTTTCTTCTCACGAGAGTAGTTATCAACAATCCACTGATAAACGGTTTGGGCAAAATCCTCTCCGAAATGTTCCATTCCCCATTCTGGATATTGCCGCTCAACCAAAACGATATAATCCGGGGGGTTGGCTTTCAATTGCTCCAGCAGGGGCGTGTCGCCTCCGATCAGTATCCAGGTCAGTGGATTGACTAAAAATCCTTTGATGGGATCCTTGTGCCGGGTGAGGTAATTGATCATGACCGCATCGGGAAACACCGCGACCGTGGCATCGGGTTCTAAATTCTCTTCCATGTATTCAAGCAGGTACCGGGTTACGATCGGTTCCATGTAGGGACGCCCGAAATGAGGTCGGCTGTTTGGGGCGTATTCATAAAAGCGGTCGACTCCCTCGCCGACAGGGATCACTTTTTTGGAATAATACAGGTAAGAGTCGTAAACCATGACGTAAAGGTAAACCGCAAAAAGAGACGCTGTGGCCATAGTATAAAAACATATGGATACGTTTCCCCTTCGTATCCAATCTGGAAGGAGATCGGTCACGAGTATGATCACCATGAGGGATGCGGGGAACGTGAGAGCGAAACCATAATGATAAATCACCGTGTTGAAAAAAATCTTGGACAGCAAAAACAGGGAAAATAAAGTAAGTACCAGAAGAAAAATATATTTTTGTTGCTCCTTTTCAGAAAGTGATCGTGATTTGATATGCCAGACGATAGCAATAAAAATACCGATCATGATGAAGGGCAGGGGATTCAAAATCCATTTCCACGGAATGGACCAGAAAAAATACCAGGCAAGCAGGGGAATTAAAATCGCGGTTGGCAAACCAAACCGCCAATCATTCCTGCCTGATTTGTCCAGTTTCTGATTGATGTAAACGAGTCCGCTCACTACAAGAACAAAGACCATTAAATACATAAACATGAAAATCAGATTGCGGCCAAGCGCATTGGTTCCCATGAGTAACTTGTAGTAAGGAAGGTTCTTGACCTGCGGATTCAACGAATATTCAATGGGAAGGAGCAAATTGGAAAAGGCATCGGAAAGAGGCATCAGGGTAGCGAAATAACAGAGGACCAGAGTGGCGGGAAGAAAAAAGGCTGCTGAAAGGGCAAACAGGTTCATGGCAATGCGTCGTCCATCCATCCTGTGAAAACGGAACACGATTCCCAAACCTGCCGCACCCGCCAGTCCGAGCGCAAACATCACTTCAATTTTGGTCAGCAAAGTCAGTCCGGAAAGAAATCCAATCGCCAAAAGCCTTTTGGTGGTAGGGAACCTGATGTATTCCAGAAAAACAGCCAACGTGAGGAAAGCCAGCAGAATTCCATGGGTCAGATCGTACGAGTAGGGCTGAATGAAATTGAAGTTGGCCAGGTAACGGTGATGACCAAGAGCATGAATTACGAGAAACAGGAGGGCGCCCAGGGTCGCAGTCCACGGACTGCTAATAGAATTCACCATGCGATAAAGCACAATGGTGAGTATGATTGTCAGCCCGATATTGAAAAGAGAAAGATAAAGGGCTCCAGGACCCGCGAGTTTGAAAATCAGGGCATGAATATAGGGAGACAGCACCCCGAAAACGTAAAAAAGATCGCGGTATAAAACTTCTCCTTCAGCGATGCGCCAGGGAATGTATAGCTGGTTGCCAAAATCGATCAGCACATCGGCCCACCTTTGCCAACTCAGCCAGAGCATGAGCCCCCCACCGATAAAAACAAGCAACGGTCCGACCCACGCCATGACTGTTTGAAAACGTTCCGGCGGGTTTTGGGTATTGGGAGGGGGATGAGGGAAAGCCGAATTCATGAATTTCCCCTTTGCCTGTAAATTTGAATCCCGAATCCAGATACAGTGAAGGGTTCTGCACCGATCTGTTTGATCAAACTGTAATTCTCCTGAATCCAGCGATTGATGAACACGCCGTAATCCCTGCCGAAGAGAGGGAGGTCAAATTCGAAATAACTTCGGTCAACCATTACAATATAATCAGGAGGTTCGTTCCTTAGCAGACGCAATAAATAATCATCTTTTTCAAACAAAACCCAGGTGACTGGGTTCAACAGGAAACCCCTGGCAGGATCACGATGGCGTGAAAGGTAATTAAAAATGACGGCATCCGGCATCACCGTCATGGTGGCATCTGGAGGAATTTCCTTTTCGATATATTCCAATGCAAATTTCGTGAGCATGCCTTTCACGTAGGGTTTGCCTCCCTCAATCCGGCTCATCGGATGGTAATCGTACACGAGATCCGGACCCTTTCCGACGGCCAGTTGCTTTTTGTTGAAGAACAGATAAGAGTCGAAACACATCGCTCCCACGTAAAGAATGACCAACACGGATGCAGTAAAACGGTAGGTATATTGCGGACCCCAATACTTTTGCAAAGCTTCCGGTAAAATGTGGGTCAGCGCGATCACGGTCACCAGGGCTGCCGGGACAGACAGGGCGAATCCATAATGCATGATGACAACTCGAAAAAACACCTTGAGGAGGAGGGCAAGGGCAAACACTGTCAGGACAAACAATCCCGCATCTCGAAAAAAACGACGGTTGGGTTGAAAATTTTTGTGAAGCTGGAAGATTAAAAATACGCCGACAATAAGCATCAATAAAGGCAGAGGCTTTAAAAAATACCGCCAGGGAATTTGCTGGAACCCGGCAAGAACAGCCCCGGCAAGCATTGCTGAAAGGATCAGCGCCGGTTTCCAGGTGTTTTTGTTTTGCTTATTGAGAAGCCGGTTACAGGTCAGAAGACCGGCCAGAATGACTGCCAGCATGCCGGTGTATAAAAAAATCTGGTACAGGTTGTGACCCAGAAAAGCGATGCCTTTCATTTTCTTGAAATAGAAAAAATCATGGACCTCCGGAGCGAGGGCCAGTTTCCACGGCAGGATTAAGCTGTGCCATGCTTCGGCAGAGGACATGTGCAGGGAAAAAAATATGAAAAACACACTCAAGGGTGTCAAAGAGGCAATCAGGAATATCAATACATGACGCGCTACGGCTTTTTTCGACATGCGGTGAGCGCACACTGCCAGAACCAGGCCCGTTGGTACAGCCAGACCCGCCGCCAGCATGACTTCGATTTTGGTCAGCAGCACCAATCCCAGCAACAGGCCAATGACGAGGACCCGGTTTGAAGTCGGCCGTTCGAGGTATTTGAGTACCTGGAACAAAGTACAGAAGCTAAGGAAAATTCCGTGTGTCAGGTCATAGGAATAGGGCTGGATGAAATTGTAGTTTCCCAGATATTTGTGCTGACCCAACGCGTGCACCAAAAGAAATACAAGGGATGCCAAAGTTGCCGTCCACGGATTGGAAAGACGAAGCACCAGGCTGTAGATGAGGACGGTCAACACCGCTGTGAGGAATATGTTGAACAGGCTGAGAAAATGGGCCCCTGGACCCAGAAGAGAAAACAAACCTGCGTGCAGGTAGGAAGAGAGTGGGCCGAACACATAAAAAAGGTCCCGATAGAGCACGTCTCCTTCCGCGATGCGCCAGGGAACATATAACTGGTTTCCATAATCGACCAGCAGGTCCGCCCACCGGCGCCATCCCCACGCGATCATTCCCGCACCAGCCAGAAACACGGGAATCAGTCCGGCATACCGGGCCAGCCCGGTGGATGCCCGGTCGTCTCTCACCGTGTGGGTCGGCTTCAATTTGGTGTCCTGTGAGATCGTCACGATGGATTTGCGGTGATTGCGGATGAATGCTTCATAATCCGGACCCCGTAGCCCTTCCCGCTAAACGGCAATTCTCCAAACAGCGCGTCTTGCTGATAATTTGCCATCACCCACGCATACAGATCCCGCGCATAGTCCCGGCCAAAGTAGGGCGCACCCAGCCAGGAGTGGTCCATCTCCACGAATACGATGTAAGGGGGCGGACGGGATTGAAGTCGTTTGAGGTAAGACTCTTCCCCGAAAAAATGTACTTCCGGAGGGGTAAAGAAAATAAATGGAAACGGATTCGGATGACGCGACAGGTAGTTCAACATGTTGCCGGCAGGAAAAACAGGGAATCCCGCCTGCGGATCCATTTCTTCCCGGATGTAATCCAGGGCCTGGTTCACGATTTCTCCCCGTGGATTTAAAAAAGGGTAGTACTCCATTATTGTGTCGGACCCGGAACCGACTGGATAGTTTTTCAACGGATACAGCTTGTACGACATATTTCCATGGACCATGATAAAAACAAGGATCAATGCCGCATAAGCCAGTCGTGCAAAAGGTAAACGGTTCGTCCCCGTGGGCAACCGTGCCGGTAAATCATGTACGGCAAAACGGAGAAACAATAAAAAGGCGGGAAGCGCCAGCGCAAAACCGTAATGATACACGTGCACGTTGAATACGATCTTGAGCATCAGCATGAATGCATATACGCAAAAAACGAGCACGAAAAGATAGCGTCCGCGCTCCGCCGGGGAAGCCTGGATTAGCCGCCGGGCCTGGAAAAGCCCGTAAATCAATACGAAAATGGGGAGAGGGCGACCCAGCTCCATCCACGAAAAGAAGGGCCAACCAGCTGCTAACGCCAGCAGAAGGAGCAACACCGCTGCGGTGACTGCGGTCACGATGAGTGATTTCGCGCGGTGCAGCACTCGATGCATGCCCCCCACCATTGCCAGCACCGCGATCCATCCCAGCGCATAACCCAATCCCTTCACCAGGTTTCCGGACAGGTCGTCCATCCCGCGCATCCACTGGTAAAGGGGAAGGGTGCGCGTGAACGGGTCCAGCACATGCAACCAGGGACCGATCAAACCCTCAAAGGCCCTTTCCGCAGGCATCCTCAATGAAAAATAAACCCAGAACAGAAAGGGTGCCGCGAGAAACGAGAGGGCCCAGACCAGAACCTTGAATATTTTGATGCGGGAAGGTTCCTCCCGAAAGTAAAGCGCCAGTGGCAGGCCGACGATCATTGCGGCAAACAAAGCGAGGAAGGCCTCCGGCTTGGTGAGGAAGACCAGGCCGGTGAGAAAGCCCAGCGCTATAAGAATCCGAACTGAAGGTCGCTCCACATACGAATGAAACAGGAACAGCGTGACGAACCCGAGAAAAACACCGTGCGTCAATTCGTAATTGTAAGGTGCAACGAAGTTGAAATTACCACCGCCCTGATACTGCGCTAAAGCAAAAACAACGACAAAAGACAAAGTGCAAAGCGAGGCGGTCAGCGCATCCGCAATACGCCGAAACAAAATAAATATCACACCCGAGAGCACCGCTATCAGTAAAAGGTTGAACCACACCAGCACCCGGAAACTCGTTCCGAACATCAAAAACAATAGAGCGTGCGCGTGACTGGATAGCGGGCCATACAGGTAAAACAGGTCGCGGTAGAAAACGCGGCCTTCGGCGATCTGCCAGGGAATATAAAGCTGTGCGCCGTAATCGATCATCAGGTCCGGCCACCTGAGCCATCCGATGGATACCATGAAAACACCGGAGGCCGTCACCAGAAGAGGGCCCCACACGTTGGCCCGTTGTTCCAGAACACGGTCCCAGGAAGAGCGCTCCATATGAGGCGGGCTTCCGAGGGGGTTCTTTTCCGGAATTCCGGAAGTCCCTTCGGCGACACCGTCGGATGAATTGGAGATCGATTCGGTTTTCAATGCCGGATATATATAATGTATAGATTCCAGAAAAAGGCGACCCAGGTGGCCGGAATGGGTGCCGCCGCAACCCCTCAAGGAATTGGAATAACAGGTGTTTCCTTAAATATCAGGTTAAGGGTATACTACCCGAATTGCAACCGGCCCTCTTCGGTCCTGCCGGAACCCCGGAAACCAAACCAGCTTAAAAAAACGAAAGATACACGAAGCCAAATACGAGTCGGAACCCTATCATGATCCAAACTTTCATCGACAAAACACCTCAAGTACATTCCTCCGCGTGGGTTGCGGACAACGCCCGGGTGATCGGCGATGTCGTCATCGGCGAATCCAGCAGTGTCTGGTTCAACGCTACCGTCCGCGGGGACATCAATCACATCCGCATCGGCAAGCGCACCAACATTCAGGATGGATGCGTCCTTCATGTCGCCCGCAAAACCCTGCCGCTCATCATCGGTGACGAAGTGACCGTCGGCCACAATGCGGTTCTGCATGCCTGCACCATCCAGAACCAGTGCCTGATCGGCATGAGCGCAACGGTCATGGACGGTGCGGAGATCGGCGAGAACAGCATCGTCGGTGCCGGCGCGCTGGTGACCCCCGGTACCAAAATCCCGCCGCGAAGCCTTGCCGTCGGTTCCCCGGCGCGGGTCAAGCGCGAGTTGACGGACGAGGAAATCCGCAGCATCCGCGAGTCCGCTGCGCATTACGTTGCGGACCTCGAACATTATTTCGAGTGACCGGCTTCTTCCAAGGTGAAAGCCCATGCAAGCTAACCTCGCAGTCATCGGTGGCAGTGGCGCTTATCACCTGTTGACCCGGAACCTGCTGGGCGAGGAAGTTTCCTGTTCATCGAAATCCACTCCGTTCGGCGAAAGCGCCCCCCTGCATGAGTTCCGTTTCGGCGAAACAACGTTTCTGTTTCTGTCCCGGCATGGAGAGACCGACTACTCCCTCACCGCCCCGTTTGTCAATTACCGCGCCAACATTTACGCGCTGAAAGAATGCGGGGTGCAACGCATCATTGCGTGGAGCGGGCCCGGTATCATCAACCGTGCCTACCGTCCCGGCGAGTTCGTCCTGCCTCACGATGTGATCGACGAAACCCGGAACCGCGAATCCACGTTTTTCAAGGGACGGGGAGTGGGATTCATCCGTCAAAGCCATCCCTTCTGTCCGGAGGTGCGCGACGCTCTGCACGAAAGCATGCATCTCTCGGGCGTGACCCACCACGATAAAGCCGTGTACGTGTGCACGCAGGGACCGCGACTGGAATCGCCCGCCGAAATCAAAAAGTTCCGCATCGTGGGCGCGGACCTCGTCGGCATGACGCTCTGTCCGGAGGCGTTTCTGGCGCGCGAGTTGGAGATGTGTTACGCCCCGGTCTGTTACCTCACCAATTACGCGGAGGGGGTGGTCGAGCGTGATTTCAAAAAAGGGGAACTGTTTGAAGGCATGCAAAGCAGTGAAGAAAAAACGCAGGTGGAGGCGGCGGTGCAGCGTTTTCCATCAATCATTGCCGGTGGGTTCACCCAATTGATGGATCGCGTCCCGCAGTGCAACTGCCCGCATGCTCTCAAGCGTTACCGCGACAAGGGGATGATCGGCGACGACTGGCGCGAATGGGTGGGCCCGCCCTGATGCCTCCCCTGTTCGTTCAAGGGAATCGCAGGGATGCCGGATCCGGGTTGTATTTCAATATTTGATTCCGGTGTTTGTAATAAGCCGAATGCCACGGCAGGCCGGTGCGCACAAAAACCCGTGCACGGGGCCCTTCAAATATCTTCACCCAGCCCGGGGTCTTTTCCAGTTCCCGGTTCTCTTTGCCGGTCAGTATGAGGTCGTGTGGATAAAATTTCAGAAAATACTGCCAGCCCTGCCAGCCTTTATGAAACACCATGTTCTGCCTGACCAGCTTCGGCTCGTACACCGTCCAGTAACGTCCGTCACTCGAAACTTTTGAATGCGGCAGGTGGAAAATAACGTACTGGCCCCAGTTGGTCGGCACCAGGATATTGCCATGGATGCGATTCTCTTTCAGGAAGCGCACGGCATGGATCGGAAAGTATCCCGGGTCCACCTTCAATTCGAATCCCGTGCGCTTGAGTTTGAACGCCTGCACGTTCACTTGGAACGCCGCGAAGGCAATGATGATCACCGCCAGCAGGGCATGCGCCAGGCGCGGCAGGGCAGGGGAGAAAGAGGTGCGGGAACGGATCCGGTCCATGATCGCCGCAAGCTGCAGGGGCAGGTAAGGGGTCATCAGCAGCCCCGTCAATACCGTGTGGCGTACGTGCTTGATGCCGAAGTAAACCCCGAACAGAATGATGGCCACCTCCCACCAGCGTTTGGGAACAGGAGTTAGCAAGGTCGCCACAAACAGCAGGACCAGGATTTTAAAATGCAGGTGACTGGCATCGAACAGGTTGAGAGCGTACCATTCCGTAACGTCGCGCGCCTGCGGAATGGTTTTTAGGAAAAAGGTGAGCAGGTCGATGCCGTAGGGATTGACCAGCATCGCCAGGCAGGACCCGACCCACGCGGCCAGCAGATACTTCCAGTTCGATCCCCCGGTGAACGCGTTGCGTATCGTTTCCACCGCCACGATCATCGAGAAGATGCCGAGCCCGGCCACCACGCCGCCGTGGCAGTTCACCCACAACACGAACACGGGGGGAATGAGGACCAGCGCGCTCCGGTTGCCATCGAAAAAATCATAAACAAGGTACAGGAGGACCGGCAGAAAAAAATACGTGGCCAGTTGCGGGCGCATGGCGAAACCGAACGCCAGCACATGCGTCAGCAAAATGAAATGAAGCGCGTAAGCGAGAAGGTTGTTCGACCGTGAAAGGTAAAGGTCGGACAGAATGTGGATGATCGACAGGCCCAGCACGAGGCGGAACATCAACAGGCCGGAGGAACCCCACGCATCGTACAGCAGGTAGAACACCACCTCCATCAGCCATTCGTGGTTGATCCACGGACCTTTGGATGTGTAGGCGTACGGGTCGGTGAGGGGAATTTGCCCGGAGTTCCAGATCTCGCCGCCGTAGGTGATGTGGCCGAACAGGTCCGGGTCCGCGTACACGAAGGTGAACGCGTTCAACGCATACGCGTAAACGAGGAACTGAACGAGAGGACGATAGAATCGGGAGTAATCCATTGCCGGTGTGTTTCGATTCGGGTTTTCGATCGACAGGCTGTCACGGTTCGTCCGGTGCACCACGCCGTCGGTTTCGGGCGACGGCGCTTTATCTTACCGGAAACATCGCCCTGAAAACACCATCGATTCTGATTTCAATCCATGTCCGCAAGCATGTACACTAAGCGCAAAATTCTGGACCATAACCGGCGGGCGACCGCCTTGGGATTGCATCCCGGGAGACACCGATGAAAGACTGCCCCTGCGGGCTCGATTCCCCTTACACCGACTGCTGTGGCCGGCTGATCCGCGGATCGGGCTACGCCGACACCGCCGAAGACCTGATGCGCGCCCGCTACAGCGCGTTCGTCATGAAGGAATGGAAATTCCTCGTCAATACGTTGTGCGCTGAAGAGCGGGCGGACAAATCGCCCAGGGATTTTGAAGAGGGGCTGGGTCCGGTGACGTGGCGCCGGCTGGAAGTCTACGGTTCGCGAAAAGGTGGCATCGCCGACGTCATCGGCAGCGTCGAGTACGTCGCGCACTTCACCGAAGACGGCGAGGAGAAATCCCTGCACGAGACCGCCTCTTTTTTAAAAGAACAGGGGAGTTGGGTTTACAGCGAGGCCGGATCGAAATCGCACGTGCACGCCGAGGGACAGAGTTGCGGCCACGAACCCGCCGAACCGAAAAAACCGTTTGTGCGCGACCAGCCGAAAGTGGGGCGGAACGATCCGTGTCCCTGCGGCAGTGGAAAGAAGTACAAGAAGTGTTGCGGCAAGTGAATAAAACGGGGTGAGCGATGCCCGGATTCGGTTGGAACATTCCCCTGCCTTACATCACCGGCGTGGTGTTCCTGGTTTTTCTGCTGGCGTTCGCCGTGTCGCCGTTCAGTCCGCGCTGGGAAAACATCCTGTTCAAAACCGGCGCCACCCTGTTCTGGGCCGTCCTTGCCTTGTGGGCCATCAAGGGAATCCTGCACGCCTTCTTACAGAATTGAACGCCGGATTTTGTTCGGGCGTTTAACAGACCTTATTTGCGCTGCGCGAGTTCTTCCGGCAGGCGGTCGAATCGACGCCGGGCGCGTTCAAATTTTTCCTGCTGGACCGCGATGCGGTTCAATAAATCCTGCCGCGCCTGGAGTTCTTTCAGCTGATCGATCAGGTAGCCCAGGCGATCGGGTGCGGGTTCGTACCGAAACGTCATGACACTTCACTCCCCCCTTGAAGGGCAAGGTTTCGAGATGGGAGGCGGGGAGCCTCCATATGCGCCGGAAATTATAGCATGATGTTGAAAAATAAGGAGTTATATTGTTTACAGGCCGTTTTTTCGGGGATCCTATTTGGCTTTGAAATGGAGATGTTGTGTAAGAGGTTATGGTTCAAGGAGATGGTGGGGGGTCATTCGAAAAAGGCAGGCAGGGCGCGGTGTTCAGGTCACCCCCACCGGAAAATCTTTGTTGGAAAAGGAGGATTCCAGACCCGTGCGAAAACCGTTAAGCGGAATCCGTTTGAAAATGATTTCGATTGTTATCGGCAGTTCTAAAATGAATGTTCTCCTCCCCTCATGGGATTAAAAAAATTTATGCTAACCTCGATCCCATTTTAATCGAACGCATCTCAATTCAATCTGGAAACTGAAATTAATACGTGCGGGAATGAAATGAAACGGAAAATATTTGCATTGGCGGGACTGCTATTGGGAATGACCGTGTTTGGTACCGCCCACGCCGCATCGCTGGATGTGCCGCACCCGCGTTACGGTTTGAGCGTCGGTAATTCGGAGACCTTCCACGGCCTGCGGTTCAACCTCGCCGACGAGAACGTGCAGACGGTTCGCGGCATGAACTTCACCGTGTTCAACTGGAACGCTCACTACGAACAGCCGTACACGCTGACCGCCGACCGCATCGACGGCCTCGCTTTTGGATTGATGGGGCCGCGCGCCCGCGTGATCAACGGCCTCGCCCTCGGGTGCTGGCTGACGAACGTGGACACCATGCACGGAATCAACATCGCGCCCATTCACGTGATCGGCGATACCACCACGGGCTTCACCTTCAGCCTCGTGCACACGCTGAGAAAAATGAACGGCATTGGCATCGGCATGGTGACCAACATCGAAAAGGAATCGAACGGCATCCTCATCGGCCTGCTGTATCTCACCTCTCCGAAAGTCAACGGGCTGGTGATCCAGGGCCTGTTCAGCGGCAAGGTGCAGGAGATACGGGGTGTCTCGCTGGAGTGGGGCAGTCTTGCTTTCCTCGCTTCCGGGATCCTCGCCGGGCTGGCCGTGGGCCCGGCTCCAGAGGCGACGGCCTCGCCTTCGTTTTCCCCGGTGGGATCGAAAAAACTGACGGGCCTGATGATCGGCGGCTACAACCTGGTCGAGGAACAGCAGGGGATCCTGCTGGGCCTGTTCGGCAACAGCATCAAGAAGGGTTCGGGAATGCAGATCGGCACGCTGTTCAACACGGCGGAAACATTCGACGGAGTTCAGATCGGTTTCATCAACCACATCGAGGAAAACCCGTTCCTGTTCCGCTGGATGCCGGGCATCAATTTCCACTTCGGTGGCGGCGACGAGGAAACCGAGTGACCCGGCTTCGCTTCTCCCTTCTTTTTCTTTGACCCATCACCACTTTTTTGAGTTGAAAATACGGAAATTGCATGACTGATTGCGTTTTCCGGGAACATTAAGCGCTCTGGTTTTTGGAATTCCTGATATTATTTGGATGAATTTTGAATTGGGAGTCTGTCATGAATTGGAAACGCGTAATGGCAACGGTGGCGGTGAGCGTCCTGGTTTTTTCCGGCTGTGCGACCTCCGGCGGGCAGGACCAGGGAAACGTGAAGCAAATGACCATCGGCACCGTGCAGAGCGAAATCAAGATGGGCATGTCGGCGGCGCAGGTGGCGGAAGCGCTGGGTTCGCCCAACATCGTCACCACCGACGAAAAGCGGCGCGAGGTGTGGATTTACGACAAGGTGTCCTCCAACCGGGTGGACACCAGCAGTTCGGCTTACGGGACGCTCATTATTCTGGGCGGGAGCACCCGTTCCGGTTCCAGCACGAGCACGCAAAAGACCATGACCATCATCATCAAGTTCGATGAAAACAAAATGGTGCGGGACTTTGCCTACAACTTCACGCAGTTCTGATTCCGGTCTTCCCCGCCGCGCCCGGCTCTGGTGGGTGCTGATGGTCTGCGCGGTGACGGGAAGCGGTTGCGTCACTAGGGTCGAGGATCCGGCGACGCTGTTCACCCTCACCCCCGAAAGCGCCCAGCACCGCGCCCTGCAAACCCGCTACTTTGAAACCACGGACGAGCAGGCTCTTCTGTCCGCCTCCGCGGCGGTGCTGCAGGACCTCGGCTTTCAGATCCAGGAAAGCGTGCGCGACCTCGCCCTTCTGCGCGCGTCGAAGGAACGCAGCGCCTACGAATACGGGCAGGATATCTCAAAGTTTTTCGTTGCTGTGGCGGGGGTTTTTGGTCAGACCATCATCCTGATTCCCATCGACCTGCACCAGAAGATCGGCGCGACGCTGGCAATGCGCCCCGCAGACGAGCAGGGGAAAAAGTATTCGGTGCGCATCACCTTTTACCGTGTCATCTGGGAAAGCGACGGCCAAAGCGGCGATCATTACATCCCTCCCGGCAGCCAGCGGATGGAGATGATCCACGACGCAGATATTTACCAGCAGTTCTTCGCCAAACTATCCAAGAGCGTGTTTCTGGAAGCTCATAAAATTTAAAATGGGAGCCTCTATGCGCCGACACACTGCCTTGTTTTCACTGGTCTCGTTGTTGCTGATCCTTTCGGCCTGCGGACCCCGCGCCGTGCCCACGGAATTGCTGGCGCCTTCCGCCCAGCAGTTGAAACTGCGCAGTTTCCAGACTCGGAGTTTTGAAGTCAAAGACCGGCAGGAAGCCGTGCGGGGGGTGATCGCGGCGTTGCAGGACCTGGGCTTCATCGTCGAGCGGGCGAACGGTCCCCTGGGACTCGTCACTGCCGGCAAGTTCGCCGAACCCAGCTACGTGGACCTGATTGAACTCACCGTCACCGTGCGACCGAAAACCGAAACGCAGATGGAGTTCCGCGTGAACGCGGTGTTCAACACCAAGCCTATCGAGGATCCCAAGGTGTACCAGAACTTTTTCACCGTCCTGCAACGGGTCTTGTTCGCCACCCCACAGGGATGACAGGTTGAAAATGCACTCGATTCCAAAACACCGCGTGCTTTCAATGATGCTTGCGGCGTTTGTGTTTTCCGGATGCTCCATGTACTCGGTGGAGAGGCAGTGGAACTCCAAAAGCCAGATCCTGATGTCGGAGGCCAGCCAGGTGAAACTGCGCGCACAGCAGACGCAGGTGTTCGACACAACGGACCTGGATGCGGTGATGCAGGCGGTGGTCGCCACCCTGCAGGACCTGGACTTCACGCTGGAGGTGGCGGACCCGGAGCTGGGCGTGTTCTCGGCGAGCAAACTGCACCACGACGGCAACGACGGTTACAAGGATGTTTCCTACACCCTGTATGACGGGGATGAGCTGTTGATGTTCGCGCGGAACTACCGGACGTGGGGCCCCTTCCAGCACCGCCGCGACCTGGTGCGGTTCACGGTCACCGTTCGGCCGAAAAGCGCCTCGCAGCTCATGGTCCGTGCCAGTATGCAGTACGACCTGCGCGCGGTCGAAGATCCCGCCATCTACCAGAGATTTTTCAAATCGCTCCGCCAGTCGATGTTCCTCTTCTCCAATCAATAGCGGAACGTTTGCACCCTTTCTTCCCGTCCAGAAAAAAGTTTCAGCGTGAGCGTGCGCACCGGAATCCTGTGAAGGGAAGCCGTTCTTCCGGGTCGGCGGGGGTGCGGTCGGCGGGACGCACGCCGGTGGAATAATTAACCCACGATCCGCCGCGCATGATTTTCATGCCGTCCCCGCCGGAAACCCGTGGATTGCGACGCGACCCTTCCCGGTAGGCGTCGTAGGCGTAGTCGTCCTGCACCCACTCGTACACATTGCCCGCCATGTCGAACAGACCGTAACCGTTCGGCGGAAACGATCCGGGAGGGGCGGTGTGCCGGTACCCATCCTCGAACTGTTTTTCATTCCAGCGTTCGTCGCAGGCGGCATCGCAGAAATTGGCTTTTCCCGACTCCATGCGGTTGCCCCAGGGATAGATGGTATTGACGCCGCCCTTCGCCGCCTTTTCCCACTCCGCCTCGGTGGGCAGGCGTTTGCCCAATTTGCGGCAATACGTATCTGCTTCTTTCCAGGTGACGTTTTCCACGGGCAGGTTGTCGCCTTTGAACTTCGACGGGTTGCTTCCCATCACCCTGCGATACTCGTCCTGAGTCACTTCATGGATGTCGATCTCGAAGGCATCGAGGTGGATGCGGCGGGGCGGGGCTTCGTCGCGGAACCATTTTCCCTTGCAGGGATCGTTGTGCTCGACGCACAGCCGGTAACCGATCTGCGGCTTGGCTCCCTGCACAAACTCGCCGGCCGGGATGAGGGCCGTGCCGGGAAAAGTCGGCGCGTCCGCCAATGCGGCAGGCGGGGAAACGGGCATGCCCAGGACCAGCAGAGCCGCGCCCGCCAGCAGAAACCGTTGGTTTAAAGGGAGTGTTTTCCTGATATGCATACGCTCTGGAACGGTGTTGGGTGCAGGGTTCGAAGCCAAGCCAGACAAGTGAATATTATACCCGTTGCACGCGGGCGGAAAAACCGGAACAAATTCTGCGCAAACTGCATCTAAACTTATGGAAACCCTCGAACGGAAAAGGCAAGAAGGCGTCGGTCGGGTTTTCTTGGGGAAAGGAGAGGGTGTCATGATTGCGGTCGAAAAACTGGGTGACAACCGCGTTTCGCTGACGTTGCCGGAAAGAATCGAGGCCAGCGATTTTCTCGCCGCGGCGCCGGAGGTGGACGGACTCATCGAACGGTACGGACGCATCCGCCTGCTGCTCAACCTGGCTTCGCTTCGCCGCTGGGACGGCTGGCAGGCGCTCCGGGAACACATCGCGTTTGTACGCGCGCATCATCAGCATATCCAGCGCATCGCGGTGGTGGTGGGTCCCTTCTGGCAAAGAGTCGCCGTGCGGGTGATGCGCGTCATACTCCACGCCCGGGTGCGCATGTTTGAAACGACGGAACTGGATGCGGCGCGCGCCTGGTTGCAGGAAGACGGCGTGAAATAATGAAAAGTCCGGCAACACGGTTATGAACGCGCAACGGATATTGATCGTTGCGGGCGTGGTGTTGCTCGTGGTGGGGTTGCTCTGGCCGTGGATCGGCAAACTGGGACTCGGCCGCCTGCCCGGAGACATCACCCTCCGCCGCGACAACTTCAGTATTTACTTTCCGATCACTACCTGCATTGTGCTGAGCGTGGTGGCGACGTTGATCTTCTGGCTGTTCCGCAAGTGATCCGCCGCGTCAGGTTGCTCGCCTGCGGCGAGGCGCGGGCACTCAGCCTTTGAAACGCGACCACGCCGACTCGACACCCGATTTCAAGTCGTCCCATGACTTGTCGAGACCGGTCTTCAAATCCTCCCACGCGCCTTCGCCGGCGGTCTGCACATCCGTGAGCTTAGCCTGCACGTCTGCTTTTTTCTTCCTCATCGCTTCCACCTCATCCAGGTACTTAACCTGCGCTTTGGCCTCTGCCTGATTGGCCTTCGCTTTCAGCTTGTCGATGTCCGCAGAGACTTCATCCAGTTTGGACTGCATCCAGTTGATGTATTCTTCCTTCTTGCCCATAAGTACCTCCTTTTTTATTTTTCATTATACGTTTCTGTAACTTGAGATGCAGGAAACTCATGCCGCGTTGCATAACTTGGGAATTGAAAGTACCTGAAATTGCTTGTTCAATATGAGGTGATATTGTTGTCTTGCGGATCTGCCGTTTTCACAATTGACCGCGGGCGCGGTCGGGAATTAATGTAAGAGACTACGTAATTTTAAGGGAGGTGGACGATGGAGTTGCAAAAGAGGGGACCGGTGTCTTTCACGTGGCGGTGGATGGGTTTGGCTGTTCTGGTGCTTGGGCTGGTGGCGTGCGGCCATTCGCATTCACACGGCGGCAAGCGTTACTGGAGTGCGGACCGCGACCAGTGGCAGAAACCGGAAGCGGTTATCGCCGCCCTTCAACTGCAACCCGGCATGGTCGTCGCCGATCTCGGTTCCGGCACCGGTTACTTCACGCACCGCCTGGCCGGCGCGGTGGGCGCAGGGGGACGGGTGTATGCCGTCGACATCGACCGCGACCTGCTGGCGGAGGTGGGCCTGCTCGCCCGCAAGAAAAACCTGGGCAACATCCAACTGGTGCGCGCGGCCAAATACGATCCCCAGCTTCCCGAACCTGTGGACGTGATTTTTTCCTCGAACGTTTACCACCACCTCGAAGACCGGGCCGCGTACTTTGAGAACGCGAAGAAGTATCTGAAACCCGGCGGGCGGGTGGCGATCCTCGATTTCCGCGAAGGCGCGTTCCGTCACTTCACGCGGCGGGCGACGGTGGTTGAGGAGTTCGAACTGGCGGGATACGCGCTGGTGAAAGAACACACCTTCCTGCCGCGGCAGAATTTTCTGGTTTTCGAGCCGCAAGCCCCTTAACGCTGTTCCCATTCCGGGTTCACCGGGTCCGCTTCTCCGGGAAAACTACCTGACAGGCGAGCCCGGATCGCGCCCGGTTTTGAGTCCGTTTGTATTCCGCATTGGGAAATAATCCCTTTTCCTTCCTGAGAAGACCAGAAACTCCATAGAATTCAAAGCCAAAAAAAATTAAAAAAATCGGTTGACAATAAGCCCGCTTATGTTATGATTATGATAATGATTTTCAAAATCATAGCTGAAGGACTTCAGGCATCCATTTAGCTGAATTTTGAAACCTCAATTTACCGCGTTACCGGGTCCGTGTGAGGAGGGACCGGGGGCTGTGATTCCCGACTGGGGTTGGGAGTTAAGGAAAGGTTGATGGTTCCTCGGCCATTCCCAGCTCCTGGTCCTTGACCCGGCTTGAAGGCAAACCTCCCTTGGTTTGTTGCAGTAGGTTCAAACGCATTGGTTCTTGCGCGGCCCGGCGGGCCGTCTTCCCCCGCCGGTCGCGTCTGGAAAGAGGGGGTCGTTTCCACTTTCTCAAAACAGGCTTACCCCTCCCGTGGAAACGGCACCCTCTTCTCCCAACTCTTCTTTCCGATTCCAATTCACCCCTGACCTCGGCAATCAAAACGTCACCCGGAATATTTCTAATAGAAATTCATCGCCCGGCGCTATTCAGGTTTTGAGAAAGTCGGGAACTTTTTCCGCCCACTTGCCTTTGAACAGTTTGCCCGCATGTTCGATGTAGGCGCGGCTCATTTCCTCCAGCCGCGCGGTATCTTCTGCCAGTTCTTCCACTTTCACCCACAGGTTCCAGTGGTGGGCGATGGACCACTCGGGGTCGTTCAGGCGGCAGTCGGGAAGGCGAAAATGAAACGTGGGGCGGGGTTTGGTCAATTCATCGGTGACCAGTTGCTGCATCAGGTCTTCATTGATGTGGGAAAGCAGGGGAAACAAATCCAGTTCGCGGTTGCGCGTGTCGTTGAATTTCACGTAATCGCGGATGAATGATTCTTCATCGGGCTGGTATTCCGGATTCAGCACTTTCAGTATGTACGGTTCCTGAAACGCGCGGATGTAGGGCGACAGCTTGCGCGCGAGGTCGATGCCCATTTGTTCGTGCAGCCATTCGGCGAGAAGCAGGTAGGCGCGAAGCACATTCAGGATCCACGTGCAATCCTGGACGGCCACTTCGGGATTCAGGTGCATGCCGAACGCGTAGAAAACGCCCTCGTCGGTGCCCTTCACCTTGAGCTTGCGCAGTTCCGCGACCAGCTGTTCGAGTTTTCCAAGACGGTCGAGAGGAATGGGGGGCGTCACCAGTTCGTACGGGACGACGTGTTTCATGACATCGCCCACCGCTTCCAGGATGTCATCGAACAATTCCTGCGGCAGCAGTTCGTCGATGAGGGGCACCTCCTCCTTGTTGGGCCGTTCCCAGTGCACGTACTGGGTGTCGAGCTCGATGGTGAACGTGCCAAGGGTCGTGTCGCGGATTTTGAACAGGTGGGGGTCGATGCGGTCGATGGTTCCCGGATAGATGCGTTGTACGAGTTCGGCCAGCTGGCGGCCGTCTTCCGCGGCGAATTCCAGCTCGATTCCCACCGTACGCATTTCGCCCTTCGCATTGCGCGGTTCCGGGGGCATGCGGTATTCGGTTTCCATGGCTGCCTCCGTTCAGGGCCTTCACCTTTCACGAAACGAATGGAAGCGAAAGGAAAGGAAGATTTCAAAAAATTATGGTGTCCTTATTATAATACGCGAACCCGGGCCTGTAAAAAGACAGGGTCTGGATTTCCCTTCCAGTTTGGGCCGAAGTCGCGTCGGATGTTCACGGAAAAACATGGCCGCCCCGGAGCGTGTTCCGTTTTACGGGGTGGTAAAATGGGTTTCCGTCTATATAATGTACAATTTTTCCAATTAGAGCGGGTTCTTCGGAAAACTTTTCATGACACACAAACACCCTGCGCCCATCGTTACGATATGCATGCTGGTATTCATTCTCCTGGCCGGGTGCGAAAAACCGCCCGCGCAGCCGCTGATCCTGCCGGCGGGAGCCGAGCCCTCGTCGTTCATGTTCAATGAGCGCGGTACCGATTATTTTCACAAGGGCAACTACAGCGAGGCGGTGATCGCGTTCCTTCAGGCGAAGGCGGCCGACCCGCACGCGGGGGAGATCCATTTCAACATCGCGCTCTGCCGCCACATGATGGGACAGAAAGACAAGGTGCGGGATTCGCTGAAGCTTGCAAAAAGGTATGCGCGTGACAATCCTGAAATCCTGAAATCCCCGTTTTACCTGCAATACATGAAAGGGGAGGGGTGAGGCCGCAACCCCAGGCACTCCCGTCAGTCCCTTAAAATTTCGCCTATCCCCTGCACCCGCGTTCCGTAGACGATGGGCGCCTCCTCCACGAATTTCCATTCCGGATTCCATTCCGTGTTGCGCAGACCTTCCAGCAGGGCATCGAACGCCTCGCGGTCGCGGTCGGCGTATTCGAAGTAGGTGACGAAGTCCGACTCGCCGTCGATGAAGCGCGACTGGTACAGCTTGCGGAAAATTTTCTGTATGTAGCGGAAGCCGATTTCATTGTGCCCCTCGTGGGCGGAGCCGAAGCGCTCCGGGTGCCGGAAGAAATACGATTCCCGTTTTTCCTGGGTCATCCCCCACCATTCTTTCGATTTGGAAAGCGGAAACACCACGGCGTTGGGTTGCTCAAAACCGGAGCCGCGTTGCGGCGCGTTCTGTTGCAACCGCTCCAGCGTCTCGGCGTCGGTGTAACGCAACTCGGAGGTGACGCCGTAGATGATTTTCAAGTCCAGCCGGTGCCCGGCGGCTTCGCGAAATGCCTGGTAAAAACGTTCGATCTTCTTCCGGTCCATCGACTCCACGCGGATCACTCCCAGCGGTTCGGGGGTGAACGGTTTGCCGTACAGCGTGTACCATACGGTTTTGATGTAGAGGATGTTTTCCGGTCCCGATTGCTCCGGTAAAAAATCGTTGGCGAACAGCTCGCCCGCCTGTTTGGTGAGGGCAGCCAGATCCCGTTTCCATTCTTCCGTCAACTCTGCCCCGGATTTGGGAAACAGGTAAATGAATCCGCCCCACTGACCCTGCGCTGCGGATGCGGTCGTCGAGACGAGCAGGAGGAAAAGCAAAGCGAATATTGAAAAGGCTTTGGGAACACGAAGAGACATATTGCCTCCATAAAAGGAAACCATTCAAGATTAAATGGAAGGGCGCGGTCCGAACAGGATCAGGGCCGCCCCGGCCAGGCACACCAGCGCGCCCAGGACATCCCACCGGTCGGGGCGCTGGCCTTCGATGCACCACAGCCACAGCAGGGAAGCGGCGATGTACACTCCGCCGTATGCCGCGTAGGCGCGTCCGGCGAAGGGGCTTTCGATGCGCGTGAGCAGGAAGGCGAACGCGATCAGCGACAGGAGGCCGGGGATCGTCCAGAAGCCACTGCGGTCGAGACGCAACCACGCCCAGAAGGCGAAACAACCGCCGATCTCCGCCACCGCCGCCGTGATGTAATACGCAAACGCGTGCATGATGTCTCACCGCCCAGCTTACGGCGCCAACTCCAAAGGTTAATCGTGTTGTGAAAGGAACCGGTTTCCATGATACCAATACGCGGGTTTGGGCCCAAACAGCGTTTTCATTTAGAATGAGAAATGGCTTCACTCCAGAATGAATTCCATCCCACCCCGGACACCCCGCAACTGACCGTGCGTGCCGTCGTCACCGGCATGACCCTGGGGGCTTTGCTGGTTCCCTGCAACGTGTATAGCGGTTTGAAGATCGGCTGGTCGTTCAACATGTCCATCACCGCCGTGTTGCTGAGCCTCGCCTTCTGGCGGTTCGGTGAAAAGGTGGCGGGCTCCCGACCGTGGGGCATTTACGAAAACAACATCAACCAGACCGCCGCTTCGGCGGGGGCGTCGATCGTGTCCGCCGGGCTGGTCGCGCCCATTCCGGCGCTGGCGCTGTTGACCGGCGAGCGGCTCGCGTGGAGCGTGCTTGCGGTGTGGACCTTCGCCATCAGCGCGCTGGGGCTGGTGATGGCGGTGGGACTGAGGCGGCAGATGCTGCTGGCGGAAAAACTTCCTTTTCCCGCCGGGGTGGCGACGGCGGAGGTTCTGCGCGACATTTATTCGCACGGCAAAGAAGCGACCCTGCGCCTTCAAATGCTGACGGCGAGCGCGGTTGTGGCCGCGGTGGTGAAAGTGCTGGAGACCACCACTTCCCTGGTTGGCCGGGTTGGATTGCCCGCGTCGTTCGGCTGGTCCGCCTCGGGCGCACTCAAGGCGGCGGGCTACCAGCAGGTCACATGGAAGAACCTCGGTTTCGTGTTCGATCCATCCCTGCTCATGGTCGGGTTCGGGGCGATCGTCGGTGTGCGTGTTGGATTGTCCCTGCTAATGGGTGCGGTTTTGGCGTGGGGCGTGCTGGGGCCATGGGCCCTTTCCCGCGGCTGGGCGCAGGCGGGGCCAAATGAAGCCGGCGCTTTCTGGTTCGCCGACATGGTGCCTTGGCTTCTGTGGCCGGGGGTGACGCTCATGGTGACCGCGTCGCTGACCTCCTTTGCCATTGCTTCCATCCGGGCCCTGCGTCACCGAAAGGAGAAACAGGTGGGGGATGAAATCGGCGACATGGCGCGGGGCGAGACCTGGCGAGGTTTTCGGGTGGGGCTGGTGCTTGCGATGGGACTGGTTGTGGTGGCGCAGGTGACGTTGTTCGGTATCACCCCGTTGATGGCGGCGGTGGCGGTGGTGCTGACGTTTTTTCTGGCGATCGTATCCGCCCGGGTGAGTGGTGAAACCGGAATCCCGCCCATCGGCGCGCTGGGCAAGGTGACGCAGTTGACCTTTGGTGTGCTGTCCCCCGCCAACGCCACCACCAACCTGATGTCAGCCAATGTCACCGGCGGGGCGGCGGGGCAGTGTTCCGACCTTCTGCACGATCTGAAAACGGGTTTGTTGATCCACGCTTCGCCGCGACTGCAGAGCGTCGCCCAGGTGTTCGGCATCCTGGCCGGATCGTTGGCAGGCACGGCCGCCTATTTGTTTCTCATTCCCGATCCGCAGGCCATGTTGCTCACCGCTGAATGGCCTGCCCCCGCAGTGGCCACATGGAAGGCGGTGGCGGAAGTGTTTCAGCAGGGGCTGGGGGCACTGCCTGCGGGATCGGTCCCGGCCATGGCGGTGGCCGGAGGAGCGGGGTTGTTCCTGGCTTTTGGCGAACGGTTTCTTCCAGCGGATCTCCACCGATGGTTGCCAAGCGCGGCCAGCCTCGGGCTGGCTTTCATCATTCCCCCGTGGATTTCCCTATCCATGTTCATGGGGGGACTGCTTTCGTGGGGACTCGCCTGCCGGGTTCCCGAATGGCACCGTCGGTTTATGGTGGTGCTGGCGGCCGGCCTGGTTGCGGGGGAAAGTCTGGCCGGGGTGGTCCACGCCCTCATTCAATTGATATCGACCTGATAATAAGTATCGAATTCAAACAAATTTCTATTAAGCTTCTATTGAAAATGATTATCATTATCTGTTATCCTATAAGTACAGTTTTACTAATATATTGAAAACTCAAACCGATAAGAAGGTTGCTCGTATGCTCCCGCTCCCCGGCTCCAATCGTTCAAGCAGAAACAGTCAAATTGTTCTTTATGAACCCTTAAAGAGAAACTGCATGACATTTCCTTCCGGATTTGCACAAATTCCGCAGATGGTCGCCATCATGGAAAACCTGGTGGAAGGGGTGATATTGACCGATGCAAAAGGGTTCATTCTGTGGACTAATTTTACGGTTCAGCAATTGCTGGATTTTTCCTCCTCGGAGCTTTCGGGTCGCAACATCCGGTCCCTGTTCGCCACCCCCACGATGGATTTCTGGGACATGCAGTTCAGTTATGAGGACGAGGACCCGGAACTCGCCTCCTTGCAAACAGGCACCTGCGAGATTCGCGGAATCGGCCGCACCGGTTCCCTGATTCCCCTCAGCTTGAAAATGGCACAGCTGGAACAGGGAACGGAACCGGGTCTGATGTTTGTGGTGCAGGACCTGTCTGAGAAGAAAAAAGCGGAAGAGACCATCAAGCACCTTGCCTATTACGATTCCCTCACCGGCCTGCCGAACCGCGAATTGTTCTGCGACCGGTTGATCCAGGCGCTGGCGCATTCGCAGCGGCACCGCGAACTGCTGGCACTGATGCTGGTGGATTTGGACGGGTTTCGGTCCGTCAACGACACCTATGGGGAGGATATGAGCAATCGCGTTCTGACGCAGGTTTCACACCGTATCAGCAACACCCTGCCTGAAGACAATTCCCTTGCTCGCCTGAACGGGGATCGTTTCGGCCTGATTGTGCCACAGATCCAGAAAGCCGATGCCATGCACATCGGGCAACAACTGCTTGCGGCTTTTACCAAACCGTTTCCGTGCATGGACAAGGAAATCTTTGTCACCGGTTCGATCGGGATTGCGCTGTACCCGCACGACGGAGTCACGGCTCCCAGTCTCATCAAGAATGCGGAGATCGCCATGTCGCAGGCCAAGCGTTCGGGCAAGAACACCTATTTCTTTTTCGATCCGCGCATGGAGGAAAAGGCCAGTTCGCGCATGGAACTGGCGGGGTCCATTCGACGCGGGCTCAAGCAGAACGAATTCGAAGTGTTTTACCAGCCGCAAATCGATTTCCAGAGTGGCCGCCTGACAAGCACGGAGGCGTTGATCCGCTGGCGGCATCCCCAACTGGGCTGGGTTCCGCCGTCGACGTTCATTCCGCTGGCGGAGGAGACGGGGCTGATCCTCGACATCGGCGAATGGGTGTTGTCGCAGGCCTGTTCCCAGAACAAGAAATGGCAGACGATGGGACTGGGCAATCCGCGCATTGCGGTGAACCTTTCGGCCTGTCAGTTCCAGCAGGAAGGCCTGGCCCAGAATATTTCGTTTTTGCTCGATAACCTGGACATGAAATCGAGCACGCTGGAGGTGGAACTCACGGAAAGCACGTTTCTCGAGAACCCGGAAAAGGGAATGAAAATCATCGACGAGTTTCGCAACATGGGAGTGACGGTTTCCATCGACGACTTTGGTACGGGGTACTCGTCCCTCAGTTACATCAAAACGATCACCCCGGGCGTGCTGAAGATCGACCAGTCGTTTATCAATGAAGTCATCAATCCGACCAACAAGGCAATCGTGCAGGCCATCGTCACCATGGCAAAATCGCTGGAGATCGAAACCATCGCGGAAGGCGTCGAAACGCAGGAACAATTCGACATCCTGCGCGACATGGGTTGCGATAAATACCAGGGTTATTACTACTCCCCGCCCGTTCCCGCCGATGGCATGACGCAGATCATGATGCAGGATATGAAAAACTGAAACCGCCCTTCACCCTACTATTTTCTTTAACCGGTCAACAAGGCCGGAACCGGTTTTTCCCTTCTGCCTGAGGACCCCGTTTAACAGCGCGGCTCCGATCAGCCCCGAAACAAGCGACCCCGCCAGAATACCCAACCGCACATCGCTCCTGTCATCCAGTCCTCCCAATGAGAACGCCAGCGACCCGATAAAGAGGCTCATGGTGAAACCGATTCCGCAAAGGAAGGAAACCCCCAGTATCTGCGGCCACGTGACCTTTCCCGGAAGGGAAATCCAGCCCATCCGTGTTGCCACCCAGCTGAACCCGACGATACCCAGCGGCTTGCCGGCAATCAAACCCGCAAGGATCCCGAGTGTGACCGGCCGAAGCAGGCTTTCGGGTCCGAGGCCCTGCAGGGGAAGTCCCGAATTGACAAAGGCAAACAAAAGCAGGATGAAATAATTCACCCCGGGTTCCAGCTTACGTTCCAGCCAGAGACTGGGAGGGGTGCGGTTTTTCTTTTTGATGTTCTGGGGAATGGTGAACGCGATCATCACACCCGCCAGGGTGGCATGCACTCCGGATTTAAGCAGAAACAGCCAGAGCAGGAAGCCGACGATCATGTAAGGCCACAGGCGAAGGACCCCCGCCCGATTGAAGAGAACCAGGATGAAAAAAGTTCCGGCGGCCAACAGGATATTTAAGAGCGAAAGGTTTCCCGTATAAAACAGGGCGATGATGACGATCGCCCCGAGGTCGTCAAGAACCGCCAGCGACAGAAGGAACATTTTCAGATCGGAAGAGACCCGATTGCCAAAAAGGCTGAGGACGCCCAGCGCGAAGGCGATGTCGGTCGCCGTGGGAATGGCCCAGCCTTTCAGGGCGATGGGGTGTTCCCAGTTGATCCATGCATAAAGCATTCCCGGCACCGCCATGCCCCCGACCGCGGCAACGGCGGGAAACAGGAACTGCGACGGGGCGCCATGCCCTTCACCCAGGGTTTCACGTTTGATCTCCAATCCAATCAACAGAAAGAAAACCGCCATCAAGCCGTCGTTCACCCAGATGCGAAGGGGTTTGGAAACCACCAGATCGTCAACGCGGATTTCCACCAATGTTTCAATGAAGTCGTTGTAGGAAACGTGAAAAGGCGAATTTGCCAGGCCAATGGCGAAGATGGCCGCCAGACACAAAAGAACCCCTTCGTGCGCTTCCCACTTTATGAAACGTTTCCACAATTGTTTGATGACCACTATTCGTTCCCCTCAGACGGTACATGCCTTATTTATGATTATAGACGCCAAACCCTTTATTGCGAAAGGGAAGGGATATTGAACACGCTGCTTTGGAAAAATTTCTGCGAACTTGAATTGGTTTTTATTAAAGAAGTTTTGACGATTTTGAAGATGATTCTTAAAACTGATCCTGTCATGGGTTTGACAAATCAGACATCCATTTTATTTTTAGTTCCAAAAGGGAATGACGAATCGAAAGGAGGTTTTCCTCGTGCATTGCATACATAAGAAATGTTTTTCAATTATGGGACTGCTGGTGGTCTCTCTCATGCTGGCGGGTGCAACGGAAGGCCGCTACCAGGAGGGAATCCAGTTTTTGAATTTCAACGATTACCAAAAAGCCCATGACATCCTGAAACCGTTGGCAGAGGAAGGCCACATGCGGGCGCAGACACAGGTCGCGCATCTGTACCGCAATGGCCTGGGTGTCGAACAGGACTACACGCTTGCCCGCCGCTGGTATCTGAAAGCCGCGCGGCAGGGTGGTGCGGAAGCCCGTTTCCATCTTGGCAAGATGTATTTTGAAGGCGAGGGCGTGGCCAGGGATTTTCGCAGCGCCTTCAAATGGTTCGAGCTTGCCGCCCAGAAGGGAAACGCCACGGCACAGTACCGTCTGGGTGCGATGTACGAATTGTCACAGGGCGTGATCCAGAATTACGCAAAAGCCGCGTACTGGTATCAGCAGGCAGCCAGCCAGGGCATGCCGCAGGCCCAGTTCATGCTGGCCGACCTGCACTACAAGGGTCAGGGTGTGCCGCAGGACCTGGTCCTGGCCCATATGTGGGTGAACCTTGCCGTCAACACTTCGCGTCCGGCCGACAAGGATTACAACGATATGGTTCTCTTGCGCGACAAACTGGAGCGTCTGATGAGCGCCAATCAGATCCGTACTGCGCAGAACAAGATGGATGCGTGGCAGCCGGTAAATTAAATTACGTATCAACCACGCCCGTTTTTGAAATCCTGTAAGGAGGTGTTTTTGATGATTCAGGGCATTGTGGACAAGACGACGTGTTGTGAATGCAACGCACCGATCACCAACTGGTCGGTCAGGTGTTCCAACTGCGGAGAAATGTTTCCAGCCGGCAACATGCATGTCATGATGGCCCGCGGTTTTGGAATCATTCTTGCCGTAGCGCTGGTCGCAGCCGTCACCATGGAATTGTTGCAGAGATTTTGACCCAGGTGCGCGTTGGTATCAGCGGTACCTGTTATCTGTATATACAGAGCCGGTTTCCCTTCCGGGAACCGGCTCTTTTTTTATGTCCCGCAACAGGATTTGAACGCTAGACTGAAATCCTGAATAACTGGGAAACCAACCGAAACGAGGCGTGCATGGTGGGTGTGTGGATTGGATTTGTGGTGATGATCTTGTTCCTGCTGGTCCTGGACCTGGGAGTGATCCACAAAAAACACCGGGAGATGCCGGTGAAGGAGGCGCTGGCGTGGGTTGCGTTCTGGGTGGTGCTGGCGCTGGCGTTCAACGTATTCATTTACTTTCTGTATGAATACCAGCTTTTCGGCGCGACGGCGCTCATGGAAGACCACAGCGGACGCAAGGCGGCACTCAAATTTTTTACCGGATACCTGGTTGAAAAGTCGCTCAGCGTGGAGAACATCTTTATTTTTCTCCTCATTTTCCAGTATTTCCACATTCCTCTCAAATATCATCACCGGGTATTGTTCTGGGGCATTCTCCTTGCAGTGGTTCTGCGCGGCATGATGATCGGATTCGGCGTCTCCCTTCTTAACCGGTTTGACTGGATGTTTTACGTATTTGGCGGCCTCCTGATAATCACCGCTGCCCGTATGCCTTTGGCGGAAAGAGGGAGCATCGACCCGGACCACAACCCGCTCGTGCGATTTGTGAGGGTGTTGATTCCGGTCACCATGCGACTTGAGAAGGAAAGGTTTTTCGTTCGACAGGACGGGCGGTGGATGGCCACGCCTCTGTTTATCGCGCACATACTGGTGGAATCCTCCGATGTCGTTTTCGCGGTCCATTCAATACCCGCCATCCTGTCCATCACGCGGGACACCTTTCTCGTGTACACGTCGAACATATTCGCCATTCTCGGATTGCGGTCGATGTACTTCGCGGTGGCGGCCGTGACGCGGTTCCGCTATCTCAATATCTGCCTTTTGTTCATCCTCGGTTTCATCGGCGTCAAGATGATCCTCACACACCACTTTCCTGTTCCGGTGGAAGTGTCGCTGGGCGTGATTGCAGGCATATTGGGCCTGGGGGCGTTGATGTCTTATGCAGATTTGCGGGGAGGGGAAACAGGAACGTTCGAAACGATTTCAGAGGGAGTGCGGACCGTGGCACGCCTGACAGAACGGGGAGGACGTCGGCTGGTGGTCTTCGTCGTGGGAATGACCGTGTTGTTTGTGGGCGTGATATTGATCTTCACACCGGGTCCCGCCTTGGTGGTGATCCCTGCAGGGCTGGCCATCCTTGCCATGGAGTTTGCGTGGGCGCGCTGGCTGTTGAAGAAAATCAAAAAAACGCTTCAATGATTTTCCGGGCAAGCTCCCGCCCGGTTGGAGGGAAAAATTGAACCGCCAACGGGATAAAAAATAAAAACCGGCCCCTGAATGAGACCGGTTTTTATAACTCGTTGTTTTGCCGGATTGCGAACGGGTGGGAATAAGCGATCAGCCCTTCCCGTGGTACTTGAAAGAAAGCGCCACCTTCGCCCGGTAGGTGGCCACCTTGCCATTCTCGATTTTCATATCGAGTTCCTTGATCTCCGCCACGCGAAGATCTTCCAGGCTGTGACTTGCCGTTTCCACCGCTTTTTTGGCGGCGTCCTCCCAGGACTTTTCACTCGTTCCAATCAGTTCGATGATTTTGTAAACGCTGTTCGGCATCATTGACCTCCCAGATCAGGGCCAATAAACCGGCTTCATTCCGTTTCCCATTCAAGAATGCTGCCGTCTTCGGCAATCTTCACTTCGTTTTCCTTGCCGTCTTTTACGAATTCCACTTCGTAAAACATGTGTCCATCCTCGATTTCCTTGACCAGCTCTTTCACTTCCGTCCTGTCGGTCAGGCGGGTGACGGTGGCTCGAACCGCTTCAGGAAGATCTTCCAGTTTGACGCCTTGTTCCCATTCCTTGACCGTACCTTTTTCCGTTACCTTGAGTTCCGCCAGTTCCACGCCGGTCCTGTAATGAACAATGTAAAGGTGCTGACCTTCCTTATGTTTTACATTGATGGATTGTATGTCATTTCCGGAAGTGTGGGTTTGGATGACGCTTCGGGCCGGTTCGGGAACTTCGTCCAGGGTGACGGTTTTCTTTCCGTGCAACAGGCCGCACCCGGAGAATCCAATCAGCAGGGAAGAAAAAACAATAGCCGCGGTCAGTTTCCAGTGTTTCATGAAAGCCTCCTTTTCCGGATTTTGATTCATGTCGTTTCTTATTTAGATTCCCTACTATAAAAATCGATTCTTTTGCCTGAAATTTCCACTAAATTTCAAAACAGGGGAGAAGGCGCCCGTTCCTCTTTCCCATCGCATCTTGGTGCGGCCCGATCAGGCATCAAATAAAATTTTTTCAATGCGCAGGCGAAGCTGCATTACATTTTGTGTGAGTTTTTCCGGCACTTCGGAACAACCTTTGTTTTCGGTCTTTTACGGGAGGTTGCGGTCGCTGCTGTCCGAGAGCGGTCCCGTTTTTCTGGCCGGGTACCGGTTGACGGGTTTTCCAGAGAGGAACTAAGTTGGTTGTATGACGTTTTACACGTTTTCCCGGTAATAGTTGAATAAACGGTTTGTTTCAACGAAAGGGATCGGTTTTATGGATAGCGACCAACTTGTCAACAAACCCCTGGTGAAGTCCTGGGGATGGTGGGGCCTGATCTGGCTCACGATATTCCCCTTCATCGGGGTTTTTGTTTCGATCAAATTCCACAATCCTGAATTCCTGGGGGAGACGCCCTGGTTCACCTTCGGCCGCATGCGGCCGGTTCATGTGAATGGAGTCATCTTCGGGGCGTTTTCAACCCTGTTCATCGCGCTCATGTATTACGCCGTGCCGCGCCTTTGCGGTCGCCGTATTTACAGGGAAGAGTGGGGGCACTGGCTGTTGTGGTTGTGGAATGCGTTTCTCATACTGGGCACCGGATCGTTTCTGCTCGGTCACAACATGGGGTTCGAAGCCGGCGAGTTCACCTGGCCGTTCAACCTGCTGCGATTCTTTGTGCTTGGCATGGTGACGGTGCAGGTGCTGGGCACGGTGTTTCAACGACGCGAGCCGCGCTTTTACGTGTCGCTCTGGTACATCACCGCGGCTTTCGTGTGGACCGTGTTCAATCTCGTGCTGGGTAACGTCGTGTTGCCGTACGGTCCGTTCACCGGTGTGGACAGCGCCGCCATGCACGGGCTTTATATCCACTACATCGTCGGTCTGTGGCTGACTCCGGCGGGACTCGCCATTATTTACTACTTCCTGCCGCTTGCAGCAAAGCAGTCGCTGTTCAGTCACAAGCTGTCGCTGCTGGGATTCTGGTCGCTCGCGCTGTTTTATCCCTTTGTGGGTACGCATCATTACCTGTTCAGCCCGATCCCTTACTGGACGCAGACCATCTCCATCGTCACCAGCATGCTGTTGATCATTCCCGTGTGGACGGTGATCGTGAACTTTTTCGGAACCGTTCGCGGAAGATGGGGGCAGGTGCTGGGCGGCACGGACGCCGATGCCTACGCGGGCAAGTTTCTCATTCTTGGTGCGGTGTACTACCTGTTCGGGTGTTTCCAGGGATCCGTGGAAGCGCTCCGCAGAATGCAGGAGCTCACGCACTTCAACGATTTCGTCATCGCGCATTCGCACCTCACCGTGTTCGGTTCAATGGTGGTGTGGGTGGTCGGCGGCATGTATTACGTCTGGCCGCGTCTCACTGGAAAGCAGTTGTGGAGCCCGAAGCTGGCAAGCTGGCATCTGTGGCTGACCATCGGCGGATTCAGCGTGATGGCGGTCGGCCTCACGGCGCAGGGCTTCGTTCAAGGTTCCATGCTGGAGCACGGCGCGAACTTCGTCGATACCATCAACGAAATGAAACCGTGGTGGGTGGCGCGCACGCTGGGCGGCCTTTCCATGGACATTGCCATCCTGCTCATGCTCATCAACTTTTATAAAACCGCGCAGACGGGAGTCGCCGTGGAATCCATGGCCGCCATCGAGCAAACCGGTGAGAAGGTGCCGATGGCCCCGCTCAAAAAGGGCGGAAACTGGCTGGAGACGCCTTCCGGCGTCGTGGTCGGTGCAGGCATCTTCCTGTTCGGCCTTGCCGTCGGCACGCAGGGCATCGCGCCGTACGTGACGAACAAACAACAGCGCGCGCAGGTGACCGATGTGGTGGCCGATGCGAAGATCAACGTGCCGTCCTACACGCCGCTGGAGGAACGCGGGCGCGAGGTGTACATCCGTGAAGGGTGCTGGTACTGCCATTCGCAGTACGTGCGCCCGGTGACGGGTGAGAATTTTCGCTGGGGTCCGGTGTCGCAGAATGGCGAATACGTGCACGACCTGCCGCACCTGTTCAGCACGCGGCGGATCGGTCCCGATCTCACCCGCGTCGGCCGGCGTTACAGCGACGGCTGGCACGCGGCGCACCACTGGGACCCGCAGGCGGTGAAGAAGGATTCCATCATGCCGCGTTTCCCGTGGCTGTTCGAGGAGCCGGAAAAGGAAGGCGAAGCGCCGAAGCTGAACAAGGACGGCAAGGCGCTGGTCGCGTATATCCAGAGGCTGGGCACCGCCATCGGCGACTGGCGGGAGAACTTCGTATCCACCAACCTGTCCGTCGGTGCCAGCGTGAACCCCGGCAGTCACATTCAAAAAGACCTTCTGCCTTTGGGAAAAAAGATATATGAAAACCGCTGCTCCGGCTGTCATGGGGACGAAGGCGACGGCAACGGCCCGTCGGCCAGGTTCCTCGATCCCAAACCGCGGGACTTCACCCTGGGCATTTTCAAGTTCCACTCCACGCCGGGCCAGAACGCTCTGCCCACGGATGGAGATCTGTTCAAAACCATCACGCACGGATTGTGGGGTACGGGCATGCCACCGTGGCACAACCTGACCCAGAACGAACGGCTGGCGGTCATCCAGTACATCAAAACCTTTTCCGACCGTTGGGAGAAAGAAGAGGTGAAGGATCCCATCGCCGTTCCCCGGGAGACACCGGTGACGCTTGCGTCCATTGACAACGGGGGCAAGCTGTATGTCAAGAACTGCCAGTCCTGCCACGGTGCCGAGGGATTGGGCAACGGACCGCTCGCCGAGGTCCTGAATGACGCATGGGGATTTCCCATCCAGCCCGCCAATTTCACTCTGCCCGCCGGGGAGGAAGGCGGTGTGAAGCTGGGACACGACAGCCGGCACCTGTTCCGCACCATCATGAACGGGGTCGGTGGCGACCCCATGCCCGCGTTTCAGGGTGCGCTCAATGCCAAACAGGTGTGGGACATCGTGCACTTCGTTCAGTCCCTGCGCGTCCAAACCTATGAAGACCGTCTGCTGGCGGTCGGGGTGGACCCCGAGGCGCTGGAGGACGCTCGCCGGAACATCTGGGCGATGATGTCCAACGCGGCAAACCAGGGCCGGTTGCAGGAGAAGGTGGTGGAATTGACCGAAATCAGTGATACCAGGCTGGGCGGCTGATTTCTTCCGGATCGCGGGAGCGGACCGAAATTTATTTTCAGGGTGTCATTGGAGACGTTGATGATGGAAAACAAAACCGGACAAACCGGCCGGCAGGCCACCGAAAGCAAAAGCGGGTTGGATGCGGAGTACTCCTACCAGACCGCAGGCATCCGTGAGCGGCATGGATATGTTCCCGTTTGGCTGATCCTGGTGTGTGTCGGCCTGCTGGTCTGGGGCGGATACTATTTATGGACCTACTGGACCCCGCCTGTGGGTTGACGCGGGATTCCGATTCCCCGCCCGGGGACCGGGTGCGTGCCGGGGGCTCTTTTATTTGCCATAATGGGCGACCGATGGCAGCCCGGCAAATGGCCTCCAAAAGGTGCAAAGCCTGTGTTATAATAAGGAACAAAACAGAGTGTAGATGGTTTGACACAGGCAGAAGGTGGCGCCCGCCGGAGTCCCGGAAAAAACAAAAAGCCTTATAAAACAAAGGTTTGAGTGCCGGCCATCCCGAACGATGGCCTTTTTTGTGCCTCGCTCCCCTTTCCGGGCCCTCCTGCCGCACCCAAAAGGATATCGGTCCATGCATGAAGTAAAGGTATTTGACAGCTCAGGAAACCTGAAGAAAGTGATCTCCGTAAACTCCCTGCGGAAACGCTCGGCGCAACTGATCGAAAAGCCGTCCATGTTCCGCAAAAACAACAAACCCGGCAAAGCGCAGAAAGCCCCCGCCAAAGCGGTTCAGACGAAAACGACGAAAACCCGCAAAAAAGCCTGAAGCCGCCGGCTGCGGTCCGGCACCGTCCAAACGTTTTCATGACGGTGCCGTGTTTTCCCGCGGAGGTCATTCCTGCAACGCCGCGGTTTTGGTTTTGATCTCCTCGATCAGGTCCTTTTCATCCTCGGAATAATCGACCGGCACCTCCACCAGGTGGATGCCCGGCGTGTCCAGGCATTCCTTCAACACCAGCGACAACTCTTCCGCCCGCTTCACCCGGTGCCCGGTGGCTCCATGGGCCTCGGCAAATTTGCAGAAGTCCGGGTTGGTGTAATCCATACCGAACGCGGGGAATCCGAGTCCGGTCTGCTTCCACTTGATCATACCGTACGCGTTGTCGCACAGCACCACGACCACCAGGTCCAGCTTCAGCCGCACGGCGGTTTCCAGTTCCTGTGCGTTCATCATGAAGCCGCCGTCACCGCAAATGGCCATCACCTTGCGATCCGGAAACACCATGCGCGCCGCCATGGCCGAAGGCAGTCCCGCGCCCATGCTGGCCAGCGCGTTGTCGAGAAGCAGGGTGTTGAGTCCGTATGCCTTGTAATTGCGCGCGAACCAGATTTTGTACAGGCCGTTGTCGAGGGCGAGTATGCCGTCGTCCGGCATGATGCGGCGGATTTCGCCGACGAGGTATTCCGGTCCCACTGGAAACCGTTTCAGCGCGGATTTTTCCTCGATATGCTGTTCCAACTCCTGCTTCACCTTTTCATAAAAACTGAAGTCCCAGTGCGCGGCAGGGCTCACCTGTTCGCGCAGGCGTTCGATGCTGTCGGCGATGTCGCCCACCACATCGAGTTGCGGAAAGTACACCTCGTCCACGTTGGACGAAAAGAAATTGACGTGGATGACCTGGGTGGCGCCGCTGGCGTGCATGAAGAACGGCGGTTTTTCGATGACGTCGTGGCCGACGTTGAGGATGAGATCCGCCTGCTCGATGGCGCAGTGCAAATAGTCCTTGTGTGAAAGCGCGGCGGTGCCGAGAAATTTCGGATGCCGTTCGTCCACCACGCCCTTGCCCATCTGCGTGTTGAAAAAATAGATGCCCGTGTGATCGACGAACTGCTTGAGCGCCTGACTGGTTCGGTAACGGTTGGCGCCCGCGCCGATGAGCACCAAAGGCCGTTTCGCCTGCATGAGCATTCCGGCGGCCTGCTCGATGGCGAGTTCATCCGCGTGGGGTCGGCGCACGGCCTGGACCGGATACGGCTGGGAGGTGCACTCTTCTTCGGCGATGTCTTCCGGCAGTTCGATGTGCACCGCGCCAGGGCGTTCTTCCTGCGCCAGCCGCACCGACTCGCGCACGATGACGGGAATGCTGTTGCCATGGACCACCTGCCGCGTGGACTTGGTCAGCGGCCGCATCATGGCGATGGCGTCGACGATCTGGAACCGTCCCTGCTTGCTTTTCTTGATCGGTTTCTGGCCGGAGATCATGAGCATGGGCATCGCGCCCAATTGGGCGTATGCACCGGCGGTCACCAAATTGGTCACGCCGGGCCCGAGCGTCGACAGACAAACCCCCACCCGGCCGGTCAGCCGGCCATAGGTGGCGGCCATGAATCCTGCCGCCTGCTCATGGCGGGTGAGGATGAACTGGATGTTGGATTGACGCAGGGATTCCATCAGGTTCAGCGTTTCCTCGCCGGGCACGCCGAATATGGCTTCGACGCCTTCCTGTTCGAGAGCACGCACAAACAGATCGGATGCTTTCATGAACGGCCTCCTTGGGGTGGCCTCCGTTGGCCGGCCGGTTCGGGGGTAGCTGCAACCGGAGCCATTCCGGACCGGGAGCGCGGAGGTGTCTTTCTATTTGGATGAAGGCAGGCCGTAATTAGGTTTGTACAATTTGAATGTTTGCCGGCGGCGCAGGCGGAACCACCGGGACCCGGAAATAGGAATCAGCCGGTAACGAGGTTTTGTGGATCGCTTGCGGATTGGGGACAGGGGCTGTCGGATTGTGGAGCCGCTTTTTGAGGTTCGGAGCTCTGGGGTTCGGAGGGAGCGGTTTCTTCCTGTTCCAGTTTCTGTTCGAGCGTGAATTTCAATGTATCCAGTTTCGCTTTTCGTGCCACATTCAAGGCCTTGGTGAAATAGCTCTTCGCTTCGCTGTGATTACCCTGCGCTTCGCAAATCATACCGAGGTTGTTCCAGGTCTGGGCGAGAAGAGGATGGTCCTCCGCGCAGATCACCCGGAAACCGCCCAGTGCTTTTTGGATATAGGTAAGCGCCTGGTCGAGATCGCCCTTGCGGTACCACACCATCCCAAGGCTCTTGCAGGTCAACGCGACCGAGGGATGGAATTCGCTGTAATGCCGCAGGCTGATATTCAAAGCCTCCTGGTGGCATTCGATGGCGTGGTCGTAATCTCCCTGATCCACGCAGGCGGCGGCCATCTGGTTCCAGGTGTTGGTCAAATGAACATGGGTTTCTCCGAGATTCCGTATCTGGCTGTCCTTGGTCTTTGCGAACTGGGTCAGCGCTTGTTTCGGGTCGCCTCTTTCCATCCAAAGTTGGCCCAGCCGGAACCACGTGGCGGCAACAACCGGATGGTTTTCGCCCAATTGTGTCAGGTGCGATTCAAGAAATTGTTCGAGAAATTGAATGGCTTCCTCATACCGGCCCTGCTTATGAGCCGCTTTGCCTTTTTCAAGCAGTTGGTTGGAAAACATTTCCTTTCCCCTCCTCAAGTTTCCTGCAGGCCGCGTTCCCGGGCGGCATTTCCTCCCATTGATTGAGCTCGGTGTCATCCGCCTGCTTGCGTAAAAAAAAAGCGCTATGCCCTAAAAAACAGGTTCAATGACGGATAAAATTAGTGTAAGGCCTTCAAATTCATAAAAAAGTTTAAATTGCATCGGACACCGGATACCGGACAGAAAGGTTTGGATTTCCATATTTTAGAAATAGAAACTTTTTATAAGAACAGTTTAAGTCTTCGACGCGAAACATTTGTGGTGGGGTCGAAACCCTGATTCAAGGCAGGGTGGATTGCGGCCTCACATGTGATCTGTATAATGAATTTCTGACCAAAATTGTATTTTCAATTCAAACCCCACAATCGGACATGATGAAAACCAACAATGGCCGCCCAAAATTGAACGGGGGGTTTCTGTTTTTTCGTGAATTTTTAAAACACCCTTTGCAGATCGGGTCGATCGTTCCCAGTTCCCGATACCTGGAGCAACGCATTCTGGAACGGTGTCGGATCGCGACAGCAGGGACCGTCGTGGAACTGGGAGCGGGCACCGGTGGGACCACCCGGGCCATCCTGCGTGCCATGCCCCGGGATGCCACCCTGCTCAGCATCGAAGTCAACGACCGCTTTCACCGTGCGCTCAACCAGATCCAGGACGACCGCCTCATTGCCCACCAGGGACGGGCGGAGGAACTGGAAAACATCCTGCAAACGTATGGACTGGATACGCCGGATGTGGTGGTGTCGGGCATTCCGTTCAGCACCATGAGCCCGGAACATGGCAGCCGGGTTCTGGCCACCGTTGCGGACAACCTGGCTCCCAAAGGCCGGTTTGTGGCTTACCAGGTGAGCCGGCGCGTAGCCAGGCTGTCGCGACCCCATTTCGGGCGGGCCCGGGCGGCGGTGGAATGGCGCAACCTGCCCCCCATGCGCGTTTTTCACTGGGAAAAGAAGCTGGATGAGGAATCCGCTTGAACTCTTTTTTTAGATATCTTTTGCCAAAAAAGCGTGTTACCGTGGAAAGGACAATGTGGGTTGACGCAAGTCAACGGGTAGCAGGATTCTCGGAATCCGCGCTCGGGGTGAGGTAGAGTTTAAGACAGGAAGTTTTCTACGCGGCCATCCCTCGGGATGGTTTTTTTGTAACCGCAGGCTGTCCATGAAGCACCCTTGAATGAACAACCCCAATAAAAATCGGGGCGCTACGCGCCGAACCTCACCGGCAAGGCGTACGCACCAACAGGAGAAGCAAGAGTATGTCTAAAGGCACTGTAAAGTGGTTTAATGAAAGCAAAGGTTATGGTTTCATCGAGTCCGAAGATGGCAAAGATTATTTTGTTCATTTTTCGGAGATTCAAGGGGACGGCTTCAAGACGCTGACCGACGGTCAGGCGGTGGATTTCGAAGCGGGTCAGAGCCCGAAAGGCCCGCAGGCCACCAAGGTTCAGCCGAGGTAACATAACGAACCACTTTCGAACCGGCGGGGCCTTTCGCCCCGCCGGTTTTTTTTTCCCTCACAGCTCGACGCGGGTCAGCGTGTTCTTGTCGATATGGTGAAACAACTCGCTCTGACCCTTGATCTGGATCTGCGTGTCCTCCTCGTAGCTCCAGTTGTCGTTATCGTGCACCACCACCTTCAATTCGTACCGCACGGTTTTGAACTCCTCGTCCAAAAATAGGTTGGAGCAGATGCCGTAGGTGGGTGATCCGACCTCTGCCACCATCTCGAAGGACCTGGCATCCGGCACCGCCGTGCCCCCGGCCAGCACGCTGATCCCGCGGGGAATGGTGAAACAGCGCAGCACCTGTTTGGCTCTCCCGTCCCACATCCAGTAACCACGTTCTTCATGAAACGGACTGGTTTCCTCCAGCCGCCAGGCCGTGGTGGCGTAGCGCAGGCCAAACAGAATTTGTTCGTGGTTGGTGACGGGGGTCATCGGTTCGAAGGTGATGCGTTCGCGGAACAGGTTTTTTTCCACGCCGCGGTCGTCGGAAGGTGCGGTGTCGTCTCCCTTCGTGCCTTCCCAGGTTCCCGCAAGCGGTGCCAGCGGACCCAGGTGCTCTAAAATCGGGTCGGTCATGGGCCATCTCCTCACAATTTGAATGACAGTTCGGATTTCGTTTCCGGATGACTGGTTTGCGTCAAATTTACAATCAATTGACCGCGGGTGACAGTTAAAAATGCTTCCTGGTTTCACCGCAGGGAATCCGGAAAGGGTTCAGGTGCAATCGAGTTCACCCAACCGGTTGCTGGAACCAGGGGGACGTTTCTATGCAAACTTTGGAATTGAATCCCGTCGGGAAATGCAGTTATCTGTAAGCATCTCCTGTTGGCAAGGCTGTGTGAGGGACCTTCTGCGGCAGGCGGATGGAAGCAGAGGCCGGTTGCTAGCCGATCTCCGGCATGCGTTTCAAATCAAAGCCGGAGAAATTAAAATTTTGATTGGGAGGCTTTTGTGGATACACCTGCCCAGCCCGCGCATGCGCTGGATGTTGACGGTGCGTATCAACGATTCCGTTCTTCTCCAAAGGGCCTTGCCTCCGAAGATGCCGCGTCCCGCCTGCAGCAATACGGGCGCAATGTCCTGCCTGCCAAACCCCCTCCGACCGCCCTCGAAATTTTCCTCCGCCAGTTTCTCAATCCCCTGATTTATGTCCTCCTCGTGGCCGCAGTGGTTTCCATTTTACTTGGAGTTTACACGGACGCCCTTTTCATAGGGGCTGTGCTTTTGATCAACGCCATCATTGGCACGGTACAGGAATACGGCGCGGAGAAAAGTGCGCTGGCTTTAAAAAGAATGAGCGCTTCCAGGGCACTGGTGGAGCGGGACAACGAGGTGTTTGAAGTGGATGCGGAGAACCTGGTGCCGGGGGACGTGGTGTTGCTCGAATCGGGCAGGAAGGTTCCCGCCGACCTGCGCCTGATCCACACCTATTCGTTTGAAATCGACGAATCCCTGTTGACGGGGGAGTCGCTGCCCATCGGCAAAGACCAAGGTGCGGTGCTTGCCGCCAACACGCCGCTCGCCGACCGGAAGAACATGGCCTTCACGGGATCGATGGTCACCCGCGGGCGTGGCCGGGGCCTGGTGGTTGCCACGGGTTACAAGACCGAGCTGGGCAAGATCGCGGGTTCCCTGGCAACGGGGGTGTCCGCCAAGCCGCCGCTTTTGATCCGCATGGAAGCGTTCACAAAAAACATCGCGGTGGCCCTGCTGTTGATCACCCTGATGATGGCCACGTACCTGCTTCTGATGGGGCAGGGCTGGTTTGATGTTCTGATGTTCAGCGTGGCCCTTGCGGTATCGGCCATTCCGGAAGGATTGCCTGTCGCGCTGACCGTGGCGCTTGCCATCGCCAGCCGGCGCATGGCGAAACGCAACGTCATCGTGCGCAAACTCCCGGCGGTGGAATCGCTGGGATCGTGCAATTTTGTCGCGACCGACAAGACCGGAACGCTGACGGTCAATCAAATGACCGTCAAACTGATCGTCCTGCCCGGCCTGTCGCCTTTCCCGGTTGAGGGAAGCGGGCTGACCCCGGAAGGGGCGGTCGGGTCGGCGGAGGGCCTAAATCCCGCCCTGCAGTCCAAACTCCTCGCGCCTTTGGTTACGGCGGGGGCCCTTTGCAATGACGCGGAACTGCTTCACAAAAATGGAGCCTGGGGAGGGTATGGGGATGCCGTTGACCTGGCGTTTCTGGTTCTTGCCTACAAATCCGGGATCAATCCCAACAGCCTTCAGGACCGGTTCGAACTGGTCCGGGAAATTCCTTTCGAACCCGAAAACCAGTATGCCGCCACCCTGCACAAGGGTCCGGATGAGGGATGCATCTCCGTCAAAGGGGCTTATGAAAAAATCCTGCCGATGTGTGCCACCATGATCACCCAGGACGGGGAATGCCCGGTCGATGCCCCGGCGGTGGTTGAGCAGGCCGAACACCTGGCGGAGGCCGGTTACCGGGTGCTGGCTCTGGCGGGAAAATCGGGCCCGGACACGGACTCGCCTCTGGTCGACCGGATGCAGGGACTCACTTTCATGGGACTGGTGGGGATGATCGACCCGTTGCGACCGGAAGCGGCGGACGCGGTTGCGGCCTGCCGGAAGGCGGGAATCGATGTGGCCATGGTCACCGGCGACCATCCCAAGACGGCGCTGGCCATCGCCCGGGAACTGGGGTTGGCCGGCACCATGGAAGACGTCGTCTCGGGTGTGAAGCTGAAAGAAGTCCAGGACCCGGAAGAAAAAGCGGCGCTGATCAACAGGGCCCGCGTCTTCGCCCGCGTCGAACCCCAGCAGAAACTGGAGATCGTGCGGCACCTGCTGGACCTGGGGCGGTTCGTCGCCGTCACGGGGGATGGTGCGAACGACGCCCCGGCTCTCAAGGCGGCGAATGTGGGCATCGCCATGGGCAAAACCGGCACCGACGTGGCGAAGGAAACTTCGGATTTGATCCTCACCGACGATCGGTTCGCGTCCATCGTGGCCGGGATCGAAGAAGGGCGCATTGCCTACGCCAACGTTCGCAAGGTGGTGTACCTGCTGGTCGCCACCGGCGCGGCGGAAATCCTGATGTTCTCCCTCAGCCTGGTGTTCAACACGCCCCTGCCCCTCACGCCGGTGCAGATCCTCTGGCTCAACCTGGTGACCAACGGAATCCAGGACGTCGGGCTGGCGTTCGAACCGGGGGAAGGGGATGAGCTGTCCCGGTCGCCCCGAAAACCGGACGAGCCCGTTTTCGACCGGTTGATGCTGGAGCGCGTCGGCCTTTCCGCCGCGGTGATGGGAGCCTTCGCGTTCTTTCATTTTTATTACATGCACCAAAACGGGGTCGATATCGAATCCAACCGCAATCTGACGTTGCTTCTCATGGTGCTTTTTGAAAACATCATGGTGGCCAACTGCAAATCGGAAACCCGGTCCGCGTTTTCCATCAACCCGATGAACAACCCGATTCTGCTGTTCGGCACGCTGGGCGCGCAGGGCATCCATATCCTGACCATGTACACGCCCGGCATTCAGGAAGTGCTGGGGGTGAAGCCGGTGTTTTTGAATCAATGGATATTTCTTTTGGCCATCGCGATGTCCATCCTGGTGGTCATGGAAATTTATAAAGGGATCCGGGCGCGCATCAAAGGGCCCCGATAAAATAAGAATCATTTTCAGGGCTCCTGAGCACGCGGACCCCGGGGTGACAACAACATGAATGCATTTTTATGGTTTTACTGGACGGCGGTCGCCAGCCTCCTGCTCTACGCAGTTCCCGCATGGAAAGCGAAGGGCGGGCGCAAGGGATTGATCACCGCCGCGGTGCTGGGTGTCCTGCTCACCGGTTACGAAGTGTTCATGACTTTCGTGTGGGGCCCGACGGTGGCCGGCCCCATACGCGTCGATATCTTCATCATCATCCTTGTGGCGCTGCTCGGCCACCTCATCGGCGCCACGTCGCTGGTGCTGACGCGGAAGCGGTCGGGTCTCGCGGGCGGTCACCTGGGGTTGCTTATCCTTCCGCTGGTGGCGCTCACCGGCGTGGGTTACGAAATATGGAGCCTGAATGAGGAATCGGACCGCCTGACCGCCAACTTCTTCGAAGCCAACCGGCTGTTGTTCGAAGCGCGCTTTCGTGATCCGCAAACCCTGCGCCGCACCTTCGGCCAACTGGAAGCGAAGAACAACCTGCTTGCCGGGCACTGGCGGCGCGAAGAAGGCAGTCCGCCGAGCCGTCTCGTCATCAATACAGAAAATGAAGTGTGGGCGTTTTACTCGTGCGGCGATACTGAATGCCTGGGCGGTGAAGGCACGGTGCAGAATGGACGCATCGCCACCACGCACGACATCCTGCCCGCGTACCTGTTTGAAGTATCGACGGTCGCGCCGGACCGCATGACGCTCGTACAAATTTCTCCCGTACGCACCACCGGCGGCGCGCCGCCGGACCTGGTATTCCTCAAGGAACCCCCGCCGCTTCAACACGCGGAAACGCAGGCGGGCGCGTTGCGGTACCTGGGAACGTACAGCAAACTGACCGAACGTGGCCGGGCGCACGTCA